>JAFSIQ010000040.1 GCA_017439675.1 Lachnospiraceae bacterium
AAAAACAAGGGAAAATACATACAAGTTCACGATTTAAGGCTCTGGAAGCCTTGTAAAATAAGGAAAGTTAGTTAGAACAATAGATAACTTCCAATTTTGCAAAGGAGTATGATTGTATGAAGAGACTGAACGAAATGCTAAATAGCATAATTGGGGCAGTTATGGGTGCATTTGTCTTACGAACTCTTTATTATATATGGGACTTCAAAACCCATCCCAAATTTTATGCTATGCAGTCAGCACCTTGGTATACAAGCCTTTTGGCGGACGGAGCATTTACCCTTGTAGTGTTGCTGATATGCATTGTGATAAAAGTAATCATCAAGGAAAAACGTAAAAATACAAAATGACAAATCCCAATTTATAAGGAAGGAAACTTTGGAGTTATCTAAAACATATATAAACACCAAATATTTACAATATATCTGTTGGATGACAGGAATAAAATTTGATGCTGACAGATAGATGCTTATTAAATGCAATTGATATCTGTTTTGAATCTTCATTTAGAATTTGATAAGCAGATATACTCTATGAATTTTGCTCTATAATCAATCATGTGTTTACCAACTATTGCAACTTTACCTATCTTACCACAAGCATTACATTTTATCTTAGTTTTCCTCGTCCTTATACTCTAATATATCTGAAACAGTACATTGTAGTAATTTACATAGCTGATTCAATGTATTGGTTGAAATACTATTTCCCTGCTGAATCGAATAATATGTTGACCTAGCAAATCCCATTTTTGCTAATTGATAAGATGTGATTTTTTTCTTTCTCATTGTTTCAAACAATGGCTCATAACTAATCATCATAAAATCTCCCTTTTACAAGACCTATATAGATTTTATTTAATTGATTAGTATTTGACTACGTGCGAATATCCGAGTGTACTGTTATTGTCATTTTTCTTTCAAAAATATGTGGTAATGCTCCTTTTTTTAGGTGTATAATCACTATTAGAAAAATGATACTATAAGATTCAAATAAGAAAGGGGTTAACTATGAGAGCAATTAAAAAAGCACTGATTGTATTCGTTACGGTGTTATGTGTGGGATTTATCTTCTCTGACGTTACCACAGTTGAAGCCGCAAAGAAACCAAAGGCTCGTGTTACAAAGGTTACTGCAAAAGTATCTGGAAAGAAAAATATTAAAATAACCTTTAAGAAGGATAAGAAAGCCAAGAAATATGGAATCAAGAAATATAAGGTTAAATTGACTCAATACAACTATGTTGAAAAAACAAACAAATGGAAAAAGGGGAAAGTCACTTATAAAACTGTAAGTGCATATAAAGGTAAAAAAATTAAAAACACTGTATCAGTTACAGTGAAAAATAAGAAAGTAAGTAATGCAGTTGCTTATAAGGTGCAGGTAGCAAGTGCAAACAAGAATGGTGTTACTAAGACATCTTACACAACCTCTAAAGAGATTGGTTGTTTTCACGATTGGTTGTGGGAATCTAAAACTCATCAAGAGGAAAAAAAGGCAGCAGTCACTGAAAAAACAGAAGAATTTAAGTGCGATGGCTGTGGTATGACAGGTGATATTGATAAAATAAGTAACCACACCACAACTTATGGAAGTAGACGTGCTGAGGAATATATTACCATAGAAAATAAATTTTTACAGGAAAATAATTTATCGTTCTCAGATTTATATGACGAAAATGAAAATTTTGTAAATAATACTATTGGTTGTAAGTTTGTTAATTATATAATCAGTTATTTAAATACTAAGTATGGTTATACAACCAAAACATATACTCAGGAAGAATATAATGCCTTGAATGGTTCAACATGGGGTTGTTCAGGAGCATCCTCAACAGGTAACTATATCGAAGTAGAAGTAAGTCCGGCAGAGTACCAAACCGTAACAAAGCAAGTAGGAACATGTCAGCATTGTAACAAAGAATGGATAAAAGATTAACAAGAAGGGGAATGCTTATGAAAACAATTAAGAAAGTATTTATTGTATTTGTTACTGTATTATGCGTGGGATTTATCTTCTCTGACGTTACCACAGTAGAAGCCGCAAAGAAACCAAAGGCTCGTGTAACAAAGGTTACTGCAAAAGTATCTGGAAAGAAGAATATCAAGATAACTTTCAAGAAAGATAAGAAAGCAAAAAAATATGGAATCAAGAAATATAAAATTAAATTAACTCAATACAACTATGTTGAAAAAACAAACAAATGGAAAAAGGGGAAAGTCACTTATAAAACTGTAAGTGCGTACAATGGTAAGAAATTAAAAAACACTGTATCAGTGACAGTGAAAAATAAGAAAGTAAGTAATTCAGTTGCTTACAAGGTGCAGGTAGCAAGTGCAAACAATAATGGTGTTACTAAGACATCTTATACAACTTCTAAAGAGATTGGTTGCTTTCATGAGTGGTTCACAACCACAACAAAGAAGAAAGTAACTGAAGAAACTTATGTGTATGACGATGAAATGAAATGTTCTGCTTGTGGTTTTACAGGTACAGATGATGAAGTCGGTGCACACATGGATGCTTATAGAGCAAAGTTAGAAGAATGCGAACCATTAATAGCAGAAGCCTATGCCAATAAGTATAACTGTACTGTGGAAGATTTTTATTATGAATATAACAACACGTATGACTGGGAAAGTCAGGTAGGAAGATTTATCTTAGATTGGATGGCAGAGAATACAGAATTTACAGGTTGTACTAAAAATGGGTACTTTGGTGGTTGTATCTATAGTACAAATACAGGAAATAAGATTAAGGTAAAGGTAGAAGATGCAACTTATAAGAATATGGAAGTAGAAAAATGTGCTAAATGTGGTAAAGAAAAATAATAATTCAAAATATGTAGTTAAGGGGTATTCTCAAAGTGTGGAATACCCCTTTTTTCATGATGCTCAATTGTTTAATATGTAAGAGCCGTTTCTCACAGAATCAAATATATTGAATTTGGTATGCTGACATTTTGCTGACCTTGTTTAGGATATGTTGCAACTCCTTTCATTTAGTAGTTTTTCAAGGTCTTTAAAATTCGAATCCTCTCTCGCACGTCCATAAGGCAATCGTTGAAAAACGGTTGCCTTTATTCTTTTGTGTATATAATGAATTTGCTAATTTTGAATGTTTTTTGTAATCTGGATTGCTGTTGAAAAGGATTTCAGACAGGCGGAAGAATTATCAGAAATATTGGATATCAGCTAGAACCATTAACGATTATTGATGCGATGGATTGTGAAACAAGAGAAATTACATTTAGACAGTAATTTGTTTAGAAAAGTAGTTTCTAATATGCTAAAAGAGTATCGCGGTGGTTGATTTTTCTTTGTTGGTAGTTAACTGTAAATCTATTGTCAACTGCCAGTTAATTAAGTATACTTATATGTGAAAAAGAATATATGAAACGCTAACGGTCATATGAATGAAACAAAGTAGAGATAATATTTGGGTTTTGGAAGATTAGGGAGAAGGTGGATGGAACTTGAATAACTTAAAAATTGCAGATAACCTGGTGGCATTGAGACGAGAGAAGGGAGTTACTCAGGAGGTGGTAGCGGACTTTTTGGGAGTGTCGAAAGCATCTGTGTCAAAATGGGAAAAGGGTGTCAGCTTGCCAGATGTTGCCCAGATACCAAGGTTAGCGTCTTATTATGATATAACGATTGATGAGTTGATGGGATATCAAGCATGGCTTAGTGTAGAGCAGATTAGAGAATATTATAATAGATTTGCAGAAGATTTTTCGAAGCACAAGTTTGTAGAGGTAATCGAAGATGTTAGGGATTTTATACGACGTTATTATGCTTGTTGCCCAGCGCTTTTGCAGATTGTGATATTGTTGTTAAATCACTATACGATGGCAAAAATAGAAGACCAGCCAAAGATATTGGAGGAAATGATTCATTTATGCGAACATATACAGGAAAAGAGTGAAGATGTCAATATCTGTACCGAAGCAAACATTTATCAGGCTAGCATTGAATTGATAAGAGGAAATCCGCAAGCTGCTATTGAGAAATTGCAACCATATCAGGATTTGCAAAGGCGTAAAGATGGAGCGGAATTGATGTTAGTACAAGCATATCAAATGACAGGTCAAATGGAGAAGGCAACGGAGTGGAATCAGGTTAATATTTTTGCAAATTTACTAAGTATGGTGGGGAATAGTACTTTTTATATTATGTCGAATCTGAGTGACAAAAAAGTAGCACTTACTACGATTGAAAGAACGCAGAAGCTTGTGGACGCTTATGAATTGGATAAACTACATCCGAATTCGTATTTGCAATTTATATATACAAAGGCGTTGTTTTATGCGACGAATGGAATGGAGCAGGCAGCATTAGAAAACTTAACCGTATTTGTGGATGGTGCCATTGATTTCATTCTGAATGCAGCTTATCTACATGGAGATGAGTATTTCGATAGGTTGGATAATCATTTAAAGAAGATGGACAACTACAATATGCTACCGCGAAATCCTAAAACGGTGTTGGCATCCATTGGAGAGAATTTGCAACATCCAGCATTTGCTGGTTTACATGATAAACCAGAATTTCAAGCATTGGTAAATCGTAAGGAATTGAATTTTAATAAATGAAATGTAAAAGGAGGATATGATTATGAACCCAGTTGAGTTACAAGAAATTTTACCATTTTTAATACCAGTGGCGATTGCAGAAATTGTGTTATTGGTGGTGACCTTGCGTCACATTTTGACACACACCACATATAAGCGTGGTAATCGTGTGTTGTGGTTGGTGATTGCCATTGTAGGAATGCAATTTTGGGGGCCAATTGCATATTTCTTATTAGGAAAAGAGGATGCGTAGATGAATATTTTGACGATTCAAGATGTTTCAAAGCGATTTGGTAGCCGACAGATTCTTGATGGACTAAGCTTCAATGTGCCGGAAAAATCCGTGTTTGGTTTTATTGGACAAAATGGTGCAGGAAAGACGACTACTATGAAGATGGTGTTGGGGCTTTATGAACCAGATGCCGGAGAAATTAGAGTCAAGGATGAGAAGGTTACCTATGGTCAGAATAAGACCAATCGCTATATTGGTTATTTACCAGATGTACCAGAGTTTTACAATTATATGACGCCAACGGAGTATTTGAAGCTGTGTGCGGATGTTACAGGAACGTCAGCGGAGCAGGCAAAGAAACGAATTCCAGATATGTTGGACATGGTTGGACTTTCTAAGGACAACAAGAGGATTCAGGGGTTTTCAAGAGGAATGAAGCAGAGATTGGGAATTGCTCAGGCGTTACTTTCATCGCCAGAACTTTTGATTTGTGATGAGCCTACATCTGCTCTTGACCCGGTGGGAAGAAAAGAGATTTTAGATATTTTATCTGCAGTTAAGAATGAAACGACAGTTATTTTTTCTACCCATATTCTGTCGGATGTGGAACGCATTTGCGATAAGATTGCCTTTTTGCACGCAGGAAAGATTGCGCTAACAGGAACCTTGGAGGAAGTGAAAAATGTTCGGGGTGGAGCTGGACTAGAGATTGATTTCTGTTGTCCAGAGGATGCAGAACGATTTGGAACTATCTGTGAAGATGCAAAATTTCTTAGTGGTTCAAAGCTTTTGTATGAAAAAAGGACAGAGCAGGATATGAAAGCCATGATGCGAATTTTGGTGGAGCAGGATATTTCTATTCAACGCATGGAAATGTTGGAGCCAAATCTAGAAGACTTATTCATGGAGGTGGTGAACCAATGAGACAATTAGTAGCATTTGTTAAGAAAGAATGGATGGAAGTCATTCGAAATGGGAAGTTCACCATTTTAATTATTGTGTTCATTTTATTTGGAGTGATGAATCCGGCAATTGCAAAGCTTACGCCGTGGCTGATGGAGAATTTCTCAGAGAGTCTTGAGGAATCTGGTATCATTATTGGAGAAGTGACAGTGGATGCCATGACGTCATGGACACAGTATTACAAAAATGTTCCTATGGCAATGATTGTGTTTCTTTTGATGTTCAGCGGAATTTTAGTTGTGGAATATCAACGGGGAACCTTAATCAATGTTATTACTAAGGGAATGGCTAGATGGAAAATTATTGTTGGGAAAAGCTTTATTTTAACCTTGTTGTGGTCTGTGAATTATTGGATGTGCTACGGAATTACCTATGCATATAATGCGTATTTTTGGGATAATAGCATCGCAGAACATGTAGCAGTTAGTGCGTTTTGCGTCTACCTGCTAGGGATATGGTTATTGAGTCTTATGATGCTCATGTCAGTACTTTTCGATTCCGCGGCTGGTGTAACAGTAGGAACTGGTGCAGTATTCTTTGTTTCTTATATGTTAAGTATGGTGCCGGATTTGCAAAAGTATTTGCCGACGAAGCTGATGGAGTCGTCCGGTTTGTTGTCGAGAGTGGGTGAGGTAGAAGACTTTTATTGGGCACTTGGTATTGTAGTGGTCTTGATAGTGATACAGCTTGTGGGCGCAATTCTTTTATTTAACCGGAAGAGGTTGTAGGGTATTTAGATTGTGGCTTGTGAGTTAGAAACTTCCTATGAACGGACGCAAATGCGTGCATCTGTTTGTAGGGAGTTTTTTATGATATAGGAAATTCCTCGTTGAGTAATTTTCTATATCATAAAAACACTCCGTGAGGATGCGCGGCTCACGGAAAGGTTGTTATCTAAAGTAAAATCTTCTGTAAAACAATGACAAAGCTCGTTGTGGAAAACGACGAAAATGAGTTAATCAGATAAATACACGTTGTTATAGTTGCATAAAAGAGATAAAATGACCATAAGTGTGGGAATGTGCCTTGTGAAAAGGGATACAGGGCACTTTCTTTGAAAATGATATAGTTTTAAGTGTACGGAAACAGTCATAATTACAAGAAATGGAGGAGAAGCATGTTGCGAGGAAAGAAAAAACGGTATGCATTCGGATTGATAGTAGGTTTGTTGTTGGGAACAAGCTTATTTGTCAATCCTACTGTATTTGCAACGGAAGGGGATTCTACAGAGGGGACTATCGTGTTGACCGATGTGGATACTAGCAAAGGAATTACTTATATTTACAATGAGGAGGATACAGAGAAAAAGAGTCCAATCGGCATCAATTTGAATGGTAATTCTGTTATTATTGTAGAATCTGCCAATTCTACATCTGAGAAGATGTTGAATAACTTCTATATTGATACAGATAGGGATGGTATTATCGATGAGGGAGAAACCATGGCAACCGTTGACGGTTCTACAGATGTAATTGCAGGACCTAGCGTGTACGGTGTTTATCAGCAAATAACTACTACTCCAATTTCTGTGACAATCAGCAGCGGATTTGCACCAGTAGTGTACTGTGTATATCAGGGCGAGATGGATGTGGAGAATTCAACAGGTATCGCGATTCGTTTATATGGTGGTAATGTTCCTGGTACATTGTTTGGCGCCTATGAATCTAAGATTATGGTAGATGGTGCACGCGCAATTGATATTGTTGTGGATACGGAATCAACTACGTCTACTTCCACTGTAATGGGTGCGTACAAATCCTCTGTTGATTTGAAGAATGCAGATGTAACGGGAATTAATATTCAATATAACAAGGGTGTAGTAGGCAGTACTTATGTTTTGAATGAGACACCTTACACAACCACTAATTGTTCAGGTACTCCTGTTAATATTGATATTATTGATGGAACTTATAATTATTTTGTTGGTGCGCAATCGGGAGCTGTTACATCGGATGGAACAGCAACAACTTTAATGGATTTCGATATTTCCGGTGGTACGATGTCGGCTGCATATGGTAGCTGTTATGCGGATTTGAATGCAGGGAAGAACACTAATACCGCATTAGACATTGATATTACAGGTTCTGCAGTTGTGTCAAATTATTTCTATGGTGTAAATGGTACTTACAATTCGGAAACAGAGAAGAATTGTATTGTAGTTGGTAACATTGATGTGAATTGTAATCCAACAGCCATACCAGATTCGGGATATAATCTATATAATTTTTATGCGACGAATTATTACGTAGATGTAGATGGCTCTGTTAATGCCTATGTCAACAATGTTCGTTCCAATAATATTTATATGTTGAATTACTACACATCGATTTCTGGTGATTTTACATATGAAACAGGTAGCAATATTGATATTTGTTACAATTATGGTATGTATTCTGCAAAAGCGGGTGGCGATGTTACGCTCAATTTGTATGGTAGCCGAGAGGAATCTACCAATACATATGGTGGTGTGTATGGTGTATATGGTTCTTATAATGACGGCGCTGATTTAGTGGGCGGTAATTTTACCTTTAATTATAAAGGCGGAAAAGCACCATACTTGTATGGTGCATATGGATATAATAACTCTAGTTTAAGTGCAATTAAGGGTTGGGCAGATATCAATATAGAAAAGGGTACTTTTAACACGGTGTATGGTGTTAGTTATGCGTCTGTAGGAAAGGATATGACCTTTGATTTTGGTGAGAACTGTGTTACGAGCAATTATGTGTATGTTAGCTATTATGGTTCGATTCAAGGTAATGTAATTAGTAATACTTACAATGCTAATTCCTCTACAACAATGCCTTATTATTATGGTGTTTACTATTCTGATGTTGCCGGCAACGTTACATCAGTGGTCGATGGTGGATATTATACTTATTTATATGGAGTATATGGAAAAAATAAAGCAGGTATAGGCGGAGATGTCGATATTACATTTAAGAATATCAACAAAGACGCAAAGCCTAATTATTCTTATACTACTTATGGTACGTCCTATACCAATATAGCTGGTGATGTTAAGGTGACAATATCGGACTCTAATTTCCCATATTTATATGGTACGGATGACTGCGCTAGTAATGGCAATGTGTCGGTGAATATTAATAATGTGAATGTTGATTATTATCTGTATGCAGCAGAAGTGCAAGGTGTTACAGGTAATATTGAATGTAATGTGAAAGATGTTACGGCGAATGGCTTATATGGCGTATACATGTACAATGGAGGTTGTGGCGGAACTATAGATTGTAAAATTTCCAATGCAACAGTCAAGGATTACCTGTATGGTCTAAGTGGTGGTAATACGACAATCGAAGGGGACGTGAAAGTTGAAATGGACAATTGTTCCAGTCAGTATTTATATGCCGTTAATAGTGTCAATATTGATGGTAATCTGGATTTGGATGTAATTGGTGGAACATATGGTTCAACCACATATAACAATTATATATATGGTTGTTCTAGTGCGACTACGAAAGGTACAACCGATGTTAGTTTTACCAATACCACAATCAATGGCTCTCTAGAACCATATTATAATTATGGCTCAGGAAAGGAAACTGGTGATATTGATGTCAGCTTGGACGGAGTTACATTGGTGAAGGTTGGTGACTATAATTCCTATTTATATAATTGTCTAGCAGAAGGCGAAATGTTGAATATGCAAATTGCAGACAATTGTGTTTTGCCAGAGGATGTAGAGATTGACCCATCTACATCAGGTTATGGCGAGGCTATCGCAAGCTATGATGGTGCAAAGTATTATGCGGGACGGATTGCATTTACAGAGGATTTTACATTAGATACCCTATATCTCACATCAGGATATTATTATATTCCGAAGGATGTAACAGTTAAGGTTAACAAGGAACTGTACTATCAGGAAGGAAGATTGTTGCTAGAAGGAACATTAGATGCAACTTTTGCCGGAACTACGAATGATGAGGGTAAGTATAGTGCTGCAATGGTTTATTTTAATGGTGGAACCATGACCCAGGATGTTGCTACATTGGGAGCCCTGTATTATCCACTGGATGTAGAGTATCTAGAGAAGGGTGGAAATGTCTCTCTTTCCACTAATTATGTAAAGCATCCGTTTGGCGGAGAACAGTATTATTCTTGCTATGGAACAGGAGTGACAGTGAAAACTGCTGCGAATGAAGGATATTCGGTTACGGGTGTAACTCTGACAGCAGAGGGAGATGCCAATCCGACAGATATTGTTGGAGAGGAGGGTTCCTATACCTTCACCATGGGTAATAAACCAACTGTTGTGAATATTACATTTACTGGTGATACAATTGTGTTAGGTAAGACAGTGGCAGATCCGGTTGTTAAGTCTGGGGAGACCTATACGGAAGAAAACCCAGTATATGATTTGTCAACGGTATCGATTAGTAATGACAGTGCGGAAGGTGAAGTGACCTATGCAGTTGATGAGACATATAGTCTTCCAACAGGGTTAGAGCTTAAGGATGGTAAGATTTGTGGAAGCACTACAGAAGTCAATGAATCCGGCAAGAAGGTAGTGATTCTTGTGACAGGTAAGAATGGCAATGTGGCAGAGCTTACATTGAATATGGTGGTTACAGAAGGTGAAGGAATTCAGACAAATCAGGATGGACGTATCACAGTAGATAGCGAGAATAAAATGATTTATCTATCTGGTAATTCTGTTGTTTTGAGTGGCTGTGATGAGGGGACTGCCATTTATCTTGATGATGATAAAGATGGAGAGGCTGATTATGAGACAGCGGTTTATACAGGCGATTTAAGTGAGTATACAATTTACGGAATACGCAACTCCGATTCAGGAAACAAGGTCCGAATTACAGTGAATGGTGGTTCGGTGTTAGCGATTTACGGTGCACAAAATGGTAATTTGACCAATGAGGATTGTGGCTTAGAGTTTTACATGAACGGAGGTTCTGTGGCAAGCTTTCATGCACTTTCGGATGCAAAAGCAACCGGCACTATGAAGCTTGTAGTAACAGAAAGTATTACAAACTTAACCACTTATGAAGTTGGAACAGGCACTTATAGTTCTAAGGGATATTACAAGGATAACAAGGGTGAGGTTATCATTAATGGCGTCTATACTGTTGATGGGGATATTACTGCCACAAGTGTTACCACGAACAAAAGCAGTGATGTAGAGGTGACCGGTGAGGTTAATGTTACTACTTTAACTTTGGGTGAATCTGGAACAGCTGTAATGGGTGGAGCTGTTACGGCTACTACGGTTGTAATCAATAACTATAGTGAATCAACCTTTGAGGATGTAGTGACTGTGGGAACGTTGACAGTCAATAGCTATAGCGAAGTGACCTTTGATGGTATAGTGGATGCTTCCAAGAGTATTTATCTGTATAGTAATCAGGGAACTGTCTTTAATAAGGATGTTACGACAGAAGAAATATTGTACATGAATAGTGCGGTAGTAACCTTTAATGGCGAGGTGGATACGGTAGACTTGACGATAAATAATAGTTCAACCGACGCAACCTTCAATAAGGATGTTACTGTTCGGGACGTATTCTATACAAATGGTCACACCAGAATTAACAGTGGCGTGACGGTGACTGTTGCAACGTATATAGATAGACATAGTAGCTCAAGGGTATATTTGAAAGGAACTTTAGCGCCTACGAAGCAAAATTATAGTTATGGTTGTTTGTATATGATGGATGGAGGAGTACTTGGAACCTTGTCGTCTGGTTCGTGGTCTAATATATACTATCCAGTGACAACATCTACCGATATGGATAAAACAAGTTTGGTAGTTAATTCTTATCAATCTGTGACGGAGGGCAATACAACAAGTTTGTATGCGTGTGGCGGCGATACAAATTCAGTCACAGCGACCGCAGTGCAAGGTTATACTTATGAGTTTACCATTGGAGATGCAGAACCAGTTGCTTCTGATACCAATACATATATGTTTACAATGCCAAAAGCGGTAACAAATGTTTCTGTGAAATATGTACCAATTCCAATCACAGTGCAGAAGCGCTTTGCAGAGCCTGTGGGTGTAAAAGATACAGAGTATACGGCGGCACAGCCATTGTATGATTTGACAGATTTAATTATAAGCAATGACACAACAAAAGCTTATGGTACGGATATGAAATATGCTGTAGCAAACGGAAGTACACTACCAGAAGGATTAAGCCTTGTGGATGGTCAGGTCGTGGGAATTCCGATAGAGGTCAATGAAGAGGGAACAACGGTGACCTTTGAAGTTACTGGCCGTAACGGAACCACAACGGCCGTAGATGTGTTGTTTGTTATCAAAGATGCAGACTACGCACCGACAGATGTTAATGATGATGTGACCGTATCGTATAGAAGTATTAATTTGAACGGACATTCTGTTGTAATATACGAGGATTTTGTGGATAGTACTTTATGTAGCATTTATCCGGATTACGATAGGGATGGAGAGGCAGATAATAATATTCCACTCAAGATTGATGATGCAACATCCTATAATTTGGGAAGCTATAACTTGTATGGCTATAGCAATACAAAAGAAGCCTATGAAGGTGATATCAGTATTACCATGAAGGGCGGAAAGATGAGTTGCATTTATGGTGTATGCGGTACCACTTCTACTAAGGCAGAGGTAAATGGTACGGTTGCAGTGTATATATATGGTGGCACAGTTGCAAACAGAGTATATGGAGCATATTATGCGGATGTGGATAATGTGGATTTGGATGTGACTGGCGGAACACATGCATACACATATTTCTATGGGGCATATAACTCACAGGTCAATGAAGATGTGAACCTGGAATGCGGTGGAACTGCAATTTTGAAGGCAAGTAATTATTCGTATACCTATGTATATGCAACATACGGTGGTACGGTTGCAGGTGATGTGAATATGACGTTAGGTGCCAAGGACAGTACTTATGGATTTACTGGTAAATGTTCTTGCTTCCGTGGCGTGTATAGTACCGATGTAACAGGCAATGTGAATTGTACAGTGGATGGTTATTTCTATCCTCAGCAGTGGAGCACGTTTGCACAGAATTCTACCATTGGCAAGGATATGAATGTCACCTTGAAATCTGGTTACTTATATGCGGTATATTCTGCACAGAAATCGACCATTGCAGGAGATGTGAATATTATTGAGCCGGAAGATGCAACCATACAGGTTAACACAATCTATGCATTGGAGAGCTCTAAGGCAAAGAATGTATACGCTTACGTGCCGAGTACAGCAAAGTATCAGATTAATACATTGACTTTGATGAGTGGCACTACAGCAGGTGTTGAGGGAACAGCATATGCATACAACAAAGGCTATGTAACCATTGGTGGCGAATATGTATTCACAGATGATTTGTCAGCATATACGATGAATGTTTTGCCAGATGCAAAGGTTACAATCATGGAAGGTGTCTCTGTGACCATGAGTAGTAGCTATTCCTACATTCGTGAAGGTGCAACTGTTGTGAATGAGGGAACTTTTACATCATCCTATATATATAATTATGGAACGGTAAAGAATAATGGAACCATGACAGTATATTATAATGACAATTATGGCAATATAGATAATTATGGTTCTCTTAAGACAACGGGTAATACATATGTAGAGACTGGTGCTATTATGACAAATCACGAGGGAGCAACTTGGACAGTCGCAGGACGAATCATCAATTCAGCGAAGATTTATAATTATGGTGAGTTTGTGCAGACCTATACGTCAAGCTACTATCATCAGTTGGGAACGATATATTCTACGAATAAGCTTACATTAAGCAGAGAGAGTGGTTATGCTAGTTATTATATAAGTAATTCAAACATTTACTATCCATATGATGTGGATTACCCGAGCCACTGTGTTGAGACGGTTGATTTTGCCAGTGAGTATACAGCTTCATCCGGTATGGAGGGAGATGACAATGTGTATATCAAGGCAGGAACTACTTTTACCGTGACACCGGGTGAGAAGCTTAGCTCAGCAGTTGTATTGGATACTGTATCCTATGGCTCGACACCAAATTATGCGACGAAGAATACGGATGGTACATGGACAGGTACTGTACCGTTAGAGCCATTTACTGTGACATTGAATTACATTCCTGCTGAGGATGTGGAAGATATCACATTAGGAATAACAGAAGACAGAGTGGAAAATACAGAGGACAGCACTCCATTGATAGTAAATAAGACATATTACACAAGTTCGCCATTGTATGATTTGACACAGATTGAAATCATCGGTGATACTGAGGAAGATGGAGTGGTTACTTATACATTGGATAGTGGTTCTACATTACCGGATGGAATGTACTTGAAGGATGGAAAGCTTTATGGAACATTAAAGACTGCAACCACTACAGATCACGAAATGACATTTGTTATCAAGGGCAAGAATCAGACATCGACATTCTTTACCTTGACGTTAGGACCGGTTAAGCAGGCTCTTCCTAGTTGGACTGTGCCTACGAATTTACAGGCGTCTGCGGGTGGAACATATGGAGATATCTATATAGGATATTCGTCATATGGTACGTATAGTTGGCCGGATGCTACAGCCACTGTTGGTGATAGCATAGCTACATTGACAGACCAGACGTTGTACTTCACACCAACAGACACTGCTAATTATGACTGGGCAACCGTGGCAGAGAATCAAGGGGCAACCTATTCAAATGGTAAGGTTACATGTAAAGTATCTATTAAAGTATATGCAAGTAAACCTACTTATACAGTACCAGAGAAGGTGACAGCAACCTATGGACAGACCTTTGGTGAGGTTGAAATTCCTGCTGGTGACAATGAAGGTACATTTAGTTGGGAATACGATTCTGCTACTAAGGTAGGAAGTGTGGGAAGCTACTATCGATATGTAACTTATACACCAAATGACACCGACCAGTATCAAAGTGTGAATCGAATTAAAGTGTTATTGGTTGTCGAGCGGGCAGTGCCTACTTACGACAAGGTTGCAAGTCTGACATCTGTTTGTGGTGTCACTTTAGCCGATATTGAACTGCCAGATGTAGAAGGTGGTAAGTACCACTGGATTACAACAGACACAACGATTGTATCTGATGGAAAGACATATCAGCTTGGATTTAAGCCAACGGATACATACAATTACGATTGGACAGCATTAGAAGACGGTACATGGAATACGGCATGGGGTAGTGCGGTGTTCCCAGTCGAAATTGTTCTTACACATAGTCAGGAAGAGAAATGGTCACATGATGAAACACACCATTGGCATGAATGCCCAGTGGAGAAATGTGGTGCGGATTTGGATAAAGCAGAGCATGTATGGGATGATGGTCAAGTAGTGATTGCTGCCACAGAAAGTGCGACAGGAACGAAGGTTTATACATGTGACTGTGGTGCAACGAAGACAGAGATCATTCCAATGCTGGCACATACCAAGCATACCTATGCCACTACGTGGAGCTACGATGAGACTACTCATTGGCATGCGTGTACCAATGCAAGCTGTGATGAGGTTAGCGAAGAGGCAGAACATGTATTTGATGCAGGAGTTGTTGTGGTAGAGGCAACCGAGGAGGAAGAGGGAACCAAGAAATATACCTGTACGACTTGTGCATATAGCTATGAGGAAGCATACGATATTGAGGAATCTGAGGATGATGAACCATTAGAAATTGATGAGGAATTTGAGGATGAGGAAAATCAGATTACTTATATGGTTACTGCAGAGGATGAGGTTGAGTTTGTTGAAAGTGTGAATGCATCAGCAACAGAGATTACAGTTCCAGAGAGTGTAACCTTTGCAGGTCAGACATATCGAATTACTTCTATTGCGGATGAGGCATTTAAGAATCATAAGACCTTGAAGAAAATTAAGATTGGCTCCAATATCAAGCAGATTGGTAATAAAGCATTCTACGGTTGTAAGAAGCTCACTACAGTTACTATGGGTAACAATGTAGAGACTATTGGAAACAGTGCATTCCAGAATTGTACAGCTCTTAAGAAGATTACCATTCCAGCTAAGGTGAAGAAGATTGGTAGTAAAGCGTTCTACGGCTGTAAGAAGCTCACCAATATTACGATTAAGACAACCAAGTTGAATACAAAGAATGTCGGAAAGAACGCATTTAAGAATGCAGGAAGCAGTAACTATAAGAAGCTTGTAGTGAAGGTTCCTAAGAAGAAATTGAAGGCTTACAAAACAATGCTTAAGAAACGTGGCTTGAGTTCGAAAGCTAAGGTTAAGAAATAGTTAGGCTAGTGTAAGTTAATAGCAATGTAAGGTCATGGGATGTAATCACCATAATGTGAGGTGGTTTGTCCTATGACCTTTTATTTTATCTTTTTGGATATAGCTTGAGCGAAGCACTCGCAATGAAATTCTTTGTTTCTACAAATTGAAAAAACAGACAAAACAACTTGTGCATTGTGCTGAAAAAGAGAAGGGGTGGGAAATACTGATTGTAATAATTGTATAAAAAAGCTATGATTATGGTAAGTATGGCGTGATTTATCCAAGATATGTTTACAAGTTTTGGTATATAGAAGAACAAATAGAGGAGGTATGTTATGTATTTTCAGAGAAATAAGCACTGTGTATTAGGGGTACTCACGGGCTTGATGTTAAGTGCGGGGTTATTTACACCTTCTGCGGTGCAGGCGGCAGAACTAGACGGAGTGAATACCGGATTAGGGATTACATATATTTATTCGGAGACGGATGCTACAACTCCTACAGGTATCAACTTAAATGGTAATTCTGTTATCATTGAGAAATCTGCAAATTCCACAACAGCTGCACCATTAATCAATTTTTATATTGATAAGGATAAGGATGGTGTGTTAGATGCAGATGAGACAGTAGAATCGGTGGGGGGAGCTGTAGATGTTAATGCCACATTGACAATCTATGGTGTTTATCAGCAGAAATCCACAGAAAAGCTTGTGATTACTGTCAAAAGCGGTGCAATTAAAACATTGCGAGGTGTATATGGGGGAGAAATCGCAACAGAGGATGCAACAGCCATTGCTATCAATTTGAATAGTAGTGATGTAAGTGGTGGTAATGTTGTGGTAGCAGAGCAGTCTACAGTTAGTACCACCGCAGAGAATGCAGTGCTGATCGACATGAATGTGACAGCCGGACTGTTTGGTCAATTGCTTGGCGGAGACAAGAGTGATTTGGATGCGGGTTCTAGTGAGGCGGTTGCCTTTGACTTTGATTTCTCGGAGGCTGCTTCACTGACGGGAATGTTTGCGGCTGCAAAAGGTGATAGTTCGGACGTTAGCATGGTGAGAGGAAGTGTTAAGGCCGATGTGTCTCCGGCTGTCAAACCGGAAGGAGCACAGCCCAACTTTGCAGTTGTATATCAATTGTGGTGTTGCGAACAAGAGGGTAATTTTGAATTTCATATGAGTAATGCTACAGTAGGTGCGTTTCCGGGCTTGTATGAGTCTAAGGTGACAGGAGATTATATTTCGGATGTGGATGCCTCCTGTAATATCTTATCCACTTATTTGGGTATGTATAATTCTTCTGTAGATGGGGATGCAACAATAAGCTGGGTTGGTTGTTCATTTGGTTCAAGTAATCAGATGCTTTATGGTATCAATGGTAGATATCAGAGTTTGGACTATATGGTAAGTGGCGATTGTAATCTTACTTATCATGGGGGATATGCGATGAATCTATGTGGTATCAATGGACTTAGTGCTGGCACTGGCTACATTGATATTGGTGGGGATGTCACATTTACAATCAAGGATGGAACCATATTGGGACAACAGCTTGTTTCTGGTACTACTACAGGAGATTATATCTATGCTTTGCGACAAGCTGATGTGAACGGCAATGTAGCAATTGCCATAGAAGATGGTAGCCTTGGTATATTTAACTCAGGCTATAACATGTACGGTTTATACAATGTTAATGTAGCGGAGGGCAAGAGCTATACTTTTAATATTGGTAAGGATGTTACCGCTGAGGGGAATGAGGGCATCAGCAACACCGTGAAGGTGAATGTGCCATTTTATGCAGCATATTACAGTAACCTGAAGGGAAATGCCAACGCGTATGTATACAGCAACAATGCATCAGACAATCTAGTGATTGCTTCTTTATTCAATAATACAGATATTGATGGAGATGTGAATGCGGTTGTTAAGGGTGGATGTTATAGTGAAGTGTATGGAGTGCAGAACAGTGATGTGAATGGCAATGTGGACATTGCACTATGTGATATCAACGAGGGTGTTGATATGAGCGCTCTTTCGTACAATACATTTGCTGGAGTTTATAGCACACCTGTGACGGGGAATGTCAGTGTGGTTAGCAATAATGTGAAAGGTGGTTATTTGTACGGAATAATGTCCTCTGATTGTGGTGGTAAAGTGACCATAGATTTTGACGACGTGGAAGGAAATGCTTTAGTAAAAGGTGCGGATTTGTCGGAAGATTTTACCGGAGCGGAGATATCCTTTACCAACGTGGTTGCAAGTGGAGAAATAGATGGTCTTGTTGTCAATTCAGCTACATGTACAGGGGATATTATTTGTAACCTTGACAATGTCAGCTCGTCGAATTATCTGTATGGCGTTAAAGGTTCGTCATTGAATGTTACAGGTGATGTGGCTTCTCATATTTTGAATTCGAGTGCAGGACAAAGTGCATATTGTGTGACGAATGCAGATATAGAAGGCAATTTGGATGTTTCTGTTGTGGAAAATGGCGAAGATGATGTGGCAGATGGGGAAAATGCAGTTGAAGATATATACCAAACTACAGTGACTGGTGCAACCAACACGAATGCAACAGGAGTTATTACAGTGAATCTAGAGGGTATTACCACAAAGAGTATGGTTACTCCGTATGGAGATGCAAATGGTTCGGATAACGGAGATGTAACAGTAACAATTAAGGGATTGAACCATGCCTGTACCGCTCCAATTAATAATGAAACAGCACCAGGACAAGAATTGATTATGACAATTACAGATTCCATTATTGCCGAGAGTGTATCCATTCTTCCGGGTTCCGCAGATGGTGGTGTTGCAAAGGCAATTTATGGAGATGTTAGCTATTATACAGGTCAGGTTCTGTTTGAGAATGATGAGGCGACAGAAGGCACCATTTACCTATGTCAGGGTACTTATCATATACCAGCAGGTGTGACAGTTGGTAAGGAATCTTCTATCATATTGAAGAACGGTGCTGATGTATTGTTGGAGGGAGCTTTGGATGGAACAGTGACAGATGCAAATGGAGCACTTTATGTAAATGGTGGCACTACAACATCAGAGCTTTCTACTTACAATGCACTATATTATCCGTTGAATACAACATACAGTGATGTAGGTGGTACCGTTTCCACTAGCAGTACGCGAAAGCATGCGTTTAATTCCAGTGTGAATTTTGCAAAGAGAGGTAGTACTGTTAGTTATACCGTGAATTCTACAACAGGATATTCCATAGAGGAAGTGACCGTTATTACAAACGGTGGGTATTCTGTTGAAGTTACTGATAATGCACCAACATATTCATTTGTCATGCCTGATGATGCCGCAACCTTTGATGTTGTGTTTGGCGGACAGACTATCACATTAGGAAAGACAGTGCCGGATCCAGTAGTTATCATTGGTCAGACATATGATGCTAGTTCACCGGTTTATGATTTGTCCAGTGTGGTTATCAGTAATGATGACGCTACTGGAACAGTTACATATGCAATTGATGAGACAAAGGGATTGCCAGATGGTTTGAGCCTAGAGGGAACGCTGATTGTAGGAACTATCCCAGAAGGAACGGAAGAAGGTGTACAGGAAAGCATCATTCATGTGACTGGTAAGAATGGAAGTACAGCAGAGTTATCGTTGAAATTTACAATCAGTACGGATGGCGAAGGTGGTACAACTGAGCAGGATGGCCGTATCATGGTGAATACCGAGGATAAGGAAGTACACCTATATGGCAATTCGGTTATTTTTAAAACCCATGCAGATGGAACGGCAATTTATCTAGATGATGACCAGAACGGAATTGCAGATTATGAAGAAGCAGCTTGGACAGGAGATTTGACAGAGTATGCAGTATACGGTGTGCATGGAGCGGATATAAACAAAGCAATCAAATTGACTGTCGAGGGTGGTACAATTGGAAAATTATATGCTGCCTATGGTAACAATATAACCAATACGGATTTGTGCTTAGATGTCAGCATTAGCGGAGGTAGTATTGGTGAATTCTATGCGTTAAATGGTGCCAAGGCATCGGGAACAATGAAAATTGTTGTAGGAGAAGCTGCATCGATTACTACATATGCCGTTGCCGCAGAAAGTACAGATACATACAAGGGTTATTACAGTGATAATAAGGGTGATGTTACCATTGCAGGTACATATGCAGTAGATGAAGAAGTCAATGCAAAAACCATATCTACCGTCACATCAAGTGCGGTTACATTTATGCAACCAGTAATAGTGACAGGCGATGTAGCGTTGAATGGTACAAGTGCAACATTTTCAAATACGGTTAATGTATCAGGTACATTGACGGTAAGTGATGTGACAAGAGCAACCTTTAATGAATCTGTTGATGCAACCAAGTTGTCTTTGAATGCATCGGAGGCAACACAGTTTAAGAAGACAGTTACGGTTCCAACAATATGCATTGAGTCTGGTGGTTATGCAATCTTTAATGGAAATGTTGAATCGACGCTGGCAATAGTAGTATATGCTGATGCTACGGCAGAGTTTAATGGAACCCTGACTGGTAATCAGATGACTTTGGATGAGAGTAGTTCCAAAGCGATTTTTAAAAAAGATGTGAATATCAGTAGTAAGCTGAGTACCTATGGTGAAATTTGGATTAATGAGGGTGTTACAGTAACAGTGCCAACTTTGTATAAACAGTCATCCTCAGAAACCTACTTGAAGGGTAATCTGAATGCAAATGGGGTTTCTTATAGTGGTAATGTTTACATGATGGAAGGCAGTAGTCTTTCACAGTTGACAAGTGGTGCATGGTCTTATGTATTTTATCCATTCTCTACAAGTACTGATATGAAGGGGGCATCCGTTACAATTGCAGACAGCGTAACGGTGGAAGGTGCAACTTACTTACGCAGTAGTGCTACACACACGGCTACAGCAACACAAATACCAGGTTATGAATATACATTTAAAGTGAATGGAGAAAACATAGAGGGTGAAAGCTTTGTTATGCCGAATGCAACTGCAACGATTGTAGCAGTGTATTCACCGATACAAATCACATTGACAAAGAGCTTTGCAGAGCCAACAGGCTCAGTGGGGGCGACATATACAGCCAATCAGCCTCTTTATGATTTATCAGATATTACGATTAATAATGATACTACAGATGCATATGGCGGCGAAGTGATATATGCAGTGAATAGCGAGAGCGTGCTTCCGGCTGGCTTAACGCTTGAAAATGGAAAGGTGATAGGAACACCGACTACAGAAAATGCGTTGGGTGATGTGGTCAAGTTTGATGTTACAGGTAGAAACGGTACGACAGCAACAATAGAGGTGTTGATTTCTATTCTTGCAGAGGGCTATGAGCCTGTTGATATCAATGATACAATTGAAATTAATTCCACTATAATGAACTTGAAGGGTACATCGATTGTAATTTATCCGGATGAATCCGACAGCAGTATGGCAACCATTTATCCAGATTACAATGGAGATGGAAAGCCAGACAATAATATTCCATTAGAAATCAATGGTGAAACTAGCTATAGCTTGGCAAGCTATTCTATATATGGTTATATGGATACAGAAACACCATACATGGGAAATATCAGCATTATCATGTTAGGTGGAAAGGTGAAAGCTATCTATGGAGTATATGGTTCTGGTTCTACTACTTGTGCCACTGTGAATGGTAATGTGACTGTTCATATTGTTGGTGGGACGATTAGTACGAATGCATATGGTTCCATGTATGGAAAGGTAAGTAACGTAGAGTTGAAGGTTACAGATGGAACTCATAACTATGCAGATTTCTACGGTGCAGTTCATTCACAGGTAAGCAAGGATGTGTGTTATGAATGTGGCGGAACAGCGATTATAAAGGAGGGTGCATCTAATCAGGCAGTTTATATACAGGCTGCGAAGGATAGCACGGTCGGTGGAAATGTAGATATTAATGTAGGATTTGACAGTAGTGAATATGGTTTTACCTCAACAGGAAGTAATTCTTATTATTCTCGCTTTAAAGGTGTATGTGATACAGCTGTTCAGGGAGATGTAAATGTCACGATTGACGGATATTGGGCACCAAAATACGAGAATGATTTTGTGAGCGGTGGCAGCGTCGCAGGTGATGTGAATATCAATTGGAAAAGCGGAATTGTAGGAGTGGAATCTAGAGGAATTGAAACCTGCTTTGCAAATGGTACGACTATTACAGGAAGTATGAATGTGACTGTAGCAGATGGTGCAACAATTGCCGCATACTACGATACTTATGCTCTTTACAATGCTACAGCAGAGAATGTAAATGTATATGTTCCAACAACGGCAAGTAAAATGATTTATAACTTTGATGTGTTGGGTGGAACAAGTGCTAAGGTTAATGATTATGCTTATTCATACAATAGAGGATATGTACAGATTGGCGGTGAGTACACCATTACAGAAGATTTGTCAATCACGAGTATTTATATCCTAGAGGGTGCTCAGGTTACGATTGCCGAGGGTACATCTATTGGTGTGAGCGGATATTATACAGAGGTTCGCGAGGGTGCAACCTTAGTCAATAATGGTGAGCTGAATGTTCGCTATGAGATGAAGGTGGACGGAACATTTGATAATAGAGGAAGCTTTAAGAATACAGCAGTCTCTAGCTCACAAAGAGCTGCGGTAAATATGCGTGAGGGTTCTAAGGTGATTAACCGCGAAGGTGCCACATGGAATGTAGCAGGCGAAATTACGAATGGAAGCGCAATCTATAATTATGGTGAATTTGTGCAGACGTATGAGGATGTATCACTTGGAACCATGTTTACAGTCAAGAAATTGAGTTTGCAGGGTGAGGTTGCGGACTATACAGAAGAGTCGAATCTGTATTATCCATACAGCGTAGATTATCCAACACAATGTGTGGATGGCGCACCACTTACAGGTGATAGTATGGCAACTTCGGATTTGGATGAATACAGTTACATTGAGGGTGGTAGCACATTTAGTGTGACACCGGGAACCCAGTTGGTGGATACGGTAGAGCTTGCATCGATTACCTATGGAACAGATGCTTCTGCAACAAAGCAGGAGAATGGAACATGGATTGGAACAGCACCATTTGAACCATTTACCGTAACCCTCAATTACGAGGCCAAGGAAGAGGTTTCATCGATTACTTTGAATCCCACCGCGGCACGGATTGATAATACAGAACAAGATGTATTGGTTGTTAATAAGGAATATACAGCAGAAGCCCCACTCTATGATTTGACTACAATTCAGGTGCTGGGTGATACCGCAACGGAAGGAAATATTACTTATTCAGTAGAGAGTGGTTCTAGCTTGCCAGAAGGTTTGGTGCTTCAGGACGGCAAATTGTATGGAATATTGAAGAATGCCACTGAGAATGAGCAGACGATTAAGTTTGTTGTCAAGGGAAAGAACCAGACATCTGCAGTGTTTACCTTGACCCTTTGCGCAGTTAAAAAATGTGTTCCAGAGTGGTCGGTTCCAACTGGTTTCACTGCGGTTGTAGGACAGACATTCGGCGATGTGCAATTACCAACATCTGAGTACGGAACATATAGTTGGAGAAATAGTGCTAGCCCTGTGGGTGAAGAGGCTGTTACATTAGAAAATGTAGAATTGTTATTTGCGCCAAATGATATTGCCAATTATGATTGGGGGGCGGTGGCACAAGCAACCGGCGGTACCTATGCAGACGGTGTGGTAACCTTTAAGGTATCCATTTCAATTGGTCTTGGCGTACCTACATACACAGTTCCGATTGGTTTGACTGCAACCTATGGTCAGACCTTTGGAGAGGTGGAGATTCCAGCAGGAACCAATGATGGTGTATTTACTTGGTCCTATAATGAGTCCAGAACAGTTGGTAATGTTGGAGAGCATCAGTATTATGTAACATATACGCCGAATAACAAGAATTATCAGGAAGTGACAGGAATTAAGGTTACTCTTACAGTCAATCCTGCAATTCCTACTTTTACAAAGATTGAAGCATTAAATGCTGTCTGTGGTATGCAATTAAAAGATATCACTTTACCTACAGTTGTAAACGGAACTTATAAATGGATTACGACTGCAGATGCATCGCTGGTAGATGGAAAGAGTTATCAGTTGGGATTTGTGCCAACGGATACAACCAATTATGATTGGACTGCTTTGACAGAATGGAATAGTACATGGGATTGCATTGTATTTGCGGTGTCTGTGAATGTAGACCATGAATTTGAAGAAACATGGACATATGATGAGACATATCACTGGAATGAATGTTTGGGTACAAGCTGTACGGAGATAGAGAATAAGGCAACACATAACTGGGGTGAAGGCGAAGTAAAGACTCCAGCAACAGAGACAACAACTGGTATAAGAGAATATACCTGTGAGTGTGGGGCAACCAAGGAGGAGACAATTCCTGTGACCACACACAAAAATCATACCTATGGAGGTATATGGAAGAGTGATGCAGAAAATCACTGGAAGGAATGTACATTTGATGGTTGTAATGCGAAAGACCAGTTAGAAGCGCATACATGGAATGCAGGGGTTGTTACAGAGGAAGCGACAGAGACAACAATTGGAGTGAAAATCTATACCTGTACAGCATGTAACAGGACGAAGACAGAGACGATTCCGATGCTTGAGCATACCCACAGCTTTGGAGATGCATGGGAGAGTGATGCAGAGAATCACTGGAAGGAATGTACTTCTGATAGTTGTGATGAGAAAGATGAGCTTGGCGAGCATACATGGAATAACGGAGTTGTTATAAAGGAAGCGACAGAGACAACAACCGGAGTGAAGACTTATACGTGTACAGTATGTAGCAGGACGAAGACAGAGACAATTCCAATGCTTGAGCATACCCACAGCTTTGGAGATACATGGGAGAGTGATGCAGAGAATCACTGGAAGGAATGTACTTCTGATAGTTGTGATGAGAAAGCCGAGCTTGGCGAACATACATGGAATAACGGAGTTGTTACAAAGGAAGCGACAGAGACAACAACCGGAGTGAAGACCTATACGTGTACAGTATGTAGCAGGACGAAGACGGAAATTATACCAATACTTGACCACACACATATTTATGGAGATACATGGGAGAGTGATGTACAGAATCACTGGAAGGAATGTACTTCTGATAGTTGTGATGAGAAAGCCGAGTTCGGTGAGCATACATGGGATACAGGAGTTGTCACAAAGGAAGCAACCGAGACATCAAATGGTGAGACGCTTTATACGTGTACAGTATGTAGTAAGACGAAGACAGAGATAACACTTGCACTTGGAGAGCACTCTTATGATGTGTGGGATTACAATAATGAGAATCACTGGAAGTGTTGTGGAGACTTCGGATGTAGTGCGACAACCGTACCGGAAGCACATGACTGGGGCGAGGGAGTAGTAAAGACTCCAGCAACAGAAACGACAACAGGAGTAATAGTATATACTTGTGAGTGTGGAAAAACAAAGAGAGAAGTAATACCTGTGTTAGAGCACACAAATCATACTTATGGAGATACATGGAAGTATGATGCAGAGAATCACTGGAAGGAATGTACCTTTGAAAATTGTGAGGAGCTTGGAGCGTTGACAAATCATACATGGGATGAAGGTGTAATTACCAAAGAAGCAACTGCAACAGTAGCTGGTGAAAGAATCCATACATGTACCATATGTAAAGTGACCAAGGTGGAGATTATTCCGGCTACGGGTGTAACTGTTGAGACACCGGGTGAGAAACCAGATGAGACACCGGATGAATCACCGAAGGATACACCAGAAGCTATAGGTACAGTTTTAGAAGATGATGATGTAGATGGAGAGTATAAGGTAACCAATGACACTGTTGGAATGGAAGAGGTTTCTTATAAGATTACTAACAAGAGTGCAACAAAGATTACGATTCCGGATACCATTGTTGTCAATGGCGTGACTTATAAAGTAACCTCCATTGCAGATAATGCATTCAAGAATCATAAGAAGTTAAAAACGGTTAAAATGGGTGCAAATGTTGTTACCATTGGAAAGAATGCATTCTCTGGTTGTAAGAAGTTGACTACTGTTACCATTGGAAAGAATGTAACAACAATTGGAAACAGTACATTCCAAAACTGTACAGCTCTTAAGAAGATTACAATTCCAGCTAAGGTGACTAAGATTGGAACTAAGGCGTTTTATGGATGTAAGAAGCTTACAAGCATTACCATTAAGACAGCAAAGCTGACAACTAAAAATGTTGGTAAGAACGCATTTAAGAATGCAGGAAGCAGTAACTATAAGAAGCTTGTAGTGAAGGTTCCGAAGAAACAATTAAAGAGTTATACGACAATGCTGAAGAAACGCGGCTTGAGTTCGAAAGCTAAGGTTAAGAAATAGGTCAATGATTGACGTGGTGTAATCTAGCGTTCAAGCATAAACACGGATGCGTGTGGCAACAGAAAATGTTGTTGCACGCGTCTTTTTACTTATAACCTTGACAAAATAGGTAAAACTGTAGACAATCTAAGAGGAAGTATAAGACATTTGACATAAGAGGTTGGTTTGAGGATATACATATGAAGAAGTGGTTGGTAGCATTTATAATTGAAATAGTACTTTGCGGTGCTTTGTTGGGTGGCTTTTACATTTATAAGCAGCACTATGCGAAGGAGCAGGAACAGAAAGCTATTGTGGCGCGACAGGAATTAGAGCGCAAGCAGGGAGAACAGAAAAAGAGAGAGCTAGAAGCGAAGGCAGAAGAGGAGAACCGGGTGCAGAAGGTGAAGAATGATATCGTTGCTTCTTGTGACCGGATTGATGCAGAGTTTGCTGATTGGTTATATGAGAATTACCAAGAGGCAAGTGAGGTGATGGTAGCAGCCATAGGAGCTAATACATATGAGGATAAGCTATGGCATGAGGAGACTGGAAAGTCTATTTCGGTATTAAGAGATGAGTATAGCGGAGTAATGGATTCGGAGGAAATTATGAGGGAAAACAGCATTTATACCAAGGATAGCGCAAGCAGAGAGTATGCAAGTCTTTCCTTTGCAGGAGACATTTCCTTTTCCCATCACTATACACCCGCGCAGAATTACACCAATCTGGGAATTAATGGGGCCTTTTCCGAGGGCTTGCAGCAGACCATGAAGGAAGCAGATATTTTCATGCTGAACAATGAATTTTGTTATACCAATTCCAATACGCCGATTAGTGGAAAGACCTACACCTTCCGTGCGGCACCAGAGCTAGTGAGTCGTTTGGATGAGATGGGGGTGGACATTGTTTCCATTGCCAACAATCATACTTATGACTATGGGGAGCAGGGAATTATTGACACCATGAATACGTTGAGGGATGCGGGGGTTCCTTACGTGGGAGCAGGTGTGAATTTGGAGGATGCCAAGAATAATATTGTGTATTTTGTGATAAATGGAATGAAAATTGCCTACATTGCCGCCACACAGGTGGAGAGAGATTTGCCGATTTTGACGCAGCCAGCAACAGAAACTAGTGCAGGTGTCATTCGATGCTTTGAGCCAGAGCTAGTATGTGAGATGATAGAAGTGGCAGAGGCGAACAGTGATTTTGTAATTGTGTATCCGCATTGGGGGACAGAGCTTGTGAAGGAGATACAGGCGGATCAGCAGGCACTGGCATATGCATTCATTGATGCAGGAGCAGATGCTATTGTGGGCGGACATCCACACTGTTTGCAGGGAATAGAGTACTATAACGGGGTTCCGATTTTTTATTCCATGAGTAATTTCAGCTTTAGCAGTAAGGTCAAGAATAGCTGTGTGTTAAATTTGCAGGTTACCATGGATGGAATTGAGAGTGCAAGATACCTTCCGTGTAGGGAGAGTAATGGTATGACGTATCAGTGCGATAAAGGTGCGACTGATTATACAGAGATTATCGGAATATTGAACCGATATTCTGTCAATGCATCCATTGATGAGGATGGTTATGTGACCGAAGTGGATGTGACTTTGGAGAATTGATAGCTTGGTAGTTTTTGGTGGAGAAAAAGTGGATGAGTCGTAAAAAGCGATGGTGCAACGTGAGAGTGACAGGGTGGCGCTGTAAAGTTGCTTGAAAATTTATAAAAATGTTGTATAATGCGATTAGCAGTTTCACTTGCTTGCAAGGGTGAAACTGCTGAGCGGATTACAAGCGGAGCTTGTAATATGCGATATGATTTCATTTGCTTGCAAGGGTGAAATATGAGATAGGAGGTGTGCATATGCTTGAACGAACATTAGGACCATGGGATTATCGCATGATGCCGAACAAAATGTTGGAATTAGTGAAGAACGTTGGTAACATGGAGCAGGAGCATACCGGATACTATGTAGACAGTGAATCGGAAATGTTAACTATATTGGCGTATTTGAATTATGGAGAAACCACCAATATTACAGAGGGTATGATAGAGCAGATAGAGGAAGCAGTAAGGACGTTAGAGGCACGTCGCTTGCGCAGAGAGGATGAGTATGATATTGGTGGAAGAAAATTAGGAGACGATGAGTATTTGGGTCGTGAAGATTTCGCATTAGGTGAAGACCGATTCGGTAATAATGATGGAAGAACGCTAGGAAGATTTTAGCGAAGGCTATTTCTTAAGACTTCATGAAGAAATAGCCTTTTTACTATAAATGTGATATGATGGTAAGGCGTGATAGATAATGCAATGTGATTGGGCAAGAAAATTGTAGCTATAATGTGTAATGCAGGTGAAAATATTGTGGATTTGAGTGAAAGCTGGATAATGCAATAATTAAGAATAAGCTAGAAGTAAGTTGATTGAACTGAGAACATGCGAGGTTGCAAAAGAATGAAGACAGATGTACTAGTTGTAAAAGGTGTACAGTTTGGGGCAGATGTGCCTAAGATATGTGTGCCGATTGTGGAACGGAATAGAGAAACCATTTTGGCATACGCAGAGAAAGCGTTGGAACAAAAGCCTGACTTGTTGGAGCTACGTATTGATTGGTATGAAAGCTTATATAATGTGGAATCAGTGATTTCCCTGCTGAAGGATGTAAGGGAGACTATAGGTGAGACCATTTTACTGTTCACTATTCGAACCAAGCAGGAAGGTGGAGAAGCCGACATTACGGTAGAAGAGTATGAAACACTTTGTGCCCGTGTCTGTGAAAGTGGTTTGGTTGATTTTATAGATGTGGAAGCATTTATGGAAGATGGGTTGTTGGAACGGATGTGCAAGGTGGCACATGATAATGGCATTTATGTGATTGCCAGCAATCATGATTTTGAAAAAACACCGGAGGAATCAGAGATTGTTCGCCGGTTGACATATATGGAGAAACAGGGGGCAGATATACCGAAGATTGCGGTGATGCCAACGAAGGAAAGAGATGTACTGATGCTATTGTCAGCGACCTTGGGTTATAAGGAACAGGACGGTAGCAAACCAGTGATTACTATGTCCATGGGAAAGATGGGTGTGGTGAGCCGATTGTGTGGGGAAATATTTGGTTCTGCGGTAACATTTGCAACGGCAGGCAAAGTTTCAGCACCGGGACAGATTGCAATAGAGGAAATGAAATCTATATTCAATGTATTACATTAGATAGACGGTAGGAGGTTCTTGCATGGGGAACACGGATGACAAGCAGGTTGATATGAATAATGCGATTCCGAGAAATCCGAAAACACCAGCCAGCGATGAGGAAATCAAAGAGTTATTGCGCAAGGCTTCGCAGCAGATTGCTGAGAAGGAGAAGACTTTGAAAAAGGATGTAGAGAAGGGTTCAGATAAGAATTCTGAAAAGAAGGATTCTGCGCTAAGTTCAAAGGAGCGAGAAAACATTGATTTGATTGCTAAGAAAAAGGCTGCGGAGAAAGCCAAGCTAGAGGAAGCGGCAAAGAAGATTGCTACGGACAAGGCAAAGGCGGAAGAAGCAAAGAAGGCTGCGGAGAAAGCCAAGCTAGAGGAAACAGCGAAGAAAATCGCTGAGGATAAGGCGAAGACGGAAGAAGCAAAGAAGGCTGCGGAGAAAGCCAAGCTAGAGGAAACAGCGAAGAAAATCGCTGAGGATAAGGCGAAGACGGAAGAAGCAAAGAAAACTGTTGACAAGACCAAGTTAGAGGAAGTGGCGACAGGTAAATCGAAAAGCTCTGCGGTTCGGAAGGATGCAGATAAGAAGGATAATGTGAAAGCGACAGATAAGGCTGGAAAGGGTACATCCGCTTCAAAGGATAGCAAGATGCCGGAATTCAAGGTGGAAGATGACATATATGTGTCCCAGAGAAAACCACCGGTGGCAAAGAATTATAAGATGACGGTGGGCGATATTATTGGTGCTGTTTTTGAAGGTATCTGGATTGCTGTTAAGTTGATGGTGGTAGTGTTTATTGTCACGGCAATTGTGGGATTCTTTTTATCTAGGGATTTGATGATTCGTGGACGTAGCGGTGAACAGATATCCAAGCAGGGGATGAGCATTGCGGCACAGGCATTGTCAGGAAAGACAGCAACCAAGAAGGAAGCGAAGCTTTGGAGTCAGGAGGTGGACTTTGAGAAGCTTACAATGGAAACGGATGATGGCAAGATTTTGGTTGCTCGTCAGTATGTGATAGATGAGACTGGTGACGAGTGGGTTGTCATTTTGCATGGTCAGAATGGTAGCATGGAGGATATATATGATATTGCATACCGGTATTCGGAAGAAGGATATAACGTTTTGATGCCGGATTTGAGAGCGAATGGTGAAAGTGAAGGTTCCTACTTCGGAATGGGTTGGTTAGACCGTCTCGATGTAATTAACTGGATTGATGTGGTGCTAGAGGAGAATCCAAGTGCCAATGTTGCCATCCACGGAGTGGATTTAGGTGCTGCGACCGCATTGATGTTGTCCGGTGAACCGCTTAAAGATTCCGTCAAGGTAATCGTGGCAGAGGGGGCTTACACTTCTGCATGGGATGCGGTAAAGACAGAGTATAAGACAAGACATGAGAAGTGGCCAACATTTCCTGCTGTGCATATGCTAAGTGCAGTAGCCAAGGTATGGGGCGGATACAGCCTGACCGAAGCGGATGCGGTGGAGCAGGTAAGGAAGACCTCTGTGCCAATTTTGTTGATTCATGGTGCCAATGACACCTATGTGACAGCGGAGATGACAGAGGAGTTGAATCAGGCGATTGCATCCGAACACGAGGTGTTGACAGTGGCTACGGGAACCCATGAGGATTGCCGTTTTGCAGAGCCCGACACCTACTATACAAAGGTGTTTGATTTTGTAGAGAGACATATTGACAAAGATAACAAGAAGTGATTGCGCCAAGCGATGCACTTTGAGGAAAAAGTATGAAGTGGTGCACAGATTGTGCACCATTTTATGCTTATGAGAGTATTCATATACAAATGACAGGTGGTTTGAAGATAGACAAAGATGAGTAGGACAAGGAGTTTCGTTATGGAGAAAAAGAAATACAACGATTTGTCAAAAGAGTTACAACAAAGAATAATGGATGAGCGTGGAAAAGGATATGTTAATCCGTACCGTACTAAGGATGCAGATGCAGTTCGGAGAAAACAGGATTGGGACAAGAATAAGCTTCTTCGCCCTGCGTATGTGAGAGATATTGAGAAAATTATGCATACCCCTTATTACAATCGTTATGCAGATAAGACTCAGGTGTTTTCCTTTTACAAGAATGATGATATTACAAGACGTGCATTGCATGTGCAGTTAGTGTCCCGCATTGCAAGAAATATTGGTAGCTTGCTTGGGTTAAATGAGGATTTGATTGAAGCGATAGCGTTAGGTCATGACATTGGACATACGCCATTTGGTCACGCAGGAGAGAGATACCTAAGCGAATGTCTACAGGAGCATGCAGGACAGTATTTTAATCATAATGTACACAGTGTCCGGGTACTGGACACCATTTTAAACCGCAATATTAGTTTGCAGACCTTGGATGGAATTCTTTGCCACAATGGGGAATTTGCCATGCAGGAATATCGTCCTGTACCGATGGAAGATTTCTCGTGCTTTGACCGGAAATACGAGCAGTGCTATGTGGATGAAGCGGCTATTGGAAAACTGATACCATACACATTAGAGGCTTGTGTGGTTCGGGTGTGTGATATGATTGCTTATCTTGGAAAGGACAGACAGGACGCAAAGAGAGCCAATCTAATTAAAAACGATAGCATTTTTGATGAGCAGGCATTTGGAAAGAGTAATCCAGAAATTATCAATAATCTCATCGTGAACATTGTGGAGAACAGCTATGGCAAGGATTGCATTGTCATGGATGATGAATATTATATGGCAATCAAGGCGACGAAGAAGGAAAATTACGAAAAGATATATTTCAATGAGTCAGTGGAACGCACCTACAAGGAGAGCATTCAGCCAATGTTCCATACCATGTATAACAGACTTTTGGCGGATGCCAAGGCAAAGGATACAAGCTCTATTCTTTACAAACATCACATTGAGTTTGTGAAGGAAAGCACTAAAACTTATGGATATGAGGCGTATTTAGATACTACCACACCGGAACAAATGGTGGTAGATTATATAGCAAGTATGACAGATGATTACTTTGTGGACTTGTATGAATACTTGTTTCCAGGTAGTTCATATAAGATTGAGTATGTGTCGTATTTTGAGTAGAGGAGGTAGGGGTATATTTCGTTTGAAATATACCTGTTTTGCATGAAGGAGATTTTCCGGTTGAATATTTTAGGGGACTATGCTATTCTTTTTCTAAGCAAATAGTTCTGTTATTCTTAGTAGCATATTTTTGCTATATCTGGTTGGATGGCGCCATTTATTCTAACACAACTCTTGCTTATATTTTCATGTACTAATAACAAAGGGCAAGAGAAGATAGTTCGTGGTGGTTGCTATTTTGATATTGCCAGAATAGGAGGAATATGGGACAAAAGAAGAACCAGTGGCATCCGGGTTTTGCCGCGGCAATTCGGATGGAGTTGAAAGACAATCAAGACGACCTTGTGTTTGAAGAAGAACATCTTCTTAGTAAGAAACCATTACAAATGGATATGCTGATTATTAAGAACGACAAGAATGTGGAGATAAGGAACCGAATTGGAAAAATATTTAGGCGGTATAATATTATAGAATACAAATCACCGCAAGATGCAATGGGTATTGATGCATTTTATAAAGTGCTTGGGTATGCGTCTCTTTATAAAGTGAGTAGTGAACATGAGAATGGTTATAAGATGGAGGACATTACCATAACGCTTGTGCGGCAACGTTATCCAGCAAAGCTTGTAGCATATCTAAAGGAAAATGACTATATTGTAGAAAAGATGTTTCCGGGAATCTACTATGTGACGGGGAATGTGTTGTTCACGATTCAGATTATTGTTTCGAAGGACTTAGGAAAAGAAGAGAATATATGGTTACATTCTTTGCAAAGTGATATTTCAAAGGAATCATATCACGAGTTACTTGATTCTATTGAGCAGTTAGATGCAAAACAGAGAGAATTATATGGTGAGGCCGTGTTACAGGTCGTAACATCTGCCAATAGAGGTCAGATTGAAAAGTGGAAGGAGGAGTCTACAATGTGTGAAGCATTAGCAGAAATTATGGCACCAGAGTTGGAAGCGGGTAAGAAGAAGGCGAGAAGTGAGGGGTTAGCGGAAGGAAGAGCGGAAGGGAGAGTATTGGGAAGAGCAGAAGGAAGAGCAGAAGGAAGAGCAGAAGGAAGAGCAGAAGGAAGAGCAGAAGGAAGAGTTTTAGCATATGCAGATATGGGGTTATCTGTTGATGAAATTGCTAACAAGGTAGATATTTCTGTTCCGGAGGTGGAAAGGATTCTTGCGGACAATTAGTATTGTGATGAAATGAGTAGATAATGGAATAAAGATAATTCAATCCCCTTGCTTTCTGGTGCCTAGAAGGTAAGGGGATTTTTGCGCGTCTCTAATACCAAAAGTTACATCGAGCGGGTTAAAAGTTACATGCACGATTTTTCGCTTTTTTTTCTGCTAGAATGAATTGTGTTGAAAGTATGCAAAGTATAAATTGCACAATACAGTTATAAGAGGAGGAATAGTAGTATGAAAAGAATATCAAAAATTATGTTAGTTGCATTAACTATGGTAATGTGTATGTTTTACCATAATGAGGTAAAGGCGGCAACAACAGAGGTTGCATTTGGACAAGAATATAGTGGGGTTATAAATGACACCAATAGTTCTCATGGTTATAAGATTGTATTACAAGAGTCAGGTTATTTAACTACATCTTATGAGCAGTCGAGTAATAAGCAATTGGTATGGAGTTTGTATGATGCGTCCAATAAGAGATTGTCAAGTGAAACTCTTTATTCCTATACTTCAGGTAGCGTGGGGGTCAGATTGGATGCTGGAACTTATTATGTGTATATATATAAACCATATTCGTGGATGAATGATTCAACTTACAAGATAAAATTTTCTTTCCAAAGTGCAAATGAAACATTTACTTATACAAATGATTTTATATCCGATGTGTCGAATAAGGGTTCTATTCCATATGTCACCGCAATAAATGGACACATTTCAATCGGAGAAACAGATGATTATTATAAGATTGTTGTGCCGAAAAAGGGAACTATTACAGTAGATATAACAACAAGCAATGAAGATATATATGCAATGTTATGCGATAAGAATGGTAACTCAGTTAGCGAAATAAAGAATTTTTTTAGTTATAGTACTCGGGAATCAAAAACAATTTCTCTGTCAAAAGGAACTTATTACCTTAGAATATGGCAGGATTTAAATAGAACAGGAACTTATACATTTAAAGTATCTTATTCCAAAAGTGCATTAAAAACATTTTCGCTAAAAAAGGTATCTAATAAATCTATGGTTGTAAAAGCAGATAAAGCAGGTGCTGTCTCTGGATATGAGATTCGTTACAAAAAGGGTTCTGGAAAGTGGAAAAATATTAACGTTGGTGGCAGCAAGAAGTTGAATAAGACAATTAAGAAATTGTCCAAAGGAAAGAAATATACCGTACAGATTAGAACATATTACAAGTATAATGGCAAGGTTTTGTATTCAGATTGGAGTGTGAAGAGAAAGATTACGTTAAAGTAGAGGGAAGATATAGTATAGATGTTTAGCCCTGATTTATGATATACTTTTATATCATATCAGGGCTTTTTGTGTTATATGGTAATATTTTTATAAAGGAAAAAATATGTAAAACAGATTAGATCACTTTGTATACAAATGGAATAAGAGAAAGAGAGGGTGTATGTGTAAATTAAAATTATTTATAATTGGTAATGGTTTTGACATTGCACATGGAATGAATACCTCATATGAGGATTTTCGTGAGTATTTGTTGAGTCAATGTCCTAAGACGGTTAAGTTAAATGGATTGCTCCCGCAATCGAAACAGCTTTCGGACGGAGCTGTTTTCTATCCTATAAATGAGGTGTTGGTGTTTATAGAAGATATTATATCAAAGGTAGAAGGAGATAAATGGAGTGATTTGGAAAATACACTCGGTTGTTTGGAATATGATGAGTATTTGGATGATTGGATAGAATATGAAAGTGATAATCCATTTCATGAGGTTTATAGAAATCAAGAGAAAGTTCATGTAATTTTTGATTTGATTAGTAAGATACCGCATTACTTTAATAATTGGATTCGTACTATAAGTTTAGAAAGTGTGACTCAAAAGAAGGATTTTAGAAAGTTGATTAACAATAGAAAAGATTACTTTTTAACATTTAATTATACTAAAACTTTAGAAGATATTTATGAATGTCAAAATGTGTGTCATATTCACGGAGTGCAAGGCTCAGATCTTTTGTTCGGGCATGGGAATAGCGAAGATTATTGCGATGAGTATATGAATAGTTATATTGGCTCAGAAGGTGAATTATCTGAGTTACATTATAAATTAAGAAAAAATACAGAGAAAGCAATTAAGGATAATCAAAATTTTTTTAGTGGTTTGTCAAAAAGGATATGCGAAATATATTCATATGGTTTTTCATTTTCTGATGTTGATTTGGTATATATAGCAAAAATTTGTCAAAAATTGAATACTAAGAAAATGAAGTGGTATTTAAATGATTATAATTGTGAACCAAATTCCGAGGAATATTGCAGATTAGTGAGAACGTTAAGAGATTGCAAGTTTAAGGGAGAAATTTTGACGTTTCATATTGATTAATTTGATTGCCAACAGTTAGATGGTAATAGAATTTTGTGTCTAGAAATACCAATAGTTACGTTGAGAGGGTTAAAAGTTACATGTGTGATTTTTAACCCTTTTTTCTGTTAAAATGAATTGTGTAAAAAATATAGAGATGTTTATGGAATAGTGAACGAAAGAACAGTATGAGGAGGATAAAAGAGCGATGAAAAAAAGATTGATTTTAATATCGGGAATAAGTGTTTTGGTGATTGTATTGGCGGTTGTTATAGTTTTTGTGATTACAAAAACTAGTGGTCCTGAAAAGGTAGTGGAAGAGTATTGTGACATTTTAGAAAAAGGTAATTTTGAAGAAATCATAGATTTAACATATTTTCCGAAAAGCGAATTTATCGGAGAAGAAAAATTGAATGAATTAAAAGATAAATATTATGATAGGATGTCAAAAGATTATAGTAATGTTGTCAATTGTACATATACAGAAACGAAGGAGACAGAAAAGACGATAACGTATAAAATTACTATGGAAAAGACGGATGGTAATGATACGGCAACTATTGAGGTTGATAAGCAAAGTAATAAAATAATGCAAGATAATTTGTATAAAAAAGTAAAAATAACAGTTCATAAAGGCGCAACGGTTATGGTCGAGGATAAGGTGATATCTATTGAACCTAAGGCAAAAACGGAAAAAAACGGAACTAATGTAGATGTTTATAGTCTTATGATATTAGATGATGTGGAATATAATTTAAGCATTACACATTCGATTTATGAGTATGATACGGAAGAAATTGGGGAAGAAGGGTTCCATTATTCTTTGAACTGTAAATTAAAGGAAGATTATTTAAAAAACTTAAAAGCGGATGTCAATAAAGTTTGCAAGGAGTTAGTGACTGTTGTTAAGCAAAAGGGTGATATTGCGTCGGTAAACGAATATTTTATAAATAGTGATGCTGACAAATTAGTACAAGAAAATGAATTCTTGAATGGAACATATGATAATCGTGAAATAGACAAGTTCAATTATGAATTTAAAGAAGTGCTTGACACTCTTATTGAGCAAGAAATCTATATAGAGGATGGTCAGCTGTTGTTATGCACACGCACAATGTATCAAGAAACAGTGTCGAAAAAGAGAGAAGACCAGTTGATAATTGGTGATGGTGGATTTATAGATTCCTATGTTGATGGATTTGAAGTTGAAATGAAATTATATTGGGTTCTAGATGGGGATGAGTGGAAAATTTCGCATTGGGAATAGTACATTATGATTTAGGTACGCATCATATATGAAATAATGGAAAGGATAAAGCAATCATGAAGAAAAAAGGTTTAGTTGTTGTATTATTGTTTATATTGTTCCTGATGATTCCGAGCAATGATGTTGAAGCAGCAAGCAAAAAGAAAGTATACAAGGCGTATTATAGCTGGATGGTGAAAAAGGCGCCAAAATCATATAAGGAATATGGTCTTGTGAAATTGGATAGTGATAAAATTCCAGAATTGATAGGTCACTACCAGGATGATTATGGCATGCATTATTATGTGATATGTTCTTATAATGGCAAAAAGGTTGTAACTAGCGAGTTGTATGCCGGAATGGCATATACAAGCTCATATAGAGGCTCATTATATTATATTCCGAAAAAGGGTAAAATTCTTCAGTGCACTAGTTATGCGGCGGGAACTCAGAAAAGTGATGAAGTATATAAGCTAAAAAAAGGAAAGCTAAAAGTTGTTGCAAATGGTACATTCGAATATAGAAATAACAAAAGCATCTACAGATGGAATGATAAGAAGGTTAGTAAATCCACTTATAACAAAAAGTTGAAAAAGGCATTTAACCAATCCAAGGCGAAATCCTTTGGTGACATTCAGTTTTATTCCAAATCGAAGATGAAGAAAAAGTTAAAATGAGAGAGGGATGCGAACACACATGAGGAATCGAAAAGTTGTATTGCTGTTAGTAGTGCTACTTGTTTGTATTGTAATATGTATATTTTTGGCAAATGTTTGGAACAATGATAAGTTAGTAAAAAATTCCAGTGATAATGCTGTCACTAGATATGAGTGGTTGGTGATGCTGTGTCACCAGTTCGGTGTTGAGCCAGATGAAAAGGAAGAGCCATATTTTCGTGATGTTACAAAGGAAGATACTTATTATGGTTATGTTCAATCTGCGGTTCAGTGGGGAATGATAGAAGAAGGTGGAACGTTTGATGGTGAAAAACCAGCGTCAGGGCGTTTTGTTGCACTTACAGCAATGAAAGCAATCGGAGAATATAAGGTCAAGATATATTTAGGAGCATTAACAGAAATTAAGGATAAGGACTATTTACAGATTGCTGAAGATGAAGCGATTATAACGAAAGAGCAGTGGAAAGATAGCTTTACAAAAAACCAGTGCGAAAATATTTTAGCACAATTTGGTGTTCTTTTCACTGAAACGATGTGGAATGAGTCTGTTTCAGAGGTGGTTTATAAAGATAAAGTTGTAGAAGTACATGACTTGGATATTGTTAGCTATGTTGGTGATAATCAGATAGAAATTAACGAAGAAATTGCAAAAGATTTATCCGACGATGCGATTATTGTGTATCAACAGAAAAATTCGGATTTAAAGGTTGCAAGCCGCATAACGGATATCAATAAAGGTTTGCTGACATTGGATGAACCTGAAATAAGCGAAGTAATAGATTCCTTAATGGTTTCGGATGTGACTACAATTAATTTTGATGATATTTTGCGATACAATAATATTACAGAGCCTATATCTGCAAATGCTACTTATAGTCCATTATTAGCCTATAATCAAGCGGGTGTCAGAGAAGTAAGTAATCTAGTTGACAGCAAAGGATTTAGCATATCAATTGACTATGAAAGCGGAAGTCAGGAGACTGCAACGGCAACAATTACAAATAATGATACGAATATGTCATATGCTTTTCCTATGGACTTTGGACAAATGGATGAAGAGATAGATAGTGATATTCATGCTACTGTAGAGTTTGATAAGATAAAGATTGGTACACAGCTTATATATAATAGAGAAGATGGTATTCAATATGTAGACCTACAAACAGATGCAAACATGAAGATGTCTGGTGAAATGCAGTTAGAGGGAGAACAGAAAATTAAAATTTTCGAAACAGTAGCTCCTCTGGGCGGATATGTTGTGGGCGTGAATCTGGAAGTGTATTTGGTGTTAAGCCAAAGTGGTAACATTTCTTTGCAGGTGGACGTACCGATGCAGAGCAAGGTGTACTATGAAAAAGAAAAGGGGTTTCGTACATATAATTATCCAGAGAATGAACCAAACGCATCTATTGTTGTGAATTGTGAGACGAAGCTGTTAGATCGTTTAGAGGCGATTGTTGTGATTCTTGGTGTGTGCAATGTTATGGATGCAGAGTTTGATGTGGGAACTGTAGCTACAGCCAAGATGGAAATTCGTGAAGATGATTCTTTGCAATGTATGGACATTGATATAGCATTTCCTGTTGTTACATTGCAAGTTTGTGGTGATGATGATAAAGATACTGTTATAGGAGAACTGGGGTTGTCTGCCGAGTGGGAGATTGTATCAGCGGAGAATGCTTTTTTGAAAGAATCATTACACTACGAATTAACTCCGGAGGAAAGTGGTTTTGTAGAAGAATGTACATATAAGCAGAATGCTCAAGAAAAAGCGAGATTGACGGATAATGAAACATCTCAAAACACGTCTGTGAATTCGAATACTTACCAAACAAAATATGCGGATGTGAACATGATTCCGGCGGCGAAAATGCGATTTGAATATCCAGATAACTGGACGGTTGTTTCGGAAGTTGTTAATGGTGAACATTATGTAGGCGAAGAGGTTATATTACAAAATGAGAGAGGTGTAACCATTACATTTATTCAGTTGGAAACAACAGTGACAAATTATTCTCGAATAATGGGGCGGGTAAAAATAGAAAAGGTTGCGGACTCGTCTTTCATTCCGGGTTGGGTTTCGGGAACGGACCATTCTGAATTAGGATCATTCATGGTGGCAAAAATTAAGGATACAGGATATTTATTTATGGACACAGATACGGATTTCCACGATGAAGACGGTTCTACATACTATGCAGTTGTTCCGGAAACTTATGTGGGTGACGAGGTTTCTACAAGACCGTGTGCAGATTATTTGAAAGCATATGATTGTATGTTTTTTGAGTATACTGGGACTTATGCATTTTTTGCAGAAGCTCCGAATGGAAAATTCTCATTACAGGAAGAAAAAGAAGTGATAGAGATTCTTTCTAGCTTTTATCATTACCAGGAAGTATATGAATAGGAGGATTTAAACAAAATGAATAGCAGTAAAATATTAAAAAAATTGTTGTGCGGAATAACTCTTTTGATAACAATAACTTTTATATTGAGTTATGAGGGTCGTTATCAATATGTAAAGGCAGATGAAATCACAGAAGAATTGAGTTATGATTATGAGCTTACAGAGCCCTTTATTGATATTGCAAACAGTAGTGTGTCATACAGCGGAGAAACATATGACTATGTTGAATGGAAAATCAAATTAGTACAAGAGTATGAAGATGTCAGTATGGATATGACGCTTAAAGCACCTAATGGAAATATAATAAGTATTAATAATTCTTCGGATGATTATGAAATAGACGAAAATGGATGCTATACGTTAAGTTATTGGGTTTCAGAATCGGGTGCAGGAGATGGTGTGTATCAAATCAATCGCATTGAGATAAATGTAGGGGATGATTATTGTACAGTCACTAATGGATATAATGGAATGGATCTTAGTAGTTTAAGTTTTACTGTAAATGGACAGAAACAAGATATAACCGCACCGGTAATTGACAAAGATAATATTGTGATTTGCAAGGAAGAAAAGTCTTACGGAACACAAGTACAAGTTCAAATTCCAATTAAGGAAGATGAAAGTGGAATTCAAGAAATGCATGTAGGATATGGTTATTATTCCGAAGATTGGGGAGGTTGGCTTTTTGGAACCTCGCGAGGAACAATTAAAGGTAGTGTGAGACCAAACCCGTTAGGAGTTGCTACTGAATGGTTCAATTTGTCGGATTTTGACGAGGGAATTGTGTATGGACTTAATTTTGTTAAGGTGATTGACTGGGCGGGGAATACAACAATAATAAATTTAGCACCAGATACAATAGATGAGCTTAAGGAAGTAGATGCTGTACCAGAACAATATCGTTTCACAACAGACAATTTACATGTTCATACATATTCCGAGGAATGGACTACGGATATTTTGCCAAGTTGTTCGGAATATGGGGTTAAATCTCGCCATTGTACAACAGAGGGCTGTATTGGTGCATGTGATTTTGAAGAATTTGGAGAATTGGAAGAACATGCATATGGAGAGTGGAAGGTAACAAAGGAAGCGACTTGTAAGGAAGCTGGATCAAAAGAGAACTATTGCTCTAACTGTAACGAAAAAATAACAGAAGAAATACCAGTAACAGGACAACATACCTATGGTGAATGGGCAATAACAAAAGAAGCTACTTGTAATGAGAATGGTTCAAGAGAAAGAAACTGTTCTGTGTGTGGTACAAAGGAAGCAGAAGAGATTACTGCGACAGGTTATACCCAAGGTGTAGAGTTGGCAAATGGAGATAATATTTATGTTATTTCAGCAATCAATGGAACAACAGGAACTGTTACATATAAAGGTACTACCCAAAAGACAAAAACAGTAAAAGTACCTGACACAGTTACAATAGATAGCATTACATACAAAGTAATTGGTATTGCAGACAATGCCCTTGCTAATAATACGAAAGTCACTAAAGTTGTAATTGGAAAAAATGTAACCTCTATCGGAAAGAATGCATTTAAGAAGTGTACCAAATTAAAGACAGTAGAAATCAAATCTACAAAGCTGAATAAAATTGGTGCAAATGCGTTCTATGGTGCAAAGAAGCTTACCAAGATTACCTTAAAGGCAACAAAGCTTACAAAGAAGTCGATTGGTAAGAATGCGCTGAAAGGAACGAATAAGAAATTGGTAATTAAGGTTCCAAAGAGCAAAGTTAAGACGTATAAAACCTATTTCAAGAATAAGGGCAATAAAACCGTGAAGGTGAAGAAATAAGATTATTAAAAATGTGAAAGTGTTAAAATAATACCGTTTATACGAGTTAATAAAGGCAAGTTAGATTTCTCTCAACTTGCCTTTTTACACTTTGCTTTCTTGACAGAAAATGTAGAAACAATCATAATAAGTTTATACATAATAAATGCTTGTTTTTACGGAGGAGAAGAGTTGTGAAAAGATACAGTGTATGGATGAGATTGAGTGTTTTATTGTTAGGGTTATTTACAATCTTTAATTATTCTACAATTAGTCAAGCAGAAGAAATTGACGGAATAGAGTATATGGGCACAGATAGTATTGTTATCACTGATTATACAGGGACTGCATCGAACTTAGATTTGTCTGAATACTTTCAGGATGCAACAGAGATTACCATCAAGGCTTGGGCTTTTGCAGGTACTACTATAACTAGCATTGTGTTACCGGAAAATGTTGTGTCAATGGGGGAAAGTGCCTTTGATGCCAGTAGTATACAAACCATAACCTTTTCGATCAATACAAAGTCTTTAGCCTTAGGAAAGAATGTATTTAAGGACTGTGCAAATCTGACAGGTTTGGATATACCGGATTGCGTTACTGTGATACCAGAAGGTTTGTGTTATGATTGTACATCCTTGTTGAGCATTTCTTTGCCGGATAATTGTACATCCATTGGAGGTTCGGCATTTTATAATTGTACTTCATTGGCTGGAGTTTCTATACCTGCGTCTTGTACTTCTATTGCTGGTAGTGCATTTTGTTATTGCAAACAATTACAAAGTGTTACTTTCGAGGAAACTGAAAATAGCAATAGAACATTAATTCTTGGAACAAAAGTGTTTGAAAGCTGTGATGCGTTAACGACGATTACTATACCGGAAGGATGTACTAGTATTCCCACCAATGCATTTTGGTCTTGTGATAATCTTCGTTCTGTTATCATACCAGAGAGCTGTACTTTCATATCCAATAATGTGTTTGCATATTGCAAATCCTTAAGTCAGATTAATTCAAGCAACGCACAGGAAGCAATACTTCCTTCAAACTGTACCGCTATTGGTTCCGCGGCATTTCAAGAGTGTACAAGTTTGAAAAACATAGAAATACCGGAAGCATGTACCGGTATCGGAACGGAAGCATTTGCAGGTTGTACCGGATTGAATCAGGTTGTATTTGTAAATGCAGATACGTCCATTGAAGAAGATGCATTTCCAACTACTCAAAAGGCTCCGAATATAGTGATATACTGTACCAATGTTGGAAGCGTTACCATTTATGCAGAGAATGCCAGTCTTAATTGTGAAAGCAGTGTGCAAACGGTAACGGTTACAAGCTTGCCCGATGTAAGGGAATATATGTATAGCACCAATGGTGAACTGGATTTAACTGGTCTTAAGGTGAAAGCATCTGTCCTATCCTTGTCTGCGGAGACTGGTTATGTGAATAAAGAGGTGAACTTAGTTGATTGTATCATTAGTAGCTTTGACAGTACACAGGCAGGAAAGCAGACAATTACCATTACATACGGTGGAAAACAGGCTAGTTTTGATGTAAAGGTTTATTATGATATAAATAATACAACAGTAACCGTTCAACCTGTTACATATACAGGAAGTGCGGTTGTTCCAAGCTTTGTTGTGTACGGAAAGGATGCAGAACAAGCCTTGGTGTACACAACAGATTATCTCTATACTTGTCAGGATAATATCAAAGTTGGAGATGAAGCAAAGCTCACCCTAATTGGAATCGGCGCGTATAAAGGAGAGAAGACAGTTACATTTTCAATTGTTTCTAGTGAAGGTTTGAACGAATCTGATGGTAATGGTGATTCCGAAAATGCAAATAATGGCGAAGCAAACGATACAGATAATGGTGGAACATCCTCAAGTGGAACAGACGACGGGGGCAATTCTTCTGGTGGAACAACAGAAATCCCAGCCCCACAAAAAGGAAAAAACTATACCTACAGGAATATGGTATACAAGGTCACAGGTTCTAATACCGTTACCTTTATGAAACCAGTCAATAAGAAGGTCAAGAAGATAACAATTCCATCTAAGGTTAAGATATTAGGAAAATCCTTTAAGGTTACCAAGATTAGCAAGAAAGCCTGTTATAATTGCAAGAAATTAACGACAGTTACAATTGGTAATAACGTGACCACCATTGGTGATCAGGCCTTTGCGAAATGTACTAAGCTTAAGAAGGTGACAATTGGAAAGGGTTTGACTAAGATTGGCAAGAAGGCCTTCTATAAAGATGGCAAATTGACTAAGATTGTGATTCAGAGCAAGAAGTTAAAGTCTGTGGGAAAAGCAGCGATACGAGGTGTGGCGAGTGGTAAAGCGAAACTTGTAGTTAAAACACCGAAAGGAAAGAAAAAAGCGTATACTGCATTGTTTCTTAAGGCAGAGTGAATGGGAACCTTCTGGTTAGCAGAATAGATAGTAGCCTAGTTTAATCAATGATAAATGTATCATATTCATCAACCAATTCTTCGACAGTGAAGTTGGACTTGCTTTCTGTAGCTTTTTCAGAAGTAGTAGTTTTGTTGTCAGAACTACTACTTTTTTTACTGGAAACTTCTTTAGCGGTAGATTTCCTTTCGGTTGTATTAGACTTGGCATTATCCTCTGTAGAAGGTTCAGTTTCATTGTCAATATTTAAAAGAATGGTATGGATGCGGTTGTCTAATTTTTTCCATATCTTTTTGGCGATTGAGGTAGACGCTTCGGATACATCAATCATGGTACAGTGTACAGAAGAAACGGTGGAGTTTGATAAGTCTATATTAGCGTTAAAAAGAGCTGTTCCTGCAAAAATGACAACAAAAAGAAACACCAGAAGAATTCCCAAATACAAAGGATTGCGTTTCTTTTTGGTATTGACATCATTTTTCATAACTGTTTTCTTTTCTTCCAAAGCATTCTGATAGCTTCTGCGCTTAGAATTCATCTCTATTGGCGGGATAATCAAAGCCTGATAGAGAGATTCCATGTTTTGAAAACGGTCAGCGGCGGTCAGATTCATTCCCTTTTCAATGGCAGCCGCCTGCCAGGAGGTGATATCTGCATGCTCCGCAAGAGCAGGGAGCTCGTCTTGTTGGATTCTCCGAATGGACTCTGGGGGTGCAAAACCCGTCAAAGTCATGTACATAGTAGCACATAGCGCATAGATGTCTGTCCATGCCCCTTGTTTTCCATCGGATAGATATTGTTCCGGCGGCGCATAGCCGGACTTAAGGATAACGGTCAATGTTTTGTTGTCGTGTCCATTTTCAATACTTGCAGCACCGAAATCAATTAAGTGCAATTGGTTATCGATTCCAACCATAAGGTTTTCTGGGCTGATATCACGGTGAATTAGGCCTTGCCTATGTACTTGAACCAATGCTTGGATGACTGGCTTTATCAATGGTAGCAATTCCTGAAAAGAGAGTGCACCATTTTCTTTCACATATTGCTTCAATGTGATTCCGTCAATGTATTCCATGACAAGATAAACAGTACCGTTTGCCTCGATTACATCTTTGACAGAAACGATACTGTTCAAGTTTTGAAATTCTTTCAAAATACTAGCTTCATTGAGAAAATGGCGACGCCCTTTTTCAAAGGCTTCTTCCATTCCATATGAGGGAATGACAAGAAATTCACGTTCTGCGGTCTGCTCTCTGTGAGCTAATCCATTTGGAAAGTATTCCTTGATGGCAACCCGTTCACCGGTAGGTAAAAGGGTTCCAGAGTAGGTAATACCGAAACCACCCTCGCCGAGAATTTTATCAATTATGTAATTGTGAGGTAATTCCATTCCCGCTGGAAGGATGTGGGAAGGCTGCGAATCCACTGGTTTCATGGTATGCTACTCCTGAATATGTAAGTTTTTGTTGAAATTATGTAATTGTTCAGTATAGGACAAAACACTTATTGTTTTGTCCGTAAAAAAGTGATTCGAGTGCAAGCAAAATTGGTTAAATGTACTCTGGATTGTTGTATTCGCTACTTTGAGGAGTCGGACCAGTTAAAATGTTCGTCACAAAATGGAATAAAACAAAGTTGGCAATCTCCGAGAGTTAGTATATCACGAGCAGACAGAGTTTGGGAAAAACTTTTTTTCACCAGAGTGTCGTTGTATAAAACAGGAGCAACCTCATCTGGCTCTATCGATAGAGAAAAAAGATTGCTCTTATTTTCATAGGTTATAATAGCATGGTTTTCGCGAGATACGGTGGGTTCCCGAAATAAAGCTACGTCCATGTGTGGTGCGCGTCCAATGTGGTTAATGCCTTCATATAAAGTAAAGCTTTCACCCTGCATTTCGCCGGCAATGCAAACAAGCCAACCAGCTACCCGACGGTGTCCGATTTTCTGGTAATCCTTTAGAATATTCTGGTCAGGAATGACGGTTTCGATTTTGTGTTGGTTTGTACCAAGAATGTTAGGTACTTTGACATCTGCTGCAATGTTGGCACAATGTGGGCATGAGTCAAATTTATCAGAATCATAATAGTGTTCATTTACACATTTTATCAGGTTCATGGAAGAATTCTCCTTTTTCTCAGTAGTGTTTGAGGAAAACGTACAGTTTTGCTACAGTAAAATGTCTGTTTGGTCGTTTTTGCATTCTTAGCCTAGCTTGTAAATGGTATCCCTGTCGCCGAAACAAACCTCTGTTCCCGGCTTTAATATATAGGTTTCTTTTGGGAGAAGTCGCTTGTCTCCGTTGACAAAAGTGCCATTGCTAGAATAATCTACAATTTCATATTCGTGTTTATCTGCGTGGTAAGTAATTTCGCAATGGAGCCGACTCACTAAAGGCAGGTTGACAATCATATCGGAAACGGTATTGTCACGACCGATTCGGATGCATTGTTCTGGTTTTATACGTATAATAGCACCTAGATAAGCTCCCTTGGTACATATAAATGCACCTGTGCTGGGCTGATTTTGTTGCAGACTGTTCGTGATGTAACAACTAGCATGTTCTGCGGTGGTAGCCAGTTCCAGATTTGGTAAATGGGTTTCTCTTAGTTCAAATAGTTGCCGAATTTCTTTTTGATGCTTTCGGCTCACTGGTATGTTTTGAGAAAGTCCGTTTATGCTGATGGTATTGTTGACATTATACGATGCAATCAAGTCCTTCTGTACGAGATAGCTTTGATGACATCGAACAAAACCATCTTTGTGTAAAAGGTGTTCGAGGACATCTAATTTCTCGTAGTAATCATAATCTCTGCGTTTTGTATGAATGGTGATTTTTCGTCGGTTGCTCTCAATGTATAAAATGCTATTAATTGGAATTTTGTGGTTTGCACCGCGAATAGAAAGATTTAAGCACTTTACATTTACGGACAATTCTTCCATATAACGGCGCACTTCCTTTCCAATGTCGGAAGTGGTCAATGGCTTTAATAGATAGGCAAATGTATGGTACTGAAAACACTCATACACATGTTCCTTGGAGTTTGTGATGAAAATGACATCGGTATCGATACTGTGTTCATAGATGTATTTTGCCAATTCTAATCCGTTGCCGTTTTCCATGAAAATATCTGTAAATAATAGATTGCAATCAAAATCCTCATTGGAAATGGCTGCTAACACCTCGGCACCACTGTGGAAGATACGCGCCTTCCAGTCTGAAATGGGAAGCATGATATCGTGTAAAATACTATATAAATTATCTGTAAATTGGTGATCGTCGTCACATATTCCTATTGTTATCATCTGTAAGAACCTTCCTGCTTGTTTCGTCTATTTAGTATAGCAAATATTAAGTTTATCTGCAATTTTATGGACGTTTTTCTACTTGGTATAGTATAGCAAAATACAAGGTAAATTTGGTGGGAATGTAACATTTGGTGTTCAAAATGTAAAAAGTTGTAAAGGGATAAGGTTTTTGTTTCAAAGTTGTTTCTTGGAAAATCCTGTGATACAATACAAAAGTAAGTGATTGAGAGTGTGCGTGGCATGTTGCAATCAGTAGTTATGTGACAATTGAAGTCAGGTGGTAGCAATCGATAAGTATACTGCACAATAATGGAAAACGGTTGTGAGTCGAGTGACCACTACATATATTAGGAGGATATCATGAACAAGAAAGAGATAAATGAAATCAAGAAGCAATTTACACCGGAGAAATGCACCATCACTCGTATTTGTGGTTGTTATGTGGACGGTGAGAAGAATAAGAAGACAGAGTTGGCACAGACATTTCTTACCTTGTCTGAAGAGGAGAATTTCAAGTATTTTACAATCTTTAAGAATACAATGTCAGGAACGCTAGGAAAGAATTTGTTGAATATGGAGTTTCCAGTGGAGCAGGAGAAGGATGGCGGAACGCAGGAGTTTTTGTTGCGTCTTAAGAATTCCAAATTAGAGGATAGTGCTTTGACAGAGCAGTTCTACGATAAGGTGATTGAAACCTATAACTATCCAGAGAACTATTATATAATTTTAATCTATGCAGCCTATGATGTGCCGGGACAGACAGAAGACGGAATTGAAAATGATGACGCATCGGATTATGTATATGATTATATCCTTTGCAGCATTTGTCCGGTGAAGCTTACGGAGGCTGGACTTTGCTACAACGAGAGAAATAACAGCATTGAAAGCCGGATTCGTGACTGGGTTGTGGCAGCACCGATTCATGGATTCTTATTTCCTGCATTTAATGACCGTAATACAGATATTCATGGTTTGTTGTATTACACCAAGAATTCAGAGCAGATGCAGGAAGACTTTATCGACCAGACTTTGGGTTGTGGCGCACCATTATCTTACAAGGCACAGAAGGAGACCTTTCAGGATATTATTGAGAATTCCTTGGGTGAGCAATGTGATTTTGAGACGGTAAAGACCATTCATGAGAATTTGAACGAATATGTGGAGACTTATCAGGATGCACCGGAGCCACCAGTTTTAGACAAGATGGATATGAAAAAGCTATTAGCAGACAGTGGTGTGAAAGCAGAGGCGTTACAAAGCTTTGAGACAGCATTTGACACGATTGTGAGTGATGAGGAGAAGCCAAAGTTTGCGGCTGCTAATGTGGCAAGCATGAGAAGCTTTGATATCAAGACGCCGGATGTGATGATTAAGGTGAAGCCTGAAAGAACGGATTTAGTAGAAACTAGAGTGATTGATGGAAGACAGTATATTATGGTTGAGGTCAATGATAGTGTTGAGGTAAATGGAATCAATATCCGCAATGTGAATGTGGAAACTGGCGAGATTATGGAGTAATGAATGAAAGGACGAATGATAGCATGTACAAGCAGGTGTCAAAACTAATTGTATATAGAGATTTGGGTGAAGATAGTATTTTGAAACGTCTTGCGTCCATTTTTGAAGACTTTGATTGGTATAAGGCGAATGTGGTGGGGAACTCTTCTGCATTTAGTGCGTCAAAGTTGGAGGAAATGAAGGACAAAAAACACATTAGTAAGGAAAGCCTTATTACTCGTATTTACGGGGAGATTAAGAGGCTGCTAGATTTGGCAACGGACTATGGCTTTGATAAAAATTTGTGGCATAACTACCTTACCTTTTTGCTCATGACCAACGAGAATTCCTTTACTCTTACCAGTGAGAAGGTGGGAGCCAATGAGGGTAGCGTGAATCATTTCGCAAAAAATGATTTCAAGATTTTCAAGGAATTGTTTGATTACAACTTCTATGAGATTGAACGGGAACTTTCCATTGATTGTTTTTCCACGATTTCCAATTATCAAGCGATTGTAAAGAAGGAGCGTATGTACAATTATAACGTTTCTGCAAAGGTACAGAATTTGTCTGCAAGATTGGAAAAGTGTGATGATGAAGAGGGCTTTTTTGCAGAGGTGACTCGGTTTTATGCGGACTATGGTGTGGGAATGTTTGGATTGAATAAGGCGTTTCGTATCCGCCCTGTGGCAGGTGCCTTTACCGGTGAAGATAACACACCAGCAGCGGGAACGGTGGACATTTATCCAATTAACAACACGGAGAATGTTGTGCTAGATGATTTGGTTGGATATGAGATTCAAAAGCAGAAGCTGATTGATAATACAGAAGCCTTTGTAGAGGGAAGGCCGGCGAACAACTGTCTGTTGTTCGGTGATTCGGGAACTGGTAAGTCTACTTGTATTAAGGCAATTATCAATGAGTATTACGACCGTGGATTACGCATGATTGAGATTTACAAGCATCAATTCAAGGATTTGTCTACGGTGATTTCTATGATTAAGAACCGTAACTATCGGTTTATCATTTATATGGATGATTTGTCCTTTGAGGAATTTGAGATTGAGTATAAGTTTTTAAAGGCTGTGATTGAAGGTGGTGTGGAGACGAAACCAGATAATGTGCTTATCTATGCAACCTCCAACCGAAGACATTTGATAAAGGAAACTTGGAATGACCGCAATGATTTGGAACATGGTGGCGGAGGTGAGTTACATCGTTCCGATACCATGCAAGAGAAGCTTTCCCTAGTAAACCGTTTTGGTGTTACCATTAACTTCTCAAGACCAAATCAGAAGGAATACTTCCATATTGTGACGGAGCTTGCTAAGCGAGATCCATCCATTACATTAACCGACGAACAACTCTGTGCCGAGGCGAACAAGTGGGAGCTTTCTCATGGCGGCATTTCTGGTCGAACTGCCCAACAGTTCATCAACTACATCGCTGGCAAGTCCTGAGCTACATTTAAAGATGTAGGAGCGGCAAGATACGAGTATTGAATCAAGTAAAGTAATTGCGAGGCCATTGTAATCAGCATTACACCTTTTGCTATCATAACTTGTTTTATATGCATAGCACGCATTGTGGGAAAATGTTTAAGGTTTTGCAATTAAGAAGGCAGATGAAATATAAGGAGAGCGACATATGAAAATTCTCTTGGCAGCATTGAATGCCAAATACGTGCATTCTAATCTTGCAGTATACAACCTTGAGGCGTATGCGAATGAACAATTACATAGGGATTTGTCAGAAGATATTTTGAACAAAGATAGTGGAATGACGGAGGAGACTCAGGGATTACAGGGAGAGCAAATGCTTCCTCAGCTTGTGGTGCGTGAATATACCATCAACCACAATTTGGATTCTATTTTACAGTCCATTTATCAGGAGAAGGCAGCAGTAGTTGCCTTCTCTTGTTATGTCTGGAATGTTCACGAAATTCTAACCGTTGCAAGGGAGTTGCACAAAATTGCACCGGATATAAGGATTTGGCTAGGAGGACCAGAGGTAAGCTATAACAGTCGTCAAATGCTGGAAGAGAATAGTTTCATTGAAGGAATTATCCGAGGAGAAGGGGAAGTGACCTTCTATGAGTTGGTGAAGTGCTGGAGCCTGTTAAATGGTATCTTGATACAGGGCTGGAACTGGAACAATGCTACTACAGAAGTAGTTGATTATTACGATGCTGAAAATTTCGGGATTGTTGGGTTGGATGAATGTGATGGTGGTGGTTGCGTGTACACGGAGGTGGCAGGTGTTAGCTACCGTGACCATCAGCAAATGATTTGTGAAAATACATCAAGACCTTTAATGGATTTGTCAGATGTACCCTTTGTGTATCAAGATTTATCCCAGTTTGAGAATCGGATTTTGTACTATGAGACCAGTCGTGGATGTCCGTTTTCCTGTAGCTATTGCCTCTCTTCTATAGACAAGAGTGTGAGGTTCAGAGATTGGAGTCTGGTGGAGAAAGAGTTGCAATTTTTCTTGGACAACAAGGTATCCCAGGTAAAGTTTATTGACCGCACCTTCAATTGTAATCGGGAACATGCCATGGCAATCTGGCATTATATCACAGAACATGACAACGGCGTGACAAATTTCCACTTTGAGGTGTCAGCAGATTTGTTGGGAGAAGAGGAGCTTTCCCTGTTTGCAACTATGCGTCCGGGATTGATTCAATTGGAGATTGGTTTGCAGTCCACTAATCCAAACACCATCAAAGAGATTCGCAGAAGTATGAATATAGATAGGTTGAAGCAGAATATGCTTGCGATTCATAGCATGGAAAATATTCATCAACATTTGGATTTGATTGCAGGATTACCATATGAGGATTATATCACATTTATTCAATCATTTAATGATGCCTACGAAATGAAACCGGATCAGTTGCAGTTGGGATTTTTGAAGGTATTAAAAGGTTCCTATATGGAGGAGCAGGTAGAGAAGTACGGCTTGCAGTATCAAGAGACGCAGCCATACGAGGTGTTGAGTACGAACTGGATTTCCTACGATGAGATATTGCAACTGAAAATGGTAGAAGAAATGGTAGAAGTCTATTACAATAGTAATCAGTTTGAACATGTACTTTCTTATCTGGTTCCGCTGTTTGAGTCACCATTTCAGTTTTATGAGTCCCTGGCGCAGTATTATAAGGTGAAGGATTTATACGGTATCGGTGTGAAACGTGAGGCTAGATACGAAGTGTTGCGGATGTTTTGCAAGGAACGGTTTGGAATATGTGATGAAATTTTCGTGAGTTTATTAACCTACGATTACTATCTCCGGGAAAATGCCAAAAGCCGTCCGGTTTGGTCGCCGAATGAACCCATTGAAAAGGCAGAGTATCACACATTTTTCAAAAATGGTGGCAATGCAGAGGTTCGGTTGGATGTACGAGATGACTATGACTCTAAGGTAGCAGCGAGAGCAATGCACATAGAGCCTGTGGTGTTAGCTGCGCTTCCATGGATTGTAAAAGAGGAAACAAAGATTTTTGAGATGAATAATCAACAGGTGTATTGCCTGTTTGACTACGATCATAGAAACTCGTTGACAAGAAATGCCAATGTAACGGTGTTGTCACATCTGTGATTGAAACAAGACTCATGGGCAAGTCTTGAAAATAGAAGGGAGGAGATGCAATATGATATCATGTCCACATTGTGCGGCGAATTTGAAATTTAGCATTGAATATCAAAAGCTGGCATGTGAGAGCTGTAATTCTCAATTTGATGTGAATGCATTTGAAGGGGAAGGCGGTGCTGAGGAGGATAATTCCTATGAGGTAACTGTGTTTACCTGCCCGCAGTGCGCAGGTGAATTGTATACTACTGATACTTCCGCAACAGCATTTTGTAGCTTTTGTGGTGCATCCAACATATTGGAAAGCCGGATTGAGAGGGAGCTTCGTCCTCAGTATATCATTCCATTCAAAAAATCAAAGGAAGACTGTAAGAAAGAATATATGAAAACTATGCGTATGGCTGTTTTTGCACCGAAGGAGCTTAAAAGTAAAAAGCATATTGAGAGCTTCCGAGGGATTTATATGCCGTATTGGCTTTATCATGTAAAGCAGCAGGACCGTGTTTCTTTGGAGGGAAAGAGAGAGCGCAGAAGTGGAGATTATATTATTACTTCTCACTATGATTTGAGTGCGGATTTGGATGCACAGTATAAAGGAATGTCCTGCGATGCTTCATCATCTTTTGCAGACAGTATCAGCGAGAAGCTGGCGCCCTTTGATGTGAAGGAAATGAAACATTTTACACCGGGATATTTGAGCGGTTTTTATGCTGACACGGCGGATGTGCCAGGGTCTTTATATCAACAGGAAGTGAAGGAAACAGCTGCAAGAAGAAGCTTTAAGTTTATTAAGAAGAATACAGACTTTTCCAAGTATATCATTTCTCATGATGACAGTTCGTTGGCGAGTCGTCTGAAAACAAAATTGGAACAGGAAGAGAGGGCGATGTTTCCAGTGTGGTTCCTTGCGTACCGCAATAAAGACCGTGTGGCTTATGCAACGGTGAACGGACAGACTGGCAAGGTGGTTGCAGATTTGCCTGTGGACATTGGCAAGTACATAATCGGAACTTGTTTATTGGCGATACCAATATTTGTGTTGTTGAATCTGTTCTTTACGGTGACACCAAAGGTACTCCTTGGGGTGGTGGCTGTTATTTCCATGGCGATTTCCATTTTACATGCGGTGGAATTAGGAGCGATTCGCAAACAGGACGCCTATGAAGATGATAAGGGACATCAACATATGCTTTTGAGAAACAAAGCCAAGGCAGAAGAGGAAAAAAGACGTCAGATGATGGAAGCGGCAGCAGCACTTGGTGAAGACTTAGAAGATTTGGAACCTCATGAGAGCAAGAGTACAGCTAAGGAAAAATCAAAGAATGCACCGATGCCGGCGATTGTTAAGGCATTGATTATATTCTTCGCGATTTTTATGGGGTTGGAATTTATCGTTCCGGCAGGATTGGTGGTGCTCTCTCTGTTTTCTTTGGATGCAGAAATGATTATTGCCACGGGTGTTAGTCTTTTGGGAACGCTGATTGCCTTTTTCAGTGGTAAGAGCAGTTTGAAGAAAATGGGAAAGCCACAGGCAGTGACTGCTACAATCTGGTGCCTAATCGCAGGTGTTATTGCGTTGATTATTGCATTTTTGAAGCCAGTACATGATGCCTTTTATTACGGTGCAGCAATTCTTGCCATGGTGTCCATGTTTGTTACTTTGATTGATTTGATTCAGAAATATAATATTTTAGCAACCAGAAGATTACCTCAGTTTGATTACAAGGGAGGTGATGACCGTGCGTAAGATTTGCGAGGATACTCTGTCAATGATGTTTTTAAACACGCAAAAAATATCAATGTATATGGCGACATTCTTCCTTGTAGTGGTGATAACTTTGACTGTTGCCCAATCAGCTTGTGCAGAGGTTGTCTATCAGAATAATGGATATGAAGTAGTGATTGAGGATGATGCAGCATTACTTTCAGAAGATGAGATTTTTGCGTTAGGCAAACAGATGGAGCCAATTACAGAATACGGTAATGTGGCATTTGTGACGGTGTCTAGTAATGTCTATTCTACTGCTTCCTTTGCGGAGAGCTATTATTACCAAATGTGGGGCAGAGACAGTGGAACCATATTTGTCATTGATATGGATAACCGGGAGATATACATTTACAGCGATGGTGCAGTGTACAACCGCATTACAACAGCGTATGCCAATACGATTACGGACAATGTGTACACCTATGCTTCTGATGCTGAATATTATGAATGTGCAGCGAAGACTTTTGAGCAGATACATACCTTGTTGGAGGGTGGTAAGATAGCACAGCCGATGAAGTACATTAGCAATGCACTTTTGGCGTTTATTATATCCTTCATTGTTCTGTATTTTGCGATAAAGCTGTTTTCAAAAGCGAAAAAACCAAGTGAATCCCAGCTGATAGACGCGATTTTGTTGTCGCAGCATGTAGCCAATCCAATGGCAAAATTCACACATGAAACTAGGCGTTATAGTCCACAGAGTAGCGGCGGCGGAGGAAGCTCCGGCGGCGGAGGCGGTGGTGGAGGAGGCGGTGGCGGCGGCCACAGCTTCTAGGAGATGGATATGAAACAATACAAAAAAGCTGGCATTGTGGCGTGTTCGAATGGATTGCCGAAGCATGCCCATGCGGAAATGGAACAATTAAAGCAGCGGTTGGAAGAGCGCGGAATAGAGGCGGTATTTAGTGATTACATTTATCGGAAGGATGGTGTGAGAAGTGGAACCGCTAAGGAGCGGGCGGAAGCCTTGATGGAGTTTTATCAAAACCCAGAGATAGACGTGATATTCGATGTGTCCGGCGGAGATATTGGTAATGAGGTTTTGCTCTATCTGGATTTTCAAGTGATAGAGGAAGTGAGAAATGAAAAGGGAGCTCCTAAGGAGTTTTGGGGTTATAGTGACCTTACTGTTTTGCTGAACGGAATTTATCAAAAGACTGGGAATCCGGGCATGTTATACCAGGTTCGGAACTTGATTGAGGTCAAAGAAGCTACTTCGAAGCAGTTGGACGAAGGAAATTCTAGAGTGGCAGAGTTCCGAAGCTTTGAGGTGCCCGAGACAAAGGAAGAATTATTGGATACAAGGTATCATTTTGTTCAAGGGGATACCATGTCTGGTGTTGCGGTTGGCGGCAACATCCGCTGTTTGCTAAAGCTTGCTGGAACGGAATATTTTCCTGACATGTCTCATAAAATATTATTTTTAGAGGCATTGAATGGATTAGAACCACAGATAAGAACGTATTTTGCCCAATTGAAGCAGTTAGGTGTGTTTGAACAGATTGCGGGACTTTATGTGGGAACCTTTACCCAGTGGGAAAAAGAAATGCAAAAGATGCATACTGGTAAAGGAAAACTACAGGGAGAAGAATCCTGTGGCGAGAAGCACCCTTTTGTGGTGGAGCAATTGATAAAAGAATATGTTCCGGCATCTCTTCCGGTGGCACGCACCTGTGAAATCGGACATGCACCGGACTCAAAAGCACTTTACATTGGTAAGGAGATAACTCTTTCTGTGTAACATGAGATAAAAATGTAGGTAGAAATGGATATGGGAACAGATACATGACAGAATTAGAGAAATATTACAACAAATTTAATGAGGATAAGCGGTTACTTTCCCGACATGGACAGGTGGAGTTCATCACCTCTATGAAATACATTCATAAAGCACTAGAGGAACTTTCTATAGATAATCCTAAGATTTTGGATGTGGGGGCAGGAACTGGGAGGTACTCTGTGGCGTTGGCAGAGGAAGGCTATGATGTGACGGCAGTAGAGCTTGTAAAGTACAATCTAGGCATTCTCAAAAAGAAGGGCAGCAACGTGAAAGCCTACCAGGGAAATGCCATAAATTTAAAACGATTTTCCGATGCTACCTTTGATTTGACTTTGCTGTTTGGACCGATGTATCATTTATACACCTTTGAAGATAAGCTAAAGGCGTTAAATGAAGCAAAACGTGTGACGAAACCTGGTGGAAGAATTCTTGTGGCATATTGTATGAATGAGTACTGTGTGCTGATGTACGCGTTTAAGGAAAATCATATTATGGAGTGCTTGGCGGAAGGGCGTCTCACTGAGAATTTCCATTCCGTTGCTGAGGAGAAGCATTTGTACGATTATGTGCGAATTGAGGACATTGACCGGTTGAATGTAGCAGCGGGACTAGAACGCGTGCAAATTGTGTCTCCGGATGGACCAACAGACTATATGCGTCCGGTAATCAATGCGATGGACGAGGAGACCTTTCAAGTGTATATCCAGTATCATTTGTCTGTTTGTGAACGGCAGGATTTGATTGGGGCAGGAGCACATACCTTAGATATTTTAAGGCGATAAATGGCGAAGTAATCGGATAGAATCAGTATGAAAACGAAGAAAGTGAGAGAAGTGCATGACAGATCAGAATACCTTTATGGAAGTTGTGAAAAATGTTGCTGAAATCGTGAGAACTGCCGAGGTTCCTATGGGAGAGGAGGAAATACTAGCGTACTTTTCCGATATGGATTTGAATGAGAATCAGAAGAAGTTGGTGTTGGAATATATTGCCACAGCCCACTTAGAGGAGAATACAGAAGCAGCAGAAAATAAAGAAGACACAGTGGGGAATGTTGAAGATACAGAATCAGATGGTGACGGCGAGTCAAAAGTGTTTCAGATGTATCTGAACGAATTGTCGGAGATACCTTCATTTACTGTAGCAGACAGAGAAAAGTTGTATGAGAGACTTGCTGCGGGCGAGGAGTCGGTTATAGACACTATTTCAAAGGCGTGGCTTAAGAAGGTGCTTACCATTGCAGAGGGCTATCTGGCAGACAAACTCAATGTGGAGGATTTGGTTCAGGAAGGAAACCTTGCGCTGTTTCTGAAATTGCAGGAGATGCTTAATTGCGGTGATGCGAAGAACATGGAAGAAACCCTTGCTCAAGCAGTGGAGGAGGGGATTATGTCCTACTGTTCTGAAATAACAGGTGAAAAAGAATTGGAAAACACTTTGGTAGGTAAGATGAGTTTAGTGCATGAGGCGAAGAAATTGTTGGCGATGGACAAAGGCCGAGAGCCAAGTTTGGAGGAGCTTTCTGAGTATACTAAAATGTCCGTGGAGGAACTTGCAGATTTGCAGAAAATGATGAATTAAATGAGAGAAGACATATCTGACGATAGACATGAGTCGAGAAATTTCAGATATGTCTTTTTAAATTCTTAAAAATATGTTAAGATGTAGTTTGGGTCATAATATTTTTGGAAATAATTGTATTTGAATGAAGATAATACGAGGTGCATATGAATTATCGAAAAGATAGATATGGAAATGACATTTCAATATTGGGCTACGGTTGTATGCGCTTTACCCAAAACGCTGGAAAGATTGATTTGGATAAAGCGGAGAAAGAGATTATGGCGGCATACAATGCAGGTGTGAATTATTATGACACTGCATATGTATATGGTGGAAGCGAAGCAGCTCTGGGAGAGATTCTTGCAAAGAATGGAATCCGGTGACAAATTAAGATTGCCACCAAGCTACCTCACTATCTGATTAAGAGCGTGGAGAGCATGGAAAAATGCTTCCAGGAGCAGCTAAAGCGTTTGCAGACCGATTATATTGACTATTATCTGATGCACATGTTGACTGATGTTGAGACATGGGACAAGTTGAAGGACTTGGGCATTTTGGAATGGTTGGAGGATAAGAAGAAAAGTGGTGCTATCCGGCAGGTGGGATTTTCCTATCATGGCAATTCGGATATGTTTTGTAAGCTGATAGATGCGTATGACTGGGATTTTACCCAGATACAATATAACTATATGGATGAGAATAGTCAGGCGGGAAGAAAAGGCCTGCATTATGCAGCAGCTAAGGGAATACCAGTTGTGATTATGGAACCGCTTCGTGGCGGAAGACTGGTGAACAAGCTTCCGTCGGATGCAGTTAAGATTTTTGAGGAGTATCCGGTGAAACGAACGCCGGTGCAATGGGCGCTTCGGTGGCTGTGGAATCAGCCGGAGGTGACTTGCGTATTGTCGGGAATGAATTCCGTGGAAATGGTGGAGGATAATGTGGAAACTGCCTCTACGGTTGAGATTGGTGAATTGAAGGAACCGGAGGAGCAGATGCTACGGCATGTTGTGAAAGCAATCAACGCTAAGATGAAGGTCGGCTGTACTGGTTGTGCCTATTGTATGCCATGTCCGAAAGGCGTGGACATTCCGGGAACATTTGCTGCATATAACCGTTATTATACGGATGGAAGGTACACAGCGTGGAAGGAATATATTATGTGTACAGCACTTAGAAAGACTTCTTCTGCAGCTTCGAATTGTATTGAGTGTGGTGCCTGTGAGAAACACTGCCCACAACAGATAGCAATACGAGAAGAATTGAAGCATGCTAAGAAAAGGTTGGAGAATCCGATTTATAAAATTGCACGTCGATTTATTCAATGGTTTAAAATGTACTAGATTTTAGAATGACAGTGAGGGATTACGCGATGATGGAGAAACATAAGATATTGATTGCGGATGACGCCAAGGATATTCGGGAAATGCTACGAATTATGTTGGAAGATGCAGGGTATGAGGTTGTCTTGGCGGAGAATGGAATGGAGGCAGTGGAACACTTTGATGAAAGTATTCATTTGGTGATATTAGACATCATGATGCCGGTATGCGGAGGAATTGATGCCTGTACGAAAATTAGAGAAAAGGCACAGGTGCCGATACTCTTTTTGACGGCTAAGTCAGCAGAAGAGGATTTGGTAGAAGGCTTTGAAGCCGGTGGAGATGATTATCTGGTAAAGCCATTTTCTTGTACAGAATTGATGTTGAGAGTGAAGGCTTTACTCCGACGTATGCCATTAAGTGAATCAGTGGAAAAGAAGGAACAAGCTAAGATACAGATCGAAGATTTGGTGTTGGATACTGAATTGAAGCAATTGTTGCGAGAAGGGGAAGAAGTTCCTTTGACGGAGATTGAATATCGTATTTTGCACTTGTTAGCAATCAACCGAGGACATATTTTCACAGCAAAGGATATTTATGAACAGGTGTGGGGAGAAACCTTTATGAATAATTCGACCAACACGGTTATGGTACATATCAGGAATATCCGTAAAAAGTTGGGGGATACCGGTCCAGAGGCGAAGTATCTGCATAACATATGGGGCAGAGGATATCGTATTATATGATGAATTGTGAGATGTGCGCTCGTTGACAGACAGAGTGTATAAGAAATAGACAAAGATAGTTAGGAATAAAGCGAGGAATATATATGTTAGGTATTATTGGAGCTATGGATGAAGAAGTGGCCAAGATTAAGGAACAGATGGAAGATGTGACAGTTATGTCTAAGGCCGATATGGATTTCTATAAGGGGAATTTAGGCGGCAAGAGTGTGGTTGTGGTTCGTTCTGGTATTGGCAAAGTAAATGCTGCCATGTGCACCCAAATTTTGGTGGATGCATATCAGGTAGATGCGGTGATTAACACCGGTATTGCCGGTTCCTTGAATGCGCAGATTGATATTGGAGACATTGTATTGTCTACGGATACGTTGGAACATGACATGGATGCGGTAGCATTTGGATATGAAGTGGGACAGATTCCGCGAATGGATACCTTGTCCTTTGAGGCAGATACAGAGCTTCGTGCACTGGCGAAAAAGGTTTGCAAAGAGGTGAATCCAGAGGTTGCTGTTTTTGAAGGAAGAGTAGTAAGCGGTGACCAGTTTGTTTCTGATAAGAAGAAAAAAGAGTGGCTGGCGGAAACCTTTGACGGTTATTGCACAGAGATGGAAGGTGCTGCTATTGCCCATGCAGCGTATTTGAACAGAATCCCATTTTTGATTATCCGTGCAATTTCAGACAAGGCAGATGATTCTGCATCGGTGGATTATCCTACCTTTGAGGCAAAGGCTATTGAGCATTCGGTTAAGTTGTTGTTAGAGTTTTGTAAGCAAATGTAGAATAGATTATGATTGGTATGTGATAGCGATGGCATACAGGAATAAGCCTATATGAGGGAAGAATGAAAGGAAGAAGTGCATGGAAAAGATAGCAAGCTTTACAGTGAATCACTTGACATTGTTGCCAGGAATTTATGTTTCTAGAAAGGATACCGTGGGCAGTGAGGTGATTACCACTTTTGATCTTAGGATGACTAGGCCTAACTTTGAGCCGGTGATGAATACAGCAGAGATTCATACGTTGGAACATTTAGGGGCGACCTTTTTGCGCAATCACAAGGAATACAAAGATAAGGTGATTTATTTTGGACCTATGGGTTGCCGTACTGGATTCTATTTATTGCTAGCCGGTGATTACGAGTCGAAGGACATTGTGGAGTTGGTGCAGGAAATGTACGCATTTATGAAGGACTTTGAGGATGAGGTTCCGGGAGCGGCTGCTAGAGACTGCGGCAATTACTTAGACATGAACCTAGGAATGGCTCGATTTGTGGCAAAGAAGTATTACGATGAGGTTCTTTGTAACATTTCACAGGAGAGATTAGTCTATCCAGATTAAATGATATGGGAATTACAATCGTTAAAATTATGTAACAAATACAGAATGATTATAGAAAAAGCGAATCGGAATGGTTCGCTTTTCTTAAGTTTTCATAAAGAAGTTTTGTCTACACCACTTTAAATGTTACGAAAATGTTACAAATATTTCGAAAAGGGGTTGCAAAATGTAAAAAATGTGTTAAAATAGGCATTACGATAAAGCAAAAGGAAGGGGCTTGCTAATATGAATCGTAAATGTTTCGCTTTTTTGACATTGATTATTGCAGTTGCTTTTGTAGCATTTATGCCTTTACAGGCACAGGCTGCCGGCAAGGTTAAGTTGAATAAATCAAAATTAGTATTAGAGATGGGAACAACCTACGAGTTGAAGGTTAAGAATACAGATGAGAATGTAAAGTGGTCTACCTCCAACAAGAAGATTGTGAAGGTAAAGAAGGGCGTTTTAACACCAGTTTCTGTGGGAACTGCAACTGTTACAGCTAAGGTTTTCGGTAAGAAGTATACCTGTAAGGTAACCGTTGCGGATTATGAGGGGATGTCCATTGAGCAAAAGGAAGTGGTAAGCTTTGCACTACAGTTTGTGGGAAATGCATATCGCTATGGTGGAACCAGTTTGACAAAGGGAACAGATTGTTCTGGATTTACATATTCCGTATATCGTAATTTTGGGTATGATATGCAGCGTACCGCATATCAGCAGTTATGCTCTACAAAGAGTGTGAAGAAGAAAAATCTTAAGCCAGGTGATTTGATTTTCTATGGAAGCAGTAAGCGTAGTTGTTCACATGTTGCATTGTATATCGGCAATGACAAAGTGGTACATGCTTCTACAGAAAGCACAGGAATTGTGGTTTCAGATTATGATTATAGAAAAGCAGTTGGTTATGGACGTGTGTTGAAGAAGGCGACTTACCCAAGCGTAGATGTAGATGAGAACGTTAGTGCTTATGCAACTTCAAAGTAAGATTGTCGGTCAGTTTGAATGTATCAGATTAATATGGGACTTGAAAATGAAAAGACGGTGGTTTTAGAGATAACCACCGTCTATTTTTATGACTTCTCCTGTAAGATAAAATGGTGTATTGTAAAGTTGCCACACCATCTTGGCAATTTCCTCGGGAGTGCCAAGTCGGCATGCAGGAATGTCCTGGCAAAAGTTGTCCATGTCTTCCTTAGAAAAAACGGAGTTCATTTCTGTCTGAATGGCGCCGCAGGCAAGAGCGTTTACCCGAATGTTGCTAGGGGCCAATTCCTTTGCCAAAGCCTTGGTAAATGCGTTCACGCCACCTTTTGTGGCACTATAAGCCACTTCGCAGGAGGCACCGCTAATTCCCCACATGGAGGAAATGTTGATAATATGTCCGGATTTGTTGGAAACCATGTGTGGAACAATCTGATTGCAACAGTTAAAGACGGAGGTGAGATTGGTGTGAACCAATCGCTCCCAATCTTCGTAAGTCATGTCAGATAATAATCCCACATGAGCGCATCCGGCATTGTTTACTAGCAAATCTATTGTGTATCCCTGCGTTAACACGTCTTTTATCATTGTACAAACGAAGTTGTAGTCGCCGATGTCACCAATATAGGCTAAACAATGGGTGTTCATAGATTCTATTGTAGACTGTGTTTCCTTCAGTGCATCGGGATTGGAATAAGAGTTGATTACAATGGTATCAAAGTGATTTGATAGCTCTATGGCACAAGCGCGTCCGATACCTCTCGATGCCCCTGTGATGATTGCAGCGTTTCTCATGCGTTGTCCTCCTTCTATGCTTGTAATCCGTCTCTAACAAACTAATTCAGAGCCCCATTTGAAAATGCTTGGCATTTGTCTCATATGGGCTTACGCCATATATTGTACCATGAAAAACTTGAAATGAAAATCTTATTCTGTTATACTAAACTTTGAGTATTGATTATTTTAGGAGGCATTGCTATGGATAAGAGAACTTTATTAAGAGTGTTCGGAGAAGCCTTTTTGCGCTCAATGGTAGTGTTGATGGCAATTGCTATCATTGGATTTGGAACATTCTTTATTGTTAGAGTGAATTCAGATAAGAAAGATTTGGCAAAGAATGAGACGGCAAGTACCACAGAATTCTCTGAGAAGGAGTTGCATGCTATGTTGGAGGAGGAAAATGCCAACGACACAGAGTCTACTACGGCAGAAGCCACTACAGAAGAGGCTACCACGGAGGAGACAACTACAGAGGTTCAGACGATTCCGTCTACAGATAAGAATATTCTTATTTTAAATAGCACCAATGTGTCCGGTTTGGCAGGCGCGTGGATGAATAAGATTAGCAGTGGTGGGTTTGCCAACATTGCAGTAGGTAATTATAACTCCGGAAGCGAAACCCAGACAAAGATTTACGTGGCTGAAGAAGGTATGGGAGAAGATTTGCTTACATACTTTGACGGTGCAACCATCGTGGTTGGTTCTTTGGGAACATCTAGCTATACAATCAAAAGTGGTGCATCCATGAGCGAGATAGATATTTTTATTGTAATCGGAAGTAATGATTCTACCGTGCAGTAGTTGAGGGTTGTTTTATGGATCGTAGAGTACAATTGTTGAATGTTGCCGTAGATATTGCGGCGACAAAGACAGCTAGTGATGCAACCATTTCTTATTTAGAAGAGGAAAGTAGTAAGGTTGTATACTTTTTGAATAGTGAGACGTTGCTTTTACTAGAGCAGAATTCTACATGGAGAGAGACGGTGGAAGCGAGTGAACTGGTTTTGCCAGGAACTGCTAGTGTGAATAGAAGCATTGACCAAGTGTTAGGACACAGAAGAGATTCTTTCTTTTTAGAAAGCTATTTTGATGCGATGTGGGACTATGTTGTGGAAAATGGCTTGGAGCTTTTAATTGTAGCAGCCAATGAATCGCGTTTTGTTTCTATACAGGAGCATATTCATGAGAAAAGACCATTTCTCACATTGAGCGGTTTTTTTGTTACAGAGCAGAAGGAGTCTACTGACCACATTGTAAATGAGATCAATTCTGTGGCACCGGATATTTTGTTGGTTGCCCTTGAAGAAAAGGAACAATTAGAATTGTTGATGAATTACCGCAATCAGATGAATGCGAGGCTTATACTGTTTTCCGGTAATATCTTGTATAATAAGGCAGTTTCGGAGGCAGAGGTTCCAGAACAGATACAGAAATTGCGGATTGGGAATTTATATAAGTGGTATCGGAAAAGCGGAAGAGTTAAGAACTTTTTTAATAACATTCGGATGAAATTCAAATTGAAACAACATCGTAAAGACCAAGAACCATAGAAATATGGTTCTTGTCTATTTTATATAATAATATGTCGAAAAAAATGTGCATTTTTATGGGAAACGTTTTGATTCTGACAAAATGACCAAAGAATTTGAAATTTATTTGTTAAATAGTAATATTTCATTTGAAAATCAAATGATGTATTATATCTTTATGATTTTAGTCAGAAAGAATAATAATAACCCAAGGAGGAATTTACAATGGCTAGTTTATCACTCAAAAATATTTACAAGATTTATTCTAACGGTTTTAACGCTGTTAAGGATTTCAATCTTGAGATTGAAGACAAAGAGTTCGTTATCTTCGTAGGACCTTCAGGTTGTGGTAAGTCTACAACACTTCGTATGATCGCAGGTCTTGAGGATATTACATCAGGCGAATTATGGATTGGCGATAAGATGGTTAACAATGTAGAGCCAAAGGATAGAGATATCGCAATGGTATTCCAGAACTACGCTTTGTATCCACATATGTCAGTATATGATAACATGGCATTTGGTCTTAAGCTAAGAAAGGTTCCAAAGGAGAGAATTGACAAGCAGGTACATGAGGCTGCTAAGATTCTTGACATCGAGCACTTGCTTGACAGAAAGCCTAAGGCTTTATCAGGTGGTCAGAGACAGCGTGTGGCTATGGGACGTGCTATCGTTCGTGAGCCAAAGGTATTCTTGATGGATGAGCCTTTATCAAACTTGGATGCTAAGTTGAGAGTACAGATGCGTGTTGAGATTTCTAAGTTACATCAGAGATTACAGTCAACAATCATTTACGTAACACATGACCAGACAGAGGCTATGACTCTTGGTACAAGAATCGTAGTTATGAAGGATGGTATCATTCAGCAGGTAGATACACCACAGAACTTATACGATCACCCAACTAACCTTTTCGTTGCTGGTTTCATGGGAATGCCTCCAATGAACTTCATCGAGTGTAAGGTTGTTAAGTCTGGTGCAGACGTATTATTGATGTTCGGTTCTCACTCTATCAAGGTTCCTGATTCTAAGGCTTCAATCTTAGTAGAGCAGGGATACATTGATAAGGAAGTTGTATTAGGTGTACGTCCAGAGGATATTCATGATGAGCAGTTGTTTATTGAGTCTTCTCCAGAGAGTATCATCGATGCAAGAATTACAATCTACGAAATGTTAGGTGCTGAAGTTTACTTATACTTCACAATTGATCAGTTTGATATTACAGCTAGAGTTAATGCTCGTACAACAGCTAGACCTGGCGATACTGTTCAGTTGGCATTCGACCTTAGCAAGATTCATATCTTCGATAAGGAAACAGAGCAGAAGATTTTAGACTAATTAGAATATAGTGAGTCGTGCGAGTGCTGAAAGCATTCGTGAAACACAGAAGGACGCATTTTCGAATGCGTCCTTTTTGTGTAAACAATGAGCCAAGTAGACAAGCATGCTTGCATGCTGTTGGATATTTGGCGAATGTACATCATCGAGCTGATAAGCGAGATGCTGTACGAAGTATATAATCGAGTAGGAGTCAGTCTACTCGATTAATTCAACAAATAGAAAACGCAAGCAGATGGCCTGCTTGCGTTAGATAATTTAATTATTCTTCTTATCGTCTGCATTTGCAAATGCTGTATTATTTGGATATAATTCATAAATTGGTTGTCCACTTGGACCGTCGGTTAGATGTATCTCAGGAACTGCACCAGATGAATCGTTATATTTGATATACCAATAATAATCAGGGTAAGATTTGATATCTGGTATCATTCCTCCCAGTTCACAATATAATTCATCCTCAATACAAGTGGCTGGGTCATTAAAATTCATTGTGTTTTTGACAATCATTACATTGTCTCCAGAATTGACACTGAAATTGGTTTCCGTAAGTACGCGTTGCATTGCCGCTTGCATTGCATCTGCAGCTTGTAAATCTGAAGTTCGTCTTGATTTCTCAATATATTTAATCAATGCAGGAGCTAGTGCACCGGCTAATATTGCCATAATGGCAATTACAATAATCAGTTCCACCAAAGAAAAACCTGCGTTACGAGTATGTAATTTGCGTTTTCTATTCATATGTAACCCCTCTTTCTCTGTGTCGAACTATGTCGACAACCCTATAACTCCATTATAATAAATATTAAAAAAAATGCAACTGATACTTTATTTTTTTAGAAAATTCCGTTACAATATAGATTAGGTGTTTTTTGCTATATGATATATGGATAAGGAGTGGATAAAATGATATCAAATCAAATTTTGCAAGATACAATTGAGGGGATTAAGGCAATTACCAGAATTGATTTATGTGTTATGGATACGGAAGGAAAAGCATTAGCATCCACATTACGTGATACAGACGAGTATGAGAAGTCTGTTTTGGCGTTTGTAGACTCGCCTGCGGAAAGTCAGATGCTTCAAGGTTATCAGTTTTTCAAAGTGTTTGATGATAATCAGTTAGAGTACATAATTATCGCAAAGGGTGAGGCTGATGATGCCTACATGATAGGTAAGGTTGCGGCGTTTCAGGTACAGAATCTGTTAGTTGCTTATAAGGAACGTTTTGATAAGGATAACTTTATCAAGAATTTATTGTTAGATAACCTTTTGCTGGTAGATATATATAATAGGGCTAAGAAACTTCATATAGATACAGATATTAGACGTATTGTATTTATCATCGAAACTAAGAATGATAATAAAGATACCAATGCATTGGAGATTGTTCGTAGCATTTTCTCTAGCAAATCCAAGGACTTTGTGACGGCGGTAGATGAGAAGAATATTATTCTTGTAAAAGAAGTAAAGCAGAACGAAAGCTACGAGGATATGCATAAGATTGCTAAGGTGATTGTGGATATGTTGAATACAGAAGCTATGTCATCTGTTCATGTGGCATTTGGTACAATTGTCAATGAAATCAAGGAGGTTTCTCGTTCTTATAAGGAAGCTAAGATGGCATTAGATGTTGGAAAGATTTTCTATGGAAATCGCAACATCATTGCATATAGCAACTTAGGTATTGGACGTTTGATTTATCAGCTGCCGATTCCGCTTTGCAAGATGTTTATCAAAGAGATTTTTGAAAATCGTTCTCCAGATGATTTTGATGAGGAGACACTTACAACAATCAATAAGTTCTTTGAGAATAGTTTGAATGTATCAGAGACGTCTAGACAATTGTATATTCACCGTAACACGTTGGTGTACCGCTTAGATAAACTTCAGAAGAGTACTGGTTTGGATCTTCGTGTGTTTGAGGATGCGATTACATTTAAGATTGCTTTAATGGTTGTGAAGTACATGAAGTATATGGAGTCTTTAGAGTATTAGAAGTTATTTGAAAGCAGTGGGGATGGAAAATACCGGTTTTACATTGGTAAGTAAAACATAAGAGGAAAGGAACGTTAGTATGGTAGTACTTGATCATGTAACCATGGAGTATCCTACCGGAACGAAGGCTTTGGATAATGTCAGTTTTCGCATTAAAAAGGGTGAGTTCGTATTTATTGTAGGAAGCAGTGGTTCGGGAAAGACAACCCTGATTAAATTGTTATTAAAGGAAATCAAACCGACCGATGGTGAGATTACTGTTGATGATAGAGTTTATAGTAAAATGAAGCGGAAGGAAGTTCCGATGTTGCGCCGTAAAATTGGCGTGGTATTTCAGAATTTCCGTCTGTTGAAGGATCGCACCGTTTTCGAAAATGTTGCATTTGCACAACAGGTCATCGAAAAGCCGGCAAACGAAATTCGCAGAGAGGTGCCGGGTACTTTGACTATGGTTGGACTTGCAGACAAATATAAGCAATTTCCAAAGGAGTTATCTGGTGGAGAGCAGCAAAGAGTGGCATTAGCGAGAGCAATTGTAAATCAGCCGGATATCATTTTGGCGGACGAGCCAACTGGTAATTTGGACCCTAAGAATTCATTGGAAATTATGACATTGTTAGAGGAGATTAACAAAAGAGGAACAACGGTAGTAGTTGTTACACATAATAAAGACATTGTAAACCTTATGCAAAAGCGAGTGATTACACTGAAAAAGGGTAAGGTTATCAGTGATGAGGAAAAAGGTGGTTATAAGGATGAAGATTAGTACATTGGGCTACAGCATCAAACAAGGGCTAAAGAATATCCGGAGAAATCTGCTTTTTTCCCTTGCTTCCGTAGGTACTATGGTTGCTTGTCTGTTTTTGTTTGGTGTGTTTTATTCCATCGTGTTAAATATGGAACACGAGATTGACGACATACAAAATTCACTTGTGGTATCTGTTTTCTTTAATGAGGGTTATAATGACGAGCAGATTATGCAGGTAGGGAATGAAATTAAAAAGTTAGAAAATATCAATTCCGTCAACTACATTTCAGCCGATGTGGCATGGAATGGTTATGTGGAGGATGTGTATCAGGGAGATGCAGAGTATGTAGAGTCTGTATTTGGTGACGACAATCCGTTAGAAAACTCTTCCTCTTATGAGATTACGTTGAAGGATATTTCGAGACAGGATATAACGGTGAAGCAGTTAGAAGCAATCACCGGTGTGCGAAAGGTGAACAGTAGTAAAGAAACAGCACAGGGCTGGATTGATGTGAGTACTTTGGTAGGCTATGTGTCTTTGGGAATCATATTAATTTTGTTGTTTGTTTCTCTATTCTTGATTAGTAACACGATTACAATTGGTATTGCTGTCCGTAAGGAAGAGATAGCGATTATGAAGCTGATTGGAGCCAAAGATATCTTTGTAAGGGCACCATTTTTGTTTGAAGGTGTGTTTATTGGTTTGTTGGGTTCCTTGATTCCGCTTGTTATCATGTATTTTGTTTATAATGCAATGACAGGTTATTTGACACAGCATTTTGCTTTGGTTTCTAACATGATAGAGTTTGTGCCAGTGGGGGAAGTGTTCAAGTGGATGGCACCATGTTCGGTTTTAATCGGTGTAGGTGTAGGATTTTTTGGTAGTTTGATTACTACTCATAAGCATTTGAAGGTATAGTTTGTTCCGGCAAGGAGGATGATTCATGAAAAGAGAAGAGAATCATGTAATTGAAAACTTGAGGAAAAATGTTATATTTCGACGTTTTGTAAGTTTCAGTATGGTGGTTGTTCTGTTGGTGTGCTGCGTTCCAGGCAATCATAGCGTGAGCTATGCTACAGCAGGAGATTCATCACAACAGAGTACGGAGGCTTCGGATGAGACGGAGAATGATACTTCCACAGATAATGGAAGTACGGATGCTTCTGTGGACAAAGCTAGACAGGATGCAGCAGAGGCCGAGAAGAATAAGAATGAGGCTCAAGCAGTTGTTGATCGATTAGAGGCTGCAAAGGATGATATCGAAGATTATATTGTGCAGTTGGACTTGGAGCTGACAAAGATTCAGGTGGAGATAAGCCGTTTGGAGCGTGCCCAGAAGGAGTTAAAGGAGTCCATTGAGGAGACGAAGAAGAACCTAGAGCTTGCAAAATCAGCCCAGGAAGACCAGTATGATGCCATGAAGGAACGTATTCAGATGGTGTATGAATCTGGTAACAAGGGGTATTTGGATATTTTGTTAACGGCGACTTCCATGACGGATATGATTAACAAGACAGAGTACATTTATCAGGTCTCCATGTATGACTACAATATATTGAAGCAATTGAAAAAGGCAAAGGAACAGGTTGCCAATATGAAGCAAAAGCTAGATAAGGATTTAGAGACCAATGAAACCTTACAGGCGCAGGTAAATGCACAGAAGGAGGCTATGGAAACACTGGTAGCGGAAAAAAGTGCTCAGGTGGAAGAGTATGAAACTTCCATTGCCAGTAAGGAAGAAGAAGTAGCTAAGTATCAGCAGGCACAGGCTGAGGCTGAGGCAATCATAGCAGCAGCGGCAGCGGCAAGTAGTGGTGAGTATACCGGTGGTGAATTTATATGGCCAGCACCTGGTAATACAACAATTACGTCTTATTTTGGTGGTAGGGATGCTCCGACTGCGGGGGCGAGTACTTATCACAAGGGTATCGATATTGCATGTAACACAGGTGACCCAATTGTTGCAGCGGCATCTGGAACGGTAATTGTCGCAACATATAATTATGCAGAAGGCAATTACATTTGTCTTGACCACGGCGGTGGAGTTGTGACGGTGTATATGCATAATTCAGCATTGTTGGTGTCTGTAGGAGAGGTGGTTGCAGCCGGACAGCAGATTGCACAGGCGGGTTCCACTGGTTATTCCACAGGACCACATTTACACTTTGGTGTAAGAGTGAATGGAACTTACCAAGACCCATTGGGTTATTTACAATGATTCACAGAATTATAACAATTATATGATATGGTAAAATATGTTGCCGGTTGATGTGGTATATCCATTTCGACTGGCAATATACTTGTAAATAGATTATGAAGGAAATGTATGGAAAGAAGGATGGAAATGAGACAAAATTGGAAAAAGTTTGCTGTTGTTGTAACGACATCCGCTATGATGCTTGGTTTGGCAGGTTGTTCTGATGCGGTGAAAATGATAAAGGATAGCGATGTATCCGTGAATGAACAGGTGACTGACCGTGAGGGCGAAGATGTATCGATTGAGATGTTGGATGACAGTACAGTGGTCGGAGCTGATACCAATGACAAATTAGAAGACATTGAAGAGTTAATTGGTGAGAATTTCTATTTTGAAGAGGACGACGAAAAGAAACAGGAAGGAATTATTCGCGGATACATGGATAGTCTTGGAGACCCATATTCTGTTTATTATAGTGCAGAGGAATTTGCAGATTTCATGGAAGATTCTGAGGGAGAATATGTTGGTATAGGTGTACAGGTGTCACAGAACATAGATACCAATGTGATTACGGTCACAAAGGTGTTTGATGGTCCTGCGAAGGAAGCAGGAATCTATGCAGAGGATGTTATTACCGAGGTAAACGGCGAGGATATTTCTACCCAAGATATCGATTCTGTTGTGGATAAAATAAAGGGTGAAGAAGGAACAGAGGTTACGGTGACGATATATCGTGCATCTGATGGTAAGGAACATGAATTCACTATGCCAAGACGTAAGGTGGAGAACCCAACAGTAGAATGTGAAATGTTGGACAACGGAATCGGTTACATTGCCATTCACAGCTTCTATGATGTGACAGATGACCAGTTTTTAGAGGCTGTGGTGAATCTAGAAGCAAATGGTATGGAGGGCTTGATTGTTGACCTTCGTGATAACGGTGGTGGTTTGTTGGATGTTGCTGTGAATATGTTAGATTATATGTTGCCAGAAGGAAAGATTGTATATACAGAAGATAAGGCAGGAAATGTTACGAGCCAGTATACATCTTCCGCAGATGAGCAGTTTGATAAGCCATTGGTGGTAATGGTGAATGGATACAGTGCTTCTGCATCGGAAATTTTTGCCGGAGCTATCAAGGATTATGGAATTGGTACTATTGTGGGAGAGACTACCTATGGTAAGGGCATTGTACAACGGATGTTCCCGTTGGAGGATGGTTCTGCTATTAAGCTTACCATTGCAAAATATTTCACGCCAAATGGCAATGATATCCATCAAGTTGGTATTGAGCCAGATGTGGAAGTGGAGTTGGATTATGATGCATATCGTGAGTCTGAAGGTGAGGACGACAACCAGCTTCAAGCAGCAATTGATTGTCTGATGGAGAAGATGGGAAAGTCAACCGATGACACAGCTTCTAGTGCAGATATAACAGAAGAATAGAAAAGATGAGGGAAGTCACAGGGCATTTATTTCTGTGGCTTCTTTGTTTTATAGAAAAATAGGGGTGATGGTGAGAATACAATATTTTTTTGGTGGTTTGGTATAGGATAATTATAAGATGAATCCTATTAAGTCATTCAAAAGAAATATTGGCTGAATGTGATGATATAATATAGAATCATAATATAGAATTTATGAGAATGAACTTATAACCTGAGAGAACATGGGACTGTTTTCCGTATAAGCGATAGCACAATGTGATAATTCGGTTGCGAAAGGAAGGTTAATCATGGAAAGAGAATTGGTGATTGTATTAGATTTTGGTGGACAGTATAATCAGTTGATTGCCCGCCGTGTGCGCGAATGTAACGTGTACTGTGAAATTCATCCGCATACATTAAGCTTGGAGCAAATTCAGAAAATGAACCCGAGGGGAATTATTTTTACTGGTGGACCAAACAGTGTATATGAGGATGCGTCTCCGCGCTGTGAAAAAGCGTTGCTTGAAATGGGAATTCCGATTCTTGGTATTTGTTATGGCTCTCAGCTTATGAGCTACATGCTTGCGGGCGAGGTGGCAACTGCGCCAGTTTCCGAGTATGGAAAGACAGAGGTGGATATTGATACGAATTCTGTATTGTTTGAAAATGTGTCAGAGAAGACGATTTGTTGGATGAGCCATACGGATTACATTGCGAAGGCACCGGAAGGCTTTAAGGTGATAGCAACTACTCCAGTATGTCCTGTGGCGGCTATGGAATGTGAAGAAAAGAAGTTATATGCAACACAGTTTCATCCAGAGGTTATGCATACGGCAGAAGGTAAGAAAATGCTTTCCAACTTTGTATATAAGGTTTGTGGATGTGTTGGGGACTGGAAAATGTCATCCTTCGTGGATGACACCGTGAAGTCGCTTCGTGAGAAGATTGGCAATGGCAAGGTGCTCTGTGCCTTGTCTGGTGGTGTGGATTCCTCTGTGGCGGCGGTATTGCTTTCCAAGGCAGTAGGTAAGCAGCTTACCTGCGTGTTTGTCGACCACGGCTTACTGCGTAAGGATGAAGGGGATGAGGTTGAGTCAGTATTTGGACCAAATGGCAACTATGATTTGAACTTTATTCGTGTGAATGCACAGGAGCGTTTTTATGAGAAATTAAAGGGTGCTATCGAGCCGGAGAATAAGCGCAAGATTATTGGTGAGGAATTCATTCGTGTGTTTGAAGAAGAGGCGAAGAAGATTGGTGCGGTGGACTTTCTAGTGCAGGGGACCATTTACCCAGATGTGATTGAATCTGGGCTTGGCAAGTCTGCGGTAATTAAGAGTCATCACAATGTAGGTGGACTTCCGGATTGTGTAGATTTCAAGGAGATTGTGGAACCACTTCGATTATTGTTCAAGGATGAGGTGAGAAATGCCGGCCGCGAGCTTGGAATTCCAGAATACTTAGTAAGCCGTCAGCCATTCCCAGGTCCAGGGTTAGGTGTCCGCATTATCGGTGAAGTGACTGCCGAAAAGGTTCGCATTGTACAGGAAGCAGATGCAATCTACCGTGAGGAGATTGCAAAGGCAGGAATTGATAAGGATTTGGGGCAGTATTTTGCAGCTCTTACCAACATGCGAAGCGTTGGTGTCATGGGTGATGAGAGAACATACGATTATGCGGTGGCACTGCGAGCTGTGCTTACCAGTGATTTCATGACAGCGGAATCAGCGGAGTTACCGTGGGAGGTTCTTGGAACCGTCACCAGAAGAATTGTAAATGAGGTCAAAGGGGTGAACCGCGTGCTATATGATTGCACAGGAAAACCGCCAGCGACGATAGAAATGGAGTAGGAAAAAGCTCCTGGAATACTTATTTAAGCGGTTCCTGGAGCTTTGCTAGGTATATAACAGTTATATTGCTTAAGTTAGGATAGTCTTAGTTTGTTTTATCGTACTTTGGATATTAAATTAGTAACCGAAAAATTATCCAATGCTTTTCATTATAAGTAACGCAGTCCGCACCGACTGTTCCCTTCTTTTCATTGACATGTTTCATGAGATTATATAGTCCGATGCCATGAGGAACACAATCAGTTTTTTCGATGTTTGATTTGGTTGTATAGCCTTTTTTGAAAAAAAGTGCAATTTCCTGTGGAGAATAAAAGCGGTCTACAGGATTTCGGATTTCAAAATTTATGTGTTCGTTTGTGCAAGACAAGTGGATGTAAATGTTGTCTCCGTTTGTACAAGTCTCGATAGCGTTTTGGACAAGTGTACTTGTAAAATCGGACAATTCAATTTCGCTAACGTTGCTAATCAACTTTTCGGACGTGACATCAAACTGAATGGTAATACCATTGCTTTCAGCTCTACAGGCAAGATTGTATAGTGTAGCCGCTAACAGCGGCATGTTGATTTGAAGCAGTGGATATGAATGGAGAGGTTTGGCATATTGGTAGGTGTATTTTTGGATAGACTTTTTTAACGATTCATAGTCTTCGCAGGTAGTGGCTAGGTTTTGTAGACTTTGTAAGCGGTTTGAGTATTCGTGTTGATTATCTCGAATTTCTTTGATGAGTGATTCGTATATAGGTAAATTTTTTTGATAGGATGCTAGCTGTTGTTTCTGTATATTCATCTTTTGATCGTAATATAATACACAGACATTTGCAGCAATTAGGAACAGAGTAATAATAAGGACAATGCCTAGGTTATAATAAAGTTCGTTAGGGTTAATTTTGAATATTAGTAACATGATTAATAATATTAAATAGGAGTTGAGCAATATTAGGCGATAAGGTAAGGCAGAGGACATAATTAAATTATAAATGGCTCTAACTCTGCTAAAGTTTATCAGAACAATAGTTAGCAATAGGGAAATCGAATTTCCAAGAATGTTGATATAATTGTCGTTCAAGGTTATGGGAATAAAAGAAATGATTAGTGCAGAAAAAAACTGTACTATCAATAATATGTCAAATGTTAGGCAATACAAAAATGTATTGTTAAGACGTTTTCCTGGCGAAGAAAAGGTTACATAAATAAAGTATAAAAGCTGACCAATGCCCCAAGCAAGTGCAGGGATATCCTGGGGGATTATACCAAAAATAAGCAAAATAATAAGAAGTGAAATATAATCATTTTTTGTAGGCCTATATGATATGTATAGAAAAGACCTTGTAATTAAATAAATGCAAACAAATTCTATAAATGAAGAAATGTATGTAATAAGCATAATAAATTAACTCCTTTTTAATGCTTTAGTTTCTAAATTTTTCAAATAGGTTCTTCCTATAGGAACGGAGTGATCGTTAATCCTAAGGTACTGGGAGGATTTGTCATAAGAAGTGATGTGCCCTTTGTTTACAATAATTCTTTTGTGACATTGTATGAAATCATTCCCTAAAACATCTAATATTTTTTCTAAACTGAATTGCCGTGTGATAAAATCACCGTTTGCGGTACATATTGTTAAGGTATGTGCTTTTGATTCAACCAAATATATTTCGTTTGCACGTATCTTATGTTGAATACGATTCATATCCATTATTTCTAAAGAGTTTTCTAAATAGCCTGTAATCAGCATTTGTTCTAGCTGGCACAAGATGTCTTGAGGGGTATACGGCTTTGTGATGTAGTTATAACAATGAAATTGTGATAGCGCAAATACGCCCTCGTCGGAAATGGCAGTTAAAAATAGAATAGGTGTTCTGAAGTAATCAGTATGTTTTCTGACTTCTTTTGCAAGAAAAAATCCACCCCTATCACCTTCTTCTAATGATAATTGAATGTCAAATAAAAACAGAGAAAATAAATCGCTAGTGTTAAGGGAGCATTCAAGAAGTGCTTTTGCATCTGAATAATTGGATGCTACTTGAATATTCCAACCAGGGTAATGAGTGCGGATTGTATTCGCTAATATCTCCAACTGTATTTTGTCATCCTCTACAATTAGTACGTTGTGCATCATCTTTACTCCTAATAAATATTTTGGTATTTCTAAAGTGATTGTAACAAAATAAATAGTTATAAACAAGAAAAAGACCATGTTGTTCGTGTCGTTTTTTGCGCTGTTCGTGTCGTTTTTTGATGTCTTTGTTGAATTGTAAAAATAAATGCAGTATAAGGAAGAAAATGGACGAAAGGAGATGCTCGTGTGAAAATTTTCAATATGTGGGATGGGGTCAATCAGTATTTTGTATCAACCCTAATTCATATTTTGGAAATTAATAAAGACGAAAATCAAAAAAGATACGAAATTGTTAAATATGTCTTGTCATATATTGTAAACGAAATAGGGAAAATAATGATTCTCACATTGATATTCTTGTTGCAAGGGAAATTGTTTGAATTTGTGATTGCATTTTTAACTATAGTATCTTTGAGAATTTTCATAGGCGGTAGTCACAGAGAAACAATGTTAGGATGTTTCTTGCAATCCTTTCTAACGTTTGAAGCAATCATGCTGTTGGATAAAAGTATCATTATTAGTATGCCATTTAACTATATCATATACATTTTTATTCTTGTATGGATATGGAAAAAAGCACCATTACTATCCGGAAAAAGGGCTCGATATAATGAGTTACAGTGTATGAGGTTTAAGACGATGGCGATTACAATGTTACTTTTATTGGTTATGGCGGTTGGAATTATGCCAGATTCTGTTGCAAATATTATGTTGTGGGCAATGTTGTTTCAACTAGCTGAATTAAGTGTGACTACAATACAGATGCGAAAGGAGGAGACACGAAATGGGTTTAAAGAAAAGCATTGCTGATGGCTTGGAGAAATTATCAAGAGATATCGCAGTAAACAGTGTATGTGCATTTTTGTGGGGTGAACCAGAGATGCCAGAATGTTTGCGCAAGGAAGTAGAAGAAAAGAACTTTGATGAAAAAGAAGTATTTTAGGAGGTAGTTAAAGTATGAAGAAAATAATGAAATTATGCATGGTAGTCGCTTGTGTGATGTGTATGTCAATCACCGTGTTTGCAGCGACAAGTGTATCGTGCAAGGTCAATAATGTAACAGTGACAGGAAAAATTAGCTATACAGATACATCAGAATATAATCCTACTACAAAGGATTCTGTAACAGCAAAAACTACAGCTAAGGCAGCTATGGACACGATAACAGCAAAGGCAACTATTTATTATGCAACAGGTTCGACTCTAAAAACTACAACTAACAGTAGTAGTAAGAAGAATGCAACTAGTTGTACTGTTACTTCAAAGGCATCAACAATTGGTACAGGTTATAAAGGTACTGGTACACATAGTGCATCTCATAATAGTAAAAGTGGTTCAGTATCTACCAGCGTAATTTGGTAATATACTTATGATTTGTAACATTGTCTATTGAATTTGGAGGAGGCAATAGTATGTTCGAGTTAATTAGGCTATCAATTATTACAGTGAAAAAACTCAGGAGAGATAGAGTTCGTAATATAATAATTGTACTATTTGTTATCAGTGCTGTGTTTTTGATGAATATTGCTTTGTCCACTTTTAGACATTGTGAATATCTTAATACATTTGCGAGGTCTTCTGGTTTATATGACAGGTATATGTATGCAGGCACTCCCACAAAACAGGTATATTATAATGCTGAGGGAATAAATAAGTTGGAGAAAGCAGAAGAATATGTAAGAAAAGAATTGGATCGACTGATAGCGCAAGGGTATGTAGAGGACTATTATAATATTTGTAAAATAGATGCACCAATAGACGAGTACGAAAATATCAGAGCTGACTTTGTTTTTGCAGACGAAGGATTATTTGACAATCTCTCGTTTCCGATGGCAAAAGGTGTTTGGTTCGATTCGTATTGCAAGGATGAATATAACGAGAATGTCGTTCCTGTAGTTATAGGATATGACATGAAAGCATACTTTGAGGTTGGTCAGATTGTTAGGTTTGATAGTTTCGATGTTGATTGTATTGTTATTGGGATTTTGGAGAGAAATGCACTCTTTATTAATCCGAGTGCCGCTGGAAGTGGAATTGATTTGAATTCAATTACCCAAATCTCAAATGAGTTGGTTATTGTCGGAAAAGAATACGAAAATTTGGAAGATTCTTTGATAATTAGATTATCAGAGGATAATCTAAATGTGTCTGAAATGGAAGTGTTGGAAACAATAGCAGACGTTGTGGACACATTTACTTTTCGTAAATTGGCTGATACTGCATATGAAAATAATTTATATGCAACAGAGATGCGTGCGACATTAGCGATACTTTCTATTCTTACGTGCGTGATAGGAATATGGTGTGAAAATCTATTATCGTCTGTTAGGGGTAAAAAGAGACAAGCAATCTATTTTCTTTGTGGTATGGATGTCAAAACGGGTGTGTTGAGTACTGTTTTAGAAAGTTTTTTGAAACTTTACATTCCATCATTTATCGGCATGTGGCTTTTTTTTGATTATTGCAGACGAGAGGCATTTGCAGAGTTATACACAGATTGGGTAAATCTTTTTATTACGATGCTAATAATAACTGTTATTTTTATAACAATGGTAATTAGAACGCTCTTAGTTGCGAGAAATAATACAGCATTAAAAATAATACATTCTTAGTATTGAGGGAATTGACTTTATGATATGGTTTGTGACGCTAAAGGACATTTATAATTTTTATAAAAACGAAAAAACAGTTTTTATTTGGCTTATTGTGAGTATGATTGCAGTTTCTTTTGTTTTGAATTATTCATATTCGTTTGCCAGGTACCGGGGGAACTTGTATGATCAGAATATGGGTGCAGATACGCCCGTCTATAAAATCTCCTGCTCGAATAAAGTGCTCATGTCGGAATTTGATGAAATAATATCAGGAATGAAAGATGAGAATTTTCCCGATGTGGTTTCCTGTACGTGCTTTATTAATGCAGAAAATGGTATGAGAATTGCAGGTTCAACTCAAATATCTCCCAAAGATTTTTCTTTGACTGGTGCTTGGGTAGAAGGATACGCTTTGCCAATACCTACGGATGAGCGGAAAGTATGTGCGGTAAATGAAAGAGTGTTATTTTATGACGAGCGCATAAAAATGACAGGAGAACTATTTGAAATTGAAGAAGAGAAATTTATCATACGCGGAGTATATGAATCATTTGGTGGTGCTACGGATGCTTTAATCTTTATTGATACATTTAAGGATATGTATGGATGCTTTGATAGTGTGTGGATTACTTTTCAAGAACAACTGGACGAAGGGGAACAACAGCAGTTTGAGAAGATTGTCAAACAACATATTGAACATGGTAGCATTACTTATCCTAAAATGTCAAGTGATGAGGGGATGATGATTACTGCATCTAATCAGTTACAATATAGTATATTTATAGTATTATTAGTACTTTTTTTGGTTTCGATTATCCAATATTGGTACGATGTGAATATTTCTACATATACAATATACTGGATTACGGGTGCCTCGAATAAAAAAATTTTGGCGATCGTTTTTTGTGAGACATTGCTCTTATGTATTAGCACATTTGTTGTCGGATTGATGTTTAATGCAATATTTCGTACCATGCTTACAAGGACAGCACCGCTGGTGTTGGGTGATGTGGTTTTGGGGTTTGGTATATTTTTTGGAACGATGTTAATGTTTAGTCTTATAAATATGATTCGGATTTGTCGGACTTTTTCTGTTAATAACATACGGAGGGATTGAATTTGCAGATTTTACAGCTTCAAGATATTACTTATGTTTACAATCAAGGAAAAGAAAATGCCTTAACCGCTTTAAACGGTATCAATCTTGAGATAGAGAGAGGTGCGCTTTTGGCTATAGTGGGCGAGTCGGGTAGTGGAAAATCAACATTGCTTCATGTCATGGGCGGTTTGGATGTACCTATTGCGGGTGAAGTTATATATAATGGTGAAAAGTTGAATTACAAAAATTCTGATTGGTTAGCACAATACAGAAATAAAGAGGTCGGTTTTGTCTTGCAAGATTTTGGCTTGCTTTTGTCAGAAACGGTTTTGGAAAATGTTTGTGTGCCATTACTGTTTTCAAAAGGCTCGTTTATCGAGATGAAGAGGAAGGCAAAAGATGCTTTAAAGCTTGTTGGTATAGATGATTTGGCAAGTAGGAAAGTTGGACAACTTTCTGGTGGGCAAAAACAACGAGTGGCTATTGCCCGTGCATTAGTGAATAATCCTAATATAATTTTGGCAGATGAACCAACAGGGGCACTTGATTCAAAAACCTCATTGGAGATAGTTTCTATATTAATCGACTTAAATAAACAAGGAAAAACGGTTATTATAGTTACACATGATTTGTCAATTGCTCAAAGATGTCAAAGAATGGTGACGATTGCTGATGGCGAAATAGTGTAGGTTATAGTAGTGTCAAAATTGTTCGGGAAAAGGATTGCTTGAGAGAGCAATCCTTTTGTCGTATAATAGATGTAGATTTACTATTTGGAATGGCAAGTTTATTGTGTTGATTTTGTGCTGTTGAGTACAGAATTTTTAAGTGGTTCTGAAAAACGTATAGGAGGGGTTCTATGCAGATTCATTCTTTATGTATCAAAAATTTCAAATCAATTCAAGAACTGGAGATTCAGGATATTGAGAATTCTCTTATTTTGGTGGGCAAAAATAACACTGGTAAGACTGCAGTGTTGGATGCCATTCGGGCGGTGACTGGACATTATGCAGTAGGGGAGCATGATTTTAATGAGAAACGCCAGAATATTGAGATTGATATGGTGTTGCAAATTACAGAAGAAGATTTGCAACAATTTCATGCTCAGGGTTTGGTGAGTGGATACAAGAAATACGATGCGTGGGAACGTGAAGTGCGATACCTTCTGCCATCCTTTCAGGGAGATACCCTGTCCTTTACCTGTGTCATCAATCACAGCGGGAAGGTGCGGTATGATGACGGTGTCAGCAAGCAAAATCCACACATTTTCGAAATCTTGCCGAAACTTCATTTTATTGATACCACAAGAAATATTGCGTCCTTTCAAGAGGACTTATTGATCTTTCAGAAATCGAAGGAGCTTAGCTGTCTACGTTCTAATCGATGCATGTTTGACGAGGCAAAGAATTGCAATCACTGTTTCAGTTGTATTGGATTGATTAATAAGAAAAAGCCGGAGGAATTACAGCTGCATGAGACGGCAAAGCTTTTAGAATATAAGATTTATCAGTTGAATATTAGCGAATTTACAAAGAAAATGAACGCGAATTATCGCAAAAATGGCGGAGTAGAGGACATTTACTATTCTCTGTCTTACGATATGGAAAAGATGTTTTCTATTGAAGTAGAAACCTATCACGAGGAGCTGAAACGGTCTCATGCAGTGGAGCATCTTAGCAATGGTATGAAGAGTATCTACATGTTATCTATGTTAGAAACTTATATCGAGGACGAGAACGTTATGCAGAGTATTATTGTGGTGGAATATCCGGAGTTGTTCCTGCATCCGTCCTTGCAGAAAACCGCAAGTAAGATTCTCTATCGCTTGTCCAAGAAGAACCAGGTGATATTCACTACTCATTCGCCGAATATGGTGTCGAATTTTACCCGCGGTCAAATTTGTCAGATGATATTGGATGAGGAAGGGTATTCCATCGCAAGACAGAATGCGGATATAGATGATATATTGGATGACTTAGGCTATAGTGCCAACGATTTCTTAAACGTAGATTTTGTGTTTATCGTGGAAGGGAAGCAGGATAAGACAAGATTTCCATTGTTGTTGGAAAAGTATTACTCCGATGTGTATGACAAGGACGGCAACCTGTCTCGTATTTCCATTATTACAACCAATAGCTGTACCAACATTAAAACTTATGCGAACTTAAAGTATATGAATCAGCTATATCTCAAGGACCAGTTCTTGATGGTGCGTGATGGAGATGGCAAGGATAGAGAAGCACTAGCAGAACAGCTTTGCGAATATTATAGGGAACGCAACAAGCAGGACATTGACAAGCTACCGGAGGTACAGAGACAGAATGTGCTGATTTTGAAATACTACTCATTTGAAAATTATTTCTTAAACCCAAAAGTGATGGCACAGATTGGTGTGGTAGAGAGTGAGGATGCATTTTGGGAAATTCTGTTTGACAAGTGGAAGCAATATATGCACCGCATTAAGAGTGGTGTACACTTAATAGAGGTTTTAGGTAAGGATATTGAGTCTATTGAGGAGTTAAAGAAAAACTACGAAATTTTTAAGATATACATGCGTGGTCATAACCTCTATGATATTTTTTATGGACCATTTAGAGCACAGGAAAAGGAACTACTCAGGAAGTATCTAGAACTGGCACCGCGAGAGGATTTCAAGGATATATTAGATGCTATCGAGAGTTTTGTGTATTTTGAGGGACGGAGAAGATAGTGATGAGGGCATTCAAGGTTGGATGTCCTCATTGTGTTGTGGGATAATTTGCAATATTTTCGACATATTCCACTTTTTAATCGTATCTACAGTGAAAGGAGGTAGAAACATGAATCATTCTTTGGATGGTACCAACAAGGAAGAACAGTTTGCACGAGATTATGAAGTTTATGTAAATGATATATATCGGCTTTGTTTTTCGTTTCTAAAAAACCAAATGGATGCAGAGGATGCGGTGCAGGAAACCTTTATAAAGTTCTATCGCTGTAGAAACATTTTTTGCACGGAGGAACACAAGAAAGCGTGGCTTGTTGTCGCAGCATCCAATCACTGTAAGGACGTGCTGAAGCATTGGTGGAGAAAGCGGATAGAGTTTGATAGTGGCGAGGAGATAGTTGGCGAGAGTAAAGACATGGTGGATGAAATGTTGGAACTGGTTATGCAGTTACCAGACAAATACAAAACGGCAGTGTATCTGTATTATTATGAGGGGTATGACAGTAAGCAGATAGCCAAGCTATTGAACAAACCAGATTCCACTATCCGGACGTATCTCCAAAAAGCGAGAAAGATGTTGAAGAAGGAATGGATAGTTTCGGAAGGGAGTAAATGATAAATGGATGAGAGAGTAAAACAGGCATATGAAAGTGTGCAGATTTCAGAAAAAGCAAAAACGCGGATTTTCCATGAGATTATTGCTAGTGATAAAAAAGAGGTTAAGAGAAGGATTTTTTCTAAAGTGGCAATTTTCGTAATGTGCGTACTCGCTTGTTCTAGTACAATTTATGCAGCTCATCGGCTGTTGAGAGCAGGGGCGATTGCTTCTATGTTTGGAGAAGAAAAATTAGCAAAGCGCTTTGAAGCTATGTCAGATGAGATAGTAACAGCAGAAAATGATATTTATCGAGCATACTTTCTTGGTGCAGTTTCAGGGGAGAAACTGTGTGAGAATGAGATAGATGTGGAAAATACAAAGTCTTATTTTGTTGTAGCACTTGAGCGAAAGGATGGTGAGAATCTTACATATGAAGATGAAATAATAGTATCTCCTTTTGTGCAGGGAATTGCACCTTGGCAGTTTAACATTTATAACATGGAGGGAAGTGCCACGAGACAGGTCGTGGACGGTGTTCTATATTGTCTATATGCGTGCAGTGACTTAGAAGTATTTGCAAACACGGGTGTTTATATTGGTGTGACAGATGAAGATGTGTTTGCAGATGCGTATGTGTATGATTCTGAGTCAGGAATCATTTCGTTGAATGAAGAATATGATGGGTTAAACTTTCTTTTTGAATTGAGCACCAAAGCGTCGAATGAGGACGTGGAGGAAGATACGCTTTCAAGACAAAATGATTTTATGGAAAACGGCCGTCAGGCAATCAATAATTTAGATGAAATGATGGCAAATAGCATGCTGGATGAAGATTCTGTCATGGAGTTGCAGGAAAATGAAGAAGGTTTTCTGATATACAACTATGATGATATTGTCGATTTGCATATTTCAGCAAAGGCGGTTCAAAAACATGGAAGGGATTCGTTTTCATTTATGGATGCTGAAACGAATACAAAGATTGTGAAATTCCTTGTAGTGGAATATGTAGAGGGGAAATATGTGGCAAAGCTGTATATATGTGAGTAGAAAAATTATTTACAGTAGAGTTTACAGAGGTGTGGAATATATAATTCCATGCCTCTTTTGAGGTGTGCTTAATAGGAAATATGTTTTTAGGATAGAACTTATTGCTTTAAAAGTGTATAATAGGAAATTGTAATTGGATTGTTTGAAATGGAGTTATTTATGCAAATGATTTTACATTTAGCCAATACAACTGAATTATTAGGACGGGCAAGACGTGTTCGAGAACAGGTTTTTACGATAGAGAAACAGATTCCTAAATCTATCGAGGTGGACCAGTTAGATTGCTTGAATGATAGCTGTGACCACTTTGTGATTGAGGTGCTAGCTCAAGATGAGTGTTCGGCGAAGTATAGAAATACGGATGGGAAAGAAATATGCTCCTTAGGCGGGGATTTGACAAGGTCGACTGATGTCTGTGCCCTTCGTTGTAAGAAGCTAGATGACAAAAGGATTCAGCTTCAACGGTTTTGTGTGTTGAAGGATTATAGGGAGACCGGTGTGGGGCGCTGGGCATTAGAACAGGTGGAGAAATATTACTGGAAGCAAGGCGTTGAAGAGATTACGTTAGACGCAAAGTTTCATGTCAGTGGCTTTTATGAAAAGTGCGGATACGTGGTGGCTTCGGAACTATTTATGGAAGCTGGTGTAGAGCATGTTGCCATGGAGAAGAGGAGGAAATGGGGATGAAAATAGAGATGAATAAGAAGAGATGGTATCGTCGTAGAAAACGGTTGTTTGAAATATTAGAGGTAGGGAATGACCTAGACCATGCCAGTCGTGCCTATGATTTTTTTAGTGCATTTGTAATTGTGCTGAATCTTGTGGTCAGCATTATGTACACCTACGAAAATTTGCGTATGGAATATGGTGCTTGGTTGGTTTGGGTTGAACGTATTACGGTTGCAACCTTTGCGGTGGATTATATTTTACGTATTTATACAGCAAGATTCCTCTATGAGGATGAGGAAGATATGACGGATGTGAAGGCAGCAGGGAAATACATGCTGTCAGTTATGGGCATCGTGGATGTGCTTTCTTGGTTGCCTTACTTTTTGCCAGTCTTTTTTCCAGCAGGAACGGTTGCGTTCCGAATGATTCGAATCGTGCGAATTTTCCGTTTGTTTCGAATTGATGCATATTACGATTCGCTACATGTCATTACGCAGGTTATCTATGGTAAGCGTCAGCAGTTGATATCCTCTGTTGTGCTGATTCTGATATTGATGATTGGTGCCAGCCTTTGTATGTACAACTTGGAGCATGAGGCACAGCCAGAGGTGTTCAAGAATGCTTTTTCTGGAATTTGGTGGGCGGCGTCCACGTTGCTGACGATTGGATATGGTGATATTTATCCTGTGACTATGATGGGTAAAACGTTAGGTATTATCATTTCCTTTTTGGGCGTGGGTATGGTTGCAATCCCAACAGGTATTATTTCTGCGGGATTTGTTGATATGTATGCTACGATTAAGAGAAGAAATGAGTATGGTTATGAAGCAGATATGCATTTTGTCAAAATATATATACAGGATGGAGACAAATGGCAAGGAAAAAGGATTGCGGATTTAGCATTTCCTTCCGGTTTGATTGTAGCGATTATCAAGCGTGATGACGATATTATTATTCCCCGTGGTGATGTTGTGATACAGGAGGATGATATGGTGGTACTTGGTGCCGTTCCGTACGAAGAAGATACAGATGAACACATCAATTTAAAAGAAGTAGTGCTTAAGAAACAAAATCCTTGGACTGGTGTGAAGATTAAGGATTTGGATATTTCTAGACAATCCGTCATTGTGTTGGTGAAACGTCGCAACAAGTCCTTGATTCCAAATGGCAACATGACTTTGGAAGCTGGTGATAGAGTATTTTTGTATACGAAGCTTCATTTGGCAGATGCGAATACAATTGAGATATAATAGAATCCTATTATATTGCTAGAAGGGTATTAGAAGCGAATCATAAATGAATAAGATACAAGTGGGGAATCATAATAGCTAGTGCGGTTACGCACTGGCTATTTTTTGATTTTCAGGTAAACATGCATTCAAGTGAAACCGCTTTCAAAACAATATAAAAATTGTACTATTTTTTCTAGAAATTGTCTGTGGGGTATTTTTATGATTGTGGTAAAATTGATTTATACGGGGTAATTGCAGTGTAATAAAGGCAATTGCTGGCAACACTATAGACAATGATTTGAGCTGAGAAATGTTAAGGGTTCACTGGGGCATTTGTTTCAGCTTACACAAAAAGATTTGGAGGTAAAGGTTACATGAGACAGATTGAGAATTTTAATTACAGATGGGCATTTACAAAGGAAGCAGGAGAACTTCCTACAGAGATTCCAGCAAGCTGGTACTGGGTAAACTTACCACATTCATGGAATAACATTGATGGACAAGATGGGGGCAATGATTACTATCGTGGAACTTGTTATTATGCTAAGAAGTTTGAAAAAACAGATTTGCCAGAGGCTGCTCAGTACTATCTTGAGCTCAAGGGGGCTAATGCATCGGCAGATGTGTATTTGAATGGAAAGAAATTGGCTTCTCATGACGGTGGTTACTCAACCTGGAGAGTGAATATCACGGAAGCATTAGAGGACAGCAATATGCTTGTGATTTCTGTTGAGAATGGTATTAATGACAGAGTATATCCACAGATGGCAGACTTCACCTTCTACGGTGGTTTGTACCGTGATGTGAATATTATTGCGGTTCCAGAATCTCATTTTGACCTTGATTATTATGGAGGTCCTGGTATCAAGGTGACACCAGAAGTGAAGGGTGCAGATGCAGATGTTGAGGTTGAAGTGTACTTGACTAATGCAAAGGATGGACAGGAGCTTAGGTTTACGATAAAGGATGCAGAGGGCAATGTAGTGGCTGAAGCGAAACAGGGTGCGGACGCTACAATTGCATTGTTTAGAATGGAAAATGTACATTTATGGAATGGTAAAAAGGATCCATACTTGTACACAGCAGAGGTAGAATTAGTAGAAGGCGAAGAGGTGCTTGATAACATTTCTTCTAGATTTGGTTGTCGCTTCTTTGAGATTGACCCTGAGAAGGGATTTATTTTAAATGGTGAGAGTTATCCACTACGCGGTGTGTCTCGTCATCAGGATAGATGGGGACTTGGTAACGCATTGTTGCCAGAGCATCACATTGAGGATATGGATTTGATTTGTGAGATGGGTGCAAACACAATCCGTTTGGCACACTATCAGCATGACCAGTTCTTCTATGATTTGTGTGACGAGAGAGGTTTGGTAATCTGGGCTGAGATTCCTTACATTTCAAAGCATATGCCAACTGGTCGCGAGAATACCATCTCTCAGATGAAGGAGTTAGTAGTTCAGAACTACAACCATCCAAGTATTGTTGTTTGGGGACTTTCTAATGAGATTACTATGGATGGAAAGAGCACAGATGACTTGTTAGAGAATCATAGAATCTTAAATGACATGGTTCACGATATGGACAAGACGAGAAAGACAACCATCGCGGTAGTTAGCATGTGTCCAATGGATGATCCATACATTCAGATTCCAGATGTGGTTTCTCATAATCACTACTTTGGATGGTATGGTGGAGATACTTCTATGAACGGTCCTTGGTTCGACAATTTCCATGCGAAGTATCCTAACATTCCAGTAGGTATGAGTGAGTACGGATGTGAGGCACTTGACTGGCATACATCGAATCCAAAGCAGGGTGATTATACTGAGGAATATCAGGCATATTATCATGAAGAGTTAATTAAGCAGTTATTTACAAGACCATACATTTGGGCGACTCATGTATGGAACATGTTTGACTTTGGTGCGGATGCAAGAGCAGAAGGTGGCGAGGATGGACAGAACCATAAGGGTCTTGTGACATTTGATCGTAAGTACAAGAAGGATTCCTTCTACGCTTACAAGGCATGGTTGTCAGATGAACCATTCGTTCACATTTGTGGTAAGAGATATGTTGATAGAGTAGAAGATGAGACAAAGGTTACTGTATATTCCAATCAGCCAGAGGTTGAGTTGTTTGTAAATGGTAAGAGCTTAGGTAAACAGACAAGTGAAGAACATTTCTTCTACTTTATGGTGCCAAATGCAGGTGAGTCTAATTTGGTAGCAGTTGCAGGTGATTGTAAGGATGAGAGCTTTATTCGCAAGGTAGACAAGTTCAATGAAGATTACATTTTAAGAGAAAAGGGTGCCGTTCTTAACTGGTTTGATATCACAGAGGTAGAGGGGTATTACTCATTAAATGATGAATTGCAAGAGATAATGAAGTCACCAGAAGGACAGGCAACCATCATGCAGATGATGACAGGCATTATGGCAGGAAGCGGACAGGATACTATGATTAAGCCAGAGAACATGGGTCAGATGATGGGCATGATGGGAAGCTTTACAATGGTACGTCTTATGAAGCTTATGGGAGCTGCCAATGTGCAGGTGACCAAGGAGCAGATGCTTGCACTGAATGCAGCGCTTAACAAAGTGAAGCGTGTGTAATAGGATCGCGAAACGCGAATATAGATTTTGCGTGTTGAACTAATTTAACAAACCAACGCAGGCACGCTTGCGCTACTCTGAGTGCGTAACGGTACTAAACTTGATGGAGAACATCTCGTTAAGTACCGGCGAACTCAGATGTACCTGCTTATGGTGCTTGTTAAATCAGTCCAACAGAATATAGATATTGAGCGTTTCGCAATTATATAACTGGGAGAAAAGAAAAAGGAGAATAGATTATCATGGAAATGACATTGAGATGGTATGGTTCCAAATTTGATACAGTTACTTTGAAGCAGATTCGTCAGATTCCTGGTGTAACAGGTGTTATCACAACCCTTTATGATACTGAGCCAGGAGAGGTGTGGAGCAGAGAGAGAATCCGTGCAATGAAGGATGAGGTTGCTGCTGCTGGACTTCACATTGCAGGTATCGAAAGTGTGAATATTCACGATGCAATTAAGACTGGTGCACCTGAGCGTGAGCAGTATATTGAGAACTACATTGAGACCTTGAGAAATCTTGGTGAGGAAGATATTCATTTAGTTTGTTATAACTTTATGCCAGTATTTGACTGGACTCGTACAGAGCTTGCAAGAGTTCGTGAGGATGGTTCTACAGTACTTGCTTACACACAGGAAGCAGTAGATGCATTGGACCCAGAGAAAATGTTTGAGTCCATTGCAGGGGATATGAACGGAACCATTATGCCAGGCTGGGAGCCAGAGCGTATGGCAAAGGTAAAAGAGTTATTTGAGATGTACAAGGATATCGATGATGATAAATTATTTGAGAACCTGAAGTATTTCCTTGAGAAGATTATGCCGGTTTGTAATGAATATGATATTAAGATGGCAATTCATCCAGATGATCCGGCATGGAGCGTATTTGGACTTCCACGTATTATTATCAACAAGAAGAATATCCTTCGTATGATGGAGATGGTTGACGACGTACACAACGGCGTAACCTTCTGTTCTGGTTCGTACGGTACGAACTTAGACAATGATTTACCAGATATGATTCGTTCTTTGAAGGGTAGAATTCATTTTGCCCATGTGAGAAACTTGAAGTTCATCACTCCAACGAATTTTGAGGAGGCAGCACATCTTTCCTCTGACGGAACCTTTGATATGTATGAGATTATGAAAGCGCTCTACGATATCGGATTTGATGGTCCGATTCGTCCAGACCATGGTCGTATGATTTGGGACGAAGTGGCTATGCCAGGTTATGGTTTGTATGACAGAGCACTTGGTGCAACTTATTTGAACGGTCTTTGGGAGGCCATTGAGAAGGGAGCCAGATAAGAATGGAGTTAAGCAAAGCTGGATTACAAAATAAAGAACAATGGGAAGCAAAGGGATACAAGCTTCCACAGTATGATAGAGATGCGGTGACAGCAGCTACCAAGGAGAATCCATTTTGGATTCACTTTGGTGCAGGTAACATTTTCCGTGCCTTTCAGGCAAATGTAGTGCAGAATCTGTTAAATGCCGGTGACCTTGACAGAGGCTTAGTTGTGGCAGAGGGTTTTGACTATGAGATTATTGAGAAAATGAACCGTCCACACGATGACTATACATTGCTTGTAACCTTGAAGGCGGATGGCAGTGTGGAAAAGACAGTAGTTGGCTCTGTGGTTGAGTCTTGTATCTTAGACTCAGAGAATGACAAAGAGTACTCTAGACTTCAGGAGATTTTCAGTAAGGACTCTTTACAGATGGCTAGTTTTACTATTACAGAGAAGGGCTATAGCCTTGTGAATGGTAAAGGGGAGTTACTTCCAGCAGTAGAAGCAGATTTTGCGGCAGGTCCAAGTAAGCCTGTAAGTTATATTGGCAAGGTGGTTTCGCTGCTATACACACGTTACAAAGCTGGTGAGAAGCCAATTGCCATGGTAAGTATGGATAACTGTTCTCACAACGGTGACAAGCTTTATGATGCAGTGAGTGCATTTGCAAAGAAGTGGAATGAGAATGGATTGGTGGAAGATGGATTTGTTGCTTATATTGATGACAAATCTAAGGTATCCTTCCCATGGTCTATGATTGACAAGATTACACCACGTCCAGATGCTTCCGTAGAAGCAATTTTGAAGGAAGATGGTTTCGATGCATTAGAGCCAGTTATTACATCTAAGAATACTTACGTTGCACCATTTGTAAATGCAGAAGAGTGCGAGTATCTGGTGATTGAAGATGCATTCCCGAATGGACGTCCGCAGCTCGAAAAGGGTGGTTTGATGTTCACCGAGCGCGAGACAGTAGATAAAGTAGAGAAGATGAAGGTTTGTACCTGTTTGAATCCATTGCATACAGTACTTGCAATCTATGGATGTCTTCTTGGATATGAGAAGATTTCTGATGAAATGAAGGATGCAGAGCTTCGTAAGTTTGTTGAAGTGGTTGGATATCAGGAAGGACTTCCAGTAGTAGTGAATCCTGAGATTCTTAATCCAAAGGAATTCATTGATACAGTCTTGAATGTCCGCATTCCGAATCCATTTATGCCTGACACACCACAAAGAATAGCAACGGATACTTCACAGAAGTTGGCAATCCGTTTTGGGGAGACTATCAAAGCTTACCATTCATCATCAGAGTTGGATGTGCAGGATTTGAAGTTGATTCCATTGGTGTTTGCAGGTTGGTTGCGCTATCTTATGGCAGTGGATGATGAGGGGAATCAGTTTGAACTGAGTCCGGATCCATTATTAGATACTGTTTGCTCATATGTTGCAGACATTAAGCTTGGAGCGGATAACGATGTGGAAGCAGCACTTTCTGAGGTGTTGAAAGACAAGTCCATTTTTGGTGTGGATTTATATGAGGTTGAGCTTGCAGACAGAGTATGTGCATACTTTAAGGAATTGACTGCTGGTGTGGGTGCTGTAAGAGAAACTTTGAAGATCAGAATAAAATAGTTATTTATCAAAACGTATATTGATAATTTCGAAATTATCTCGAAAAACGGAGGCAAATATGAATAGTGTTTTAGAAAAGATTCAGGAACTGGGAATTGTTCCAGTGGTTGTATTAGAGGATGCAAAGGATGCAAAACCTCTGGCAAAAGCATTGTGTGATGGTGGACTTCCTTGTGCGGAGGTTACATTTCGTACTGCAGCCGCAGAAGAGTGCATTCGTATTATGGCGCAGGAGTATCCAGATATGTTGATTGGTGCCGGAACTGTGCTTACAACAGAGCAGGTTGACCGTGCGGTAGCAGCTGGTGCTAAGTTTATCGTAAGTCCAGGATGCAATCCTAAGGTTGTAAAATATTGTGTAGATAAAGGTATCTTAATTACGCCAGGCTGTGTGACACCTAGTGAGATTGAACAGGCTTTGGAATTTGGATTAGAGGTTGTAAAATTCTTCCCCGCTGAACCATCTGGTGGACTGAATATGATTAAGGCTTTAGCAGCACCATATGTTGGTTTGAAATTCATGCCAACTGGTGGAATTGGACCAGACAATGTAAGAGATTATCTCGCATTTGACAAGATTGTTGCCTGTGGCGGAAGCTGGATGGTAAAGGGCGATTTGGTCAAGGCTGGAAATTTTGACAAGATTACAGAGCTTACAAAGGAAGCGGTAGAAATTGTAAAGGAAAGTAGAGGAAAGTAATATGGGAAAGAAAGTAGTTACATTTGGAGAAATAATGTTAAGACTTGCACCAGAAGGTTATTACCGTTTTGTACAGGCTGAGAAGTTCGGTGCAACCTATGGTGGTGGTGAAGCAAACGTAGCAGTTTCTTTGGCAAATTATGGATTTGATGCGGCATTTGTTACGAAGCTTCCAAAGCATGAGATTGGACAGGCTGCTGTGAATTCTCTTAGAAAATACGGCGTGGATACTTCTAAGATTGTAAGAGGTGGAGACAGAGTTGGTATCTATTTCTTGGAGAAGGGTGCTTCTCAGAGACCATCCAAGGTCATTTACGACAGAGCAGGTTCTTCTATCTATACAGCCACTACTGCTGACTTTAATTGGAAGGAAATTCTGGATGGTGTGGAATGGTTCCACTTTACCGGAATTACACCGGCTTTAAATGACGACGTAGCTGCAATTTGTTTGGAAGCATGTAAAGTAGCAAAGGAATTGGGTGTGAAGATTTCCTGTGACCTTAATTACCGCAACAAGCTTTGGAGCAAGGAAAAGGCTGGTCAGGTAATGGGCGAGCTTTGCAAGTATGTAGATGTGTGCATTGCCAATGAAGAGGATGCAGCAGATGTATTTGGAATCCATGCAGCCAATACAGATGTGTATGCTGGTGAAGTAAACCATGAAGGTTACAAGGATGTTGCAAAGCAACTTGCTGACCGTTTTGGTTTTGAGAAGGTTGCTATTACTCTTCGTGAGTCCATCTCAGCAAATGATAATAACTGGTCTGCAATGCTTTATGATGGGACAGACTACTACTTTAGTAAGAAATATAAGATGCATATTGTCGACCGTGTAGGTGGTGGTGATAGCTTCGGCGGCGGATTGATTGCTGCACAGTTAAGTGGTTACGATGCCCAGCGTTCCATTGAGTTTGCAGTGGCAGCTTCCTGCTTAAAGCATTCGATTGAGGGTGACTACAACATGGTATCTATGGAAGAGGTAGAAAAGCTTGCTGGTGGAGATGGTTCCGGTCGTGTACAGAGATAGGATTACCTAGTAATTAAAATAAAAGTATAGATGATTGCGAGACTGTCGGAGGAGGGTTTCGCAATTATCTTTTATAATTTCGTTTTCGTTAAAATGGAGGTATAGCATGAAGAAGTTTATGGATCGGGATTTTCTACTTACAACAGAAACGGCAAAGAAATTGTATCACGAATATGCAGAGGTGATGCCGATTATCGATTATCACTGTCACATTGTTCCGCAAGAGATTTATGAGGACAGAAGGTTTGAAAATATCACGCAGGTTTGGCTTGGTGCAGATCATTATAAGTGGCGTCAGATGCGCTCAAATGGTGTAGAGGAGAGATATATCACTGGTGATGCAACCGATAGAGAAAAATTCCAAAAGTGGGCAGAGACCCTGGAAATGGCAATTGGGAATCCCCTTTATCACTGGAGTCATTTGGAACTACAGCGTTACTTTGGCTATGAAGGGTATTTGAATGGAGAGACTGCGGAAGAGGTATGGAATCTCTGTAATGAGAAGTTGACACAACCAGATATGTCAGCAAGAAACTTGATTCGTAAGTCGGGTGTTACATTGCTATGTACTACAGATGACCCAATCGATTCATTGGAGTGGCATAAGAAAATTGCAGAGGATGATAGTTTTGAAGTGAAGGTGTTGCCGGCATGGAGACCAGATAAGGCAATGTACATGGAAAAATCAGATTATGTGGAATATCTTGGAAAACTCAGTGAAGTGAGTGGTGTGACCGTCAATAGTTTCCAGTCCTTGATAGATGCATTGAGAAAACGTATTGAGTTTTTTGCGGATATGGGATGTGTGGTATCTGACCATGGTCTTGCTTATGTGATGCATGCAGACGCAACTAAGGAAGAGTTAGAGGGAATCTTTGCAAGGCGGCTTGCGGGGGAGATGCCAGACGCAATGGAAGAAGCGAAGTTTAAGACTGCATTTTTGATTGCTATGGGTAAGGAATATCACAAGCGTAACTGGGTAATGCAATTACACTACGGGGTGAAGAGAGATAATAGCCAGAGAGTGTTTAAGGCATTAGGACCAGATGCGGGAATCGACTGTATCAGCAATTATACACCATCTGCACAGTTGGCTGATTTTCTAAATGCATTGGATGTTACCGATGAGTTACCAAAGACTATTGTGTATTCGTTAAATCCAATTGATAATGCAGCCATCGGAACGATTATTGGATGTTTTCAAAATGCTTCCGCTGTGGGTAAAATTCAGCAGGGTAGTGCTTGGTGGTTTAACGACCACAAGACTGGAATGCAGGAGCAGATGACAAGTCTGGCAAGTCTTGGCTTGCTTGGCAATTTTGTTGGAATGCTAACGGATTCCCGAAGCTTTTTGTCTTACACTAGACATGAGTATTTCAGAAGAATTATGTGTGAACTCATTGGTGGTTGGGTAGAAAATGGAGAATATCCGGCAGATTATAAGGCGTTAGAGAAGATTGTGAAAGGTATCTCTTACGAAAATGCAGTGAGGTATTTTGGATTATAATATCCGTCAAGCACATACATTCTGCGCAAGCGTAGCATGTGCAAGAATGTATGTATTTGACGGATTAAGCTCCATGAGCACGAAGACCGAAAGGACGGAGTGCGAATGGGCGGCGATTGCGAGAGTGCGAAGCGCGAAGCAATCGAAGTATAATCCAAGAGTATGAGGAGAGCTCCATGAGCACGAAGACCGAAAGGACGGAGTGCGTTCTTCTCATAAAACCGCAAAAAATGGTTATCTTATTAGTGATTGGTTATGCTTTCTCGGTATTCCTTTGGTGTCTTACCCACAATCTTTTTGAACGTTTTGGTAAAGTAATTCACATCAGGAATTCCGCAGTATTGGGCAATGACTTGAATTTGCATATCTGTGGAATTGAGGAGTAAAATGGCATGCTCCACACGTTTGTGATTGACAAACTCCGTTAATGTCTGTCCAGTTTCCTTTTTGAATAGAGTAGACAGATAGCTAGGATTCACATTAAGCTGTGCAGCTTGTGCTTTCAAGCTTAAGTCAGCAGTTAGGTCATAAATGATATTGGTAATGACCTTGCGCACTAATATGGAGTACCCCTTTAGAGAGTGGTTTTTCACCAGTAAACAATATTTGCGTACCATTTCCTTTGCTAGTGCGTGAAATGCAGTCTGTGAGGTTAACAGCTCTATCTTTCTTGCGTATTGTGAAGAAATGGCATGTAAATGTATCGGATGTACGGCAGCATTTTCTACTGCTTTGCGAAGTAGCGTGTTCATAATGATGGCGTAGTTTTTCATGTCGCGCAAAGGGTTGTCGGAACGACGCTCAAATTGCTGTGTGGAGAGGTGTGACAGATATAACTCTGCCTTGTGAACCTGTCCATTACTTACTGCATGGATGAGCTTTTGCTCGATTTCGTAACGTTGTTCCATAATATGAATACTCAACAATGCTTCCTCAGGAGACTGTGCTTCAGGAATCGGCAAAACTGCCTCTGGAATATGGGAAGGCATTTGAAAGTCTTCCATGACAGAAAAGTTGTCTGCATCCCCCCACAGATATTCGCCCAGGGTGTAAAGCAAGCTTAATAAGGTGTTCTCATCTGAGAGAAGAGGAATATCCATGAAAAATTGCTCTAACTGCGGAAAATTACCAGCGGCCACATGGTATTGTTCTGCGACATTCAAAATCTCTTGCTTTGAGATTGGGGCAAGGGTATATGGACCAATGTAAGCAAAGGTAGGCTGTGTTATGTCGGGAAGTCGGAATAAAAAGAAATTACTGAGCAGCGGAGTTTTGATGCGGTAAAACGTATTGGGTTTACATTGTTTTTGCACTAATTCAAATAGTGTAGAATCATCAAATTCATAATTTAATAAATGTTGAAGCCCGACACTGCGGGTGGCAGAGGCAGTCTGCACTGTTTCTTCTGTAATATAACGCATGTCCAAACGGAGATTATGCAAAAGTTTTTCAGTAAAATGAAGTTCTTTCTTGTAGTCCATATGCCACCTCGATTCTAATCGTAATATTTTCTTTTATTATCGTATAATTTTTAGGGGATTTCAAGTACTAATAAAAAAATACGATAATATCTAATAATTCTACTCATAGAAAAAGTGTGGATTATGATAAAATTTCGGTAACATATTTGTAAGGAGGGTTACTTTATGGGAAATAATAAAAAGCCTTTTGGTATGAAAGACAAGATGGGATATATGTTTGGTGATTTTGGTAACGACTTCACATTTATCCTATCTACAATGATTTTAACGAAGTTCTACACAGATGTAATGGGCGTTTCTGCCGCAATTGTTGGTACGATTATGATGTTGGCGCGTTTCGTGGATGCGTTTACAGATGTAACCATGGGACGAATTTGTGACCGCAGTAAGGTTACACCAGCAGGTAAGTTCAAACCATGGATTTTGCGTATGTGTATTCCAGTGGCAATTGCATCCTTTTTGATGTATCAAAGTGGTCTTGCAGGTTTGCCAACCAATGCTAAGATTGTATATCTTGCTATTACCTATTTGCTATGGGGTTCATTCTGTTACACAGGTATTAACATTCCATATGGTTCTATGGCTTCTGCAATTTCTGCAAATCCAGATGACCGTCAGTCGCTATCCACATTTAGAACAATGGGAGGTATGCTTGCAGGTATGGTAATTGGTATCTTGCTTCCGATTTTAGCATATGAGAAAGTGGAATTAGCAGATGGTACTGTGAAAGAAACTCTAATTGGTTCTAAGGTTACAATTGCAGCAGGTGTGTTCTCTATCCTAGCGATTGTATGTTACTTACTTTGCTATAAGATGGTGACAGAGCGAGTTGTTGTTAAGCCAAGTGAAGATCAGAAAGGGCCTTCTGTAGGCCAGATGTTAAAGAGTGCATTTACAAACAGAGCACTTATTTCTATCATTGTTGCGTCAATTGTTATGTTGCTTGCACAGCTTACAATGCAGAACATGGCAGCCTACATTTATCCAGACTACTACAACAGTGCAACCGCGCAGTCTTTATCTACTGTGCTGATGATGGTTGGTATGATTGTGGCGGCAATTGTAGCGAAGCCGTTAGCTAAGAAATTTGGTAAGGCCGAGGTTTCGGTTGTATCTAACTTCTTTGCAGCTGGTGTAATGATTGTTCTTTGGTTAATCCGCCCTGAAAGCGTTTGGGTATACTGTGGGTTACAGATGATTTGTTGGTTAGGTCTTGGTGTATTCTCCATGGTATCATGGGCATTGATTACGGATGTTATCGACTACTCAGAGCTTAAGAATGGTATCCGTGAGGATGGTTCCGTATATGCTATGTATTCCTTTGCACGTAAGCTTGGTCAGGCATTGGCTGCTGGTTTATCTGGTTGGTTACTTACAGGTATTGGTTATAGTTCAAAAGCTGCAGCCGCTGGACAGGTACAGACCCCAGAAGTACTTTCAGGAATTTATAACATTTCCACATTGCTTCCAGCACTTGGATTTATCTTGTTGGCACTTGTACTTTGGTTATGGTACCCACTTCACAAGAACCAAGTTGATGCGAACGTAATTGCATTACAGGAGAAGCATGCAAAAGATGGTGAATAATATATAAAGGCGGAGTGAGATATGAGCACATATTTAGATGATTTTAAGAAAATGAAGGATTATTTAATTTGTGTTGATTCCGATGGATGTGCTATGGACACTATGGATATCAAGCACATTCAGTGTTTCGGTCCGTGCATGGTAGAGGAATGGGAGCTTTCTGAATGGAAAGCTCCTATTTTAGAAAGATGGAACGTGATTAACCTCTACAGCATGACCCGTGGGATTAACCGGTTCAAAGGACTTGCAATGGCGTTGCAGGAGATAAATGATACTTATTGCAAGATAGAGGACGTGGATGTTCTTGCTAAATGGGTGGAAGGAAGCGATGAGCTTTCCAATCCGGCATTGGAACGGGAAATTACGAATAATGAGAGTATCATTTTAAAGAAAGCATTGTCGTGGTCGCAGAAGGTAAATGTAAGTATTAATGCACTTTCCGATGATGAGAAGTTGCCTTTTGAGGGCGTGAAAGAAGCATTAGCTTATGCACATCAGTTTTGTGATATTGCCATTGTGTCTTCGGCAAACCGTCAGGCTGTGGAAGATGAGTGGGCGTTGTATCATTTAGTGGAACATGTGGACATTATTCTTGCACAGGATGTGGGTAGTAAGGCGTTTTGTATTCAAGAATTGTTGAAAAAAGGTTACGATAAGGCGAATGTATTGATGGTAGGTGATGCACCAGGAGACATGGATGCGGCTGATAAGAGCGACGTGAGCTATTATCCAATTCTTGTGAAATACGAGAAGGAGTCTTGGGCAGAGTTTGAAAATATAGTAATTGGAAGGCTTATAGCAGGAAGCTACACTGGGGAATACGAGCAGGTGAAGCGGAACCAATTCTTTGAGAACCTACAGTAATCAATGTGAGTGGAGGCAAATTATAAATACAGTACGTTGGCGATTTTGTTTTATTAAACAAAATTGCCTCGAAAAGGAGGTAGAGTATGGTAGATTTAAAGGCAAAGCCGTATTATTTGGCAGATGAAGATATTAAGTGGGTGGAAGATACCATTGCAGGGATGACAGACGAGGAGAAAGTTGGACAGTTGTTCTTTCAATTGACATCCTCCCATGATGAGGAACATTTGAAAACATTGATGGAGAAGTATCATCTTGGTGGATGTCGTTACAATCCAGCACCGGGTGTGGCAATTCAAGAACAGAATAGAAAGCTTCAGAAATATGCAAAGGTTCCAGTGTTTATTGCATGTAATACAGAAATGGGTGGCGATGGTGCCTGTGCAGATGGTACCGTAATCGGTTCTGGAATTAAGATTGGTGCTACAGGAAACAAGGAATATGCATATCAGTTGGGTAGGATGGCAAATGAAGAAGCAGCAGCAATTGGATGCAACATGGCATTTGCACCGGTTTGTGACATTGCTTATAACTGGCAAAACACGGAGATTATTGGACGTGCATTTGGTAACGACCCAGAGCGTGTGGCAGATATGAGCGTGGAGTATTTGAAGGGGGCTCACACCATTGATGGATTTGCATGTGCGGCAAAGCATTTCCCTGGTAATGGTTTAGATTTCAGAGATGCTCATATCTCCAACAATGTGAATGATATGAATGTAGAGCAGTGGGATGCGTCTTACGGACATGTGTATAAGAGTTTGATTGATAATGATTTGGATGCTATCATGGGTGGACACATTTTGATGCCAAAGTATGCCAAGGCAATCAATCCTGAATTGCAGGATGATGATATGATGCCGGCAACCCTAAGTTCAGAGATTATGACTACACTTCTTCGTGATAAGCTTGGATTTAATGGTATGGTAGTGACAGATGCTTCTCATATGGTAGGTATGACGAACCGTATGAAGAGAAGTGAGATGCTTCCACTTTCCATCAATGCAGGCTGTGACATGTTCTTGTTCTTCAATGATCCAGATGAAGACTTTGCAACGATGTTGAATGCATATAGGGATGGTGTCATTAGCGAAGAGAGAATGACAGAAGCCTTGACTCGTATTATTGGATTAAAGGCGCATCTTGGACTTCACAAGAAGGCGAAGGAAGAGTTGGTTCCACAGCCAGATGTATTAGCTGAGATTCTTGGAAAAGAAGAGTACAAGGAAATGCAGACGGCAATCAGCAAGGACGCAATCACTCTTGTAAAATACAAGGACAAAGATGTGTTACCAATCACTCCTGAAAAGTACAAGAGAATTATGATTGTACATGTAAAGGGCGCAGGTGGTGCTATGGATGAATTGATGAAAGCTATGGGCTACGGCGGTGGCAATCCTGCGGAAATGTTGAAGGAAAAGCTTTGCGCAAAGGGATTTGAAGCATTTATCTATGAGAGTCCGATTGACAAGATGAAAAAGCAGATGGCAGCGGGACAGAAGCCAGATATCAATCTCTACTTTGCAGGAAAGAATGCGATTGCGGATTTCACAAAGGATATGGATATGGTCATTACTCTTTGTAATGTACAAAATGGTCGTCCAAGTTTTGGTGTATCCAAGGGTGGTGGAGAGATTCCATGGTATGTATTTGAGTTGCCAGTAGTGGTTGTAGGCTGTGGTGCGCCAACTATGCTTGCAGATATTCCAATGGCGAGAACCTACATCAACACCTATGACAATAAGGAAAGCACAATGGATGCACTTGTAGAGAAGTTGTTGGCAGGAGAGGAAGCATTTACTGCCAAGGACCCAATTGACAGCTTTTGTGGATTGTTTGATGCACGTTTATAGGACTGAGAGCCGGCACGAGGTTGTCTTACCAATCGGCTTTGCCGATTGATAAGACACGTTATGTCAGTTGAAATAGTAAAAGGGACTGAGAGCCGGCACGAGGTTGTCTTACCAATCGGCTTTGCCGATTGATAAGCTACGTTATGTCAGTTGAAATAGTAAAAGGGACTGAGAGCCGGCACGAGGTTGTCTTACCAATCGGCTTTGCCGATTGATAAGACACGTTATGCCAGTTGAAATAGTAAAAGGGACTGAGAGCCGGCATGAGGTTGTCTTACCAATCGGCTTTGCCGATTGATAAGCTACCTCATGCCTTCAAATAGCCAGAAATAGAAGAAGAGACTGAGTTGCAAGCAAGCTTGCACTCGGCCTCTTTTCTATTTCTAGCTGCTCTCAGTCCATTTAGAGGTTGAAGTACCTGTCGAATTCTGCTGGATGAGGAATCTTGTTCATCTCAGCAACTTCTTTTCTCTTGTTAGCAATGAAGTTCTTGATTAGGTGCTCTGGGAATACGCCACCAGCAGTTAAGTAATCGTGGTCAGCTTCCAATGCGTCTAAAGCATCCTCTAGGTTTGTTGGAAGAGAAGATAATTTTGCTTTCTCTTCATCTGACAAATGATAGAGGTTCATATCGTAAGGACCCCATCCATTTGCATGTGGGTCAATCTTATTCTTCACACCGTCAAGACCTGCCATAAGGATTGCTGCATAGCAAAGATATGGGTTACAGGTTGCATCTGGATTACGCAACTCGAAACGTCTCATCTTAGGTGTCTTAGCGTAAGCAGGGATACGGATAACTGCGCTACGGTTAGAGGTTGCATATCCAACTGTTACAGGTGCCTCAAATCCTGGAACCAAACGCTTGAAGGAGTTGGTGCTTGGATTGGTAATTGCACAAAGAGAGGAGATGTGCTTTAATAATCCACCCATAAAGTAGTGAGCGGTTTCACTCAAGTGAGAGTATCCGTTGTCATCAGAGAATACAGGCTCGCCATCCTTCAACAATAACATGTGTACATGCATACCGTTACCGGCTTCGTTGTAAACTGGCTTTGGCATAAATGTAGCAACCTTGCCATACTTAAGTGCTGTATTGTGAATAATGTATTTAATCATCATTGTGTTGTCTGCCATCTTAGACATCTGACCAAGCATTGGTTCGATTTCAAACTGTCCTGCGGCACCAACCTCTGGATGATGGTATTTGATTGGAATACCAGCATTCTCCATCTGTAAGCACATTTCAGAACGACACTCATAAGAAGTATCAAATGGCTTTGCAACGTGGTAAGCCTTCTGGTGTGCAACCACCCGTCCGGTGCCCTCTACGTCACTGTTCCAGTATGCCTGAGAAGCATCAACCTGTACAGAAATATCATCTGGACTAACCTTCCATCCTACATTATCGAATAAATGGAACTCGAACTCAGGTAGAATTAACATAGTGTCTGCGATTCCGGTATCCTTCATGTACTGCTCTGCTGCATTTACAATATTACGTGGATACTGATCCAAAGGACGATTTTCTGGATAGTCAATAATCATTGCGTTACCGGTGATGGACAAAGTAGGGATCTCACAGAATGGGTCAATCATTGCTGTCTCCAAATCTGGGATAAATACCATGTCACTTTTTTCAACTACAGCGTAACCATAGTTGGACGCGTCAAAACCGATACCTTCCTTTACTGTGCTCTCTGAAAACTGAGAAGCAGGAATGGTAACGTGACGGTACTGACCATTGATATCAACGACCTTAAAGTCAATCATCTTGATATCGTTGTCTTTAATAAACTGCATAAGTTCTTGTGCTGTTTTTGCCATTAATTTGCAACCTCCAAATACATAAATTTTACATTTGTCAGACGTTGTAGCGGTACGAAGACCAAGCGTCTTACATATACTAAAATTTTACTAGAAATTAGCTTTGAGTGCAATAAAAATACGACAAAATTCGATGTTTGAAATAGAACCTTTATTTTTTAAACAAATGATACCATTTACGAAATAAAACAAAGCTAAAATTATCCGACAAAGTATGTGGTGAAAAAGGAAAAATCGTGGTATCATTAGGGTATGAGGTTCGTGATGAAGGATGAAACCTAGTTGAGAATAGATTGGGAGTCGATACATATGAGCAGGAATAAAGAACAAAAACAAATTCATATAAGCGTGGGAGCGGTTAAAATCATATTTGGCATTGTGACTGCCTTGTTGATGATATATTTTGTGATAGCAGAAATTGTTATGCCAGAAGAGAGAGATGGGGCTGTAGGAAGCTATGAGAACTATACAGGAGCTTGGTATCAGGTGCTAGAGGATGGAGAGCGGGTACCTGTGGAAATTCCTGGCACAGTAGCAGGAGAATGGGGACAGGAAGTGAAATTGGTAACAGTGTTGCCGAATAAGGTGGCTAATGGACAAGTGATTTGTTTTCGCCCCATTTGGCAAGATGTGGATATATATATTAATGGAGAATTGAGGAGTAGCTATAGTACGAAGGATTCTAGACCGTTTGGTACCAATAGTGCATTTCGTTATGTTTTTGTAGAGTTAGATGAAAGTGATGCAGGACAGGAGCTTACCTATTGCTTTGCCACAGAATCCAAATATGCAGGAGTGGTTCGGAGGATATATATTGGTGACCGCTCTGCCATTTGGACACACTTGGTGAAGGAAGGCGCATTTAAGATGCTTGTGGCAATTTTGTTGCTTACATTAAGCTTGGTCTGTATTATTACCTGCTTTGTGCTAAGGATAGTTTACAAGAAAAGTTTGTCGCTGAATTATCTGGCTTGGGCATTGTTTTATTGTGCCCTTTGGATGTTGTCAGAAATTGAGATTCGACAACTTGTATTCTCTAATGTATCAGTAGTGACGGGATTGACCTATTGGAGCTTAATGTTAATGCCATTTCCGTTCCTTATTTATATGGATGATGTACAGAATGGCAGGTATCGCATATTGTACGCGTTTCCGGTTATGTATTCCTTAATCGTATTATTTGTCGGTACCATTTTACAGGTGTTTGATGTAGTACAGTTTGTGGCACAGCTACCATTTATTCATGGTGGTATTGGAATTGCCATGGCTTGTATTATAGGTGCGATTACCTACGACGCAATTAAAAAACGATTATCAGATTACTTTTTCGTCGGACTGGGCATCTATGGTATGTTGATGTTTGCTATATTTGAAATCATTTTGTATTACATGGATTCTGTGTATACGTTAGGAACCATGTTGATGGTTGGTATGTTGTTCTTGTTGATTATGGCGATTATTAAGACCGGACAAGATCTATTTGCATCGGAGCAAAAGAAGCAACAAGCGATATTGGCCAGTAAAGCACAAGCGCAGTTCCTTGCCAGTATGTCCCATGAGATTCGTACTCCAATTAATGCAGTTATTGGTATGAACGAAATGATTCTCCGTGAAAGTGATAATGAAACGATTCAGGAGTATGCATACAGTATTCAAAGTTCTAGTAATATGTTACTAGGACTAGTGAATGATGTATTGGATTTTTCCAAGATTGAATCTGGTCAGTTAGAGCTTGTGGAGGATAAGTACAATTTGTTGGAATTGATACAGACGGAAATGGTTCTGTTAAATGCTAGGGCCACAGGGAAACCACTTTCTATAAAGCTTGAAGCACAACCAGAGTTGCCGACACAGGTCTATGGAGATGAGTTACGTATTAAGCAGATTGTAACGAATCTGTTGTCGAATGCAGTAAAGTATACCAAGGAGGGTGGTGTTACCCTAAAGGTGTACTGTGATTGGCAGGATGATAATGTCATTATGTTGCATTTCGATGTGCAGGATACAGGTATCGGTATTCGAGAAGAGGACGTGGAGAAACTGTTTAGTAGCTTCAAGCGTTTGGAACTCAACAAGAATCGTAATATAGAAGGTACCGGTTTGGGACTTAATATTGCAAAAAGTCTTGTGAATTTGATGCAGGGTACGATTGTGGTGGAAAGTGTGTACGGGGAAGGTTCCACATTTAAGGTTGCAATTCCGCAGAAGGTGCTGGATAAAACGCCAATTGGTGATTTGGAGGATAAGAGCCGCAAGAAAAAGAGTGACAAGTCCGCTAACCAAGGTACGTTTCTTGCTCCAGATGCCACTGTTTTGGTAGTAGATGACAACATGATGAATTTGGCAGTAACCAAGGCACTATTAAAACGTACCAAAATGCAACTAGAATTAGTGGAAAGTGGACAGCAGTGTCTAGATATTACAAAGACTAAGCGATTTGACATTATTTTGATGGACCATATGATGCCGGAGATGGATGGCATTGAAACCTTGCAGAAACTTCGAGGGGAACAGGATAATCCTAATCACAATACTGTAGTGATTGCGTTGACAGCTAATGCAATTGCTGGATGTCGCGAGATGTATTTGGAACATGGATTTGATGACTACTGCTCGAAGCCAATCAAGGCAGATGCATTGGATGAGTTGTTACTACGCCATTTGCCAAGCGATTTGGTGCAACCGGCGGAATAAGGATGTGCGCTATGACGGGCACAGGGATGAGCTGATGAAAGGAAACCGAATTATAATAGGGTGATAGAGATAAGCAAGCCAGTGGGAGAGGTGCCTGTTGGCTTGTTTTGCATTTTAATTTTTGATTTTGTGTCACATTTTCTCCTGCCGAAGGGAATAGTAGGATAGGAGCGAAAGGAGTGGAACTAGAAAATGAGAATTCTCAAAGATGAAAAAATTATGCGTCTGTTAGAAAAGAATCCGTCTGCAGGCATGGATTTATTAATAGAAACCTACGGAAGTCTGGCAGGTTACATTGTACGTCACAAGCTCTCCTCTACCTGCTCGGAGGAGGATGTGGAAGAGTGTGTTGCGGACGTGTTTGTGGATTTTTACAAGCAGTTAGATAGAGTGGATCTTAAAAAGGGTAGCATTAAGACTTACATATCTACCATTGCCAGGCGCCGGGCAGTGGATTATTTTCAGGCTGCTGTCAAGAACCAGTTCCATGTGACAGAGTTAGATGAGGCAGTATCAAATTCTATTCCAGATCAAGCTCCTACTCCTGAATCAACCATGGTGATAAATGAGGAGAATTCCTTCCTGCTAAAGGAAGTGCAAAAGCTAGGGGAACCAGACGGCGAAATCCTGTTTCGCAGGTATTACTTAGACCAGTCTCTCAGCGAGATTGCAGATGCAATCGGTATGAAGCGACCAGCGGTAAGCAAACGAATTTCTAGAGCTTTGGAAAAACTGAAATTTAGAATGGAGGGATTTGTATGATGCAAGATATGGAAAAAGAGCTAAGAAAGGTATTTGATGCGATGTCACTAGATCAGTTAAGTGATGAATTAAATCATATAGAGTTAGAACCGCTTTCCGGTGATAGTGAGCAGCGGATTAAAGATATGGTAAAAGAAAAAATGAAGAAGGAAAATGTGGAATTAACCAAAAAACCAAAGAGCAAGGCAAAACGTTGGCTTGCAGCTGCGGCAGCATTTGGTTTTGCTTTCGCTGGGGTAGCCCTTTATAAAGCCGATGATGTAAAGGCTGAATTTACGGAGTTGTTCGGCTTTGTGCCAGGTGTTGGTGTGGTGGAAGTAGAGCATGAGGAAAGTACTGTGGCAAATATGGATAAGAAGGTTGGCAACACAAAGGAGAACGCGGGTAATGCCAAAGAGAATGCGAAAGGTGAGACTTCTCAAAATGGAGCAGCTATTGAAGCGCCAACAGTGCAGGCAACCAAGTGGTACCTGTTAGAAAATGTAGATGCCACAGCTAGTGATGATATGATTTGTGTGGAATTAAAGGATGCTGTGGTGGCAGGTGATAAATTAGAGCTAAGATATGCAGTGCGCTTGCTGAAGATTACAGATGAAGAGCTTGAAACTACCTATGCGTCACTCAACGGAGTGGATGAGTCTGCATTGAAGGAGATGTATGTTCGTCTGGGATATGATAAGTATTTTTCGCTAGATGGTGATGAGGCATTGGTGTTAAAGCCGTGTTCTACCACAACCCTCAATGGAAAGACGGTAAAAGCCTCCACAGTGTCAGTAGGTGGAAGTGAGACAACAGAAGGCTCTCGTGTTATCTGTATCACTGAAACCTATGATGTGAAGGATGTGTTGACGGAGGATGTACCATCTGGAACCTTAAGCATTGCTGGAGTGGATTTGGATTTCAAGATGAAGAACTTAGACCTTGGCGGTTCTCCAGAGGATGTCACAGATAATGGTTTTGTGGAGGAAATGAATGGAGTCAAGGTCCTGTGTGTTCCGACATGGAAGGCTCAGAAGTTGCTTGTGGATTTCTACACAATGGACAGTGGTGACTACTCAATTGTTTTAGGTTTTAACATGTTTCAGCGTGAGAGATGTATTACTACAGTTAATGGACAGTCATTGGAAAATGTAGGTGATGACAGTTACGCATTTGATGACATGGATAGCTCGTACCTTGGCAGATGTGCTTATGATTTAGGTGGTCTGAAGGGCGAAGTTCAGTCGGCAAATGTGAAAACGAATGGACTGTGGGTAAGACAGAAGTTAGAGAATAAGAAATTAGAGGTTACACCGGCCGCTACAGTACAGCAGGAGCTAAATGATGTGTTGAAGCTAGATGGTTCCAATGTCAAATTTGTGGAAATGAGCAACCGTCCTTGCGATTCGGTGGATGATTTCGATTATAGTGAGTATGGATACCTTGTACTTACCTACAAAGCAGAAGATACAGATGTCAATAAAAACTTCATGTGGTTTGGTAGTCTTAGTGTCAATGGTGAAAATGTGGAAGATTTCACTATGGAATGTGGAAATGTAGGCTATACCATTGTGTTGATTCCATTGCCAGTGCCATATTCCGAGGTACGCACGGTGGAATTTACAAGTGCAGATTATATGCTAAACGGTAATATGGAATTTAATCTTAAAAAATAAGAGAGATAAAAATTAAAAACTGCCTTATGGAGATAACATACAGACATTTAGAAAAAATAGTAATTAACACCTAAAGATTATAGAAAATAGCATAAACACACCTAGGGGTGTGTCTCCATTACAACCAAATTGAAATAAAAAAGGAACTTCGTTTTAGATATTTACCTTGTCAAGTAGACAAGGGGCATATCAGATTGCGAAGTTCCTTTTATTCTATATTCACAAATTTGTGAAGTGATTATCTATTGTTGATAATCTTTGTTAACTCAACAGGGTCAACAATCTTGCCGTCCTTGTAAACACGCATGTTACCAGAAGCAATCTCATCAATTAAGATAACCTCATCGTTGTTGTAACCGAACTCGAACTTGATATCCCAAAGATCAAGACCGATTGACTTCAAATCATCAGCAACAATCTTAGTAATCTTAAGAGTCTGTTCCTTCATGCTTTCGAACATAGCAGGTGTCATAATGCCTAATGCAGCAAGACCTTCACTGGTAACGAGAGGATCGCCCAAAGCGTCATTCTTGAATGTACACTCAACATAGCCGCCTTCTAATACAGTACCATCTTCCATGTACTCACCGTATCTACGGATGAAACTACCTGTAGCAACTAATCGGCAGATAACTTCAAGACCATGACCAAATACGGTAGCAGGAAGAACTTCCATTGTAGCGTCATCAAGGTTAGCACTTACATAGTGAGTCTTGATGCCAGCTTCCTTTAAAAGCTCGAAATAGTGAATGGATGTCTCAAGGTTTGCTTTACCGATACCCTCGATTGTCAAACCTACACTGTTCTCGCCCGGATCAAAAACACCGTCTTTACCGGTACAATCATCCTTGAACTTAAGCATTACATTGCCGTTGTCAAGCTGATAAACGTCTTTCGTCTTTCCTTCATATACCTTTTTCATGATAAAGTCTCCTTTGCTATATAAATATTATATATTGCCGCTATCATTCTAACACAAGTGATGGTGATTTGAAAATATAAATTTCAATTTTTTCACATAACATAAATGTTATCACTTATTATCACTGAATGGTGTTCGCAATATATGTTGTTTCTTTTCTAATTGATTTTCGGATTTCCGGTCAGCATTCAAATAGGAATAGTAAATGACCAACTCAGTGGTGGTGTTCAATGCATATTCCGGAACGCTTACCAGATAAGGTGCTTGCACCACGGTTCCTGGGGGAATAACCGAATCTGGATAAAAATCATGATACTCCTTCAAAGCGTCATAGTAGTCAAGGCGTCTTGTAGTGAAGGTCTTCGCTTCTTGGTTTCGTATGTGAAGCGTTGGATAAAAGGCTTCATTTAAGTAGTAATTTCCGATTTGTACGTTAACTAAATAATAAGAGTCGCTATCGCTGAGACTGTCCTTATATACATCAGGAATCTCGCTTGCCTCAAGCTGGGTGAGTTCTGTAACCCTTTCTAGTCGTGAGTTATCCTCGTAGATATAGTTGCGATAGTTGCTAGTGAAATAGAAGCTCATACCGATGAGTTCGATTACAAGTAAAATTAAAAGTACCGCATTGAATCCTAACTTCTTAAATATAAATGCAAAAAAATTAATAATTAATTCTATTAAAAGAGCAAATCCACGCATTATCGACGTACCTCCAAATTCTCAATCTCTATGATACGTTCTAATGTCTGAACTGCATCATAATCCGATGAATCTGTGTGATGATAGTTTAGTCTCAGAGCAGAGGTGTCATTTTCTTTTACTAGAAAATATAATACACCGTCAGGGTAGTCAAAGTAATCTGATACACCCAGTTCTCTTGCTTCTTCATAGTTAAGTTCTAATGCATCCCTAAGAGAATAGGAAGCTAATGGGCGTAAATAGAAACCGTCTTGTGTTATAAGATATGGTTTCACGCCGGAAGAAATCGCATATGGCACATAGGTCATCTCTGGGTTTGTCTTGTCTTCTACATGGTAGGAAATCATCAAAAACTCGTATCCATCTGGAGCTACTAATTTTTTGTTGGTGTCAATTATAGCTTCTGTAATGGTGAGAGTGATGTCAGTGTTGTCGGTCGGTATGGGTTCATTTAATGTATACACTTCTGTTTCTGGAAAGGTTTCCATGGTTTGTTTGTCTGCGTTTATCTGATTAACAAAATGACAAGCCAAAACCGGTATGACGGCGGTCAACACCATAGCACCTAGAAGGATGACGGTAACTATCGGATTGGTTTTCTTGCGGGGTGTTGTTTTGGTTTGTGAAGCCTTTGCTTCTTGCTTTAAATTAGCATTGGGTTGTTCTGTGTCGCTTGCTGACATGGAGATATATGCATTGCTTAACTCAGATGGAGCGTATTGACCTGCGGTCTGCACGGTTCCACATTTGGGACAGGTTCCGCCGTGCTTTTCATGGTCAAATCGTTTGCCACAATTTTTGCAATTGATTTTCATGTGTGTTTCCCCCTGATGGTTTCATTAGTAGCGTTGACCTGTTAGCTCACTATTTGTTGCATATCTAGATGAAGTTTGGCAGGCTGTTTTGTGTATTGTTTCTTCGTTTTCTATAAATAAGAATAGAGAAATTATAACATTTATATAAAAATTTGCAACAAACGAAAAAAACACTTTTACTTGAAAAAAAATTATACTATAATAACGAAGTGCATTGTTAAATTATATCATTTTGTGAATTGTTTGGATTGTCCGAGTGTTCACTATGGGATGTGACTTTGTACATTATATTATTCAAAAGGAGAAATCGACGATGAAACAGGATATGATTGTCATTTTAGACATGGGTAGTACAGAGAATACTGTAGTTGCCCGCCAGATTCGTGCCCTTGGGGTATACAGTGAGATTCATCCACATGATATTACACCAGATGCACTTAAGGCATTAGACAATGTGAAAGGTATCATTTTAAATGGTGGTGAGAACCGCGTGGTAGATGGTGTGGCTGTTGAGGTAGACCCAGCAATCTACGATTGCGGATTCCCAGTTATGTCTATCGACCACCCAACTGCGAAGTGTGAACAGCAGTTATCAGAGTTACCAGATGACGCTACTATGAAAGCTTTCGTGTTCGATACATGTAAGGCTGAGGCTAACTGGAACATGAAGAACTTCGTAGCGGATCAGATTGAATTGGTTCGTCGTCAGGTTGGAGATAAAAAAGTATTGTTGGCTTTGTCCGGCGGTGTGGATTCTTCCGTTGTGGCTGCTTTATTATTGAAGGCAATTGGTCAGCAGTTGGTATGTGTGCATGTTAACCACGGTTTGATGCGTAAGAACGAGTCTGAGGACGTAGTGGAAGTATTCAAAAACCAGTTAAATGCAAATCTTATTTATGTAGATGCAACAGACCGCTTCTTAGGCAAGCTTGAGGGCGTTGCTGACCCAGAGGAAAAGAGAAAGATTATCGGTGGCGAGTTCATCCGCGTATTCGAGGAGGAAGCTAGAAAGTTAGAGGGTATCGACTTCTTGGGTCAGGGTACCATTTATCCAGATATTATTGAGAGTGGAACAAAGACAGCAAAGATGGTGAAGTCTCACCACAACGTTGGTGGTCTTCCAGAGGACATGCAGTTTGCGTTGGTTGAGCCATTGTTACAGTTGTTCAAGGACGAGGTTCGTGCATGTGGTATCGAGCTTGGTCTTCCACCACACATGGTATACCGTCAGCCATTCCCAGGACCAGGACTTGGTGTTCGTTGTCTTGGTGCAATCACACGTGACCGTCTTGAGGCAGTTCGTGAGTCTGATGCAATCCTTCGCGACGAGTTCGCTAAGGCAGGTCTTGACAAGAAAGTATGGCAGTACTTTACAGTAGTACCTGATTTCAAGGCAGTTGGTGTGAGAAATCATGAGAGAAGCATGGGCTACATGGTAGTTATCCGTGCGGTTAACACCATCGATGCGATGACAGCAACTATCGAGAGAGTGGATTATGATATCTTAGAGAAGATTGCTGACAGAATCGCAGCAGAGGTTCCAAGTGTTACTCGTGTATGTTTCGAGTTGACAAAGAAGCCTGTTGCGACGATTGAGTTCGAGTAATAAACACAGCTTCAGAAATGGCGGAAATAAGCCATTTCTGGGGCTTTTTTCTTTTTGTTGATACCTCTATGATACCTGTTTATGTAGTACCAGAGATGTTTTGGAATACTGCAAAAGGTATTAGAGGTATTTCTATTTTCTTATAACTTTTCAGTTAATAAATTTCACAAAATTAAAAAAATTTCAAAAAGTGGCTGCAGGGAGAAGATGATATGTGGAAAGATAGAATGCCTGAGCGTGGTAGGGAAAGGTGATTAAATAATATGTGGTAATTTGTAACTATTCACTGTTAAGCAGTTCTGGACAGCTCTGAATAGTTACGAGGTACGAGATTTCATAGTAATCATATTATGACATTACTATTACAGAGATAATGGAAGATACTTGAGATTGCTTGTTCGAGAAATCGAAAACATCATTGAAAAATCGAACGTTTTATGGTATGATATTATCTGAGAATTTGCGTGATGAAGTTATATGTGATGGAGGATGTATTATGGCAGAAGAACGCATTAAAGTTAATTATAAACCTTTATGGAAAATGTTGATTGACAGGGATATATCTAAGGGAGATTTGAGAAGAAATACGAAGATTGCAGCAAGTACTTTTACTAAGATGATGAATAATGAAAATGTGTCATTGGATGTGTTGGTGCGAATATGTGTTGCGTTGGAGTGTGGTTTGGATGATATTGTAGAGATTGAGAATTGATTAGCTTTTGTTGGAGGTGATGGTTATGTCGATAGGTAATATTATTAGGTTTACGGAAGCGACCAGAGTGCAAATGCCTGGATTAGTTCACCTTACAAGATTAGGATATACATATTATGGTAAGCTATATGAAGATATGGCAGGGAAAAAGTATGATCCTGATACGAATATCTTGTTAGAAGTTTTTAAAGAACAATTTTGTAAATTAAATCCTGGCAGAGAAGGTGAAGTTGATGAAACATTACGAATGATTCGACAGGAACTGGATAATGATGACCTTGGAAGAGGGTTTTATAAAAGACTGACTAGAGTATCTCCTGTTAAGTTGGTGGATTTTGATGAGCCTAAGAATAATGTGTATCATTGTACAGCAGAGTTTACTTGTAAAAGGGATCAGGATGAATTTAGACCAGATATTACAATTTTTGTCAATGGTTTGCCATTGGTATTTGTAGAGGTTAAAAAACCAAATAATCGGGGCGGTATGGTAGAAGAAAGCACGCGAATGAATCGTCAAAGATTTCCCAACAAGAAATTTAGAAGATTTATTAATATTACGCAGTTTATGATTTTTTCTAATAACATGGAATACGATACTTTGGGTGGTATTGTTCCTGTTCAAGGTGCATTCTATTGTACTGCGGCACGAGAATTTGCACCATTTAATTGTTTTAGAGAAGAAAATATGGGAAATGAGGCAGTAGCTCCTTACATAGCTAATTTTCCGTATGAGAATATAGAGCCTGATGTTGAAAGAAAAATCTTGTCCGATTTCAATTGTCAGGTTATTCATCATGCACCGGAATATCAAACCAATCTTGCTGTAAATACACCGACTAATAGAATTTTGACATCTATGTGTAGCCCGGAAAGATTATTGTTTTTGATTAAATATGGTATTGCGTATGTGAAGTTGGAAAAAGAAGTTGATGGGAAAATCGAATCTACAGACCAAAAACATATTATGCGTTATCAGCAATTGTTTGCTGCTTATGCTGTAAGAAGACAGATAAAGGAAGGAATAAAATCTGGCGTCATTTGGCATACACAGGGTAGTGGAAAAACAGCGTTGTCATATCATTTAACACATGTGTTGGGCGATTATTATGCCCGGAGGAATAAAGTTGCCAAGTTTTACTTTGTAGTGGATAGATTAGACCTTTTGGAACAAGCTACACAAGAATTTGAGGCAAGGGGATTAGAGGTAAAGACTGCTAATTCAAGAGAAGAATTAATGGCTCAGTTTAGAACAAACCAAGCCCAAGAAGGTAATTCTGGAAATGCAGAAATAACAGTTGTAAATATACAGAGGTTTGCTCAGGACCACACGGCTGTGAGATTAAAGGAATATGCAACAAATCTTCAAAGAGTATTTATTATAGATGAAGCACATCGTGGATATGACCCTAAAGGCTGTTTCCTGGCAAATTTGTTTGATGCTGATCCGGATTCAATTAAGATTGCGTTAACAGGAACTCCGTTATTAAAAAATGAGCGTTCATCATGGAAGGTTTTTGGTAATTATTTGCATACGTATTATTATGATAAGTCTATCCAAGATGGATATACATTGAAAATAATAAGAGAAGATATTGAGACTTCTTATAAAGATAATCTTTCTAAGATATATGAAAAGTTAGAACATCTAGTTCAAAAGAAAGAAATACAAAAATCACAGATTGTTGAGCATGATACCTATGTGAAGGAATTGCTGAGGTATATTATAAATGATTTGAAACAATTCCGATTGCTTCAGGGTGATAATACATTGGGTGGCATGGTAATCTGTGAGACAAGTGATCAGGCAAGAAAATTATATATGCATTTTGATGAAATACAAAAAGAACTCAATCAGGATGCTTCAGTTCAAACACATTTTAAAGTAGGGCTTATTCTTCATGATAGTGACGATAAAGAAACTAGAAAACAAATCATTAAAGATTTTAAAAAGAATATGACTGTTGACATTCTTATTGTTTTCAATATGCTTTTAACAGGATTTGATGCACCAAGATTAAAGAGATTGTATTTTGGCAGAAAACTTAAAGACCATAATCTTCTTCAGGCAATTACCAGAGTTAATCGTCCATATAAGAATAATAGATATGGATATTTAATTGATTTTGCAGATATTAAGCAGAACTTTGATGAAACTAATGAGGCATATTTGAAAGAATTGAATCGTTTTAGTAATCCGGATGAGGTCGGAGAAGATACTGCAACGGATACACTTTTGCATGTCATCGAGGATAGAGATGCTTTAATTCAACAGATGAGAGATGTAAAGCAGGCATTATTTGAATATACAACTGATAATGCAGAAATTTTCAGTCAAGAGATATCTGAGATTGAGGATAGGCAAAGACTGTTAGACTTGAAAAAAGCATTAATAATGGCTAAGGATTGTTGCAATATTGTTAGAACCTTTGGAGATGAAGAATTAAAGGAAGAATTTGCGAAAATGGAGATATATATGCTACCTGCGATGATTTCGGAGGTTCAGCGTCATATAGAGATTCTTACACAAAAAGAAGCATTTTCACAGGATGATACTACCAAGCAACTTGTAAATGAAGCTATGGCTAATATTACATTTAATTTTAGTAAAATTGGTCAGGAGGAGATGCAATTGATTTCCGGTGGAGCGGAGCTTCAGGAAAAATGGCAGTATACTATTAGGAGTTTTACTGAAAATACTGATCAAGAAGACCCAGAATATATTACTCTTAGAGAAGCATTTATGCAAAGATTTAAAGAGCATGGATTTGTGGTTGACAGCATGGCAAAGTATAACGAACAGTCAAAAGCATTGGATGAAGTTATAAAGAAGTTAAATGAGTTACAGAAAAAGAATAATGCATTGGCTAGAAAGTATAACGGTGATACAAAGTTTGCATGTGTCCATAAGAGGATTAGAGAGGAAAATGAGCGTCGCAGATTGCAACATCAAGTAGAAATTCTATCTGCTTATGATGAAAAAATCAGAGAAATGCTGATGCGTATTAAAGAAGACGTAGACCAAAAAGTTTATGACAGAAATGATATTTTGAAAAAAGATGCATATTTTGAACAAACTGTTATGGTACAAGTAAAGGAAGGAATGGACAAGTTGGGATTTAAAGGTAGCAGGGAAGATCGAGCCTTTATTCAAAGTAGAATTGTGTTACAGTATTTGGCACAGTATCATGCTACATACCCAGCAGCCTAGGGAAAAGCAATGAATATTAAAGAAAATACAATTGAACTTATTGATGCTTTAAAAGCAACATGTCAAACTTATGGAATGGGAAATGATGGTAATGAGTATAAAATCATTACACAAGTTTTTTTATACAAATATATTAATGATAAGTTTGGATTTGCAGTCAAGAAGTTAAGTAAGAAACTATTACAAGCAGAAAAGTGGGAAGAGACTTATGCACAAATGACAGAGGATGAAAGGCTTGACTTGTTTGATGAATTATCACCAGATATTCCACGCTTAAATCCGGAACATTTGATTGCTAATATGTGGAATCAGCAGGCAAAAGGAGATTTTGACCTTATATTCGATAGAACAATGACAGATATTGCAGATAAAAATATTGCAATTTTTTCCACACAGACAACTCAGAACACAAAGATTCCGTTGTTCGAGCCGTTGACACATTATGTAACCGATGAGGCACAAAGAGCGCCTTTTGCAAGAGCGTTGGTAGATAAATTGGCAAATTTCTCTTTTGAAGAAGCTTTTGGTCAACACTATGATTTTTTTGCCGCAATATTTGAATACTTAATTAAGGATTACAACACTGCTGGAGGTGGAAAGTATGCAGAATACTATACCCCACATGCAATTGCAACAATAATGGCAAGGTTGTTAGTAGGTGATAATTCCGATTTGCATAATATTGAATGTTATGATCCGTCTGCGGGAACAGGAACTTTATTGATGGCATTAGGACATCAAATAGGCGAGGATAGATGTACAATTTTTGCACAGGATATTTCACAGAGAAGTAACAAAATGCTTAAATTAAATCTCATTTTAAATGGATTAGTGTCATCTCTTGACCATGCAATACAAGGCGATACATTAGTTGCACCGTATCACAAATCAGATGATGGGCAGGTACTAAGACAATTTGACTATGTGGTATCGAATCCACCGTTCAAAATGGATTTTTCAGATACAAGGGAAAAGATAGCTGCTATGCCTGCAAGATTTTGGGCGGGGGTGCCGAAAGTACCAACTAAGAAAAAAGAGAGTATGGCAATATATACGCTTTTCATTCAGCATGTTATAAATTCGTTGAAGGTGAATGGTAAAGGTGCTATTGTAATTCCAACTGGTTTTATTACAGCAAAAAGTAGTGTTGAAAGTAAAATTCTCAAACATATTGTGGACGAAAAAATCGTGTACGGTTGTGTAAGTATGCCGTCAAACGTATTTGCAAACACAGGAACTAACGTATCTGTTCTGTTTTTTGATAATTCAAAAAGTACAGATAAAGTAGTTTTAATAGATGCGTCCAAACTTGGTGAAGAATACAAGGACGGAAATAATCAAAAACGTAGACTTCGTGATTTTGAAATTGATAAAATAGTCGATACATTTTTTAACAAGGAAGCTGTAGATGACTTTTCAGTTGTAGTAACTTATGACGAGATTAAAGCTAAGAAGTATTCATTGGCGGCTGGACAGTATTTTGATATAAAGATTGAATACGAGGAACTTTCACAAGAAGAATTTAATGCTAGAATGACAGTTTATGCGACAAAGTTAAAAGAGTATTTTGAAGAAGGAAATAAGTTGCAAACAGAGATTATGGAGCAACTGAAAAAGGTGAAGTATGAGTGATTGGACAATGACAAAGCTTGGAGATATTTCTACAATTATTACAGGTCCATTTGGGAGTCAATTGCATCAATCTGATTATGTTTCAGATGGTGTACCTATTGTTATGCCACAAGATATTACAGATAGAAAAATAAACTATACTTCAATCAATTACATTTCTGAATATGATGCTCATAGATTGAATAGGTATATAACGCAAAAAAACGATATATTATATGCTCGTAGAGGGGATATTGAAAAGCACGCTTTTATAACCTCGGAAGATAGTGGAGTATATTGTGGAACGGGTTGCTTGCGAGTGAGGATTACTTCAGAGGATGTCGATCCATTATTCTTATCGTTTTATTTGAACAGAGAGGAAACAAAAAGGTGGCTTGTAACGCATGCTGTTGGTAGCAATATGCCTAATCTCAACACAGAGATATTATCAAATGTTCCTATTAGTTATCCAACAATAGATAGGCAAAAGAGGATTGCACATATATTAAATTGTCTTGATAAAAAAATAACAACAAACCGAAAGATAAACGATAATTTAGAGAACCAAATTCAAACAATTTATGATTATTGGTTTTCTCAGTTTGATTTTCCAGATTCCGATGGAAATCCTTATAAATCAAATGGCGGTTTACTTGAATGGAACGAAACATTAAAACGAAATATTCCTTCAAGTTGGTCTGTTGGTTCTGTTGCTAAGAACAGTTTGACTAAGTTTATTAAACCCGGCGTTGATGTTTTTGAACTTAAAACATATTTGGCAACTGCCGATGTAAAAGGTTCAGCGATTTATGAAGGTACTGTTATCGACTATGAAAACAGAGAAAGCAGAGCCAATATGCAGCCAACAGAATATTCTGTTTGGTTTGCTAAAATGAAGAATAGTATCAAACATCTTTATTTTAACCCTGAGATGTACCCAATTATAGAGCAAAGCATTTTGTCAACAGGTTTCTGCGGACTACAATGCGATGACAAATCCTTTGAGTATATTTCATCATATATTGCAAGTCCGTACTTTGAGCTACATAAGGATATGCTTGCTCACGGTGCTACTCAGGAAGCTGTCAACAATAACGACTTGGCAGAAATACATCTTCTCATACCTGACAAGAACACATTGGAAAAGTATCACAAAGCAACACAACCTATCTACGCACAGATAGCAAAAAACATTTGTGAAAACAAAGAACTCACAAAACTCAGAGATTGGCTACTCCCAATGCTGATGAATGGTCAGGCTATCATTGAAGATTAAGCTGCTAAATTATCGTTTATATCAGAAAAGGAAATAGCGAATCGTGTGAATGGACGAATGGTTTTGTGGTATGACTGATGTTAAAACATACTAATGTAATGTAAGGTGTAAATAACTTGCTATAATTAAACATGAAAATAAAATTTAGTCCAAGATTAGTCCAAGATTAGCTCAAGTTAGTCTAAGATTAGTCCAAGACGGAAAGGAAATGTATGATTTACACAGAACAGCAATTAATTGATAAAATCCGTCAAATGATAGTAGATTTCGAAGATGAAGTGGTAGAGTTCAAAGAAGCGAAATTGAACTATTCATTCAAGGATATTGGAAAATATTTTTCGGCACTTGGAAATGAAGCAAATATTCGTGATAAAAAGGAAGCATGGCTGATATTTGGTGTTGACAATGATAAAAATATTGTCGGTTCTGAGTACAGAAAAGAAGGTAGTCTTCATAATTTGAAGAAGGAAATAGTTGGTGGGACAAATGAAAGACTGACATTTATGGAAATATATGAGCTGTATATTGATAAGTGTAGAATTGTCGCATTTCAGATACCGCCGGCAATGCGAGGAATTCCGACTACATGGAATGGAGCTGCGTATGCACGAGAAGGTGAACATATATCACCACTTCCGATTGATAAAATGGATTTGATACGTAGCCAGATTGGCGTGGATTGGTCGAAATTAGTTGTGGAAGATGCAGATTTGGATGACTTGGATCCCGAGGCAATAGCATATGCTAGAGAATTATTTATAAAAAAACAAAATGCATCAAAGAAATCAACAGAAATGCTGGAGAAGATGTCGGATGTTGAGATATTAAATAAAGCTGGAATACTAATAAAAGGAAAGGTTACTAATACGGCACTAATACTATTGGGAAAAGAGGAGTCGTCATATTTGTTTGATGGTTTTATTCCACGTATTACATGGACTTTGTATAACGGTGATGGTTCTATAAAGGCGTATGAGCATTTTGATATGCCATTGCTATTAGCTGTTGATAAAACTTATGCCAAAATTAGAAATGTTAAATATAGATACATTGCAGGACAGCAAACATTGTTCCCGGATGAAGTGGATCAATATGAACCGGATGTTGTAAAGGAAATACTTAATAACTGTATAGCACATTCAAATTACCAGTTGCGCGGCAAGATTAATGTGGAAGAATTTGAAGACAGATTAGTATTTATCAATGAAGGAAACTTTATTCCAGAGACGGTGGAAAGAGCGTTGGAGGAAGGATATAAGCCACCATATTATAGAAATACATTTTTATGTAGGGCTATGGTTAATCTGTATATGATTGATACAAATGCTATGGGAATTCCAATGATGTATCAGATTCAAAGGGAAAAGTGTTTTCCGCTACCAACATATAATTTGCAACAGTCAAATCGAGTTATTGTTACGTTGTATGGTAAAATATTAGATAGAAATTATACGCAGTTGTTGCATTCAAATGCTGCTTTGGATTTACAAACAGTATTCTTGTTAGATAAGATACAAAAAAAAGAACTAATATCCAAAGAGGACTTTGCTATATTGAAAAAAGCGGAGTTGGTTGAAGGAAGATATCCTAATATTTTTGTGTCATATAAGGTGGCTAATATTGTGGGACAGCAGACCGATTATGTAAAGAATAAAGGTTTGAGCAATGATGTGTGTAAACAGATAATTATCAATGCATTAGAGACAATGGAAAAAGCTAGTGTGTCTGAACTAAAAGAGATATTGGCTGGCGCTTTGCCTGCATTCTTGGATGAAAAACAGCAGTCTAAAAAAGTTTCTAATATATTGCAATCTATGAAGAAGGAAAATATTGCAGATGTATCTGGAACTGGGCACGCAGCTCGATGGTTTTTGGTTAAAAAAATATAAGCTAAAGGGTAGAGTTTTAGTCTAAGATAGACCAAGATTAGCTTAAGATTAGTCCAAGGCTGTGGCAGTAGACTAGGGTGTTGCAGTAGAAGGTAGCAAGTGTTTTGCAAATTAGTATGATAGAGAATCTAGCAATTATTCGAACGCGTGTATGAATATTGAATCAAGAAATAAAGGGTTTAGACTATGAAAGAAAAAATGAAAGATACTATGGTTGATCTATTATTAGATGGTGTTGAGAAAAAAATAGATAGTGTGAAGGATGATTATAAATGGAAAAAGCTATTTGTTTCCACAGGGGATTTTTTTGTAAATAACACTGATGTTTTGGTGAAGTTTGAAGATGATTTATATTCTGTATTTTCTAAGGATAATCTGGGTAGAATAGCAAAAAAAATAAAAGATAAGAATGGATATGATTTTCCACAATTACTTCATAAAGAGTTATATGATTTGATGGTGAGTTATGAAATTCCAATAATGGAGGCAGAAACGTATATCCATCATTTTATGCAGGTTATTATAACTTATTTAGAAGAAAATGATTCGGATAAAACATTGGAAATGTATTTGGGTAACATGAGAAAGGAAATCGGAACTTATTTTGCCTCATTAGAATCAAAATTGGAATTAGTTTTAAATCAAATTTCAGAGCTGAATAAAGAAAAAATAGTCACCTATTCAATAGCGGATATTGATGCACAGATTAGGAGAGAAACAAAATACAAACGAATGGGACTTGATTTTTTTAAGCTTGATGATGAGCAATTTGAATCAAGGTTCCAAAATTCTCTAAATGATACAAGGATATATATTGTTGGAAAATCTAGAGAAGAAACAACGTATCGAATTTTAAATGAATTAAGAAATAAGAATTCGGAAAGAATCACATTGGTGATTAAGTCGGAGGAAGAGTGGAATAAATTACAACATTCAAATTTGTCAGGAAATATTCTGATTCCGTTTTTTTATGCAGACAAGATAGTGGTAATACCGAATAATACCAATATTTTCATATATGGTGAAGATGAACCTTGCTATACACAGAATAAATTGATTCTGAGAAAAAGGACAAAAAGAAATATTATAGATTCGTTAGAAGAGATTGGCATAGATGCAAATGAAGCGTATAAGATGGTGGATAATACGCATGGGTTATATGTGCCGTTAAAGAAAAAACTTTTTGATGGTGCACTGTATGATAAACCGGATTGGGTAGAAAGTCATTCGGAAGTAGTTATGGCTGCTCTTTTGTGTGGTAAATGGACAGAAGCAACAGGAGATGTGTTGGTTTTTGAAGAATTATCAGGAAAGGCATATGCTGACTGTAAAAAGGAATTAGAAAAATATTTACATAGAGAAAATCCATACATAGTATCAAATAATGGATATAGGGGGAGCAATATGCAACTTGCTAGTGTAGAAGATGCATGGGAAGAGCTGGACCCTTATATAAATGATGATCTATGGGATAAATTTATAAAGCTATTTTATGAAGTTTTGATAGAATCAGAGCCTATTTTTGAGTACCCTTTTGAAAAGCATTTTGAGGCGAGCGTTTACGCAAAGAAGCCAGAGTGGTCGCCGACATTAAAGAAGGGGATGATAAGAACCCTTATTATGCGTGCGTATTATAGGGGACATGAGGAAAATCAGAAGCAAATTGATAATATAGTTTCAAGAGTATTATATACTATCACTAGTAAAGAAAGATGGGGATACATTTCGCAGTATTTAACAGAATTGTGTGAAGCTTCTCCAGAGAGTGTTTTGAGAAAGCTAGAGACAGAGATAGAGACATCACAAGGATTAATTGACTTGTTTGCAGAAAATGGTGGCGACTTTATGACAAGCCGACATTACTATATTAATGTTTTATGGGCCGTAGAACAATTAGTTCAGCAAAAGAAATATGTTGCAAGAGCTTTGGAGTGGTTGTGGAAGATAGATTCACATAACATTAAATATAGCATAAGTAACAGTCCTAAAGGGATATTGGATGTGGTCTTTTGTGCTTGGATTAATGGGAGTGCATTGTCGGTTGAAAAGAAAATTGAGTTGGCAAGAAATGCAATTGAACGATATCCAAATGCCTGGGATGTTATTGCATCTAATTTGCCACAGGGGACAAGTTCAATATGTTCAACATTGAATACACCTAAATACAGAAAGACAGATGAACCAGAAGTATTATACGTACATGAAGTAAATAAAACATATATTGAGTATCTGAGAATGTGCGTTGATACAGCATACACAGACGCTGACAGATGGATTAAAATACTTCAGCATGTAAATTCTTACGATATAAAGATTCAAAAAGAAGTATTTGAAAAACTAGTGCTTATTTGCAAAAAAATGAGTGATCAAGAAAAAATAAGAGTAAAGAATAAAATCCGAGATGAGATATTTAGGCATAGATATTTTGATGACGCAGAATGGAGTATGTCGGAAGATGTATTGTGTGAACATGAACGTGTGATGAATGTAATAAATATAGATGAGAAAATTTACGATTATTTATATATTTTTTCGTCTGCATATGATTTCCCGCTTCTGAATCCTATTCCATATTCTAGAGAAAAAAGTACAGAAATACATGATAAAAATCATATATTAAGAGAGGAAGAGATTAACGCAAGAATCAAAGAATTTAATGAAAAAAGATATTCGATAGATAGATTGATACAATTGGCTGTGAGGGAAGAATATGAAATAGTAGGTGAGGTTCTTGCACAGTTTTATTGTGATGGAGTGTTTGATGAGAATGTATTTTTATCTTTGATGAAAAATGATGAAGAGGGAAAATATGTTTATGACTATGTGAGGTATCTACATAGGAAAGGAACAATAGATTTAAAAGAGGTTATTGAAAAGGTTAAAAAGTTATCAGATAATAAAAATCTTCTGACTAATTTGATCTCATTGGAAATTATAGAAGATTGTGAAAATGCGCTTATTGTAGGTCAAGATGAAGATATAAAGAAGATGTATTGGAGTAGACATCTACGATTAAGAATATCGGATAAAGCTGAGCAGAGCGTGTTTATGTGGGCTATAAGTGAGTGCAGAAAATATGGTACATTCCATACTTATTTAGAGTTGCTGTATGATATAAAAGATAAAATTTCTATTCAAGAATTATATAAAGCAACAATTGAAATATCTGATATAAAAAACGATGTTGCCAATTCTATGACAGATTATTACCTTAAAGAAATCTTTGATATTCTACAACAAGCTTTTATAGAAGATGATGGAAAGTGTGCAGAAATAGCAACGTTGGAGTGGTTTTGCAGAGGTGTGCTTGAATGGGAGCAGATGAAATGTATGCAAAAAATTATGAAGAACGATCCGACTTTTTATGCCCTGTTAGTTAGCATTATATATAAGGTGGATGATAGTGAAGCTGTTGATGAAGCAAAGAGAGAATTAGCTAATAAGGTTTATTCAGGTTTTGATAAGGCAAAGTTTTGCCCGACAGAAAAGGATGGAAAAGTCACCTATGAAAATCTAAAAGCGTGGATGGAGAAATTCAGAGAGTTATTGATTGATCAGAAACAGGAAAGGTTATTTGAAAATTTGGTAGGGCGCTTGTTGGCATATTCCCCAATCGGCGAGGATGGTTATAGTCCGTGTGAAGCTGTTCGTATGATTATAGAAGAATACTACACAGATTCGTTAAAGACATCTTATGTAGTGGCAGAAGAAAATAAACGCGGTGTGCATACTGTTGATGCTGGTAAATCTGAACTGATATTACATCAAAGATACAAAAAAAATGCGGAAGCTTTACAGGAATACTATCCTTATACTGCAGAAATATATTTTACAATTAGTGATAATTATAAACGACAAGCTGAATTTGAAAGAAAGCGTGCAGAAGATGAATGGTAGAAAAACATATGTAGGCGAATTGTATAGCTTTTATAGAGCAAATAGTCCTATTGGTAGTGGTGGTAATGGTGCTGTGTATGATGTGGAACTTCCATCAAATGTTGGAATAGATTTTCCTGTTGTAGCCAAATTTTTTGAATATGAAGGTAGAGATAAGGAAAAAAGGTATAAGAGGTTTAAAAACGAGATACTTGCTTTAGATAAGTTAAAAGATATTGATGGGATAATGAAGGTTGTTGATAAGAAATGTCCACAAAATATTCCACAATCTAAAGAAGATGCATGGTATTTAATGCCTAAGGCTAAACCATATAAGCTTATACGAAAAGCAAATATTTATACAAAAATATTAGATATGCTTCAGTTGGCACAGATTATAAAATGCATTCACGAGAGGGACGGAGCACATCGAGATATTAAACCAGAAAATATACTGATTTTAGACGAACGATTAGTTCTTTCTGATTTTGGATTGTATTGGGGGATAGAGGAGGAAAGGCTTACAGAATTAAATGAGCGAATAGGGCCATATAAAATAATGCCACCAGAATTAGAGAATGTACAAACGGATTTGGATTTAGATTTTAGACCGTCCGATGTATATTTATTTGCTAAAGTGCTATGGATGACTTTGAAGGGTGATAATATCGGTTTTCGTGGACAATATCAACGAGGTGATGTTCAAATTTTTCTAAATAAGGAGCATTTTGGAAACGTTATTACACTAGAACCAATACATAAATTAATAGAAAAGGCTACTTATGAAGAAATGGACAAAAGAATTTCAATTCATCAATGTATTGATTATTTGGAATTACAGTGTAAGTTACTGAGTGAGAGAGAACGAAAATTGCTTTCAGACGAACTAGTTAGCGAGTTGCTATATGATGAACATAGTAAAATGATTATTGAACGTGCCGAGCCGGATCAATTAATATATGAAGATAAGGACACCATTTTTAATATGTTAAAAGGCGTTATTCCGATATCAAAAATTAAGGTTAAATCACTTATTAATGAACAAAATGTAAAACAAATTCAGCTGACGGATTTTCAGGTTGGTACAGGTGGTGTTTGCAAGCTGCTTTATTTTAATAACGGAATTAAAGTCAAAGAATACTTATTGGAAATTAATAAAATGAGTTATTCTAATTTAAACTCTGATATCGAGCTTGAGTTGAATGATATTGATTTAGTAGATAAAGAATATGTAGCATATTCAGAAACAACGCATGGGTTTGGGAATGTGTATCCTCGGATTTATTTTTCTTCCAATGAGAAGATTATTATAGAAAGAAAAAAGTGTTGATAGCGGTACTCAAACTGAAAGACTGCCTACAAAGAAAATATGAAGTTTCTGAAGAAGATGGATGGAATTACTTTTATGAAATTTACATTTGATACGAATTATTCAGAAGAAGAACTAAAATTTATCAAAGAGAATGATTGCGTCATTTTATCAGAAATTAAGTTGTCAAAAACGAATTTCGCTGAAAATGAATATCCTCGAAGAATGTTTTGTTTTGGTGGGACCTATGTAGGAGAAATTTTTGATGAGGAAATCAATGATTTTAGTTGGGCAGTTTTGTCAAAGTGGAAAGGTGTTTACCAATTTACCAGTTATTACAATACATTGCAGCAACTAGAACAAGGGTTATGATTTAATTGTAGAGGTGAAGTGAGTGAAAATTTGTGTTGAAAATGTACAAGTTGAAAATGGGGGGATTGTAGCTTTTTGTAGAACATCTATAGGTGATTTTAAAGGAATGTGGACACAAAAAGAAGAACCTCTTATTGGTAAGGAGTATTACGTTGAATTAGGCATAGAGGAATACCTAAACGGGATTGCAGTGAGTGTAGTACACGATTATTCGGTATCAATTAAGGAGCAGCTAGTACATTTCATAGGACTGTGTGAAGGTGCAGATGAGGAAGTTATGTACATAAGATTATCTGTTGATTGGATAGAAATGGTAGACTTGGTTGGTGGAATCAGAACAGGCGATGATTTTGTGAGTTTTTCTGCTGATTATAGAAAAATAAAAATCTATCCATATACAATATGAGGAATAAGGTTATGAACAGAATTGCAATTCAAAAGATTTGTAAAAGTGTTAACTGGACTGATTTTGAATGGTTCATTGATGGTGTTCGTCTGAGTGAACATTTAAAACAAAACAAGATGAAAGAATTGCCTGCAAATACAGAACCATTTGATGATTTATGTCCTGCATGGGTGAAGGGACTTAATTATTTTGGTGATGTAAGATTTACATGGGAATTGCTTACATATGAAAAGGCAGTATTGCCGATTTATCTGTGTCCAGATGATTTAGATTATTCTTGTATAGTGATTGTTGTAGAAGTGAAAAAGACGAAAGACTTTGTGTATTGGGAACGATTTGGATTGGTTAATCATCGGTCGTATGATTTTTCAGAAGAAGCACTTCATGGAATATTATGTTTGGAAAGTTACACGGATAAGGATTGGGAGCGATATGGAGATAATATTGCGATTTCAGAGATAAACAGTGAAGAATGGTATCAGTGGATTGGTGAAAACTGGGATGAGGAATTATTCCGCCGACGAATGAATTACACCTATTCAGCATATCAAAAAGAAGAAAACATAATATGGTTTGCTGAAGTGGATTGGTGTTTTGAACGTAAGGTTTATGAAGATATGGTTCAATATTATTGGGAACAGGAAACTTTAGAAGAAGTGCAGAACTATCATATATATAATAAAAAGCAAATGTCCATAAAAGACTGTGCTCATTTGATTAAGAAATTAAAGAGAACAGGCAGCGATGATTTGATTGAGCATATCGATACTTATGGTGAAATATTGCTTCATTTGTATGCAAGTGAACAGGTGGGCGAACCACTTGTGGAATTGTTAAAACGTAACAATCTCTGTGATTATGTTGAGATTTATTGTAGGAGTATAGAATTGATGTGGCGTTATGGAGATGATGCAGTTAAAAATGTGGTTGATGTTACATTGTTGGAACGTCTCTCAGATGATGAGGCAGTATGGTGCAGTTTTGGCCAATATATTTCAGATGATTTTAAGAGATATATTAACGAGGAGCTGTTAAAAGATAATATCGCGATGTTTCTTGTTGATAAACTACCGTAGCATTATGTAGGAAAAAGGTATGCTTTTATAGGTATTGATAAGAAAGAATGCTTGTAAATAATGGAAAGTTGAGAAAATACACGAATTAATTTGAATTCTCACTTGAGGTATTTTAAGGGATCTAATAACAGTTATATCTTGTTATAAAAATCTCGTCAAACCCTTGAAAATACTAAAGTTTTCATGGGTGTCTTATTTATTACATCTTGTATCGTGCTATATAGTTTTACACTTGCTTATAACATCTGATAAGGGAAAAAATAAGGGAAAA
>JAFSIQ010000041.1 GCA_017439675.1 Lachnospiraceae bacterium
CCCTTATCCTGAGGGGTTGGCTCTTTTGTAATAACACCCGCATCCCAGGTATGCTCTGTTACTTTATCACAGCCATAATCACACTTATGGTCTTTGTTGGTGTCTATGCAGTCGCCCATAACTGCATCACAGCCGAGATCGCATTTGTGGTCTTTATTTGCATCTACACAAGCTGCTCTTGAAACAGTGATTTTCTTTGTTAATTTCTGTGTTTCGCTAACATTATACGTCGCTGTTACATCAACTGAACCACCTAAAGGCAGTTCGTCGGTTTCCGCCTCGTAAGTCCAGCCCTCTAAAGCCTCGATGTCGGATAATTTTGCTATCTTGTGTTCTGCTTCAAAACTTGTAGGAACAGCAACTGTGCTGGAACCAACTTTTACCTGCACTACCTCGTAGCCATCCAGTTTTTCAGGGATGATGATTTCTGAGGCAGTTGGAACGATATTGTCGTCTGGAAGCCATGTTGTTGTATCAAGACCAATATACTGTACAGAGCAAGTTTTAGCAGTTTCGTTGATTGTGTATCTGCCGAAATATTCAAGGGAATCTGTACTATAAAAAACTTGCGTTCCGAAATTGTTTACTATCGAAGGATAATAAACGTATTTTAAAGAATCACAAATACCAACAGAATAATTACCAAGAGACTTAACTTTACTTGGTATTACTAACTGTTCTAATTTGATGGTGCTAAATAAACATTCCGCTCCTATAGAAGTAAGACTACTCCCCTCTTCAAATGTTACACTAGTTAATTTAATACAGAGTCGAAAAGCAAAATTTCCGATGGTTTCTACACTTGCAGGAATCACAATACTAGTTAACTTCTCATCACTGTTAAATGCATAATCACCAATAGCTGTAACACTACTTTCACCATTTTCATTTCGTTCAAAAACTACTTCTTCTACTTTTGAGCAGTCATAAAAAGAATCATTGCCTATTCTTGTGATGCCATAACCGATAACTATTTTTGTAATATTGTTTCTATAATTTGTAACCCATTCTGGGTCGTTATCATCCGGAATATAATCCGCCATAGCCCCATTACCCTTTATGGTAAGCGTATATGTATCATTTCCATCTACTTCTCCATTTTTCGTCAGCACCCATGTTACATCATCATTTGCAGTTGCACCACAGTCACCAGAAGCAACTATAGCACCAATTTCTACCTCTGGTGTTTCCTCTGCACGAACCTGCTGTGTTGGAACCATTAGTCCGGATAGTACCAGTGCCATACAAAGTATGTAGCTTAATGCTCTTTTTCCTAGTGTCCTTTGTTTGTTCATTTTCTCTTCTCCTTCCGATATTCCTTTTATGAGTTATAAATTCATATTGCCTTATTCAAAATTAGTCGCTCTAATTATATTAGATTTTGAAACAATTCACAAGAATTGTTGCATAGAAATGGTTACGACATAACTATCTTACATCCTACCACGCTTCTAAACTACCAATTGCATCCACCCACGCCTGCATTTCACCATCCAAGACAAGCCGAGCATATATCAATCTCATTTTATCAGTCCTTTCATAGAAATGTATTATAAGCATTTCATCCAGTCCAACTGCCACTTTCATAATTTGTTATAAGTTGTTACCAGATTTTCTTTCCCTTGTTTTTTTCCTTATGAGGGTTCATAAACAAGGTAGAACGATATAACACGATACACGATGTGATGGAGAGGACATCACGAAAACTTTAGTATTTTCAAGGGGTGCCGAGATTTTTATAACAACATATAACAGTTTAATTAAATCCCTTAAAATACCTCAAGTGAGAATTCAAAGTTTCCTCTGTATCCTACTTAGTCTTCTCCTGCACAAGGAACACAAACACCAACGAGCTCAAAAACAACATATACGGATAGAACAGATTCGGCATAATCTGAAATGCCGATATTCCAGCTCCCAATTCATTGGCAACGGATATTGCAACCAACATCTGTGCTCCATATGGAATCACACCCTGGAAGATACAGGAAAAAGTATCTAGAATGGAGGCCGCTTTTCTTGGAGAAATGTCATAATCATTAGCCATCTCCTTTGCAATTGGATTTGCCATAACAATGGCAACCGTATTATTGGCAGTTGCAATGTCCATAGCACCTACCAAAAGTCCCATACCGAGCATTCCGCCCTTCTTACCCTTGAACACCTTTTTAATCAACTGTAATACTGCTGCAAATCCACCATATTCATTAATCAAAGCACAGATTGCAGATACAAGAATCGCAACCATAGATGTCTCAAACATACCAGACACTCCACTTCCCATGTTTGCAAGCAAATCCGTTGGTGCAGTTGCCCCGGTTGCTAACATAATAATGGCACCACTCACAATGCCAATCATCAACACCACAAATACGTTAATTCCTGCAATACCACCAATCAGCACCAAAACATATGGAATAATCTGGATCAAATTATAATCCTGGACAATTGGCTCACCAACAGCTGCACCGAGAGACATCACTGTAATAATAACAGCTGTTAAAATTGCCGCAGGTAGGGCAATACCAAAATTCTCTCTGAATTTATCCTTCATAGCACATCCCTGCCCGTTGCACGCTGCAATGGTTGTATCTGAAATAAATGAAAGATTATCACCAAACATAGCTCCACCAACCACAGAGCCAAGACAAAGCGGAACGCCAAACCCAGAACCCGTAGCCACTGCCACTGCAATTGGTACTATCAAGGTAATGGTTCCAACAGAAGTACCCATTGCCAAAGATACAAAGGCACTTACCACAAACAATACCAACACCGCAAACCGCGCCGGAATAATCGATAGCAAGAAATACGCCACGCTCTCTGCACTACTTCTTCCTACCACACCAACAAACACACCTGCTGCCATAAATATAAGAACCATCGTAATGATGTTCTTGTCACCAACACCCTTTGCCATAACCTCTAGCTTAGCATCAAAGTTCAGCTTAGGATTTTGCACACAAGCTACCAACAATGCAATCAAAAATACCACCACAATTGGGATGTTATAAAATCCCATTGGTATCTTCAACACATACTCAAATAAAATTCCTAGTCCTAAGTAAAGCACTAAGAATACTCCTATTGGTAACAGTGCTTTGTAATTTGCTTTGTTCATAATCCTCCTCCAAATTTATTCTCATTATGATTTATTCTAATTATCATTTCTTTTCCTATCATTACAGTTTATTCTTCTTGTCGATATACAACATCACGAATCCAACCTGTAACCCCTTGCGGATACTCCCCTGTCATCGGTGTTCCGTCATCAAACATCAGATTTGCCTGAATTTCATTAATGAGACAATGCTGTCCCATTTCGAATCCATAACAAATAGAAGAAACTCCACCATCTCCATTGTAAACCCACTCTGGGAAGAAACACTCTATATTACTGAGCGTATTCAATTTCTCAATTCTTGGTGCTACACACTCCTGAAATGATGCCATTTCATCTCTCTTTGCGTGAGCAAGTAATATCTGGATTCCCAACTGATTCATCCGTTCTAACTCCTCGTCTGGAGGTATATATCCTGAAGAAATAGGAATTGCACCGGCAAAATAATCCGAATATTCCTTCAGCATTTGCCATGTCATAAGACCGCCATTGGACGCTCCCATAATAAAGTGCTTACCAATATTGTTAGGGTGCTCTTCACATACCTTATCATAAATCGCCTTTACTACTTGTACATACAAACCACGCTTATTCTCATCCATGCTATCCCAAGAAAGAGCTCGTTGTCCGTCCTCTAGCATATCCCAAGAGCCGGTGATATTGCCATCTTCTAATCGCACCTCATTCGCCAACGGCACAATAATATACGCTCCTCCCATCTGCTCCTGATATGCTTTGGTAGCATATTGTTCTGCTCCACAGCAAAAAATGCAATTTTTCCCGTCAAAAGAATTATTCAAACCATGAAACCACATGAGCACTGGATAAGTCTTATCCGCAGACGCACCATGCTTGATTGGGTCGTACACATAATATGTAATATCCCCTGTGGTCTCACAGGGATATTGGTATTCATCAAACAAGTCCAAATAGGCCTTCATCTGAAAGGTTGGACCGTAACTAATAAAGTCCGTCTCTTTCATATCCTTCGCCCAAGGTGGGGTTGTTGTCTTATCTTGTGTTATTTTTTTAAATTCTGGTAATTTCATAAATACCTCCTGTTATACAACAGCTTTCCGCAAGTAACTTTACTTCGTCCATATCATCCGTTAATATCTTCGCACTCACTCATTATATCATTCTTGTAGAATATTCTTCAATATGTTTATATAGAAGAAAAGAAGCATTTCCTCATAAACGATTTCAGTTTGAAACCACTCATCTTGCAACACTTCTAGTAATTATAAATACGGGTACAAATCTCTGCAAAATTCTTCCTCAATATCAATGAGCTTTTTACAAATATCCTTTGCTTGTTCCTGCGCCGTTTCATATTCATTTAGATACTTATGCAAAGACTTGATTCCCATATGACACCCCTGTACTAAAATGTCTGCTACCTTTTGCTCACTAGAATCCATTCCAAGCTTAATGTTAGTGCTCATCCATGCCATTCCCTTTGCAATCGGCGTCGGTTCTTCCTCTTGCTGACCAAATTCCTGCAACATATTCTCAATCTCTTTTCCTAACGTCTCATGATGCTCCTTGCTCTTATCCATCAACGCCTTCATATCCTCACTGTGCACATCATCGTATACTTCATCAATAGAAAACACTGCCATTTTTACGCCGGAGTCACACTCCTTTAACAATTCGATTGTATGGGATTGCTTCATATTATACTACCTCTTTTCTTTTTTCTTTAGAATGTGTATTTATAGCATTTCTATACATCCCATAATTAATATTATGCACATTTTTGTTATCTCTTAAATTTTCAGTTCAAGCTTCAAAAATTCGTCATAAACACCTTATATATTTCATACATTGTAACAATCAAAATATGCGGAGACATATTATGCGTTTCAAACCTCTTACCTTTATTATATGTATTGCCATTCCCCTACTTGTAGGAGGCTTGGCTGCTTTTCTCACCAGTGACAGCATGGAACTTTTTGAAGCCATGAACCAACCACCTCTATCACCACCTGGAATACTATTTCCAATTGTATGGAGCATTTTGTATACTTTGATGGGAATTGCCTCCTACCTGGTTATCACCTCCGGCAACCCTTCTGGCGAAATACAGGCAGCAATGATGGTATATGGTATACAGTTGTTGTTCAATTTCCTTTGGTCCATCATCTTCTTCAACTTAGAATGGTATTGGTTTGCATTTATCTGGTTACTCATGCTTTGGGCGCTCATTTATCTCACCAAGCATCTGTTTTCCATGATATCAAAGACAGCAGGATACCTTATGGTGCCATACCTTCTATGGGTTGCCTTCGCAGGATACCTAAACTTTGGAATTGCGATATTGAATTAATAGACAATTGCGAAACTCTAATTTATATTGTATAGGTTGCACAACCCGCTAGCAGTTTTTAAGAGTTTCGCAATTACCTAATTGAATAAACTTAAAACGGAACCTTTGTTAATCATTTTTTCTTATAATACAGCATACAGTGGCAATATCCGCCAACATCCTTCAAACCCTCACAAATCATTTTCACTACGCTTTCATCTTCATTTAACCAAATATTCATCTTTCCCGCCTTAAAAAAATAACTTTATTACCCTCTCTTATCTAATAATATGCCAAATTTCATAAGATTTCATTAATTTTATGTAGCGAAACATCGCATCTTTTGCTATACTAAGGCATAACGAAGAAATTAGGATTACTTTTTATGAAGTTATCGGTTGCATACATTGCAACATACTTCAGAATATAATAGATGGAGGTAGTATATGAAAGCATACAAAGACATGACCAAGGACGAGCTACTTTCTTTGAAAGCAGCGCTAGAAGAAGAATATAAGATAGCGGAAGCAAAGGGATTGAAGCTTAACATGGCACGAGGTAAGCCCGGATTTTCTCAGTTAGCACTTACTATGCCAATGCTAGATGTTATCAACAGCCAATCTGATATGCGCACTATGTTGGGTAATGACACCCGTAACTATGGTGATTTGGATGGTATCGGCGAGTGCAGACGCTTGATGGCTAACATTTTAGGTGTACCAAAGGACAACGTTATTGTATGTGGTAACTCGAGTTTGAACATTATGTACGATACCGTTTCCCGTTCCATGATTCACGGAGTAAACGGTTCCACACCTTGGTGCAAGTTAGACAAGGTGAAGTTCCTTTGTCCAGTTCCTGGATATGACAGACATTTCAAGATTACCGAAACCTTCGGCATTGAGATGATTAACATTCCTCTTTATGACGACGGTCCAGATATGGATATGGTAGAACAATATGTAAATAATGATGATTCTGTAAAGGGTATCTGGTGTGTACCTAAGTATTCCAACCCAACTGGCATTTCTTACTCTGACGAGGTTGTAAGACGCTTTGCCAACCTAAAGCCGGCGGCAACGGACTTTAGAATCTATTGGGATAACGCTTATGCAATTCATCATTTATACAAGGAAACACAGGATAATATTCTCAACATCCTTTCCGAATGTGAGAAAGCAGGTAATCCAGATATGGTGTATATGTTCACTTCTACATCCAAGATTAGTTTCCCTGGTTCTGGTGTATCCGCAATTGCATCATCTCTTAAGAACGTAGATTTCATTGAAAGCTACATGACAGTACAGACCATTGGACACGACAAGATTAACCAGTTGAGACATTCTAGATTCTTCAAAGACATTGACGGATTGAATGCACATATGGAATTACACGCTAACCTGCTTCGTCCAAAGTTTGAGGCAGTTCTTACCACATTGGAAAATGAACTTGGTGGTTTGGAAATTGGCTCTTGGATTAAACCAAGAGGAGGTTATTTCATCTCCTTCAACGCACTCCCAGGATGCGCTAAGGCAATCGTTGCCAAATGTAAGGATTTAGGTGTAGAATTAACCGGTGCTGGAGCAACCTTCCCTTATGGAAAAGACCCTGAAGATTCCAACATTCGTATTGCACCAACCTTCCCTAGTCCAGAGGAAATGGACGAAGCTGCTAAAATCTTCGTTCTCTGTGTAAAGCTTGTCAGCGTAGATAAGATGTTAGAAGGAAAATAACAGCTATAATGAAAACAAACATGTAACTCATAGTTTATACAAAACGAAAGGGAGATGGTTGACCATCTCCCTTTCTTAATGAATCGTCTTATTTAGAATTGCTCATATATAAATCCTGCAGATGCATCTTCGATACCATAAGTACCAAAAATCAAAATGGTAAAGATCAGAATATAGAATACCAACCCTCTTACAATAACATGTTGTTTGCAAATTACTTCTACAACACTGTCTACATTTTTCCGCTCCTCTACCATGCTAGCTGCCCACAAAATCACAATCAAAACAATCACAAGCAACATGGCCTTTCTACCTAGTCCATATGAAAACAGATTACCATCCATCAGTCTCCAAAAGCCAGTAGCCGCAAATGACTGCTTAAAGATACCTATTGCAGCACTCATACTGGTTGCCCTGAAAAACACACGACCCACACAGCACAGCAAAAATGTTCTCGTCATCTGGAACAATCGAAACCCAAATGCCTCTCGATTAATCCCTAACCTTTCTGTTAATTTATCATTGTATGGTGTGAATATGGTGCTTAAAATAATCAATGTACCATGAAATAATCCCCATACTACATAATTCCATTCGGCACCATGCCAAATTCCAGTTAAGGACCATACAATCAAAATAGGCATTGATGCTGCAATAATTCTTCCTGCGTCATTTCCAAACACCCTACGTGCATTCTTATTCAGTTTCAATGACACATCTGAAATGGAAAACGGATAAAACACATAATCCTTAAACCATGTTCCAAGAGATGCATGCCATCTTCTCCAAAACTCTGGCATTGTCTTTGAAAAATAAGGACGTATAAAGTTCGGCTTCAAGCGAATACCAAACAACCGTGCAGTACCTGTGACAATGTCCATACAACCGGCAAAATCAGCATATATTTGAATAGAAAATGCAACTGTGGCAAGCATTAAAATAACACCATCATAGGATTCATAGTTATCATAAATCTTTGCCACAAAAACAGCCAACATTTCTGCCAACACTAATTTCTTCACTAATCCCCACAGAATTCTCATAATTCCATTACGTATATTCTCTGAGTCATAGGTATGTCCTTCAAATAACTGTTCGCCCAATTCGTGATAACGCGGAATTGGTCCCTGTACTACACTCGGAAAGAACGAACTATACAAAAAGTACTTTGCCAAGTTTCTTTGCGCCTCTCCACCATTGTACACATCCATCATGTAGGAAACCATCTGAAATGTATAAAAAGAAATTCCCATAGGAACAATCAACTTCACAACAATCTGATTATTGGAAACACCTATCAGATTCAGAAAGCTGTGAACATTACCCAACACAAAGTTGGTGTATTTTACAACAATCAAAATCCCAAGAATCAAAAACAAGCCCAAGCGAAGATATCTTCTTGATTTCTTACTGTATTGCTCCTTTACAACCTTGAATTCCTGTCTGCTGTAATTTCCTTCTTTTTTTATTTGCTTCACTTCTGTCTGTATCTGATTCATTTTGATAGCCACAAAATAAGAAATCAAAATGGATAATATAAGAAAAATACAATTATCCCATCCCGATGCAACATAAAAAATAAAATTACCAACCAACAAAACAATCCATCTGTATTTGCTTGGAGCAAGATAATAAATGCCGCACAAAACCGCAACAAATAACAAATAGACAAACGATGTATATGACATATTTTCCTCCAATTACTCTTCTAAATCTTTCCGATAATGCTTCACAGCACTATTCCAAGACTCCACTATCTCTTCATTATGATCACTCTCCAAATCATAATGACTAGTAAGGTATTCTCCTAGATATTTCGTGACTTTTTCAGAACCCCACACATTTACATGCTTTCGATCATAGTAATCTGTAGAAAAATCCAACCCCATTTCATCTTTGAGAGGATTCATGTCCAAATAATTGAAACCATATTCTTCTACAATTCGTTTCATGTAATTGCTTTCCTTTTGGAACTCTTCATCCATTTTCCATGGAGTATTCAACATCAAAACGGTAATATCCTCTTCTTGGCATTTTTCCAACACAGAACGCAATGCTACTTCCGCATCCTCATTGAGAGGTTTTTCCTCTGTCACCTCCGGCACAATAATTTCCTGCACATCCTTGACCTCTTTAATATTGTGCCAACCCTTCATCGGGTCTTGTCTCTCATTGTCTGCGTAGTCCAACGTCTGCCAAGTAACTTTTTGCCACTTGCTATGATAAATAGAAATATCGAAATAATTACTAAAGCGGTCCACCGGATCATCATACACTCGATTCACGATGCGATATCTTGCATCTGTATACTTCATGTTTTTAAGAATTAACTGTGCACTGTCCTTCACCACAGAACCGTGGTCTGTCATAATATACTTTCGTGCATCTAAAATGATAACCTTAGGTGACTGGGTCTTTTTCACCTCATCAATCAAATCCTCTATCAAATATATACTACAACTTGGAAACGAATAATTATAGGAAGTAACCTGTTCCTGCTCCCAAAGATATGGATTGTTGACGAAACGATACACCGCACTACTGCCAATCACAACCACATCTACGCTATCATCCGGTTCTGCATAGAATCCTGCAATACGTCTGCGTAGTTCCTTATAGTTAAAGCCTTTTGTATTGATTTCTACTGCTCGTAGCGTATACGAAACCGGAACCAAGGTTCCAAGCACCAAGCTGATAAATACAACGCTTATGATTATTTTTCTTAGTCGTTTCATTTTGTACTCCTTTATGCCTCAACACCTGATGTTTCGGATTATACATTTTCCACATTACGATGCAATAGCTTATGCTCCTTACCCGCAATCACATCTTCATAAATCTGGCTCATAACTGGATTGTCATCGGCAAAACGAATCTGGGATTCTCTGTCTACTGCATAAATTCCATCGCTTCTTCCTGCCTTGGTTCTTGGTCCCATCGGAAGTGGCTGTCCTCCACCTGCAATACATCCACGACGGCAGGCCATCACCTCTACGAAATCATAATGTGCTTCACCGGCTTTGATATTTTCGAGAATTAATGCTGCATTTGCAAGACCATTTGCCACTGCAATCTTCACTTCTCTGTCTCCAAGCTGAACTGTTGCTTCCTTCACTCCATCGATTCCTCTGACACCAGAGAAACTAATCTGAGAAAGTGCCTTGTGGTCCTTATCCTCTGACACATGGCGAAGCACTGCTTCTGTCACACCACCAGTTACACCGAAAATGGACGCTGCACCAGAAGCCATACCAAATGGCATATCCGGAGCCTCACTTTCAATCTCATCAAACTTGATACCTGCCTGACGAATCATACGAATCAATTCTACGGAAGTAATAACACTATCTGTATCCTGTCTACCATCTGTAAAATTATCCGGACGGAGAATCTCACCTTTCTTAGCGGTACAAGGCATAATGGATACCACAAATGTCTCCTTGCCCTCTTCCTCATCTGCCTTAGCAAAGTATTCTTTCACCACTGCAGAGAACATTCCTTGTGGAGAACGGCAAGTAGATATATTATCTGCAAATTCTGGATACTTAGTCTCACAGAATTTCACCCAACCTGGACAGCAGGATGTAAAGAGTGGAAGTTTCTCGTTGTTCTTCAAACGCTCTGCAAATTCTTTGGACTCCTCCATAATAGTTAAATCCGCTGCAAAATTAGTATCGTAAACCTTATCAAATCCCATCAAACGAAGTGCTGCAACAATCTTACCCATAACGTTGGTTCCCTTAGGGAATCCAAACTTCTCTCCAATTGCCACACGAACCGCTGGTGCAATCTGTACCACCACGCGTTTCTTCGGATCTGCCACTGCGTTCCACACATCCGTTACATTGGTACGAATTGTAAGTGCTCCTGTTGGACATACCACGCGGCACTGACCACAACCAACACAATCGGTATCTGCTAACTCCTTACCAAATGCTGGTGTAACCTCCATATTAGAACCGCGGTGTGCAAAGTCAATTGCACCAACCGCCTGAATTTCTGCACAGGTTCGAACACAATCACCGCAAAGGATGCATTTGTTCGGGTCTCTTACAATGGATGGTGAGCTGATGTCAATCGGCACCTGCTCTCTGTTATTCAAGAAACGAACTGCATGAATTCCTACCTTAAATGCAATATTCTGTAACTCACAATTACCGTTCTTGGTACACACAGTACAATCTCTGCAATGGGATGCCAACAACAACTCTATAATTAACTTTCTGTACTTGCGAATCTTGGTTGTATTGGTACGAATCACCATACCCGGTCTTGGCTGTTCAGAGCAAGATGCAAGAATTCTTCCTCTCTCATCCTCCACCACGCACATCCGGCAGGCACCATATACAGATAATTCTGAATGGTAACAAAATGTGGGCAAATCAATTCCTGCCTTACGAATCAACGCCAGTATATTCTTCTCTCCCTCAATAGGGACGCATCTTCCGTCTATTGTCATATAATCCATGTTATGTACCTCCCTATTCTATCGTAATAGCACCAAATGGACAGTCGCTTTCACAAGCACCACACTTGATACATTTTGAACTATCAATGGTATACGGACTTCTAATCTCTCCGGAAATTGCACTTACTGGACAATTTCTCGCACACTTTGAACAACCCTTACATTTCTCAGGGTCAATCTTGTAGGTGCGAAGTGCCTGACAGTTGCCAGTTCTACACTTTTTGTCCACAACATGCTCTACATACTCATCACGGAATAATTTCAAGGTGCTGAGCACTGGCAAAGCCGCACTCTTACCGAGACCACAAAGGGCCGTATCTGTAATTGCCTCGCCTAACTCCTGCAACATATCAAGCTGTTCCATGGTACCTCTTCCGGCAACAATGTCTTCTAATATCTCAAGCATTCTCTTCGTACCCTCACGACAAGGAATACATTTACCACAGGATTCATTCTGGGTAAAGTTCATGAAGAAACGAGCAACCTCAACCATACAGGTATCCTCGTCCATAATTACAAGACCACCCGAACCAATCATGGCGCCCATCTTCTTCAAGGAATCAAAATCAAGCGGTACGTCTAAATGATTTCCAATCAAACATCCACCAGATGGTCCACCAATCTGTACGGCTTTGAAATCCTTACCGTTCTTAATTCCACCGCCGATTTCATATACAATCTCACGAAGAGTGGTTCCCATCGGAACCTCAATCAAACCAGTGTTATTAATACTACCAGTAACCGCAAATGCCTTTGTTCCCGGACTTCCCTCTGTACCGATACCTTTATACCACTGGGCACCATTTGTAATAATCATTGGTACATTGGCATAAGTCTCTACATTGTTAAGTACCGTTGGTTTTGCAAACAAGCCCTGTTCCACTGTTCTTGGCGGTTTAGTTCTTGGCATACCGCGTTCACCCTCAATAGAAGCAGTAAGTGCACTACCCTCACCACATACGAAAGCTCCTGCTCCACGGTTGATATGTAGCTTAAAGCTATATCCAGTTCCTAAAATATCATCCCCAAGCAAACCTGCTTCCTCTGCCTGAGCAATCGCTATCTTCAATCGGCTGATTGCTAGAGGATACTCCGCACGCACATAGATATAACCTTCCTGCGCTCCTACTGCATAACCTGCAATAATCATACCCTCTATCATCTTATGTGGGTCACCTTCCATAACACTTCGGTCCATAAATGCACCTGGGTCACCCTCATCACCGTTACACACTACATAACGAATCTTCTCTTCCTGACGTGCAACCTGCTTCCACTTATAACCAGTCTGGAAACCGCCACCTCCACGGCCACGCAAATCAGATTCATATATTTCATTAATAATCTCATCCGGCGTCATATCAAACAACGCTTTCTCCAATGCAGAATATCCACCTACAGCCAAGTATTCATTCAAATGCTCCGAATCAATGTGTCCACAATTCTTAAGCACCAAGCGTGTCTGCTTTGCGTAAAATGGAATATCTTCCTGTGCTTTATATTTCACACCGTCCATTTCGTAAAGTAAACGCTCCACCGGCTCACCCTTTAAAATAGTGGTGTTGAAAATCTCCTCACAATCTTCTTCCTTTACCTTGATATACAAGAAATTATATGGCTCGATTCGCACAAGGGGCCCCATTTCACAAAATCCGTGACAGCCACTCTTCTTCACGCCACCAGCCTTGTCTGCATTTTCGTGGCTTGGGCATTCTCCATTTGCTCCATGTGCAACCCCTGCACCAAATTCTACATTCACATCTAAGCCCGCATCCTTAACCAACTGACACATCTTGTCATAAATCTTAGCAGAACCGCCAGCCAAACATCCTGTTCCTGCACAAATTAAAATGCGAAACTTCTCATTCTCCATTGCCGCCTTTGCTTGATTGCGAGCATCAATTAAATCCTGTCTACTCTTTAACATACTAATTCTCACCTCGCAATTCCTTAATCAAAGCAGTCACCTTTTCCGGAGTCATAGCCGCATGTACCTCATCATTTACTGTCAACACAGGTGCCAAGCCGCAAGCTCCAAGACAGGAAACGGTCTCCACGGTAAACATCATGTCCTCTGTTGTATGCTGTCCCTTCTTTAAGTTTAATTCCTTATAAAGTCTGTCCAAAATAGCGGTAGACTTTCTAACGTGACAAGCAGTACCATCACAAACTTTAATGACATATTTGCCCTTCTTCTCAAACGAAAAATTCTCATAAAAGGTTGCAACACTATATGCCTTAGCCTCTGTAATATTCAGCTTCCCCGCAATATAGGTAAGCAACTCTGGCGGCAAATAACGATATTCGGTCTGTACATCCTGAATAATCGGTATCAACCATCTTGCTTCCGTCCCATAATTTGCGATAATCTCATCCGCTTTGTCGTAATAAGATTGTTCTAACATAACCGTCCTCCTCGTTGTAATAGTGTATATCCGTGAAACTGCTTATCGTCATATTGCACGCTTCGCGCACAATCCACTCAGCAGTTTCACCCTTGCAAGCAAGTGAAACTGCTTATCCTATTATACCATTCTGTAGCAGAAAAAGCACCCTCAAATGACACATTTTCTCAATAAACTACCACATTCTTTTCTCTGCATCTTCCACTGACTGATAGCCATACAGCTTCGCAGTATTGCTCATTGTTTCATATGCTAAATTCTTGCCACCTTGCATCAATGTTGTAATAAATCTTCCATACAACACAAACGTATTCTCTGAATAAGTTCCAAGTTCACCTCGAAGATAGGTTTCATACGAAGTATTATACGCATTATCCTCCTCTGTGTGAATGCTTCTGGCATTGTCTGCCATCTTCGGATACTTGCTTGCAAACTCCTCCATCCAGTTCACCTGAATCTTGATAATCTCCTCCTGAATTGCAATCCGCTTTTCATTCAATACTGGAAGGTCCTTTTCCAATTCTGCGTACTGAGTAGGCGCTGTAGATTTCATCATTCTGGCATACTTTTCCATAATGAGATTCCATCCTTTTTGATTTGCCACAAGCAAATCATTATAGTAGCTTGTGAGCAACTCCCGGTTCCATGTCATATACTGGCTTTTGCGCATGACAGAAAAAGTCGCAAAATCATCCTGGCAGTCTGCCCTGCCACCTTCATTTTTCACCTTGTCAAACTGATTCCATTCCAACTCTACAATCTGCTCTATAATATCCATATTCTTCCCCTTTATAATCTGCGAACAATAAAGTTCCAAGAAGGTATCATCACCTTCTATCAAAGCCTGATTATTCATCTCCTGCAGTATTTGTTCTGCAATCTGTTCAAATAGAACAACCGCTTCATCCTTTGTATTCACCACAGTCGCATCATACTTCACCTGCTCCCAAGCATTTCTTTGATTCGGTAGCATTGTAAGCGCATCTAGCATTGGTAACACACCTTGTAATTTCAAAAGTCCTTCCATACTCTTGCTTTTCCACTTATAATAAGGCGCATAAGTGTGGTTTAACAAATGTCCGATATCCAACACACTTTCTATGGCTTTCCCAACACAAACGTGAGCTGTTACCAAATCCTGTCGCGCCATCATCCTAGGATAATTGCTCTGGGCATATTGGGAAAAATCGTGTAATGCCTTGGACAACCTCATCCTCCAAACTTCTTCTGGATAATAGCCTTGCACTTGCTTTCGAATGGTAGTAAAGATTCCCAAATCATCACGGAAGACCTCACCATTTACAAGCATTGCAAATCTATACTCCTCTATTGTCAAATAATCAATCTGTCCCTTTTTCCCAAAATCATTTTCTTCAAAATCAGCGTGTGTACCAAGCAAATGATTGCAAAATTCATTAATAGAAAACACACCTCGCCGGTTGTCAATAAAACGATTCTTGTTATTCGCATAATGTGATGAGGTGTCAGTTTCTTTCTCCGCAAGTGCACCGTCACTATCATTATCATCACTCGCATTTAACAATCTATTCCGCTGTACAAACAATTCCTCATATGCAGCTTGTAAGTCTGCACCAATTGCCGCGTAATCCTCCTGCGTCAGCCACATGCAAAATCCCACTTCATAATCGTGGTCTGTTGAAATGTGGTCATCAAATCCAAAACAATCCGAACCTTCCCCCACCAATCCAACCGCAATGCGGTCTGCATACTCCGAAAATCGCTCCTCTATCATTGGCTTTCCATACTGTTGGTAGAAGGTTCTGCATCGTTCAAGGTTCGATATCCATTCATTTGGTTCTTTTTGCAATTTTTCTTCAGATATATTTTCCTTATTCTGTACTTGAACTTCTCTCTTCCGTTTCTTTTCATCAATGCATTCTTGCTTACCATCAAAGTCAGCCACTGTCTTTGCCTTCTGTAAGCATTTGACGCAAAATATATATTTCTCTTCCACACGCTTGTAGTTTTCGGTCCGCCCCACATGCTTTTCGATTTCTCCCATACCTCGTTGGTAATAGCTTGCAGCCTGTTCATATTGCTGTTTGCTTACATGAGCGTCACCCATAGCAACCAAAGCCGCTCCATAGTGAAAATCCACTCCACCACCACGCTCATAAATCTCTAGTGCTTCCGACAGATATTTCATGGCTTCTTCATAGGCTTGTTCCGTGTGCAACTGTAATAATGTCGTCGCCAAATTGGTTCTTGTATTCGCCTGTGGAATGACGGCTTCTTCATACAAATCCACCACTTCTAAGGCTTTCATCAGAAGCTCTCTCGCCTGTTCAAACTCTCCAAGCTCCTGATAAACCAAACTCCAATTGTTATAAAGACTTGCGTAATCAAAACTTTCTGGTTTCACATTCACCTTGTAATTCTCATGCACCTGCTCGTATAAAGCAACCGACTCCTCACAAAGCCCAAATGCACGATAGGCATTGGCGATATTCAGCAACGAGGTTGCATACTCCACTCTGCCCTGTAGCTTTATCTCATCCATTACAGCTAACAGTTCATCGCAATAGGATAATGCTTTTTCCCTCTGGGTAGTATCCCTACAAAAGCCAATGATTTCATTTAGTAAGGTTATTACAACCCCAAAATCACCTTCTTGGTGGGCACGTTCAATATTTTGTTGTAAAAATGCTTCAATGTCAGCAAGCTCACAGTTTCCAAACATGCTGTCATACTCTTCCAAAATTTTGTTAATATCCATACCGACTTCATCCTCACGATTGCTCATTTTTCAATCAATACACCTACACGCCTTTGCTATTCAAAGAATTGCATTCGTTGTAACATACAAGCAGTCATTTTTATAAATACTACTGTACTAACTCCATCACACTTTCTTTCGGAATAAATCCCAAAGAACGCTTCACCTCAATACCATTTTCAAACCCAATAAGCGTTGGAATGCTTGCTACCTTAAATTGCATTGCAAGCTCTGGCTGTTCATCCACATTCACCTTACAAATTTTAACCTCAGTTAATTCCTCTGCCACTTCCTCCACCACAGGAGCTAACATCTTACACGGTGGACACCAACTTGCCCAAAAATCCACCAATGCTTTCCCTTCATAATTTGTCACCTCAGCCTCAAAGTTGCTCTTTGTTAATTCTATTACTGCCATAAATTCTTCCTCCTTATATATCACGGTTTATTCTGTATCTCTTTGCCCTCTGTTACCAGTCAACTCCAAGATTACTTATAGATAGTATTATACCAAAAATGCAAATTATTGCATTATTCTTTTCTTATCTTTTCCAACCACCTAATAAAACAAGGCAGACAATTCATGCGAATTCTCTACCTTGTAAAATCTTTATTGAATTATATAACCTTTATACCACCATACTTACGAATCTGCAGCACTCTGCATGCTCCGGTTCCAAATACATGTTCCATCTGTTGCCGATACTCTCCCCCACTCATGTTCATTGCAACTTCTCTACTTACTTCTTCGTGATTGTCATTGTTTTCTTAAATCCAACCTTAGTGGTAAAAAGCTTCTTATATACTTTTACTTTACTCTTTGGCACTTTGATTTTTGCCTTCTTATTGACTCCAGTAAAAGCCTTGGAACCAAGGCTATTTTTCTTCAGTTTCATCGTATTAACTGTTATGGTCTTCAAACTCTTACATCCGTAAAATGCTTTCTTTTCGATTTTCTTCACCTTAGACGGAATCGTAATCTTCGTAAGTTTTGTACATTTATAAAATGCATTTCCACCTATTGTGGTAACCCCTTTTCCAATGGTCACAGATTTCAAGTTCTTACAACCATGAAACGCATTTGCACCAATCGTTACAATATTACTTCCCATGGTTACCTTTGTAACGCTCGTCTTTCCCTTAAAGGCATTCTTTGCAATTGATGTTACTTTATATGTTACACCATTTAAATCAACTGTATTCGGAATCTTTATAGTCCCCTTAGCGCCTTGCTTTGGAGCAATAAATGTAACAGTTCCCTTGGTGATATTAGAAAGAGTGACCTTATAAGTAGCCCCTGTATCATCCACAACCGTTTCACCAACCGCTGGAAGAATCACAGTTTTATCTACACAACGCATATTAAACTGCCAATATAGATACCAGCACCACTTTGACCCAAAGCACTTCGAGAACCAGTAACATTCGCATTCTTCAAAGTAAGAACAGCTGGCACATTACTTGCAGGGGTAAAGGAAACCGTACCATCACCAAGAATGTCGCTTGCATTGGAGCTTGTGACCTGTATACCACCCACATATAAATCATACTGCATCGCATTCTCTTCCGCTATTCACCGATACATTTCCAACATTCAAAATAAGTCCCATAACAAAATGATATTAAATATTATAGGTTTCATTTAAAATCTCTCCTTTTCCGCTTTCGCAACAGCTTCTTCAATGGTCATTCCATGAAAATCGCTTGCTGCAAACCATCTTCCTGATTTCTTATCATCCACGAACGCACCTACAATCACGCCAGGAAGCGCACTCTCTGGCGAATTCGGTGCCTGAGCACCACCTAAATCTGTACGACACCATCCCGGATCAGCCAAATTAATCATCACATCTGTTCCCTCATACTTAGAACCCAAGTCCCTTGTCACTTTATCAAGTGCTGCCTTACTGGCAGAATATCCTGCTTGTTGTGGGTCAAGATTGATTCCACTTGATGTATTTACAATTCTTCCAAAACCACGCTCTACCATCTTAGGAAGAAAATGATAGCAAATCTTCATTGGTGCCATTGTATTAATGCGGAAGCTGATATCATAATCTGACATTGGTGTCTCTAAATACTCATTGCGATATGCAATCTGCAAGCCAGCATTATTCAACACAATATCAATCTGCGTCCCCTTATCTTCTATTTGTTGTAGCATTTGGTCAATTGCATCCATGTCAGATAATTCTGCCTCAACAACGTAAGCTTCTACCCCCATTGACAGAACTTCTTCTAGCACTGCCTGGCAATGTTCTGCCTTTCGGCTATGCAATACAAGATTACATCCTTGACTTGCCATAAACTTCGTAACCTGATAACCAATTCCCCTACTTGCACCTGTAATAAGTGCCCATCTGCCTTTTACATTTACCATTTCTTCATACCTCCATTTCTTCATATACCTTCATACTGTATCGCATAACTTGCATTCTTATTCTTTATAATATCTCGCTTGAAACTCTGCATTAATCTCTGCGATTTCTTTCTCGCCATTAATGTAATCACGATACATATCCCACAAATCAATTTCGCATTCATCCAAGCCATCCTCTTGGGGTAGCCACTGTCTAATTAGCGCAATTCTCTCTTCCTTTGTGGTATCTTTTATCAAATTACTTTTCATTCTGTTTTCCTCTTTCAATTATAATTTTACAAATCCACGTTATTGCACTCATTCACGCCATAATCGTAAACTCATTTTCCCTTAATTTCAATGCGGTCTAAGATTCCCTGAACACTCACATTGGGATGTGTCAAATACATTCTGCACACATCCTCCACAAACACTTTATCCGTCTTCAGTTTAACAACAATCTTGTCCACATGCATTCCTTTGTCAATATATCCCATAATTTTTTTCACTAGCCGATGAAGCTCAGGATTAACGGACATACCACACTCATCACCATCACCCTGGTCCGATTGTGTATTTCCATCACCCTGGTCAGTTACTTGCCCTAAGTTATCTTCTCCGACTTTATTCTTTGTCAGGCACTTCTCCAACACCGCAGTTTTCGCATGCCCATAAAACACTCTGTTCGGCTTGCACTCCAAAATGCGTTTCCAACTTTCCTGTACATCCGGTTCGTCATGCGCTTCTAATTCATACAACGGGTACAAATCCCCCACAAATATATCCCCAGAATCCAATAACAATGATATACTATCATCGCTGTGCCCCGGAGTGGATAGTATATAACCATCTATTCCAATGTTTCTCAAGAAATTGCGACTTTCTTCAAAGGTAAGTTGTTGAATCCTTGCGTCTGCAATGGGTATGTAGGTTAGCTTTTTATCCCTTGCAAAAATGGAATCTGCATCATGCATATGCGACATCTGACTCTCCATCACTAAAACCGTAACTCCCTGTTCCATCAGCTCTCCTGCAAGACCCATATGATCCGGGTGAAAATGAGAAATCAAAAGATACTTTACTTCAGAAAGCTTTATCTGAAGTTTCCCAAGAGCCCCACACATCCGCGAAAAAGTTCCTGCCCAGCCCGTATCAAACATGAGATAGCCCTCATCACAGGAAATTAGATATGAATTTGTATTATCATAGCGAAGCTCGTGTACCATATTGTTACTCCTAGCATATCATTACTGCAAACTTTCTATTACTTGAAAGTCTCTTTTCACTGCTAAATCATTCCCATCAGGTTGTCACTTTTGTTGTCGTTTTCCATATTCCTTTGCGATATCTAAGATAAGCCATAAATGCAGTGAGGCACCATGTAAGTCCGGTTGCAATCCATACGGACCACATTCCCACTGGAAGGAGGAATACAAACAACACAGAAAAACCAATACGACCTGCAACCTCAACAATTCCATTTGTCAAGGCATAACCCGCATCTCCTGCTCCATTTAAGAGACCTCTTATAATAAATATCATCCCCAAAGGCCAATACATAATCCCCATAATTCGAAGCGCCATAGCACTGATATCTATAACATAGGATTCCTGAACAAACAATCTTGCAATTTGCTCATCAAACAAAAAGATAGCGACAGCCACTAACACGCAATAGCTTGTAGTAATCAAAACACTCCAACGAAATGCTTTCTTCACACGGTCTTGCTTTCCCGCTCCCATATTCTGTCCGGTAAAAGTAGATATCGCTGAACTCAAAGCTATAAACGGTTGATCCAATAAAAGTTCAACCTTACTAGTCACTGTAAATGCACTTACCACTGCCTCATCAAATCGATTGACCATACTCTGCAAAATCACGCAGGACAATGAAATCATCATACTCTGAGCCGCAAGCGGCATTCCTATCTGAAAACACATAACCACGAGTTCCTTATTAAACTTCAAATCCCGTCGTTCCATACGGAAATATGGGTTCTTCCACACAGCATATACCATACTGAAAATCGCAGCTATTAACTGAGCTAGAACTGTAGCATAAGCTGCTCCCTTTACACCAAAGCCTAATTCCACCACAAATATCACATCTAACGCAATATTCAAAAAACTCGCAATGAGCAAGAACAGTAACGGTGTTTTCGAATCTCCTAATGCACGCATTACATTCGCCACATAGTTGTACAAGGCAACTGCAAAGGTTCCACTACAAATAATTTGCATATAATCAATTGCCTGCTCCAACTGCCCATCTGGTGTCCCCAATAAAATTAAAACTGGTTCTGTTATCAAAAAACCCAATACGCTTAATGCAACTCCAAGCAATAATATAATATAAAAAGAATTGGCAATTGCTTGTCTAATATTTCTGCGTTTTGATGCGCCAAAAAACTGCGCCACCAAAATTCCCGCGCCAATTCCCACGCCGTTGCAACAAGCAAAAAAGATATATGTAATCCAATTAGTACAACCGATGGCTCCTAGCGCATTGGCTCCTTCCACATGACCAACTATGGCACTATCAACAATGCTATAGCACTGCTGAAACAGGTTACCAATCAATAATGGAATTGTAAATTTCAGTAATAGAGGGACTTCTTTCCCCGTTGTCATATCCTGTACCATGTTTGCCATATGCTCACCTCCATTTATATTATCACCAAAGAAATTCTATACAAGCAATACATCAAAAGTTCTGACGCATTACCCTATTTAACAAAAGCCTCATAATAACTCCCGTTGCATCCAAGCAAATCGCGAACTTCTACATATCCACCCTTTGTAGACATGTCACGACTTCAACGGTACTTTCGTTGTCCCAATCCAATTCGTATATCTCTTTCCCATTAAAAAATACAGGGAATCTAAACTTGAGACTACGAAGGATTCTTCCGTCCACCTGCTCTTCCTCGTAAATATTTACATCTGCAAGGAAGCTCTTCATAAACGTTTTCTTTTCAATATCCGTAAATCTGTCGTACAGCTTATCAAAGAAGAGTAAAAACTGATACACATTGTCACCGGATATTTTCTCCTGCCTAATATTATAC
>JAFSIQ010000042.1 GCA_017439675.1 Lachnospiraceae bacterium
ACCTGCCTGGGTAAAACGGAAAATGTTATCAATGAAAAGCAACACGTCCTTACCACCCTGGTCACGGAAATACTCTGCCATGGTAAGACCTGTTAAACCAACTCTCATTCTCGCTCCAGGCGGCTCATTCATCTGACCAAATACCATTGTAGTCTTATTGATAACGCCTGACTCTGTCATTTCGTTGTAAAGGTCATTACCCTCTCTAGTACGCTCACCTACACCGGTAAATACAGAATATCCACCGTGCTCAGTAGCGATGTTACGGATTAACTCCTGAATCAATACAGTCTTACCTACACCGGCACCACCAAATAGACCAATCTTACCACCCTTCTGGTAAGGACAAAGCAAGTCTACAACCTTGATACCAGTCTCTAAAATCTCTGTATCCGTAGCCTGCTCAGAGAACTCTGGAGCTTTTCTATGAATTGGAAAATGCTGCTCACACTCTGGTGCTGGCTTATTATCAATTGGTTGACCCAATACATTGAAAATACGACCCAATGTATTCTCACCAACAGGTACGGTAATTGGTGCACCTGTAGCTACGGCTTCCATACCACGAACCAAACCATCTGTTGGTCCCATGGCAATACACTTTACAGTATCATCACCTAAATGCTGAGAAACCTCAACGGTTAACTCGCCACCGTCCTTCGTTGCGATTGTAATCGCATCATTAATCTCAGGAAGATTTCCCTCGCTGAACTTAATGTCCAATACGGCACCGATAATCTGGGTGATTTTACCGACATTCTTCTCTGCCATATATTTATCTCCTTATATCATTTTTCTTTTCTATTCCATCTCTTAGTTTTCATTTTCTCATAGTATAAGCACAAAATCTTCTATCACTCTTTCCTCATTCTATCATTTCAATACCTCGTTGTGCGAAACTCATCAAAGTAAATGATTTCACACGTTAATTTTTGTATTGTGTTTAGTAGAATGCTTATGCACAAAAGCAAGTTTTCGTGACTTATTGTGCTGTGGAGATGAGACGCATCGAAACGCGAAGCCTTTGCTGAGCGTTTTCGTATGGCTTGTGGCTCATCGGAACGGCTAGCACAACGGAACAAAACTGCTTTTGTGCATTGCATTCTTCAAAACCAACGTGTGAAATCTCCACAAACTCTCAGTTTCGCATCTGGAAACTAGGAGATGGCCTCCGCGCCTGCGATAATCTCTGTAAGCTCCTGCGTAATCGAGCTCTGACGGGCACGGTTGTATTTCAAGGACAAATCTGCAATCATGTCTTCTGCATTCTTCGTTGCTGAATCCATTGCTTGCATACGGGCACCATTTTCACTGGCAACAGCTTCCACGAATGCACCGAATATAATATTGTTCATATATTTTGGAATAATCATATCCAAAGCTTCATCTGCTTCTGGCTCATAATTCATCGGCGTCAAGACGTCAATCTCCACATCCTGCATAATCTCCTCTACATCAATTGGAAGAAGCTTAATCAACTTTGGCTCCTGTACCACTGTGTTCTTAAAGCTTGTATAAGCAAGGTAGATTTCTCCCACTTCCCCATTTTCATAGGAAGCTAAGATATTCTTACCAATGTGAATCGCGTCTGCGTATAATGGGTCGTTCATCACTTCTGAATAGTCCTCAACTATATTGTAACCTCTTCGAAGTAATCCATCTAAACCCTTCTTGCCGACTGCATAGACGTCAGTCTCTTCCGGCTTAAAAGAAGCCACAATTTCTTTCACAATATTGTTGTTATAACCACCAGCAAGCCCTCTGTTAGAAGTAATTGCGATAACCGCTTTCTTTGTGGTATCATTGGTCTTCAAATATCTGTGGTCAATCTTTCCTGTTCTTCCTAAAATGGAACAAATGGTATCATACAACATTGTAAAATATGGCTTATTGCCCTCTGCCCTGGCTTTCGCTTTCTGAAGCTTAACAGTAGAAACGAGTTTCATCGCTTTGGTAATCTGACCAGTACTAGCAACACTCTCTTTTCTACGCTTTATATCTCTCATTGATGCCAAGACAATTCACCTCTTTCTTTCTAATCAGTCATCAAGCTTTCTTGCTAAATCATCATTTCCTTTTTAACTGGGGGTGTAACTCAAGGAAATATAATGCAAGCTTTTATTTCTCAACCTCACGCTGACTCTTGTAAGCGGTGATTGCCTCATCTAACATCTTCTCAAGCTCCTCAGTCAATTTCTTTCCTTCGCGAATCTTGCTAAAGATTTCTGGATACTGAGTATCCACAAATTCAAACAAGCCTTTTTCAAAATCAAGAATTTCATCAACTGGAACATCCAACAAGTAACGCTTGGTTGCTGCATAAATGATAACAACCTGTTTCTCAACTGGCATTGGCTTGTACTGAGGTTGCTTCAACATTTCCTTAATTCTCTCACCCTGTGCCAAACGCTCCTTTGTATCTGCGTCTAACTCAGAACCAAACTGGGAGAATGCTGCCAGCTCTCGGTACTGTGCAAGCTCAGTACGAATTGGAGAAGCAATCTTCTTCATGGCACCAATCTGTGCCGCACCACCAACTCGGGATACAGAAAGACCTGCATTAATCGCTGGACGGAAACCTGCATTAAACATCTCTGTCTCAAGGTAAATCTGTCCATCTGTAATGGAAATTACATTGGTTGGAATGTAAGCAGATACGTCACCTGCCTGTGTCTCAATAATCGGAAGTGCTGTTAAAGAACCTCCACCCAACTCGTCATTTAACTTAGCTGCACGCTCAAGCAATCTGGAGTGTAAGTAAAATACATCACCAGGGTAAGCCTCACGTCCAGGTGGTCTACGAAGCAATAAGGAAAGGGTACGATACGCTGTCGCATGTTTTGAAAGGTCATCATAGATAACCAATACATCCTTTCCAGCCTCCATCCACTCTTCACCAATCGCACAACCTGCGTATGGTGCAATATACTGAAGTGGAGCCATCTCAGAAGCGGTGGATGCAACAACGGTGGTGTAATCCATAGCACCGTTCTCTGTCAAAGACTTTACAATGTTGGCAACGGTAGAAGCCTTCTGTCCGATAGCAACATAGATACAGTACACACCCTGTCCCTTCTGGTTAATAATGGTATCAATCGCGATGGCTGTCTTACCTGTCTGACGGTCACCGATAATCAATTCTCTCTGTCCTCTACCAATTGGAACCATGGCATCAATCGCCTTGATACCTGTCTGCAATGGTGTATCTACCGACTTACGGGAAATAACACCGGAAGCAACTCTCTCAATTGGTCTTGTCTTATCTGATTTAATTGGTCCCTTTCCGTCAATTGGCTGACCCAATGCATTGACAACGCGACCAAGCATTGCATCACCAACTGGAACCTCAACTACACGACCTGTAGTCTTAACGGTATCTCCTTCGTTGATATTCTTGTTACCGCTTAACAAAACGGCACCTACGTTATCTTCCTCAAGGTTCATTACCATTCCGTAAACTTCTCCTGGGAACTCTAACAATTCACCCTGCATCGCTTTCTCCAAGCCATGTACACGGGCAATACCATCTGCTACCTGAATAACAGTACCAACTTCGGAGGTCTCTAATTCCTTAGAATAATTCTTAATCTGCTCTTTGATAACCGAACTAATCTCTTCTGGTCTTAAATTCATAGAAAATTAGCACCTTCTCTCTTCATCATATTCAAGCTCTCGCATCTGCGAAGCTGACCTTACCTACAGTAAGGATTTTGACAAGTTAGCAATCTGTGTTTTCAAACTGCTATCCACAACTGTATCATTGATTCGAATCACTAATCCACCGATTAGTTCTTTGTCCGTTCTATATTCACCTTCAATGACTTTGTACCTTGTGGTTTCTAAAAGCTTCTGCTCTATTCGTGCCTTCTGTTCCTTAGAAAGCTCTACTGCGGAAGTAATGTATGCAATACCTATACCCTTTTCTTCCTTGATTGCAGAAATCACATAATCGAATACGGAAATAAAGTCTTTTTGATGACCCTTTGTAATCAACATAATCATCAAACCGGTAATCTCATCAGAAATCTTTCCCTTATAAATGTTCTCGATCACCTGAATCTTCTCTTCCTTTTCAATGTTTGGATGGAGCAAAAGCTTGCCTAACTCTTCGTTTTCAAGAAACGTCTGCTTTACAAAAAGCACTTCCTCTAATGTGGCATCTAAGGTGTTATTCTCTAAAGCCACTTCGAAAAGAGCACTTCCGTAAGTTTTACTTACTTGCTTAGCCATGTACTACCACCCATTTCTTTCAAAGTGTCCTCAATTAAAGCATCCTGTTTGCTCTCATCAATCTGCTGCTCAATAATCTTTGCAGCCATTGCAGTTGCCACACGAACAATTTCCTTTCGCATCTCATCAGAAACTTTCGCTTTTTCTAACTCAATTTCCTGATTTGCACGATTCATAATTCTTGTAGCCTCTGCTTGAGCCTCTTCAATAATCTCAGCCTCGCGCTTCTGTGCTTTCTTGCGCGCATCAGCTAAAATCTCCTCTCTCTCCTTGTCAATGGACTTAAGTTTCTCGTCATATTCAGCCTTCAAAGCCGCTGCGTCCTCTTTGTCCTTTGTCGCAGATTCAATATCATTTTTAATCTTCGTTTTACGATTATTCAGAACCTTCTGAACCGGTTCAAACAAAACGTTACTAAGGAATACGAAGAGGATAAAGATGGCGATTGCCTGAATTAAAACATCGTTGACTAACTGTGGTGTCAATTCAAAAATGTGTCCATCAGTAAGCAACATCGTCTGTGCAATCCCAAGTCCTGATAATGTATTCATCAAGGGGTAATCCTCCTTTCGTTAATCTAAATTTCTTTCACAATTATAATTTCTCATGGATACCTCACACGACCTATCTCTTTCGTGTGAGCCCTCAAACCAAACTCGGCTCACGCCTCATTAAGCTCCCATTTCTTATAAACTTAAAAATTTAGACAACATTGGATTTGCGTACATTAACAACAATGCAATAACCAAACCGTAAAGACCTGTTGTCTCTGCTACAGCCTGTCCAAGTAACATTGTGGACATGATATCTCCCTTTGCACCTGGATTACGTCCTACTGCAGCAGCACCCTGACCAGCTGCAATACCCTGACCAATACCAGGTCCGATACCTGCGATCATCGCTAAACCTGCACCAATTGTTGAGCATGCTAAAATTAAACCTTCGTTTGTAATCTGTTCCATAATATAAAACCTCCATAAATATATATTATTGTATGATATAAGAGTTTTCTAAAACTCCTTATGCGCAATGCACATCCCTTTAATTATCGCCAATCTTGTCTGAAATAAAGGTCATTGTCAGCATCGCAAATACATAAGCCTGAATTGCTCCGGAGAACAAATCCAGATATGCATGTAAAAATGCCGGAATACCAATCTTTGCTGCAAGTGGCAACAAGCCATAATAAAGTGACAACATAACCGTACCTGCCATTACATTACCAAACAAACGCAGTGACATGGAAATTGGTGTTGCTATTTCGCCGATTAAGTTAATAGGGAACAAAAACGGCAATGGTTGGAACAACCCTGTAATAACACCTAACTTGTTATACTTGACATTGTTATACTGAATCATAATCCAAGTAATCAACGCCAAGCAAAAAGTGGTTCCAAAATCGGCTGTTGGTGGTCGAAGACCAAACAAACCTGAAATGTTTGAAAAAAGTACAAATATGAACAACGTTCCCACATAATACATGTACTTCTTACCATGCTTACCCATAGCAGAGCTCACAAAACTTTCAAGAACTTCCACCACAAACTCCATCACATTTTGAAGACCTGACGGCACTTCCTCAGCATGCATCATTTTTCTCCGCACAACCAAAGCAAATATCATAATGGTTGCCATGATAATCAACATACACACATGAGATGTTGTGAGGTATACGGTGGTTCCCATGAACTCATAGCCCAACAGATGATGAATCGAAAAATCCACTTCTCCCTCTGCGGCTAACAGCATCGGCATCATTCCATAACCCATTCCTTCACCTTCCTTTCTGTAGTTTTATATCTAAATTCATCAACGAAGAATCAAATAGTTGATTGTCAACTCCTTGATTCCTCGCTGATAAATAAAGTTCCTTTGTTACTGTTTGTATCCTTTACAAATATCTTAACTTCTATTCTTCTTCATTCTCATCCTCTTCGATGTCTACAATCATATCCTCCTCCTTTGTAATATAACTCTCCGGATATAATCGTCTCAGAAAAAACGGCGCACCTAACGCTCCAATTTTCAATCCTAGCACACCAAGAACCACTGTAATAAAATGAAGCCGTTCCGTAATCATCCCAATAGTGAGCGCCGCCAACATTACAAGCAATCGTAAAAAACTTTGCCTCTTCATATAATTGCTAGCATTTTTCTCTGGCAAATCCAACGCATAATCCAAAGTCTTTGCCATATGATGAAAAAGAAAAATCGCAATAAATACACCAAATGCCAAACCCAAGGTGTAGGAGAGAATATCTTCTGAAAAGAAAATTCCCACCACTTCAATCACTGCTGTATAAATTCCGATTCCCACATAAAAACCGGTCATGGTTTCTTTCATCTGTTTCATATATTACACCTCTAATCAATGGATGAATCTACCATAGTATGTTCTCCTTTTCCACTCATTTCCATACACATAATAAATAAGAAAACACACCAATTATAATTATACTAAGTTTTCCATCAAAAGTCCACGAAAACAGACAGGAATTTCTACTTTTCTTCTTTATCAAACAAACTTTTCTTACCAAGAAACTTACAAATTACGTTATAACACGCTTTATATCCCCCAGCAATCCCTAATATCAGGAAAAAAATGAATAAATTGGTGCCAAAATAAGCATCAATCGCGTATCCAATCCCTCCACACATTAAGATGGCTGTCAGCATGGAAAAAGCCAACTGGCTCACTAGTGCTAACATTTTCATTCTCTTACACATCCCTTCTAAAAGCAACAGGGGGTACAAAACCCCCTGTTTTCTAATCTTCTATCATTGCAATTCGTCTGATATGCCTCTCGTCATTGGAAAATGGTGTATCCAAAAAGGTATCTACAATCTGTAATGCCAGCCCTACACCGATTACTCTAGCACCCATAGCCAACACATTTGCATTGTTGTGTTCTCTGGTTGCTGCCGCACTGAAACAATCGTGACAAAGAGCTGCTCGCACACCTTTTACCTTATTCGCAGTAATGGAAATTCCAATTCCAGTTCCACAGATTAAAATTCCCTTATCACACTCTCCTGAAACCACTGCATTGGCAACTTTCTTTCCATACTCTGGATAATCTACCGATTCCTCAGAATAACAACCATAATCCTTATACTCTATTCCTCTGCTCTCTAAATGTTTCTTTACTTCCTGCATCATGGTATATCCACCATGGTCACATCCTAATGCTATCATATCTGCTCCCTTTCTAACTCTATCTCTTTTTACCTTGTCAACACGCTTTTGCTCGTTGCAATCCTATTATATCTATCCCCACATTTTTAAGCAAGGCTTAGATGATTGCGAAACCTTATACCTGAATCACCCGATGCCCCGCTGCCTTTAGCAATCGGTTCATAATGGCATCCGACAACTCATCTCCTCGAAAGCTTTCCGCATAGATATAATCTACCCCTGCTGCATCAAACTCCCGAAGTGCCCCATACAAACCCGCTGCAACCGTCTGCTGCTTGCTCCGGTCTCCGACACACACACATACATCTGCAAATCCATCATAGTAGGAAATAGTCTCTTTCGGTGCCATAATTCCCACCTTGCAACCTTCTTTTTGCCTTTCCTTCGCCAAGGCTTGAATGGTTTCTACCACTTGCTTCACTGGTTGATTTGAAAAAACTGTACCTTTTGTCTTAGTACCTACATTACCTTGTGCAGACTCTACTAAAGTGAGTTCCCCTTGGGGCGCATAATGGGTATATTTCATACCTGGCGCTTTGGGTCTTATCCCTTCTTCTGAGTGCACAAGACTTGGGTCAATAGACACCTCGCCTATTATATTTTCTATCATTTTTTTCGTGATAAAACCCGGGCGCAAAATCATAGGAATCTCCCCACTTACATCCACAATGGTCGACTCAATTCCAATCCCCACCGGTCCTCCATCCACAATATATTCAATCTTTCCCTTCATATCTTCAATCACATGAGATGCTTTTGTGGGAGATGGTCTTCCAGACGTATTAGCACTTGGTGCTGCCACATACACACCAGACTGCCGAATCAGCTCTAAAGCTGCCGGATGAGAAGGCATGCGAATCGCCACCGTGTTAAGCCCTCCCGTAGTTTCATGAGGTACCACATCCTTTTTCGGCAAAATAATAGTAAGGGGACCTGGCCAAAATGCTTCCGCTAATTGCAAAGCTTTCGCATTGACATGACCTAAAATCTCCATATCCTCCACCTGAGAAATATGAACAATCAATGGATTATCTGAAGGTCTTCCCTTTGCTGCATAGATTCTCTTTGCTGCGGTTTCATTTAATGCATTCGCACCTAATCCATACACTGTCTCCGTAGGAAATGCAACCAATCCGCCATCTTTAAGACATGCCGCTGGAGCCTGTAATACACTGCTTAGCCACATGTCTTCCATCTGCGCTTCTGACACCTTCACTACCACCGTATTCTTTTCTTCACTCGATTCCGCCTGATATATTGTCTCTTTCATGTTCTGCTCCGCATTTCTTTTTACACAACTATGCTCTGCAACCATGGGCTACAGAGCATAATATACTTTGATTCTACTTTACCTTTACTGTCTTTACACCGGTATAGCTTCCGTATAACTTCTTGCCACCCTGTGTCATATAAGGCCGTACCTTTACATAATAGGTTCCTGCACTTAACTTTTTCTTTGTGTAAGAAGTGGTTCCACCGCTCTTAATGGTCGCTAATGTCTTATATCCTGAAGTCTTGTTCTTTGAATAACTAATCTCATATCCGGACGCCTGACTGTTTTTACTCCATTTGACAGTAATCTTCTTCTTTCCACCTGACACCTTTAAGTTCTTTACCTTGGATGGTCCAACCGTTACCTTACATGTCAATGTCTTGTTTTTCTTACCTGCAACAAAGGTTGCCTTAATCGTAGCTGTACCATATGCCTTCGCCTTCACTTTTCCGTTACTTGACACGGTTGCCACCTTTTTATTTGAAGATGTCCAAGTCGCATTACGCTTTACTGAGGTAGGCGTAATCTTCAATGAAAGCTTCTGGGAACTACCCTTTGAAATTCCAATTGCCTTCTCACTCAGCTTATAACTTGTCTTTTCTGTGGTGGTATCTGTGTAAGCTTTGATACGGAGATTGAATGTTTCTGCACTACCCATCTTGTCGTATACATCATATGCATCACCACAGTCCATCCATTGCTTGCCAACCTTAATATATCCTACATTCTCATCTGCATCTACTCTAAATCCAATCCAACTGTTGTAACCATATGCTTCTACGCCCATCGACAGCGAACCGGAAGCCGAAGAAACGGTTATTACAACCGAATACTTTTCACCAGAAGTCAAGGTAACTGGTGACTTTAAGTTAATGCGATTGTAACCTGCCACTGGCAAACTACCTGTCTGGGTTAACACAAGCTTACCCTTCGTCGGCTTGCTAGTGCTAGTAACTCCTGTATAAATCTGAACCTTATACCGAATGTTGTTGGTAAAGGTATTGACAGCTACCGCTTTCAAGGTTTCATTGCATCCACTTCCACTTGCTTTTGCGCGGAATACATTGGCAAAGGTTGCATCACTTCTTATAGTCAGAGAATATGGTGCAGCAGAACCATCATATTGGTAATTGTTGTCTTCCACAGAAGACACAGGCTCCACATCATATGTCACCATCTCAGTAAGGCTTGCATCCTCGTAGGATATGTACATATATCCATTTTCACCAAAATAGGTTCCGTAACTATTCTTTACAATCCAAGCACCATTGTTACTTGGTCTACAACCACTAGCAAAATGATTTCTGCTATAATTGTCATCCCAGCCCACAATCGTAATCGCATGTCCTCCTGCATGTGTATGAGAATTATCTGAAACCGGACAGTAATAGCTAGTAGTATCATCGGATAAATAACAATTATAATCTGCCCAAAATCCTGCTGCCACACCACCGTAATCTAAAATTGCCTGCTTGATTGTTCTCACATCATTATTGTAAAATTGTACACTTTTTACCACATAATCTCTCTGATTTTCCGTAGCGGCTGCCGGTGTATACGGCTTGTACATTCCTGCTATAATATCCTGCGTTGCCTCACTGGCAGCATAATCCTCTGAGGTAGTAGCATTGACAAGTCCTGACCATGTCATCAGCGAAAGAGCTGTACCCTGTAAGGTTCCACCATTCATATACCAATATGGGCTTGCCAAACACGCATTGCCATCTCCATCTGTATTACCGAGAGGATCATTTTTTCGATTATAGAAGAAATATGCCAACTGGTTCTCTGACAAATCCACATTGCCATTCACATATCCCTTTTTAATCAAATTTGCCTCAACCGCTGCAACTGTTGCAAAAGCCCAACAGGTATTCGTATTACCCTGATCCTCTATCTTGCTCATTGTAGTACGCGGATCATACTTTGCTGCATAGGTAGCTCCGCTTCTGCGTACAGATGCATCCGTTGCTCCATCCGTAATCTCTTCTCCGCCAAATTTGTTGTCAAAAATCGGGATTCCCTTGTACTCACCCACCTGCTTCGCATTAACCTGTGTAGAAGAGTTTCCCAGCACACATATTCCAATTCCCAACAGCAGCAATCCTTTTGTCAGCCAATTCTTCTTCCTTCTCACCTTCTCATTCTCCTTTCCTTCTTGAACACTTTCCTTCCGTCTTTCTTAATTGTATTGATGCCATTATATCATCAAGCAAAACAACTGACAATTACTTTTCCACCTAAGATTTCCACTATTTTATCATATCTTTTCTTTTTACTTCATACTTTAATATTGACATTGTGATAAAGTGTAACTCTATGAAAAATTATTATCTTCCTCTTATTAGCATCCTGCTATTAGCCCTATCCATTCTCACATACTATAAACATTGTTATACGCCCACTTCATCATCAATAAACCAGAAAAAAATAATTGTTATTGATGTAGGACATGGTGGAAGTGACCCAGGAAAGGTAAGTGCCAATGGCATTGAGGAGAAGGACATAAATTTAGAAATCGCCGGCTATCTGAAAGACTACCTCATCGCACAAGGATTTACTGTGCACCTCACAAGAGAAACCGACGATGGTTTGTACGAGCCAGACGCATCCAACAAAAAGCGCTCTGACATGAATAACCGAATTCAATTTTTCAAAGATAAAAATGCTGCCCTAGTCGTAAGCATTCACCAGAATAGTTACCCTGATTCCTTTCAACATGGTGCCCAAACCTTTTACTATACCAATAGTGACACAAGCAAATTATTAGCAGAATCCATTCAAGCCTCTCTGCTAAGCATAGACGACACTAACACCCGTGCTGCGAAGTCCTCCGACAGTTACTTTATTCTGAAAAATTCCTCTGCACCAGCGGTTATTATAGAATGTGGTTTTTTGTCAAATCCAGAGGAAGCTGCAAAGCTTACAGACCCCAACTATCAAAAGAAAATCGCCTATGCTATCAGCATAGGAATCTGCACCTACCACACCTCGAAAAAACCATCCCCAGACACGAAAACAAGGGAGCAGGCTTGGACTAATCCAAACAGAATTAGTCAAGCACACACGCTCCCTAGTACTCTAAATTTTCATTTTACATATTCCCTCTATGTATTGTAAAAGGCGACTTTCTCTCACCTTAATTCATTTAACAAAATATCTCAGTATTTTCTTGAATCACCACCCTAACCTATTACCCACGGTGCATAAGTGATGTATAACGCGTGGGGTTCTTGAGCGGCGAGTCTTCCGGAATTATGCTTAAACAACTCTGCCGTCAATCACTATCTCTACTATAAATGACGATTTGCCCGAATACAATTTCTATTCTATACTTTATTATTTTCTTTCTGTGAATTTTTATGAAAACCTTTTTATAGTTATATTCAATCATTCAAACCTTTGAATATTCTTTCAAACTTTTAACTTTTTGTAATTATTTATTGTCTGTCGTTGCTTCCTCTGCTATACTTTACTCAGCAAGATTTCAGAAAAGGAGCCTCTATATGGAACACAATTCATTTGGTTTTATGAACAGCTTTACATTGAAAATGATTGCCATTATCACTATGGTCATTGACCACGTTGGCTATATTATATTTCCTGAGCTTACCATTTTACGATACATCGGAAGGGTTTCTTTTCCTATTTTTTGTTTTCTCATTGTGGAAGGATTTTTCCACACCAGAAGTCATTTGAACTATCTGATACGATTGATTGTCTTTGCCCTGCTATCAGAGGTTCCCTTTGACCTTGCATTTCACAACACCCCATTTTACTGGGAATCTCAGAATGTTTTTGTTACATTGGCATTGGGATTGTTTGCTATCTTTTGTTTAGAAGAACTGAACAACCGAAAGATTTTCATTCTTCCTCTGATACTTATTGGGGTATTTGCTCTTCTTTCCCACTGTGATTACGGAATTGGTGGTGTTCTACTAATCTGTATTTTTTATCTGACAAAACAAACACCTTGGGTCCGCTTTTTCCTAGTGGCATCGGTGCTATACATTTTCTATAACACAACGGAACTTTACGGATTGATTGCCATGATTCCTATCACCTTTTATGACGGCAAACGTGGACCTGCTGCCAAGATGATATTTTACTGGTTCTATCCATTGCATCTATTATTATTGTTTGCCATTCATTATTTCTTGTTATAGATATCTGCAAAATACGATTAACAACTGTTAAAAGCACAATAAAGGCTTGTATCCATATGGACACAAGCCTTTATCTATTTCATTTATGAAACTATCTCTTCTTTGCTATCATCAGCGGTATCAATACCACCACACCGGTTAAAACAATGGTTCCACCCGGTTTCAAATTAAAGTAATAGGATAACACCAGTCCCACTATAGTGAAAATAACACCGAACAGAACAGAGAAAATCACCGTTTTCTTATAACTGTTCGCCACCTGCATGGCACATGCCACTGGAATCACCATCAGTGAGGATACAATGAGCGCACCTACACTTCTAGCTGCCACTGATACCGTAATAGCAGTGAGCAGGGTAATCACAAAGTTTATCTTTCGCACTGGCAAACCAGCAAGGACTGCACCCTGTTCATCAAAGGTGATAAACATCAATTCCTTATACAACAACAAAAAGATTGTAACCACAATGATACTTACCGCAATGACCAATGCTACCTCTGTATCTGTAATCGCCACAATACTTCCAAAGAGGAAGGAGTTAAATGCAGCTCCATCCTCGATAAATCCAGTCAGTACACTGGCAAGACCAATTCCCACCGACATAATAATGGATATAGAAATCTCCGCATATCGCGGCAACCGTTTTCGAATAGCCTCAATGCTAAATGCTGCCACCACACAGACTACAACCGCTCCGATAATCGGATCAATTCCCAATAACAAGCCCAGTGCCACACCGGCGAGAGATGTGTGAGACAGTGCATCTCCAATCATGGAAAGCCTCTTTAACACCACAACTACACCAATCAGCGGAACAATGATAGCCAACAAAAGTCCTACTAAAAATGCTTTTTGCATAAATTCATACTGAAACATTTCTAACATGAAGCATCACCTCCCAACTGAGAACTTGATGCTTCCGACCTTGTATCACCCTTATCTGACACATCGCTATTGTTCTCTTTTGAATGCTTCTCTTTCTTTCCCTTATAGCTTGCATCATACGGCGTTTCCTTTTTCGGCACATCTACCTTTTTGGTCTTGTATGTCTTAGAACCATACCTCTTCGGCTTACTCTTCATCATTTTATCCAGAAGAACCTCGTCACAGAGAACAGAAGACTTGTCCAGATGCACATTACCATTGCTGACATGATAAAATCGTCCGGTGTATCTTGCCACCTGCTCCATGTTATGGGTAACCATCACAATAGTAATTCCACACTCCTCATTGAGCTTTGCCAACAATTGATACAGCAGCTCCCCTGCTTCCTTATCGATTCCTGTCAGGGGCTCGTCAAGCACCAACAAATCCGGATTCTGTACCAACGCTCTTGCAATCAACACTCTCTGCTGCTGTCCCCCGGAAAGCTCTGACAACATACGCTTACGGTATTGTGCCATACCAACCATGCCCAAAACATCCCGCACCTTTTCACGATGTTCCTTTTTTGGAAAATGAAACATTCCGATATCTGAATGCAAACCGGTCATCACAATCTCCTCCACATTGGCAGGAAAATTGTTCACTGTACGAAATCCCACCTGAGGTACATAACCGATACACTGGGCATTCACCTCTATCTTGCCTGTGCTTGGGGTCAGTTGTCCGAGAATCAACCTCATCAGAGTACTCTTACCAGCACCATTTGCACCAATCACACCCACGTATTCCCGCTTCTCTATTATGAAATTCACATCCGTGAGAACATTATCTTTGCCATAGGCAAAGCTCATATTCTCCACCACAATCATTGAATTACTCATGTTTCCTCCAAACAGTTACATGTTTGCTTTAATTTCTTTGGCAATAGCAGCCAATTCTTCCATATTTGCCTCGCCTGGAGCATAATGGAAGTCCACACCATCTCCCTCATATCTTGGAATTAAGTGCAAGTGAAAATGAAATACTGTCTGTCCTGCAATGGAACCATTATTCTGCATAACATTCATTCCGTCACAGTTTAATACCTTCTTCAATCCTCTTGCCACCGCTGTCGCAAGAGCAAATAATTTCCCTGCTGTCTCTGCATCAATCTCAAAGATATCTTTATAATGCTCCTTTGGAATAATGAGACAGTGTCCCTTTGTTGCAGGGGCAATATCAAAATACACACGAAAATCCTTGTCCTCATAAATGGTGGTAGATGGAATTTCTCCATGTGCTAACTTACAAAAAATGCAATCATCCTTTATCATAACTTTTTCCTCCCTTTGCCCAAAATATTCACTAAAGCTAACTATACCATTTTTACAGAAAAAAAACTAGTCTTCGTAATATGCAAGTACGAAGACTAATTTTCATAATATTGTATACCTAACGGTACTACAGCCTCATTCAATTTAAATTAAGATATCTTATGTAAGTTATTTTCAGGAAACCCTTTGTTACACCGTGTACTCGGTACCACCCATGCTACTCTCCACTAAACCACTAGTTCCATAGGTAAGCCCAGCATATACCTTCTCACTTCCTACCATAACCGGACCCCCATTGTCAGTTGCTGCAATCTCCACAAAGCTTTTGTGAAGCTTCTCTAGCATCACCTTACATCGCTCAATCTCTAATGGTTGTCTCTTGATCTTAGCCGTAATCAGTTGCTTATTGATAAATGCATAGATGGAATAGACATCAAATCCCACTGCATTCTTCACATTTGTTACATTCATAAGTTCAATCTGAACAGCCTGTGCTTTATCCACACAGCTCACAAAAGTGGTTTCATCCTTTCTGTCATAAGCTTCTAACGCTTCTTCTATCCACTGCATCTCCATCTCCAACATAATCACATTCATCTCGCCGATGCCTGCCTGGGTAATTCGCATTTTATATACATTCATCTGCTCATTCGTCATATACAGCACCCAATCCTTCTATTACTAGATTCCTAATCTTCTCCATACCTATCTCAATCAAGCAAACCGTTGCAAAACCATCCTATCTCTGGAACAATTGCAATAATCCTTCCGGACGAGCATTCGCCTTGGTAAGAATTTGTAGTGCGCTCTGGCTTAACACATTCTGTTCCGTGTATTCTGTAATCTCTTCTGCCATGTCTGTATCCTGCATTCTAGAAACAGCAGAAGTCAAGTTTTCATTAGCTGTTTCAAGATTTGTTACTGTATAATCCAAACGATTTTGATATGCACCAAGCGAAGATCGAATCGCAGAAACCTTTGCAATAGCATCGTCAATTTTACCCATCGCAATTGTTGCATATTCATTGGTATAAATGTTAATCTTATCAATTTCTAGTGACTCTGCCGTGGTCATGTTGATGTTAATGTCTACTGTCTGTCCTTCATTGTTACCAATTTGAACTACCATCGGACCTGCAGAAAGTATGGTGATATTCGCATCATATGCACCTGCATCTGGGTCAGTATCCAACACTAACTCAAATCCATTCTTATCTGTAACAGTGATGCGGTTACCCTGTGCTTCCACTGTTGCGGTGTCCTCAAATCCAATACGCTCCCCATTTGCATCTGTCGAAAACTCAACGGTTGCATTGGTTCCATAAACAGTACTTCCATCCACTCCAAATAACGCTGTCAACGAATCATTTGTAGCAGTCACTGTAATCCACTGCTCACTTCCATATTGCTGTGTTATTAGGTCTCCTGTCTCAGCAGTAAAATCAATACCAATCTTTGCAGCCGCATCTCGAATTTTCTCATTTACCTGATCCGTTGTCATGCCGGCCTTTATTTCAATCTCAAACCGATTGATTAACAAAGTTCCCTCCTGCTCTAGTGTAATCACTGTTCCCGCTGCCAATGGGGTAATACTACTCTTTGCCTGCGTACCTACTCCTGTAATAGATAAACCATATTCATTGGGCTCAATATCTCCACCGATTTCCACAATCTCAAGGGCTTCCACATCAGTATAACCCTTCTTGTTCAGTTCACCATTTAGAAGCTTACGACCATTGAAATCTGTGGTTTCTGATATACGGTCTAATTCATCCTGAAGCTGGACAATCTCATCCTGCATTGCATCCTTATCCTCTTCCGCGTAGGTCTCATTTGCCGCCCTAACTGCAAGCTCTCTCATACGCGCCAAGATGGAGTGCACTTCATTCAAAGCTCCCTCTGCTGTCTGAATTAGAGAGATACCGTCATTGGAATTCGTTACTGCTCTCTCCAAACCGCGAATCTGTGAATTCATTCGCTGGGAAATAGCTTTTCCTGCTGGGTCATCCGAAGACTTGTTAATCTTATATCCAGAAGAAAGTCTCTCCATGGACTTTGTCAAATTGCGGTTAATTGCGTTCAAGTTATTATTTGCCAAATAAGCAAGTGCGTTATGATTCAATCTCATCGTTCTCACCTCTGTCTAATCTTATATAAGCGGCAGAAACTCCCTTTTCTAACCCACTGCTTTTTTCTATCGGAAATCCTTTTCCCCATTTTTCATCTAACTTAATTATCGGCAGTAATTCCCGTTAACTTAATAGCTGTTAGCAACTGCTTTGCAACCTTATAAAGCTTAGATGTGGCAACCTCCTGGCGGTTAGTCGTTTCGGTATACTGCATTGGTTTTGTACCATCTAGGCGCACATCCTTAATTCCCATTCCCGCCTTGGCAAACACTGAACGAAGGGTTAACTCATTATCCTCTAGCTTCCTCTGTCCACTCTCATCCTCCGTCACAATATAACCCTCTAGTTGATCACCGGTCACACGCATAAATGCTTCTAACACACCATACTTTCCAGTGTCCATAGTAGCGGTGATTTCACCTGCATTGCTTCCATCACGTAAAATGGAAACCTTCATAATGCTAACTTCATTGTCCATCACTAACGGAATGCGGAATACATCCTCCGCCACTGCCCGCATGGCAATTGGCATACCAGCATTCAAATGCTTTAATGCTTGAATATCCATGGCAGTGATGGTACCATCCGCTTCCTTTTCATGAACTGCCTCTGAGAGCGCAGAGCGTATGTTTTCCAAACCGTACACCACGTCGTCCTTACTCTCTAAGTTCTCTAATATGCTTGCTTCCTGACGGGTAATCTTGTCCCGACTCTCCTTCGGGAGATTATTCTTAATCTTACGCACCATACCATAAATGCTGTCCTCACCATACATCACCTGATGTGTGGCAATTAAGTTTGTCACAGTATGTGGCATGTCATGTGCCTCCAACATAGTGGCAACACTGTCCTCATAGGATAACGCTTCCTGTAGGTCTTGATACAACTGCTCTGCAAGCTCACTTTGCCCCACACCATTGTCCGCTGCCTTCATAAGGGAGTTCAACTCCTCAAAGCTCATATTGCGGTAGTCCATACTCTCTAAGCTCTTCAAGGTTTCCGGTCTGATGTGACGCAAAATGCTACCGGCAAGAGTCTGGTTATACGCTGTCTGTACCTGAGAAAGAATACTCTCCCCCCGTGTCTCCACAGAAACTCTTTCACCAAATTTATCATCCACAGAAAAATCCATACCCTGCACCTTCCGGCTCTTATCAGCTGCAAACAGATTGTTAAGCGTTACCTCCTGACCATTTCGCACCACAGCACCAATATCCTTACCATGAGATTTCTGCACCTTGTCTAGCAAACGGTAAATACCAATAAAACTCTTTCTCTCCTCTTCGGTAATAGCATTTTGTCGGTCCATCTGATAGAGGAACTCGCTAAATCGTTGTTCATCCGTCACACCGCGGATTTCTCTTTGCTGCATAATTTCTTCATTTAATCCGTCGATTGTCATGTTGAGTGGATTCTTTCCCTCGCGGATAAGATTTAACACAATCTGTGGTGTCAGCGTTTCAAACATCTGTTGTACCTTTGCATCCGCTGACTTTACGCTGGCAATATTACCACGGTTAAGTTCCATTTGATTATGTGCCAGAATCCGAATTGCCCGTTGATTTTCCTCATTGCGGTCCATACCCATATCAGACAAAATGTCGTCAATATTTTGAAAAGCGTCCGTAATAGAATCTCCCATATCCCGTCTCGGCTTTGTCATCATAGTTTCGTATGCTACCCCTGCCAAGGAAGACTTGATGCGCACACCCGTTTCATACAATGCACCCACCGTAATGCTCGGTCTCTTTACCATTTCTCCAATGGTGTACTCTGGTAACACCTTAAGACCTTCTGTCTGCTTAAGACTTTCTTTCAACAAATCCACATCATCCGGTATGTCATGCAAATCATGAGCAGAAACCACATTCTCATAAAATTGGTTCTCCTGTTCCCGCAACGCATCCACTATCTGAGACAACGGCTTTGCATCAATGTTAATATCTAATTTTACTAGACGGGTAGCTGCCTCCACCGTCATAGAAAGGCGAATCTCTTCCAACTGTCTTCTGGCACTCACTGCATTAGGGTTCGTGGAGAGAGGTATTCCCGTCTCTGCCATATTCTCCTGTCCTGCACCGCTTAATGAAAGGCTTGCACCTTCCACACCAGTATTCACTGGAGTACGCATTCTGGCAATGTCTGCACTTCGCATGGAACTGTTATAAAGGTAAGAAATACTGAGTGGCTTGCCCTGAGCCACTGCTTTATCCACCGCCCGAGGCGTAATTCCCTGCACCTTTTCCACCAACTGCGTCGCTTTGTCATGCAAGGTTCTTCCATGGATTCTCGCCTGCTCCGGCGTATTCCCCATGGCAATCTGTTCTTCAATGTTAGCTTCCACCTGAGACACCTGTATTCCTCTTTGATTCACATAATTCACACTCATGTAGGTTCTTAAGGAATCCACTGTAATCGGCAGTTCATGACTTAACATGAATTTAGCACCAGACAGACTTTGCTCTGTTACCGACATGCCAGCAGCCTCAATAATTCCGGTCACCTGAGGATAAATATCGTTCCACACCTGATTGTGAATCGGCATTTCCTGAAATGGGCTGCCCTCATTAACACTATTCTTCGCAATATCAAGGTTCTCTATGGTCAAATCCATATGGTTTTTTACCATATAAATCATCTGCTCTTCCGTAATAACTGGTTTGTCCCCATTCTTAATGGTTTCATTTTGGGAAGCTGTTACCGCCTGGGTTGTACCATCATTTGCACCACCTTGCGCTGATGCAGTTCTCATATTACCTAGGGTTGTTGCATCTGCCACCTTACTTTCCGCCGCACTGACAATATAACCTTCACTGTTTAATCTGGCACCGCCCGGATACGGTGTACTTTCCGGTTGTACGGTAGGCTCTGCCCCTTCCGTGATAGTTCCTTCTGGTATTGTTGCCGTCATATCTACAGCAGGAGTCGCATACCCATCCTTTCCTGCCATAACGCTTTCTCGAAGCCTTCCGATGGTTTCCTTCACCACATCGCTGATGCGCTCATTTACCTCATCCTGATGCTCGCTAGTTCGGATATTGATGACCATTCCCATCAAATCAGAGAGCGTTGCATTGGTCACATCAATCTGCATCATGCGAAGCTTACCAATTTCCTCCGAAGAAAGAGAACGGAGAATTTCCTTCTGGTTCTCCTTCGCCTGCTTTTCATCTAAAGCACCATCTAAGTTTTCCTTAATCATGTCAGAAAACTGCTCTGTGCTCTGTATCACCTGAGCGCTAGTTGCTACATCTAACATAGGTGCCTGTTCCTGTGGCTCCGTACCCACAATCTTTAAAGATACCTGCTTACCTGCCGCTTCCTGTATCTTTAGATAAATGGTGTCTCCTGGCTTTGCACTATCCAGTTCCTTAGCTGCTTTTGTCTTAATCTGGATGCCATTTAAGTCAAGCACTGGTTCTTTGCCACCTTTCACCAATTTGCAAGCAAGCAAATCTCCCACACTGTTGCCATTTAAAATGCTACTGGCACTTCTTCCTTTTCCATTCGCACCTTCCTTGCCACCGGCAACGCCTACACCGCCAAATAATGTATTGTCAAATCCCGATTGATTATTATTTCCCGTAATCTGATAATTCATATGGACACCTCTTTCTATACTCTCAATCTACTTTGTATATCTGAATATCATTTCTATCATTCTTTATTGTTGTGAAATTTTACCTAATTCCATAGTCTATATTGTATGTCGGAAAAAAGCAGAATTTTCTAAAGAGAAAAACCCTTAAGTAGCATATGGTTCTTCTCCTCCATTCCACTCAAGGGTTCTTCTCTTTTTCTATCTTTATATTCTTTATCTATCAAACATCACAAACAACGATTACTGCGTAATCTTCTTAGCCTGTTCTTTTTTCTTCTTAGCAGCTTCTTTTGCAGCCTTCTTTTCATTTATCGTCTTTTCGTCTGCTTCCATTTCCTTCTGAAGCTCTCGCTGCTTTGCACGCATCTTAGCACCAAAGCTCTTCTTGGCAGGCTCCTCCGTAGCAGCCTTGTTCTTCTTCTTTCCACGGATGCTCTTAATCTCTACAAGGTAGATACCGCTCACCATTGCCTTTACCTCACACTTGGTTGGAAGGTCGTCAAAAATACCGTCATCACAAATCAAGTTGATAGTCTGTGGACCAATCTTTGCCTTTACCACAGGAACCTTTGCATTGCGGTAGCGCTTTGGTGTCTGGTCCATAACCACCTTTGGAAGACCTGCTTCCTTAATCTTCATCATTTTTTTGTCAATAATCAACATGGAAGTCATCTGTGCTGCTTCCTTCATCTGTTGGCGTTGCTCCATCTGCTGCTTTTGCATTTTCTTTCCCCAACGGTACAATAAAATACAAGCAACCACCAACACCACCAGAACAATCAATGTAATCATAATTGGCTTTGTCATGTCTTTCCTCCTATTCCTTTTGGACGCTTACGCGTCCTGTTCTCTCTTAAATGTTTCCTCTATTATACTCTGTACATAACTACCGGCTTTTTTCCTCTGCTCCTTTGGAAGGTCTTTGATATAAAATGGCTCCCCATAGATAACCTTGACCTTACCCTTTCGGATATCAAATCCTGGACGAACCTCCAAGAGCTTATCCGTATCAATCACCGTTACTGGAACCACCAGGCATTCCGCTTTCTCTGCCATTTTGAGACTTCCTTCTTTGAATGGCAACATAGTGTCCTTTCCATTACGGGTTCCCTCTGGGAAAATCACCATGGAGATTCCCTGACGAATCTGCCCTGCACCGTCCTTGATCATCTGCATACCAGAGCGCAAATCATTGCGGTCTAGAAACAGACAGGCAATGTCCTTCATCCACCATGCCAGTAGCGGAAACTTTAGCATTTCAGCCTTTGCAACAAAACCCGGTCTCTTCCCACTGGTGGTATGTAACACCAAAATGTCAAAATAACTTCTATGATTAGAAACAAACAAAACCGGTTCCTTTGGAATATTTTCTTTTCCCTTTACCTCTATCTTGACTCCAGACTGGAACAACTCCCATCGAAAACTCCAGTATACAAGAAAGTTACCCAGCTTGTATCGCAGCTTCGGATTGACCTTTCCAATCAACACCAAAATGCCATGTACAGGCATCATAATAATAAGATACACAAACAAGTAAAATAATACTAAAAAACTTCTCAATTCTTCGCCTTCTTCCATTTATCAAAATTCTTGTAATCGTAAGTTTGTAGGGCTTCTTCACCAAAGCCCTATAAACTTTGTATATCACAATTTTCTTCAAAACAGTTTCGAAAAATCTCTATCTTCCGTACAACTTTGCAGTCTCATATAGTCTTTCTTCCAAATGCTTGGTCAAATCTTCCTGCTTAAATCTCCAAGCCCAGTTACCTTCACCCACACCTGGTGTGTTCATTCTCGCCCAGGAGTCTAAGCAAAGTATATCCTGCATTGGAACGATAGCCATATTTGCTACAGATGAGAAGCATGCGCGAATCAATGTCCAGCACACATCACCACCATCTGTGTTGTAATATCTTCTAAGCTTATCTCTAGACTGCTCGTAACATTTCTGATACCAGCCAAGTGTGGTATCGTTGTCATGTGTACCGGTATAGCACACACAGTTACGAATAAAGTTATGTGGAAGGAAGCTGTTCTCATCTGGATTCTCAAATCCAAACTGCAAAATCTTCATTCCCGGTAAACCAAACTTGTCTCTAAGGTCGATAACCGACTGGTCAATCTCACCCAAGTCCTCAGCGATAATTGGCATGTTATAGCCAAGTGTCGCCTCAAGCTGTGTGAAGAAATTCACACCCGGTGCCTGCACCCATTTACCATTAATCGCAGTCTCCTCTCCATAAGGAACTGCCCAAAATTTATCAAATCCTCTAAAATGGTCAATTCTTACAAAGTCCGCCAACTTCAACTGGTGACGAATGCGGTTAAACCACCACTCATATCCTGTCTTTGTGTGCTCTTTCCACTTATACAACGGATTTCCCCAAAGCTGTCCTGTTGCGGAGAAATAATCTGGTGGTACACCAGCCACAGTCTTTGGATATCCCTTGGTATCTAAATCAAACAACTTCTTGTTGCACCATACATCCACGCTATCCCAAGCGACGAAAATTGGAATATCGCCTACAATCTTAATGTTCTTTGCATTTGCATACTCCTTTAAAGCAAACCACTGCTTGTGGAATAAAAACTGGATAAAGCGATAGTATCCAACCTCTTTGGATAACTTTGTCATCCATTCTAGCTTCTGCTTTGCAGTTGGCTTCTTTAACGAATCCTCCCACATATACCAAGGCGCACCCTGAAAATAATCCTTTCCTGCCATGAATAGTGCATAGTCATCCAACCAATCGGATGTAGTGCAAAATTCGGTGTAATCCAACATAAATGCTTCATCTGTAGAATACAAATCCTCTATATTGCTATCCAGAAAACGCTCATATGCTTTTTTCAAAAGCTCTGTCTTAAATGCAATTACATCGCCGTACTCAATCTTGCATGGATTCCACTGTGGCATTTCATAAAAATCCTCATCCCAAAGCAGCTTTGCCTCTCTCAAATCATCAATGCTGATGATGTAAGGCTGTCCTGCAAAGGATGAAAAAGGCTGATATGGCGAATCACCAAAACCAGTGTGTCCAAGTGGCAACACCTGCCAAAGATTCAAGCCTGCTCTCTCCAAAAAATCTATAAATGCATAGGCTCCCGGTCCCAAATCTCCAATTCCGTACTTGCCCGGAAAAGAAGTTGGATGCACAAGGATACCCGCATACTTATCGTAGTTCATTCCCAATGCTGAATTGTCAGTCATTCTCCTATCCTCCGTGTTTCTATCTCATTGCTTTGCATTAAAATTACTAATTATGGATTATGAACCTTCTCTTGTTTCAAGCAAATGAGCTTTCAACTCTGTCGTCCAATACCCACAAAACCACATTATACTTGTAAATTCTTGAAAATACAAGGGAAATAATACAATATATTTATGCGATTACATTTCTCTCTTTTCCATCCAAAAACGCCTGAATATTAAGCTCTACTTCGTCAATCACACGTCGTCTTGCTTCCACGGTTCCCCAACCGATATGTGGAGTAAGAATAAGTCTGCTGTCATCCTTGAATGCCTGCAATGGATTGTCCGCTGTCATCGGCTCTACCTCGAATACATCCAATCCCGCTGCCATAATCTCGTTCTTGTTAAGAGCATCCACCAATGCCTGCCCTGACACAATCGGTCCTCTTGCCACATTGATTAACACCGCTGTATTTTTCATTTTGCAAAATGCGTCTTCACCAAACAATCCATTGGTCTTGTCATTTAACGGACAATGGACTGTGATGATATCTGAAGTGGTAAGCAACGTATCGAAATCTACCGTCTCATAATCCACATCATAGGTGTTCCCAGAGGCAGAGTAATAGATTACCTTAGCACCGAAGGCTTCTGCAATCTTGGCTGTGGCTCTACCAATAGCACCAAGACCCACAATACCCCAGGTTTTTCCTGCAATCTCGTGAAAATAATTTTCTACATGACAAAATGTAGAGCTTGCTGCATACTTGCCACTCTTCACAAAATCATTATAGTAGCTTAGCTTTTCATACACAGATAAGAGAAGTGCTACAGTGTGCTGCGCCACACTGTCTGTAGAATAACCGGCAACATTTGCCACACGAATTCCTTGTGCCTTACAGTAAGCAATATCAATGTTGTTGTAGCCTGTCGCCGCTTCCGCTATCATGCGAACCTTAGAACCTGCCAAAACCGATTCATTAATTAACAGCTTATTAGACACAATAATATCTGCATCCCGAATGGTTTCCTTCACCTTCTCCTGTGGAAGATTCCCATATATCTCTAGCTCTCCAAACTTATTATATCCCTGGTAGGACATGTCCTTTCCCACCGCATCTGCTTCTAATACTACAATTTTCATCTATCTAATCCTCGCCATCTACCTCATCTTTTCTCAACTGTAGAGTTTTCTTTCCCACATATGTATGATACATTTATTGTCCGACGCTTCCTTTTTCGCTACTTACTTCTATTAGTAGTCTAATCTTCACTTGTACTCACTGCTTCATTACTTTCCTCGGTCACTGGCTTTGTCACCCTCACCTTGCATTGTAGCTTCTTTCCATACAGCGTGGCATAGACGGTGGTGGTTCCCGCCGATTTTCCAGTTACCTGACCATTCTCGTCAACTGAGGCAATACTCTCATTTTTCACAGACCATTTTGGTGTCCCTTTGGTTTTCTTTACCTTTAACTGATAGGTATCCCCTTCTGTAAGCTCTATGGTGGTTTTGTTAAGTTCCAAGGTTTTCGCTACTTCCTTGGCATTTGTCTTACAGGCAGATATCATTTTCTTAGTATCTCCCCATCTAGAACCTTCCGAACCGCTTCCCAAAGCAACCACCACATAGGAATGTCCCTTATAGGTATACACCCCTGCAAAACAATAATCGGCTGTCCACCCGTAGCCGGTTTTTCCGATACAATAGTAATCCTTACTACCCAATAACAAATTGGTATTGGTAACGCTGTGATATCTTCCATTCACACTGCGAAAAGAGTAAGTTTTTTTCTTCATAATATTGCGAAGCTGCTCATTGTTATAGGCGTGTCGCATAATCAGTGCCATATCATATGCGGTTGTGTGATGTGTGGCACTAGAACGCAAACCGTTGGGAGTTCCAAACACCGTATTCTTACAACCAATTCTCTTTGCTGTACGATTCGCCACCTTCATAAATTTTGTTACGCTTCCACTCGTTCCCTCTGCCACTGCCACTGCGGAATCATTTGCCGACTTTAATAGCATAGCATGCAACAAATCCTTCATGCGGTATCGGTCACCGGTACTCATCCCAATCCTTACAGAAGTGGAACCTCCCGGATTGGATGCACTGGCATTATAGGATATGCGCACCTTTTTATTCAGTGACTTGTTATTCTCCACTGCCACAATCGCCGTCATCAGTTTGGTGGTGCTGGCATTGTGACATTTTTGATTAGCATTTTTCTTGTATAGCACTTTGCCGGAATCCAAGTCCATAATCACTGCTCTCCTGCAATTCAACGACAAAGAAATCTTAGAGGTCGCCGCACACACGCCCTGCACTCCTCCTAGCTCACTTGCAAGCATTACAAAAAATGCCAAACCCAATATTATTCTTTTTATGTAATTACGCATCTTCATCCTCCGAGACTCACATCTAATTTCCATCCTCTAAATTCCGCGATTCACATTGCACATTTCGCGTGCAATCCACTCAACAATTTCATCCTTGCAAGCAAGTGAAATCGCTAATCGCATTATATCACATAGTTCATTATTACAACAGCAAAAATCACATATTCCTTCCAACCCACAGGCGTTTTCCTCAAAACGTAAATTAAATGGAGAGCAAATAAGTATGTTTTGGAAGGACTCTCAAAAACGTCGGTAATTAATGAATAAAGCGAACGGAAAAATAGGAGTGAAACTTCTCGCGTTTCAACTCCTATTTTGAGCTTGATTTATGAATTTAATACCGTTACGTTTTTGAGGAGTGGAAACGGGGACGGACAAAACATACTTATTTGCTCCCATCTATTCACACCCTTTTGAAAACGCCGTCCAGCGTAAGCCACCTAATAACTCTTATTTCACCTTATTCATACGAGCAAGCAATTCCTTCTTCTGCTCCTCATAACCCGGCTTGCCAAGCAATGCAAACATGTTCTTCTTGTAGCTCTCTACACCTGGCTGGTCAAATGGATTAACGCCTAATACATAACCAGAAACACCACATGCAAACTCGAAGAAGTAGAACAACTCACCAAGGTTAAACTCTGTCATGTATGGAAGCGTAATCATAAGGTTTGGAATCTCACCATCTACATGGGCAAGAACCGTTCCGTTCATCGCCTGCTTGTTAATGTAATCTACAGTTCTACCTGCAAGATAATTAAGACCATCTAAATCTTCATCTTCCTGCTCCATGATAATCTTACGTCTTGGAGAACCAATGTTAACAACTGTCTCGATATGGTTCTTCGTACCATCCTGGATGAACTGTCCAAGAGAATGTAAGTCGGTTGTAAAGTCACAGGCTGTTGGGTAGATACCCTTTCCATCCTTACCCTCTGACTCACCGAACAACTGCTTCCACCACTCACCGATGTAGTGAACAGATGGTGTATAGTTAGCAAGAATCTCCATTGTCTTGCCCTTCTCACGCAAAATGTTACGAAGTGCTGCATATTGTAATGCATCATTCTTCTCAAACTCATTGTCAATACAAGCCTGACGCATAGTCGCTGCACCAACCATCAACTGCTTGATATCTGCACCAGATACTGCGATTGGAAGTAAACCTACTGCTGTAAGTACAGAGAAACGTCCTCCTACATCATCTGGTACTACAAATGTCTCATATCCCTCTTCATCTGCCAACTTCTTAAGCGCACCCTTTTCCTTATCGGTAGTTGCGTAGATTCTCTTAGCAGCTTCCTTCTGGCCATACTTCTCAACCAAAAGCTTCTTGAACAAACGGAAAGCGATTGCCGGCTCAGTTGTTGTTCCTGACTTAGAAATAATATTGATAGAGAAATCTCTGTCGCCTACTACCTCTAATAAATGCTCAAGATATGTAGAGCTGATGTTGTTACCACAGAAGTAAATCTCTGGTGTTCCATTTCTCATTTCCTTATCGATTACATTGTAAAATGTATGTCTCAACGCTTCAATTGCAGCTCTTGCACCAAGATAAGAGCCACCGATACCGATTACAATTAACACCTCGGAATCGCTCTGAATCTTCTTAGCTGCCGCCTTAATACGGTTGAACTCCTCTTTGTCGTAGTTTACAGGAAGGTCAATCCATCCAAGGAAATCATTACCTGCTCCTGTTCTCTCCAATAAAGTGTTCTTTGCCTCTAATACTCTTTCCTTCATAGCTGCAATGTCCGATTCCTCCACCATGAACATCGCATTGCTATAGTCAAAACTGATACTCTCTGCCATCTTATTGCTCTCCTTTGTTATTGATATTTCTATAATATTATCAAACGAAAATCACTCTATATTTTAGCAAACTAAAGTGTAAATGGCAATATTTTCTTACTCCCTGTTTTCATTTTTGTCACTTTCACAAATAACAAATGTGTTTTTATTCATTTTTTATATAAATCATAAAGGGTTCCGAAGGAATAACCCTCCTTTTTCAAATCCTGAATTACCTGCTGCAAAGCATCATGATTTGCCAAAGACACATTGTGCATCAACGCAATAGCGCCTGGATGATAATACTTCCTAAAATGCTCTATCACATGCTCCTTTGAGGGCTGATTGTTCACATCATAATCCAAGTAAGCAATGGACCAAAATACCGTCGTATAGCCCAAGTCCCTTGCCACTTGTAGCGACTGCTGACTGTACTCACCCTTTGGGGGCCGGAAGAACAAATCCATCTCATATCCAGTGACTTCCTTCATATAGGCCTCGCACTCTAGCAATTCCTTCTTCTGTTCTTCCACTGACTCTCCCGGCATGGACGGATGGGTTACCGTGTGATTACACACTAAATGCCCCTCCTCCTTCATTCGCTTTGTCAGCTCCACATTATCCCGGATAAAGGTCTGAGTCACAAAAAATGCTGCTGTCACCTCTTCTTCTTTCAACACATCCAACAAATCTGGCGTGTATCCATTTTCATAGCCACAATCAAAGGTGATGTAAATCTTTTTACCACTGACCGGAACGGTATAATGAGCATCATACTGTAGAATGTCAAAATCCTCCTGACAACCGGACTGCTCGTGGTTGTCATTTCTCTTAAACCACCATGCATAGAGCGTGGTATCATAGGAAGAATAGTCCCTGTCTTCCACTACAACTCTCTCTTTCTCTGCCCTAGCATCTCCTGCCTTCTCATCTACAGCATTCTCTTTGGCACTTCCATTTTCTCTCTTATCTTCCGTTGCCAACCCTACCTTCCCATTCTGATAACATCCACCGTTGTCTTCCTGCGACTTTGTCTGCCAGCGAAAGACCATTACACCAAGAAGGACGAGAACAACCAAAGCTGCTATTATTTTCTTTTTGTCCAAATGGTTCCTCCTGCTTTACGCAAGAAAGCTTTCCACAAAATCCTCCAACAATTCAATATCGGACATTTCTTTGGTGGCAGCAATTTCCTTTTCTCCCTGCTTCACCAAATTTTTTTCCTTTTCTTCTTCCATAATCGCCCGGGTTAGCTCCTCATTTTGGGCTACTCCTTCTATAAATGCTTCCTCCATGGTTGCATCCAAAAGCTTCATCTCCTTTGAAGCTTCCTTTCCCCGTTTTACACGATTCACCAGATAGTTTTCCAGATAGTCCACCAATTGAATCTGCATTTGTTGCTTCTTGCCTTTTATCCCAAATATATGAGCAAACAGCGTAAAACATGCAAGACAAACACCATAGGAAAACAAAATTTCTATGTACAAGGCTGTAACACTATTCATTTGATAGGCGTAAAATGCGGACCCGGCTGCAACCAGTGATACAATTGCTGCAGACAATATAGGAAGTTTTTCCCAAAAGGAATAAGAAATTCCCATAAACTTAAGCTTTAGCAAATACTTTTCCACATAAGCTCCCACATTCTGCACACTGTAATCCATGCCATAGATTGCCTCGAATTGATTCTTCAAGTTAATCATCATTTTTTTGTTGGTGGTTTTCATATTGGCAGACGCCTTTACATATCCCCGTAATGAGATACTCATAATCCACTGCAAAAAAATACTCACAATACCCACACCTAAAATACTACTCATGAATAAATGATTCATTATAAATTCCATTACCATAATTTCCCTTTCCGACTTTTTATTTCATTGGGCGTTCCGCATCTACTTGACAGTGCATTTACTACCCTTTTCACGTCTCTTTGGGAATAGTTTACTTGCAGTTTTAGGACAACTCAAGAGCACTTGTTCGCATCATTTCTCGCCCTTTTCCGATAAAATGGGGTTTTGAATCATTTATTTACAACCATCGACAATTTCCACACAAAATCCTTTGCCACATTTGCAAAACTATTTTCTTGTGCTATACTAACGGAAGAAAGAGAGGTGTCCAATATGACATACAAACCACAGGGCGTATGCTCGCAGAAAATCGATTTTGAAATTGTTGACAATAAAGTAACGAATGTGCAATTCTTGGGCGGATGCAACGGCAACACACAAGGCATTTCCAAATTAATTGAGGGAATGGATGTGGAGGATGCAATTTCCCGTTTAGAAGGAATCCGCTGCGGTTTCCGGTCAACCTCCTGCCCAGACCAGTTGGCAAAAGCCTTGAAGCAGGCTTTAGAAGGATAATGATAATTACGAAGGATAAAAAGAAACAAATTCGCAATACTATTGCATAGAATAGAGAGTAGAAGAAGGGATGATTGCTATGAAGAAAATTGTGTTAACCGGTGGTGGTACCGCTGGTCATGTCACACCTAACATCGCTTTGCTCCCAAGCTTAAAGGAAGCAGGGTACGAGGTTCACTACATCGGCTCCTATGAGGGAATTGAGAAAAAGCTAATAGAGGACATGAACATTCCTTACTATGGAATTTCATCTGGTAAATTAAGAAGATACTTTGATATGAAGAACTTTTCAGACCCATTTCGTGTCATCAAAGGGTTTGGAGAAGCCAACCGCATCTTGAAGAAAATCAAACCAGATGTGGTATTTTCTAAAGGTGGTTTTGTCACGGTTCCTGTGGTGATGGCTGCAAAGAAGAACCACATTCCAGCTATCATCCACGAATCGGATATGACACCAGGATTGGCAAACAAGCTTTGTATTCCATCCGCTTCTAAGGTGTGCTGTAATTTTAGGGAAACCTTTGAATTACTTCCAGAGGGAAAAGCCGTTTTAACCGGAACCCCTATCCGTAAGGAGCTTTTTGAAGGACGTGCAGAAAATGCTGCTAAGCTTTGTGGTTTTTCCACTGACAAACCTACCATTTTGATAATTGGTGGTAGCAGTGGTAGCGTGGTAATCAACAATGTAATCCGAGAGAGCTTAGACGACATTTTGGCAAATTTCCAGATTATCCACTTATGTGGTAAGGGTCACTTAGATGAAACGCTTGTGGGAAGAAAAGGCTATGTTCAGTTTGAATATATATCCAAGGAATTGAGAGATTTGTTCGCTCTGTCAGACCTTGTGATTTCCAGAGCCGGAGCCAATGCCATATGTGAGCTTTTGGCTTTGAAAAAGCCTAACATTTTAATTCCACTTTCCAAGGCTGCCAGCCGCGGTGACCAAATACTAAATGCCAAATCCTTTAAAAAGAATGGTTTTAGCTATGTAATTGAAGAGGAAGAATTAAGCACGGCTTCCTTGTTGAGTGCAATTCGAGATGTGTCCGCTCACAAAAAAGATTACATTCAGGCAATGGAAGAAAGTGAAATGTCCGACTCCATCGGAACCATTATGGGATTGATTGAAGACTTAAGTGCCAAGGCATGAGAATGACAAAAGGGTGTGTTCGCAGGAACACACCCTTTGTACTTTACTATGTAATTACTCTTCTAAGCCTTTACCGGTATAAGCCTGAGTCAAAATATCTAAACGAATCTTTTCATTTTCCTTCTGCTTATCAGCAATCTCCATTAATGTACCATCTACATAAGCATGAATCTTCACATTGGAGCCATTGGTAATTTCAAATTCAAACTTAATGGTTGCGTTCGTAGACAACATACCATTATACTCTGTCCAATCCTTAAGATTAATCTGATATCCTCTTCCAAAGAAAGTAACCTTCTCTACACCTGTAGTCTCGTCAATCTCATACACCCAACATGGATTCTCTGCCTTTGTCTCCAAAAGCACTCTGTATGTTGCGCCATCTAAATCCTTTACGGTAAGTCCTTGTACCGCTTCAATTCTTGCTTTTGCCTGTGCATCTGTTATCGGCTGAATCTTTGACTTAACAACACTCTGTGGATACTCTGGTAAGATAAAGTATACACCTACCAAAACACCAATCAATACAACAATCCAAATAACAACCTTTAAAAATCCTCGCATGCTTCATTCCTCCTAATTCCTATGTTCTTTACCCTATACTTTATGTTCGCAACCTCTCATCATCAGTTACAGGACTTACGCCCACTCTATTAAAACAACTCCTTCTCCAACTGGAAAAGAAATTCTTCTAATAGCTTCATTCTCCTATCATATTCCAATCTAGCCGCATCCGTCTTACAACGGCGAATCTTTGGCTTGTTTCCTCTAAAATACTCTCGAATCCGATAGTATGCCTTCTTATAATTGGCTTCATCCTCACAGGCTGTAGCCATAGAATCCCAAAGAACACTTACCGCTCCTACTTCATCTAACAAATCTGCGTCCATAACCACCTGACATTCCAAAGATAACTCCGCATCTGTATCTTTATCGTCATGTAAACGGATAATTTCACCAACCCGGCTAATCTTCTCCGGTTCCACACCAATACTGTCCAGATAATTCACGGCTATCTCTGCACCTACTTCTCCGTGCTCCCTGCCTTCTTGCCAGCCTACATCATGTAAAAGTGCTGCCAATGCTATAATCTCCAAATCGCCCCCGACCTTTGCCTGTAGCTTAATCGCCCAGCGGTACACTCGCATCGTATGCTCAAAGCGGTCACGAAATGGATAATTCGGCGGTCTTCCATTATCAGAAATCTGTTGCTTAACAAACTCTATCACACCTGCATAGTTCATGTGTTTCGCTCCCCATTCTTATCTATATAATACGACAAAACCCCCTCTTTCGTCGCATAACTTACACCAAAAACTTAACCTAGTATATTCTATCACTTTTCGAGAAAATTTTCTACCTATATTTTTAAAAATTGTAATGTTAAAAATCCACGCAGTCTGCTTCGTGAATATCCCAACCGTTACCATGGTAGTTAACTCAGTTCAGGCACCCTCACGTCACATGAAAGCTCCTACTTAGTGCTGCTTCGTTCCCGACCTGACACGGTTCATAGGTTTCCATTGCGCAAGACCCAGACGTCAACGCCACTTGCCATGGGCGGCTTAGAGAGAAATCCCCTAGGCAGACCAACACCCCTGCAAACGCTTCAGGTACAGGGCACGCTACCACCCCAGCTGCGTGGAAAGATTAATATCTTATTAAATTGCTTCGCCGTTCAAAATATCTACAAACACAAGGCATGATACCTTTGTTCTCAACGCCACAGCGATGTTGATTAGTATACAAGAATTTGACCTTTCTGTCAACTGCGGCTCCTCCGAAGCTCCTTAAAAAACTCCGACAACATAACGGAACACTCTTCCTCTAATACACCATTTTTAAATTCCACCTGATGATTAAATGCAGGTATCTGAAATAGGTTAATCACTGAACCCGCACAGCCAGCCTTTTTATTCATAGCCCCTACCACAACTCTCGGAATTCTCGCCTGCACAATGGCACCGGCACACATTTGACATGGCTCTAGCGTAATGTACATAGTGCACTCTTCCAACCGCCAATCTCCTAACTTTTTAGACGCCTTCTCAATGGCAAGAAGCTCCGCATGAGCCAATGTCGTCTTCTTGGCATTCCGCTTGTTGTAACCCCTGGCAATAATCTTATCCTCATGAACAATCACACAACCAATAGGTACATCCCCAACCATGGCTGCCTTTTTTGCTTGTTTCATTGCCTCTTTCATATATTTTTCATCTTTCGTCATTGTACATTTCCCACCTTTTGTGATACTCTATAATATATATCTATACAAGGAGAGTAATCATATGTCCTTCCAACTCACAACTGACCGTCTAATCTTGAAAATTGAAGACAGCAACAAAACCAAGGACATCCTTGCATTTTACGAAAACAACAAGACTCTCTTTGAGCAATTTGAGCCCACTAGACCAGACAACTTCTATACAGAAGCTTACCAGCGGGCTACTATAAGCTATGAATATTCTGAAATTATCAAAGGAAAAACCCTTCGTTACTATATCTATTTGAGGGAACAGCCGGATACCATTATCGGCTCGGTCAACTTCTTCCGCATGGAGCATGGTCCCTTTTCCCGTGCATCCATCGGATACAAATTAGACGCTGCCCATCACGGAAATGGCTATGCCTATGAGGCTTGCTCTGCCGCTATTCCTGTCATTTTTTCCAATTACAAAATTCACCGCATTGAAGCACGTGTTGCTCCGAACAACTTAACTTCGATTAAGCTGTTAGAACGACTAGCTTTCCGCTTTGAGGGAATAGAATATCAAAGTGTAGAAGTAAATGGCACCTTTACTGACCATTACCGCTACAGTCTTCTCTCCTCAGACTATGAAGCTCTCACAGAGAAGGCATAATTTCCACAATCCAATAACCAAACTCCCCGGTCTTCACCCCGGTTTGCTTGACTTGTACAAACTGCTCGAATCCAAACATATTAGCAAGATATCGCTCCCGATTGGAGTACACTCCAGGAACTCCGATGACACAACGCACCTTACCGTTGTCCGTTCTCATTTTTCCCAACAACAAATACTGATAGGTATAGAAGCTATGAGTGAGAAAGCTGTTCACTCCCAGCTTCCAGTTTCTCATATCCAATTTTCCGATATCTCTTGGATGGATTCTCACACAGTCAAATAAATCCGTAACTCCATACATAGGAAGCTTTGGATATTTTTCTATCATTTCCTCAAATGCATCTGGTTGCTCTCCCTTTGCCTGACGCTCCTGACGCTTTTTCTGATAAGGACAGTTTTTGCACACAGCACTAAGCTCAGATTGCAGAAATTCTTTCTCGGCTACAGAATCTGCTTGTAACATCTGCTTTTTCTGTTCCTCATTGCTCCCTTGTTGCCTTACTGCAAAATCTTCGCCTTGCGACGAAACAACTCCTACCAACTCCTGCAGACCCACTTTCGTTTCCTCAATCGCCTTATGTGTACTTACGTCTTCGGACTGCATTGCTTGTTGTAAACTTGTTTGGATTGTCCGACTCTCCTCTTCCTCCGGTTCATACATCATCTTAGCAATGACAGGCTTTCGTTCCTTTTTCACTAATTCGTAATTTTGCCGGTTTCTGTCACTGAAATCCCCGATATAATAGTGATGGTCATTATACACCACCGCTACACCGTCAAAGGTATATAAATCTCTACCGGTTCGGAAAATGTCACGCCAATCTGTGCGGGTTTGGTAGGTCAACACACCGTCCACACTATCTACATTATCCACCTTTATAGCCGCCAAATGATCCCCTGCCTCGTGATACAGATACAACTGCGCTCCGCCAAAAGGCAACCCTGGCGGTTCTTGAATGTTAACAATAATCTTGACTTTATCTCCACGAATCTCTAGCTTCATAAATCCCGCTGTCGACCCAACCATTCCATTCTGATGCTCGTAAAAATATGTAATTTTCCTCTTAAAATTCTGCACTTGTCCACACACTCCTTTTGCAATATTCTATGCAGAAGTGTGTGTATATATTCCTAATATCTAAGGTTTCATTTCTTATGGACAAAACAGCGAGTGTTTTGTTCTGTACTGAACGGTTACATCGTTTCTTATTTCTCACAAAGAATGTCACTGAGTTTGGCAAACTGTTCCAACGTTAGAGCTTCTCCGCGGACAGTTTCTGAAATTTCCATCTGCCCTAAGGCTGACACCACCTGCTCCTTCGTAACCTGTATGCCACCATTAACCAAACTGTTTTGTAACGTTTTTCTTCTCTGATTAAATGATGCCCGAATCAAGGAAAACATAAATGATTCATCCTTCACAGCAATTGGTGGATTCTCCCACTTCGTTAGACGAATGACCGCCGAACCGACTCCCGGTCTTGGAATAAAACAGTTAGGTGGAACATTTGCAACAATATAAGGCTCAGCGTAAAATTGAACCGCTAAAGAGAGTGCACCGTAGTCCTTGGTTCCGGGACCTGCCTGCATACGCTGGGCAACCTCTTTTTGCACCATAACGGTAATATTATCGAGTGGAACATGACTCTCAAACAACCCCATAATAATCGGGGTTGTAATATAGTACGGAAGATTTGCCACCACCTTAATTGGCTTACCTCCATTTTTCTCCTCTACAAGCTTGGCAATATCCACCTTCAAAATATCTTCATTGATAATGGTTACATTATCATAATCTGCTAAGGTCTCGTGCAAAATCGGAATCAATGTCTTGTCGATTTCCACTGCAATAACTTCCTTTGCCACTTCCGCCAGATACTGGGTCATGGTTCCGAATCCCGGACCAATCTCTAACACTACATCCTCCTTGGTGACTCCGGCTGCTGCAATAATTTTATCTAGCACATGGCTATCTATCAAAAAGTTCTGGCCAAACTTCTTCTGAAATGCAAAATCATACTTTTTAATTGTCTCAATTGTAACTTGTGGGTTACTTAACTTCTCCATAAGACTCCTTCCGTAAGCTGTATTCCTTACTTCTTCTCTACATTATATATCTTCATCGCATTTTCATACGTTGCTGCACACACCTCTTCTATACTAACGTTTTTGATTGCTGCAATCTCCTCTGCCACATGGGTGAGGTACAAAGAACAGTTACGCTTACCCCGATATGGAGTAGGTGCAAGATAAGGTGCATCCGTCTCTAACACGATGCGGTTAAGAGGAGTGTATTCCACAACCTCTTTCAGCTTCTTGGCATTTTTAAATGTTACCACTCCGCCAACGCCAATGTGATATCCCATATTGAGATACTCTCTTGCCATTTCCACACCATAGGAAAAGCAGTGTATAATGCCTGGTGTAACACCATTATGGTGTTCCTTCATAATGTCTAAGGTATCTTTGGCTGCATCCCGACTGTGAATCACCACTGGTAGATTTCTTCTCTTTGCAATCTCTAACTGGGCGAGGAACCATTTTGCCTGATTCTCCTTCACCACATTATCATAATGATAATCCAGTCCAATTTCACCGATAGCAAGAATCTTCTCCCGCTTGGAAAGCTCCTCTAACTCCTGCATATCCGCATTCGTAAGTCCCTGAATATCACTAGGGTGCACACCCACTGTTCCATATAAGAAATCATATTGCTGTATCATTTTCACAATATGCCTGGAATTGTCCATGGAACAGCCTATATTTACTATATAATCAATTCCCTTCTTGTGCATCTGCTGCAAGAGGGAATCTCTGTCATCATCAAATGCATCATCATCATAATGTGCATGGGTCTCGAATATTCTCATCTTCATATTCCTTCCAATCTCTATAAGACATTTTTCATCATTTCCGTGTCGACATCTTACTCCTTCTGTCGATATTGCCTCTCAACATCATCAACGACCTTTATTTTACTACATTTTGCAAAAGGTTACAACGATTTCAGCAATAGACACTCCTCACAAAATATGATATACTGTATAGAAGTACGTGAAAAACTATGAATTTCATCTATCGCATTCATCTCATGATTAAGATTACGAGTGTCTGCGTCAAATCATTAATACAGGAGGCAGAATTTATGAAATCTGTTTTAAAGAAAATGTTAATCCTCAGCATGGTATTTACCATGGTGATATCCCTTGAAGGCTGTTCTCTATTCGACAGCAAGGGAAAAGTATATTCTCGTTATATTATAAGCTTACTAGACATCAATTATAAAAATGTTTCCAAGGATTATATGACCTTAACCGGTGTTTCCCAACAGGACGCAGAAGCTGTTTATGTGGCTAACATGGATTATCAAGCGCACAATCTGATGAATTACTACGGTGTGAAGGAAGTGGACGACGGAACCATTCTCTCCGAGTTTTATTATCTCGCACAATCCATTTTCTCTAACGCTAAGTACGAGGTGACCGATGTAATTGTGGACGAAGAGACAGATAATTACACCTTAGAGCTTACAGTATATCCTCTTGACACATTGGAGACAACTTACGACCAGGTGGTTTCTTACATTGAAAACTTCAACGCCCGTGTGGATGAAGGGGATTTCAATGATACCACAGAGGTGGAATATGAAACAGAATTTGCGGAGGGCATTATTGAAATTTTGAAGAGTACCGTTGACAATCCAGGATATATGGACCCAGTGGTACTAGAGATTCCGATTCAACCATCTAACGATTATTATTACATTACAGACGAAGATTTCTTAGCAATTGATAAAAGCATTCTCTACATCCGGGAGAATCCGGAAGCGGTGGAGACAAGTGCTGATTCCGAAGCGATAGAGGAAACCGTGACAAATGATGATGCGGAAGCTGCGGAATAAGAACTACTATCATGGAATAATTCGTTGTGACAATCGAACAAGAACAAACCGAGTTGATTGACTGTTACTCAATTTAGTTAACGCTAGTATAGCCTGCAATTTGCAAAAATTGTGGGCTATATTATTCTAATAGACAATTACACAACGAAATATACTTTTTCAAAATTTCGCAATTACTTAAAACTATTCCAAAAAGAAAGGAATTACCATTTTGGAAAACGAAAGAATAACCATTAACTCTCTTGTTTACAATCCCATAGAAGAATATGGTGCCAGTCAAAAGGCTCCATTTCAGACCATGACATCTGACCCTACCGAATATGCCCAGCTTTCCAACATTGTAAAATCTCATTTTCCTAAAATGACAGACGAAGAAGTCCGTGATTTTCTTTGGAAATTGCAGAAGGAAGGTTGCGGCTATGTAGCGATGATTAACACCTTATTTCACGAGTTTATTGATGACCGCTCTGGCTTTCAAAATGCCTTTGGTTTTGATATGTATGCATCGGATGGAACGCTTAATTTTAATCAGGTTCTAGTAGACTTGTACTGTTCCATGGACAATCACAACGGTATTGACCTTTTGTTTTTCACCATCGACTACTATGCAGATAAAGAGGATATGACCTATGGCGACAAAGACAAGGATGGAAAATTTGAGTGGACAGAAAAACCCTTTGGCAACAACGAGGTTCAAATGAAATACCGTTGGGAAACCTATTGTAAGCGACATGGAATCGATGTCACTGTAAAGATTAATAGAGTAGTAACTCCGAAAAATTTTGCTAAGCATGCTAAGAACGGTTCTGTATGCATCTTATGTAGCAAGTTCACTGTCTACGACGAAAACAAAAAGCCCACCTCCATCAAAGGCGGACATTTTATGATTATTACTGATGTTACCCCAGACAAGAAATACGTGGTATCCTCCTGGGGCAAACGCTATACTCTTGACCCGAAGGATATTAAGGGATTTTTATATTATCAGGTGATACGATATAAAAAAGAGGGTAGACACTTACATTGACTATCCAAATCCAAACGTTTGCCGAGCGAAATCCCTATGCTGGACATAACTCAAGACTTTCTACGGCATTTTTGCTCGACAGATACTACAACACTTTTATCAAACTCTGTCTTCAAATATTCTCTCATGGCTTACAATTCCCACAAGGCTCATAACCCTGTGCCATAAGCTCTTCCTTTGACAGATTGCTGTATCCTTTATTCTTCTCCGACATATTATCCACACTGCTACAATGTGGATAGTGTATTTTCATAGATCGGGTGTTGAGAACATATCTCCATTCTTCGGAAGAACTCTGTTCATTCTTGCCATCACTTTGTCCCGCTGCTGAATCTGTCTCCTCTTCATCATAACTGCTATCCTTGATTCCCGTAGGCTCACCAGCCTTCCATGTGGTAGAGGGACTACAATTAAATGTTATATTGACCCCATCCGATGTCGCTACAATACTTCCCTGCTCATCGGTACGGAAGACCTTTACACCCATACTTCGCAAATTATTAAGTACCTCCGCTCTTGGATGCCCATAGGAATTCCCTTCTCCGCAGCTTATCACTACATAAGAAGGATTAACCACAGTTAAAAATGATTCCGTGTTAGACCAATTTGCTCCATGATGCGCCGCCTTGTACACATTGGACTCCAAAGCTAGACCACTATTCATCATATCCTGCTCTGCTTCTTTTTCTGCATCACCAGTAAACAAGAAAGAGGTCTCGCCAAATGTAAGACGAATCGCTATGGAATAGTCATTGTTGTTATCCCCATAGTTCTTATCTGTATCTGTCAATATCTGAAACTGTGCTTCTCCAAGAGAATAGGTTTCCCCTTTATTTGGCACAGTTACCTTCTGCCCACGCTGTCCAATGGTGTGAATCAAATCCCCATAGGTTTCCGTATCATGCTCGCAAGCAGGCATAAGAACAGAATCACAATCAAACTTGTAAAGCACCACATCCATGCCACCAATGTGATCTGCATCTGGGTGGGTACAGATTGCATAATCCAAGGCGTCCACATCCTGATTTAGCAAATAAGACCACACTGTAGTACCTTTATCATTGTTCCCTGCATCAATCAGCATGGTATTCATTCCCTGCTTGATGAAAATGGAATCACCCTGTCCCACATCAATATAGTGGATTTCCAAAGTAGAACCTTCACTAATTGTAGTTATCTTCTCTGAATCTGCTGTCGATGTTTCCTTTTCATTCAATTCCGATGTATTCTCTTGCGTATTATCCTGTGTGTCCTCTATCTGTTCTCCCAATGTGGCATTTTCTCCTATATTTTCATGCCCCATACCATATTGTTGCAGGCTTACATTATCCCCTTTCTTTACAGATTCTACTGCAATGTCAGAAGACAAGTTTTCTTCCACAACAGTGGAGGATGCATTATCACCACAACCAACAAAAATACAGCTTATATATGTCAACAGCAATATATATCGAATTGCTTTTATCATATTTCCTCCAGATAAAAATCATCCATACAACAACGTCCACTTGTATATACAAGCAACGGAAATTCATCATAATAGCCAATTCCTACTTCTCTCAATATGGCTCCAATATTCTGACGATCAGAAGGAACTACTCTTTCCTTCACAAATCGTCTTGCCCACTTATCTTCTATTTCAAGAATACCTTTTCTTGCTAATATTCCTAATATAGCAGGTAAATCATTCGGATTCACAGACTCTGGTATTGAAATGCTATATTGTGCTTTTTCCTCATCATAAGAAAGTATCGCATACTCATTTGTCGGGGATATTACATTATCATCTTTAATTAAAAATCTTCTCAATCTGTTTCACCCTTTCACGAATCATAGTCATTACACATTCCTTATATTCTTTCGGAACCGCACATGTATCAGACATTACAACTTCTAATCCCTTCAATATCCGCTGTTCGTTCCATTGAATCTTCTTTATCTGCTCTATCATTTCAACTGGAACCTTTTTTAAATTATCTTGTAATGACACAGAGCCTACATAATTATTAACCGGCCCATCCTTGAGATAATCAAATTTCTCCATCTCCATTCCGTTATTATAACAAGAGAACATTAATGATAGTCCATTATCAAAGACTGGTGCTAACCGATATTCACCATTCTTCTCCAATACTTCTATATTGGCTCCATGTCTGTCTCTGTTGCAGATAATATAGTCTAACAGAAACACTTGATAAAAATATTCTTGTACTTCTTTTTCTACAATAAAAGACCACACATCATCATTTTCATTACGATTCACCTCGTAATAAGTCTCGAAGGTTAATTTATGTTCTCCCCCTGCTTTGAAATCGGCTGAACGTGTCAACCATGTTTCATATACTGTATCATTTACTTTCACATTTGCATGTAATAAATCATAATGCAAATGAGGAATTCCCAACAAATCTGCAATATTGCCTGCAACAATCTCATTAATAGATTCATGTCCATACACACCTTTTACCGTATCAAAATTGGACATTTTGTAATAATACTTTATTCCGCCTATTTCTTCATAGGATTTCAAAAAACTTCCGGCTGTACCAGAAGAATGTCTTGATATCGTCCATGATAAATGTGTTAAATCTATTATTGAAATATTTTTCATCTGTTACAATCCTCCTATGCCTATCGCTTCAAAATCCACATAGATTTATTATATCAAATTGTGAATTATATTACTACACAAAGACGCCACAGATTTCTCCGTGACGCCTTCTAGATATCATTTATTCTGTTATCTTATCTCTGCTCCATGTGGAACTTCCTTCTCGGTTGTCACAAGCGCAAGATTGCCCTCTGCATCCTCTGCACAGAGAATCATTCCCTGAGACTCGACACCAGCAAGCTTAGCAGGTTTTAGGTTTGTAACAACTACAACCTTCTTACCTACCATATCCTCTGGTGAGTACTGAGCCTTGATACCAGATACAATCTGTCTTACCTCACTACCAATCTTAACCTGAGAACAAAGTAACTTCTTAGACTTTGGTACCTCTTCACAGGCGATTACTTCACCTACTTGAAGCTGAACCTTTGCAAAATCATCGATAGAAATCTCTTCCTTCTTCTCGATGTCAATACCAGGGTTCTCATCTACTGGTTCTGGTTCCGGTTCTGGCTCTGGCATCATTTCTGCCACTTTCGCCATCACCTCATCCAAATCCAATCTTGCAAATAAGATTTCCGGATTCTCTGTCACCTTTGTTCCTGACTTATAGCTTCCAAAACGAACCAAGTCATTTACCTTACGCTTAGAAGCATTTAACTGTGCAAGAATCTTCTCGGTTGTCTCAGGCATATATGGCTCAAGCAAGGTTGCACCAATCACAATGCTCTCTACCAAGTTGTAAAGAACAGTTGCAAGTCTATCCTGCTTATCCTCTTCCTTTGCAAGTGCCCAAGGCATTGTCTCGTCGATATACTTATTACAACGCTTAAAGAGGTTGAAAATCTCTGTCATAGCATCTGCTACGCGAAGCTTATCCATCGCCTTAGATACGCGGATTCTGGTATCTAATGCGTAATCCATCAACTCTTTGTCTACGTCCTCATTTACCTTCTTGTTGGTTACCACACCATCAAAGTACTTGTTAGACATGGAAACAGTACGGTTCACAAGATTTCCAAGGGTGTTGGCAAGGTCGGAATTCAACCTCTCTACCATCAACTCCCAAGAAATCACACCATCATTTTCAAATGGCATCTCATGAAGTACAAAGTAACGAACTGCATCTACGCCAAACAACTCTACCAAATCGTCTGCGTAGATAACATTTCCTCTAGACTTACTCATCTTACCATCACTCTGAATTAACCATGGATGTCCAAATACCTGCTTTGGAAGTGGTAAGTCAAGTGCCATCAACATAATTGGCCAGTAAATGGTGTGGAATCGCAAGATGTCCTTACCAATCAAATGCAAATCGCATGGCCAATATTTCATATATAATCTGTCATGTCTTCCATCTGCATCAAAGCCCAAACCTGTAATGTAGTTGGTAAGCGCATCAATCCATACATAAATTACGTGATCTGGGTCAAAGTCCACAGGGATTCCCCACTTAAATGAAGTACGGGAAACACACAAATCCTGAAGTCCTGGTAACAAAAAGTTATTCATCATCTCATTCTTACGAGATTCCGGCTGAATGAAATCCGGATTCTTGTGAATATGGTCAATCAGCTTATCCTGATATTTGCTCATTTTAAAGAAATATGCTTCTTCCTTCGCAGGCTTCACTTCTCTACCACAATCTGGACACTTTCCATCTACTAACTGGGACTCTGTGAAAAATGATTCACATGGAGTACAATACATTCCCTCGTACTCTCCCTTATAAATGTCACCCTTGTCGTAAAGCTTTTTGAAAATCTTCTGTACCTGCTTCTCATGGTCTTCATCTGTAGTACGGATGAACTTGTCATATGAGGTGTTCATCAAATCCCAGATACGCTTGATTTCGCCTGCTGTCTGGTCAACAAATTCCTTTGGTGAAATACCAGCTTCTGCTGCCTTTTCTTCAATCTTTTGTCCGTGCTCGTCTGTTCCTGTCTGGAAACGAACATCATAGCCTACGAATCTCTTATATCTTGCAATACTGTCTGCAAGTACAATCTCATAGGTGTTACCAATGTGCGGCTTGCCTGATGTGTACGCAATTGCCGTGGTAATGTAGTACGGTTTTTTTGCCATTTTGTTTTCCTCCTTACTATCCGAATGAAAGATTTTTGATGAAAGTTCTATATAATTAGCAATCGACTTTCATCATAGAGAAATTCCGCAAAGAAAAAATGAAAGCCCACCTTTAATAAAACTTAAAGGCGAGCTTGTTCTTCTCACGGTACCACTTTAATTCATCTGCATATTACTATGCTGACCTTACTAGCTGAAAGGATTTCAGCTTACACTATAACGGGTGCACCCGTCTTCTGCTTAGTACAAATGCTTACTTGTCCTCACAAAAGAAGCTCCAAGACCATCTTCAACTTGTTTCATCTTTCCCTGTTCTCAGCAACCCAGGTTCTCTGTTAAAAACTTCCCAAATCTACTCTTCTCTTCATCGCTCATTCTATTTTGGCTATGTTCCATTATAGGAAACTTTTCTTAGTATGTCAAGGTTGGCAATTTGTACTATCTTTATTGTGCACATTTAAAAAGAATTTAGAGGTTCTCTCCATTGCTCTCAATCACACTCTTATACCAGTACGCCGAATCCTTCAGAATCCGCTCTTGAGTTGCATAATCCACATACACAAGTCCAAAACGTGGATTATATCCTAACGCCCACTCAAAGTTATCCATCACAGACCAGTGAAGATATCCCATTAAAGGTACTCCTTCTTCGCCAGCTCTCTTATACTCCTTCAAGTAACGATGTGTATAATCAATGCGGTAAGTGTCATGCACCTTACCATCCAAGCACACCCAATCATGCTCTGCCATACCATTCTCTGTAATAAAGATTGGTTTTCCATATCGCTCATATAAGAATTTTGCTGACCAATATAATACCTCTGGAGATACAACCCAGCCTACCTGAGTGTGAGCAATTCCCTGTTTCCAATTTTCCGGATATCCTACCACATTGTTATTGGCATTGGAATAATAAATGTTGGCTCCATAGTAATCCAATGGCTCTGTAACAAAACTCCACTCTTCTTTCGTAAATTCCGGAACCAAATCGCCAAAATCATCATAAAGCTCCTGTGGGTATTTCCCAAAGAAAATAGGGTCTGACCAATAGCTCTGGCTAAATACAAATCCTTCCCCATTCGTTGAAAATGTTAATCTTTTTGCTTCCTCGATTGCCTCTTTGCTACTATCCTTTGGAATATTACAAGGTCCAATCGGGCTGAATCCAATAATCGGTTTCTTCTTAGCATTCTGACGAATATAACGCGCTGACTTACCGTGAGATAATAAGATGTTACGTCCTATAATCAGCAAATCTCTTGTTGGTCTCTTCAAAAATGGAGCATGGCTCGCACCATAATAACCGCAACCCAAAAAGCATTGTGGCTCATTGATAGTTCCCCAATACTGCACTCTGTCAGACAAGGAATCCACTATAACCTTTGTATATTCCAAAAACCAATCGGAACTGTCTGGATTCATCCATGCGCCCTGCTTGTGAAGCTCGTAAGGATAGTCCCAATGATACAATGTGACCATCGGTTCTATTCCATTTTGAATCAATTCATCCACAAGATCAGAATAAAATTGTAATCCCTTCTGGTTTACTTCTCCAATTCCATTTGGAATTACTCTCGACCAACTAATAGAAAAACGGTATACCTTAAGTCCCATTTCCTTCATCATAGCCACGTCTTCTTTCATTCTGTGGTAATGGTCACACGCTACATCACCGGTTTCTCTATACCTCACATAATTCAATTCCCTACTGTATACATCCCAAATATTGAGTCCCTTTCCGTCCTCATTATATGCACCTTCAATCTGATAAGAAGCTGCTGCTGCGCCCCACATAAAATCCTTTGGAAATCCCATCGTAAGTTCCTCCTTGTTCACTTATTTTGTAATATATATCGCTGTTCTATATTTCTCCATCAAATCTTTCTGTTTCTTATCATATTAAATTCTATATTAATTGTAAATCAATATCTTACACAAAACCATAACAATCCTATAAGTTTCTCTTTACTATTCCCATATAGAACCGCGAAAATACAACTATTAAATCATTCCGTTCATATATCCCCCTTCCCTCTCATATATTAAAACAATATTGATTATTGGAGTATCTATGCTTACAACTGTTGTTTCCCTTTTTAACAAATCAAAAGACTCCTACCCTACCTCCGATGCTCCTTGGAATTCTTACATAAAACAGCTTCCTTGGAAACGCACTCTTTGTTCCACATTTATTATTTCCGTTCTTATTTTTATTACTACCTTTTTTCTTCTTCCTGATAATCCTTCCAATTATCGGGAAACTCTCCTAACAGAAATGAAACAAGCAGATACCTTTGAAGAATTTTCAAAAGCCCTGTTTTGCTATGAGGTGACGACAGATTCTGTGACAACTGCCTATACATTAAAATCTCCCTCTGCCTATGATATTCCGACACTCCCACCTGACCTAACTTCCTTTTCCTATGATACATATTTGACAGAGGCTGAAAATGTCACCTCCGACTCTTCTGCCATTATTCAAAGACAAATCAAAATACTGTCGAAAACACAATTAGAACCAAAAGAGCAATTAGCTCTTTCCTGTCTCAAGGATTACACCTCAACCAGTCTTTCCCTCTCCCAATACCCATTTTACGAATACCTGTTGGGGAATTCCTCTGGCATTCAGACAAACCTTCCTGTGACATTAGGTGAGTACCCTCTTCGCAATCAAGAAGACGTAGAGACTTATCTCTCCCTCCTAACACAAATACCTTCCTACTTTCAAGATGTGATTTCCTATGAGTCTCATCGCCAGAAAATGGATTATGAAACTCCGGACTTTATAACCTTTTTGTCTTACAATGCTACAAAATCCATAACAGAAGGATTAGAAAAGGATAACAATAGCTTTTGCGAAACCTTCAACCAAAGAGTTGATGCTATTACCTCACTCACTCAAACAGAGAAGAACACCTACAAACAAAAGAATCAACAACTTGTGAAACAACATGTTATTCCTGCCTATAATGACCTGCTTTCTTTTCTAGAACAGCAATTCGAAAACAATAGCGACAACATTTTGCAATATATGAAGGAGGATACTCCCTACGGAATCTGCACCCTGCCAAATGGGAAAGATTATTACACACATCTTGCAAGGTATTCCACTGGCTCAAGTAAATCTATCGAACAAATGATAGCTATGACAGATACATCTCTTAAAAACGCCTTGAGCACTGTGTTAAACACTGCCCTCACAGACCCAGACGCTTATGTGTATTACTGTGAACACCCTTTGGAAACCTATTATGAAAACCCTGAATCCATTTTAGAAAATTTATCTCTTATGATGCGAGAACAATATCCTTCCCTTTCCAAGTCTCCTTCATATAAAGTCAAAACGGTGTCAGAAAGTCTTTCTGAACACTTAAGTCCGGCCTTTTACATGATACCTGCCATTGATGATTATCAGAATAATACCATTTATATCAATCCCCTCTATACCAATGAAGAAAATGGTAATCTGTTTCCTACACTCGCCCATGAAGGTTTCCCCGGTCACCTCTATCAAACCGTTTACTTTAATGAATCCAATCCCCCTGAAATTCGTCAAGTACTCAACTATCTTGGCTATGTGGAGGGGTGGGCAACCTATGTGGAAATGAACTCGCTTTCCTTTTTGGAATACCCACTAGAGGGTGACTCTCTAAGTAAGCTCTATCAGGCAGAAACAATAATCAATCTCGCCATAAGTAGCCGTATCGATTTCGGTGTTAACTATGAAGGTTGGACATTAAATGACACTAGAGCTTTTTTTGAAGAACAGGGCTTTAACAGTTACTACGCTCAGGATTTATACGCTTATGTGGTAGAATCCCCTACTACTTACCTAAGTTATTTCATTGGTTATTTAGAAATTATGGATATAAAAGATGCGTATCAACGACAAGAGTTAGAAAACTATTCTGAAAAAGAATTTCATAAAAGGTTATTAGATGTGGGACCTGCGAATTTTGACACAGTTAGGCAATATGTGTTGAAGCCATAATACAAAAGGGCGATGTGAATCATCACATCGCCCTGATACTTCTTTAAAACAAAACTTAAATCTGGAAAAATGCTATCTGCTCTTCTAATTCCTTTGATAGGTTCACTAAATCATCCGCAGATGATGCTAACAAATTGATTGTTGCATTCAATTCTTCCATAGATGCCATTGTTTCCTCTGTTGATGCTGCGTTTTCCTCTGAAATAGCGGATAAGTTACTCATAATATCCACAACACCTTCTCTTGATGTATTACAGATAACAGTTTGGTCTTTGATTTCATTCGTACCATAACGTGTTTCTGTAATACCTCTACTTACCTGCTCAAACTCTTCACGAGTCTGTGTAAGCTTCTGAGCTTCTTCATTAACCTCTTTTTCTACATCCACCATGATAGCAACTGTTCGATTGGATTCATTTATCAAATCTTCTACTATCTTCTTAATCTTTTGAGATGACTCATTAGACTGGTCTGCCAATGTCTGTATCTGACTTGCAACTACTGCAAAGCCCCTTCCTTGCTCACCTGCTCGTGCTGCCTCAATAGAAGCATTCAAAGACAAGAGGTTTGTCTCCTCTGCAATAGAAGAAATAATTTGAATTGCTTCACTAATTTTCGTTGCAGACTCATTAGTTACCTGTATTTGCTGTCCAATATTCTCAATCGCTTGCAATGTGTTTTTATTGGAGTTTGCCAACTGTTCAATAATGCTCATAGCAGAATCACGACTTTCTTCCATCTGGTTTGAAGTCATATCTAAGGTAGATACCTTATCCACAATTCTTGAAATTACATCACCCATGTCTGCCACATTCACAGTTGCACTTTCCACATCACCTGCCTGTGAGAATGCACCATTCGAAATGCCTTCTACCGCACGACTTATCTCATCTGCTGTCGCACTAGTTTCGTTTGCCATTGCACTCAAATCATGACCTGCTCCCATAAGTGTTTCAGATGAACTCTTTACATTCATGATTATCTCTGTAAGCTTATCCTTTAATAAGTTTACCTCTCTTGCCATATCACCTAGTTCATCACTTCTTTGCAATGTCTTGGTGTCAATCATAATAGAAAGATTACCTTCACTTAACTCATTCACTGCTTTACTAGTTGCATAAATCGCCTTTCTCATATTCATTACAACTACAACAATCAAAATTGATGCGATGATTGCAACAATTATAGATGCTCTTACGAGTCGGAAAATCTCTCCATTAATAAATTCATTGGTTTCCGTAGCTGGAGCACCTGCAAATAACATACCAATGACTTCCCCATTGGAATTCTTAAGTGGTGCATAGTACGCATAATATGGTTCCCCGTTAATTACCAAGTCATCTGCTGTCATGCTTTCGCCGTTCTTAACTACCGTTTCGTAAACTGCATCAGAGGCATCTGTTCCAAGAATTCGCTCTCCAGAATCCTTATCTCTCAAGGTTGTCGCACGACGTGTCTTGTCATAGAAGAAAGTAACATCCATGTCGGTTCCTTCCACCATAGAATCCAAAATATCTACATGTTGAGTCAGATTGTAATCACCTTTTATTAAGTTGTTGTCTGCATCTAACTCATAATCTCCCTCGCTTACTGCATCCGCCATAGTACTCATGGCAATGGTAGCATCCTCTAATCTAGTAAATATCTCTTGAGTAATACCCTCTCGAATACTTTGTGCTCCTACCACTGACAAAATGATAGCTAGTGCCAATAATGGCACCAATGCAAGTGCACCAATCTGAACTGGTAATGATAATCTGATTTTCCCTGTACGTTGATTCATGTAAATTCCTCCTCACAAGCTTACAATAGTAAACACCAACTCTTACTCAGCAGTGTATTAGAATTATTCTACCATATTCGACAATTTTTCTCAACAGTTGACAAAGAAATATTCCAAAAAATGAAAAATCCCTCTTTTGGAATACATCCAAAAGAGGGACTACTATTAACTATATTGAATTATAACTGTGGACCAGCACTTACTAATGCCTTACCTGCTTCATTTCCCTCATACTTAGCAAAGTTCTTAATGAAACGGCTAGCAAGATCCTTAGCCTTTGTCTCCCACTCAGAAGCATCCCCATATGTGTTACGAGGATCAAGGATGTTGGTATCAACACCTGGAAGCTCTGTTGGAACCTCAAAGTTGAAGTATGGAATAGTCTTTGTCTCAGCTTTCTCGATAGAACCATCAAGAATTGCATCGATAATACCACGTGTATCCTTAATAGAGATACGCTTTCCTGTACCATTCCATCCTGTGTTAACTAAGTAAGCCTTAGCACCACTAACTTCCATCTTCTTAACTAACTCTTCTGCATACTTTGTCGGATGCAACTCCAAGAATGCCTGACCAAAGCAAGCTGAGAATGTAGGAGTTGGCTCTGTAATACCACGCTCTGTACCTGCAAGCTTTGCTGTAAATCCAGATAAGAAGTAGTACTTTGTCTGCTCTGGTGTAAGTACAGAAACTGGAGGAAGTACTCCAAATGCATCTGCTGAAAGGAAGATAACATTCTTTGCCGCAGGTGCTGCTGAAATTGGACGTACAATATTCTCAATATGATCAATTGGATAAGATACACGAGTATTCTCTGTAACACTACCATCATCAAAATCAATCTTACCTTCTGCATCTACAGTAACGTTCTCTAAAAGAGCATTGCGCTTAATTGCATTGTAGATATCTGGCTCAGAATCCTTATCAAGGTTAATAACCTTAGCGTAGCAACCACCTTCGAAGTTGAATACACCTTTGTCATCCCAACCATGCTCGTCATCACCTATAAGAAGACGCTTAGGATCTGTAGACAATGTTGTCTTACCTGTTCCTGAAAGACCAAAGAAAATTGCTGTATTCTCACCGTTCATATCTGTGTTAGCTGAACAGTGCATTGAAGCGATACCCTTTAATGGAAGGTAGTAGTTCATCATAGAGAACATACCCTTCTTCATCTCTCCACCATAC
>JAFSIQ010000043.1 GCA_017439675.1 Lachnospiraceae bacterium
ATTTTAATATTAAATTTCACCTCGCATTCTAAATAAAGCCAAAACTCGACCATATCAGTAATCGAAAATTATCTGACTTTTTTGAAATGTAGGTTTTTGATTGTAACAGCGCTGTCCTAACCTTAACCTAATGGCATAAAAAAATAGGACTAAATCAGTGCAAACCCTTGATTTTGTTGGGTTTCTCTTAATTTAGTCCTATTATAACAGGTCCATGACGAGTTACAAATACTTTTTCTGCAAGTTCATCTTGAGATAAACCGACTTTATTTCTAAGTTCTAATATAATATCCTTTGTCTCCATATAGATTTCACCTCCAATGATATTATAAAACTAAATAAATCTTTTTCCAAGCAACTCGCTGTTGCCTAAAAAATCAGACAAGTTCACACTATCTTATCTTTCTCTTACAAGAAGAGGTAGACTCAAGGTTACCTCCAACCCATCATCATGATTATACAGGGACACACTTCCCTGCATCTGCTCCATAATATATTTCACAATGTATAAGCCAAGACCGGAACCCTGTTCATCGCCACAATTCTTACCTCGATAGAATTTATCAAATATAAATGGTACATCCTCATCCGGAATTCCATTCCCATGGTCACGCACGCAAATTAAAGCTTGACCGTCTTGCTGTGTCAGCGTTATATCAATCTCGCTCTTTGCATACTTTCTGGCATTGTTAATGAGATTTTCTAACACCTGCGTCAAACGGTTTGCATCTGCCATAACGAATACTGCACCCTCTGAGTTTGTATACTGAACGTCCCGCTGCTTTGCAGTCAATTCCTCCACCACATCATCAATAAGACCGGACAATTCAATCTCTTCCGGATTCATTTTCAGTTTATCCAAGTCAGACAAAGAGTGTAAGAACAAGTCATTGGTAAGTTTCGACACCTCATCGCATTTCTTCATCATAACGTTTAAGTACTTAGCACGTTTTTCCGGCGACGTATCCATATTGGCCTCTAATCCTTCTGCATAGGCACGAATCGACGCAATCGGCGTCTTAATATCGTGAGAAAGAGTAGCAATAACCGTCTTGTTATTCTCAATTGCTTCCTTCTCGCAGGAACGCGCCTTCGTAATCTCCCTTCGCATGCTGTCAAATGCCCATGTAAATGCACCAAAATAATTCGAACGCTCATACTCAAGTGGCACATCAAAGTTTCCCTGGGCAATCTTCCCCGCAAAAGCCTTCATCTTATCAAAGGGACGAAGAATCGCCACATACACGTATGTGAAGACTACCACAACAAAAGCAATGGCAATACCAGCTATTATAAAGAGTTGCGTACCTTTGTCTTCCACCACTTCTTCCTTTCGAAGTTCTCGCTGCATATCTGCAATCTTTTCCGACATCGCAGTAAGGTCTCCTTGCTTCGCAAGCTGTTCGATTTCATTCAACGCAACTACCTGTTTTGCCGCCTCATCTTCCACCCGAACCGGCCGATTTGTAACATAAAAGAATCCTGTCACCAACAAGATAAGAACAGAAAATGTAACTGTAATCCCGATTATCCTTTTCTTCATCTTACTCACTCCTGTATCTCCAACATATATCCCACCTTGTATACAGTCTTGATATACATAGGATTTGCCGGATCATCCTCCAGCTTTTCTCGTAGCCACCTGACATGCACTGTTAGCGTAGACGGTTCCACCATAGAAAATGCACCCCACACCTCTGCAATCAATTTATCTTTGGCAAGCGCCACATTCGGATGTTCACAAAAGTATGCTAACAAGTCAAATTCTCGCAGGGAAAGTGCCACTGCTTCTCCATTCTTTATCGCACTGCGAGAAGTAATATTCACGGATACCTCTCCAAAGGTAACGATCTTCTCCTGCTCTGAAAAACCATAGGTGCGGCGCATCAAAGCATTTACTCTGGACAATAGTTCCTTCATGGAATATGGTTTTGGCAAATAGTCATCGCCACCAATATCAAGACCTGTCACCCGGTCATCCTCACTGGTTCTGGCACTTGCAAAAATCACCGGCACCGTAGATACCCTTCTTAATTCCTTGCATACTTCGAATCCTGTTCCATCGGGTAAGTTAATATCAAGTAATATCAAATGATAGGCATTGTCCTCTAACAGCGTAAATGCCTGCTCTGTATCCCCAGCATGAGTTACCCGGTATCCATATCCTTCTAGCATCTCACATACGATAAAGGATAAATCTTCGTCATCATCAATAATCAAAATATGTTTGTCCTGCATACGCTCACCTTCTATTCCAATCACCTGTAATTCCCAAACACAATATTGAAGTAAAAATCCGCAATTTATGATATTTTGCGGATTCTCACTTTAATATATCATATTTTCTTTTGTATCAAAATCCCCAAATTTAAAACCCCAAAAAAGGGAAGACAAAGCTTCCCTTTATACAAACTATATCACTCAGTTATAGAACTAACAAACAGTAGATTACTACTCTTCTTCCTTCTTCATCTTAACTAACATCACAATTGCAATCACGCCCATGATATTAAGCACTACATCACCCATGAATATCTGAATGGGTTTCTCTGCCCAAATGCCGGTTAACACTTCTGTATCCAAACACAAGCCAAGTGCTCTAGCACCAGAATTATTCACTGCATGCATAATAGCTGCTGGCCATATAGAACTAGTCTTCTTTGTCACAAGATAAAGCAATGCACCCATTGTCACACAAGAGAAGGTAAACACAAAGAATCCGCTCCACGGCGCACCCCAGTAATCAGTGCCAAAGGTATGTCCCTGGAGGATAGCCGGATAATGCCATACGCCCCAAATGATACCACCTACAATAACAGAACCCACAGGTCCCATCAATTCCTCTAACTTCGGATAAAGGTAAGTTCTCCAGCCAATCTCTTCACCTAACGCTCCGATAGAGCCCACAATACCAGTTGTCCATCCAGAAATCGGAAGTAATATTAATGCATTTCTTGGCAATCCCATAACATCAAAGCCTGCTGGATTATAGGTTTCTGGGAAAATCGCCATAAAAATCAACTGCGCCAAATCCCAATAGATTACCGGTGCTACAAAACCTAACACAAACCAGAGCCATTTCTTATTCTTAAGATTGATTCCAAGTTGCAAAGAATCCTTGCCAAGGAGAGGGATTCCTTCCTTTGTAATTTTTCGGGTAAGAAGAACCGCAATGCTTGGACAAAGCATACTATATGCAAGAATGAGATTCATCATCGGACTATCATATTTACCACCTGTTGCAAAATATATAATCATTGGTACCCATACGAGGGCGAAGCTGAAAGCCAAATAAATCAATAGACGCTTTTTCGTTAATTTCTTATTCATCTTCCCACTCCTTTCCCTCAAAAAGCCTTGCTGATATCAAATAGGAAACATAGTATAATAAAACACTTACAATTGGAGATAACACCTGCACCGTCAGACTAATTTCTGGATGTTTCATAAAATAATCAATCAGCGACATCACACTTGCTTCTTCTACAACGGATAAATCACCGAACATAATATACGCAACCACCAAAAAGAATACAATAAAGATGATGCTTTCCTTCGCTGCCATACCCTTCTTCACTCCCATTCCAACAAAAAATGGAAGTTCTAACGCGCAAATTACCAAACAAATCGCAATAAATGTAGGTACTAACATCTGAACAGTACTCATACTTGCACTCATTTCTTCTGATTTCATGTTCACCTGGCATACAACAAATTCAAAGGTTGCCACCGCCTGAATAATATAAAATGCAATGGCCAAAAACAAATACTTTGATGCCACATACTGTCTTCTACTAACCGGAAGACTTAAGAAATATTGCTTTTGCTTTCTTCCCTCATCTGCCTTCATCAAGCTAAGTTCAAAAACAAAAGGAAGAACTGCAGCCAAACAACAAAGCATCATCATAACCATAGGAGGAAGAATATGATCTACAACCTCATCTACTACTGTTAAGCGAATCACTGTCAGAAACAAAAACTGTCCCAAGAGAACCATCAGGAAATACTTTCCCTTCACAGCAATATAATCCTTATATAATAAACCTAGCATATTGCCTTCCCCCTTCTCTTCTCAACAATCTGAACCGAAGCAAAATAGGTAATCACTAAAATGACCACTGCCACTAGCATAAAGACACCTACATTCTGTGTCATAAATCCTTTCACCGTACCCCACATATTCTCCACAAGAGAATCCAGTTCCGCTTCGCTCATGTTCATCATTTTCACATTCGAAAAAACCATAGCTATAATCATTACAATCAGAAGTGGTGCGGACTGAATATAATCTGCATACTTCACACCAATTAGATAAATCAAACACATCACAAAACAAAGATAAATCATCATGATTGAACCAAATAAAATTGCCACTGACATCAATTCAGAAAATGGATATTGCTCTGACGCACTAGAAATACAAATTGCCGTAATCGTAGCACCCACAAAGCTCACTAATGCATAAATGATACATGTCAGGTATCTTGCAGCAACAATCTGTTTAGAATCAACAGGTAAACTAAATAACTGTTTTCCAAAATCTGCACGCATATCCGCTTTGAAGCAATCCACCACATTTCCCACAAACGCCATGGGAATAATGATTACAAGCCACACAGCCACTCGGAACATATCAAATACAGTGGCCTCATCCACGCCTGCTTCCACTGCGGTTCCTGCTGCTGCAATCTTCATGTTTCCATGCTCCATACTAATTGCAAACATAATACCAATTAAAATGACGCCAATAGTCAAAGCTAGGAATGATTTCAAGCTTTTCTTCAAGCAATAATAATCTTTAATCAATAATCCTTTCATAATCATCCACGTCCTTTCCTTAATCTTCTAACGTAGATGTTTCTTTCGTATCAGAAGACTCACCATTTGCACTTACCTGTGAACCTCTATTGACATAGAAAATCATAATATCTTCTAATGTAGTCTGCTCCATAGTAACCTTCGGATATTTCTTTGCGCACGCCTGTCGGTCTGCCACCAAGACCTCTGTACAAAAGGCCGACGGGCGGGTAGAAATGATATCCTTCTCATCAATACCTGTAAGGTCATTCTTCTTACATTTCATCAAGCCATGAGTTTCTAATATCTCATCCTTGTTACCTGCAAGAACAATCTTGCCCTTGTTGATAAACACTACTTCATCTGCGATACGTTCCAAATCCGTAGTAATATGAGAAGAAAGTAGAATTGTATGATTCTCCTCCATAACGAACTCTTGGAAAATCTGCAAAATCTCGTTACGAACAATCGGATCCAAACCACTGGTAGGCTCATCCATAATGAGAAGCTCTGCACCATGAGACATAGCAACTGCAATCTGTAGTTTCATTCGCATACCACGGGAAAATGCGCCACAGCGTTTCTTTCTAGGAAGTGAGAATTTCTCAAGGTAATCAAAGAATACCTCTTCATCCCAGTTCTTATAAATATTTGCCATCATTTTGCTAATCTGCGTAGCCGTCATAAAATCATGAAAGCCCATCTCATCAAATACCACACCAATTCTCTCTTTGATAGCGGTTGGATTTTCCAAAATATCTTCTCCAAATACCTGAATATCCCCCGCATCTCTTTTGATAATATCCAATATCAAAGAGATGGTTGTTGTCTTACCGGCACCATTTTGTCCGATAAATCCGCAAATTGCTCCTTTTGTAACAGATAAATTCACATTGTCTAACTTGAAATCGCCATAATCTTTTGTTACGTTTTTTAACTCTAATACCTTATCCATTGTCCTGTGACTTCCTTTCATCATATAAAAGCTTTAAAATCTCTGTCAGTTCTTCATAGGACAGTTTCGCGATTACTGCCTTATCAATTACCTCTTCAAATAGCGTCTCGATTTCGTAAACCAAGTTTTCCTTCACCATATCTGTATTCATGGCTTTTACAAAACTTCCCTTACCGGTAAAGGACTCTATATAACCTTCCCGCTCCAGTTCTTCATAGGCTCGCTTTGTGGTAATGATACTAATGCGAAGCTCTTTCGCAAGTAGGCGCATGGATGGTAGGGCGTCCCCTTCCTTCAAATCACCATTCAGTATCATCAGCTTAATCTGCTCCTTGATTTGTTCATAAATCGGACTATCGGCATTATTCGAAATTATGATATCCATGCCATTACTCCTTTTAAAAAAAATATTGTATATATCCAATATATACAATATTTACATTCATATGTCAATAGCAATATATACATTCCTCACAATTTGAATTTCATAAAATTTTAAATCATATTGTGAAATTTTAAATCCCACAATCATCTATAATAAAATCAAAAAGGTGAAAGCACATATACTGCGCTTCCGCCAAATCATTATTTCATAAATTGCACTTTTTCTCTCACACGCTGTAATTTATCTAGTAATGGTCTCAATCCAATCCATAGAAAACCAAATGTTGCTACTCCGTGAATCAAATCATATGGAAGTCCCACCGCCACAGCAGACAGGAGCATCTTTAGATTCACATTTTCCTGATACATGAGAACAGATGCCGAATTCATAATGACACCATATATGGCAATTACCGAAAAAAAACCAAATAAGCAAACTAAGAATTTCTTGTTTTTGATATTCTCCTTACTGTTTTCAAATATCACTCCTGCCATAAAGCCCAGTATTCCCATTGCAAACATCTGCCATGGCGTCCAAGGTCCCTGCCCAAAGAAAATATTAGAAACCAACATTGCCATGCAACCAACTAAAAAGCCAGATTCCGCCCCCAATCCAATTCCAGCAATAATCACCAAAGCTGCCATAGGCTTCACGCTTGGAACCATATAGAACAACGTTCTTCCCGCTACCACAATTGCACTCATCATGGAAAGTAGCATGATGTCTCGCACCTGCGGTTTTCGCTTCTCAAACCGTATAAAGAAACAGACAATTGCCTCTATGATTAACAATAGGGAAATAAAATAATACTTTCGATGCAACAACACCACATCTCCCACATAAATAGTGATGGGCATAATCAAACACACTGTAATTATGGATAATAACCATCGATACCACATGCTAGATTTTGCACTTTCTTTCATTGATTTTTCACTTGCCCAACCAATTTCTCTTTTCGATTGTGCAAATTTTATATCGTTATGTCCATTCCTCTTATTGATATTTTCATTTCTCTGTCCCCTTGTCTGCTCCGATGTTCCGTTCGTTTCATCATGCGGAGCAGGAATCCTTCTCGTCCCATTCTCCCAGCCATGTATAACGTCTTCCATCAATACTACATTAGGCAAAAGCCCCCTGCACATTCTTGCAGTAGCTGTTGTGTAAAATGAATTCTCCAAGAAAAAATCATGGCTATCCGAAAGAGATACTACATTGCCATCAAAGAACAGACCACATACATCCGCATACCTTGCGCAAAATTCTACATCATGGCTAACCAGCAATACTGTTTTCCCTTTTTCTACCAGTTTGCGCAGTAGTGAACCCATTTCACATTTAAATGTATAATCCATACCTTTGCTTGGTTCATCCATGAGCAAAACTTTTTTATTCTCCAATAAGAGTTTTGCCAACGCTAGCTTCTGCATTTGTCCTCCTGACAAATCAAACGGATGCTGCGTTAATACCAATTGCAAATTGCAAAAATTAATAACTTCCTGCAAATCCAACTCCTGATTATCACTCATGGATGATTCCAATTCCTCTTGAACCGTCTTTTTCGCAAACATAGCCTGTGGATTCTGTGGTAACATACCAACATCATCCAGACCTATTGCTCGTTTTTCTGTTTTAGAACCGTTATATTGTATCTTACCCAAATAAGCAGAATAATGTCCTGCCAACACGTTCAATAACGTAGACTTTCCAGCACCATTTCCGCCAAGAATCGCAGTAATCTTTCCCAGTTGTACTTTAAGACTACATGCCTTCAACACATCCTTACCATTTTTCTCATAGCGAAACCACACTTCATCTGCGAGGATAGCATAATTTGTCTGTGAGATAGTCCTGTCCGCTTTCTTCTTAACTTCAGGTGCTAACGCACGAGACATCCCCTTTATATCTTCTGATTCATCCTTTGCACCTTTCACATATCCTCTTAGCCACTTCCTACCATCATTGACGCTTAACGGGATTTGTTCCCCTGTTCCACCCAGAGCAAAAAACAACTTTGAAGCGGTGGGAAGAGCCTTATACAAAGTGTGTTTTTCTTCATATAACTGATGGGCAATCTGCTGTGGCGTCCCTACTGCAAATACATGCCCTTGCTCCATTACACAAACCCTATCACACATGGAAAAAACCTCTTCCAAGCGATGTTCCGACATTACAACAGTGGTTCCTAATTCGTTATTAATCTTTTTTATCATTTGAAAAAATTCAGTAGCGGCAAGCGGATCTAACTGACTTGTAGGCTCATCTAATACCAACACCTCTGGCTCCATCGCCATAACCGATGCAAGATTAACCAACTGTTTCTGCCCTCCTGACAGATTACAAAGCTTTTCATGATAGATTCCCTCTAATCCGAAAAAAGCAGTCATTTCTGCAATCTTTTTCTGCATTCTATCCTGTGAATAGCCAAGACTTTCGAGACCAAATGCCAATTCATGCCAGACCTTATCTGTCACCTGAGGCGCATCCACATCCTGTCCCACGAAACCGACGAAATGAGCTTGCTCTCTATCATTTAAATCTTCTATCCGCTTATTGCCAATCCATATTTCACTCTCAGCATTTCTCACCCCGGCAGGCATATATTCTCTTTTTAAATGTCGAAGCAATGTAGTTTTTCCACAACCCGACACACCAGTAATCAAAACAATTTCTCCCGATGCTACCGACAAAGAAACATTGCCAAGAGAGAATGCACTGTGTAGATTATATGCAAATGTCAAATTTTTGATTGTAATTTGTTCCATCTTCTCTCCTCCCAACATTCCTCTATTACTGGAAACATGCAAAGCCAGCCATAAACTAAGTAAATGCTTACAGAATACAACCGAAAACCGCTACCAGCAGCCTTTGGATAATAGTCCCAGACGAGACCATCGTTACTACAGCCTACAATAATGTACACTAGCGCAGATAGGAACAGCATTAACCGAATACCATCCCTCTTTGTAAAACGGTATATTGTATAACTAGTTCTACCTGCTAATCCGTATCCTCTTCCTTTCATGCTATCAGTCATGTTAATCACATCATCCAATGCCCATGTGATTAATATAGACAGATTCTCTATCACATGCGTCCCTCTACATCGCCTAATTTCCTGAAGCTTTCGATGCAGCTTGGGAACAAACCCAAGAATCATAGACAACACAAGACTCAATACAGGAAACCACCTTCCAAAAAGATACACAATTTTATCCGAGGTTATAATTTCACTCATACACCGAAACCACATAACAGAAGATGCCAACATAAATGCTGCCGCAATCCCGTAAAATATGGATTCTAATGTGAGCACATTTCCTGTAGGAAGATACGTTAGTATTGTTATTCCTTGATGGCTAAACGCCGGATTCATAATTGCCGTAAGTAGCATAAGCACAAAAAGACCGTCAAATCCTTTTCTGGCATTTGTCCAACCAAACAAACGCAACACATAGATAAATGCGCCTATCGTGCTAAAAGCAAGGCATACCGGATGCATTAAGAACATACTACAGCCGATAACCCCACAAAAATATATGAAATTTACAATCGGATGATAACGCTCCATACCTACTCCTCAAAATATCTGCCTATATCTTTTCCCAACTGACAACTATATAACCAGCGAATCACGTCTCCATCCTTTATAGTATAATAAGAACTGCTCCCTTCTGGAAACTCGCCATTTACACTATACATCCAACCTGAGGCGTCCCCACAATCAAATTCATACAGATTATAAATTCCTTCTATATAGTAACTTTTGAAAGCTGGCGTATAGGTGTATTCCAAATGAATCTTTTTTTCCTTAGTAATCTGTTGTAGCACATCAAATACACTAGCGTCTTTCGCGACCCAAATCGTCGTTTCCTCCAAAACCACACCATCCTTTGGTATCATGCTTTTTTTCGCTGCCGGCAAACGTTCCATATTATCTAATACCGTAGCACAGGAAATGTAAACTGTGCATTGTATTTTATCCTCTGATTGCTTTGTCTCTGTAGTTACATCTTTATCTGATTCAGAATTAGTATTCTGCGTATTGTCCTCTTTGGTTTTCTTTTCTGTCTTTTGGGATTTACTCTTCTTTTTACTACTTTTCTTCTCTTCCGCTATCGTTTTCTTTGACTCTTTCTCCGCTACTTTATTGGCATTCTTCTGTGCCTGCTTGCCATTCTGTGACTGCTTAGCGGAATCCGACGCCTTACTTTTCAGCTTCACATTCATAATAATCTGCTGAAATATATTGGTCTTTTCCTCTGCTTGGGTAACAGAATCATCCTCCACCCCATTACTGCTAGCAGACACCGTATCGGAATCGATAGATGAATCCGTTTCATTTATTCCTGCCTCTCCATTTACACCGATTCGTGACTCTACATTGTTTTTGTCTGACACGGAAAATCCTTGTAACCCCGGTGCGTCTCCTCCATACCAAAAGGAGAAAACCAAGACACCGATTACACATGCAACCCATATTAATTTTTTCCAAATTTTCTCCTTCATCGTTTACCTCTTTCCTACTTGTTTCAGTGACCCCTTTATCATAAGTCACAGTACACAATCCTACCCGTCACTTCTATTTCTTCTTTACAATCACTTTTACATCCGCTTTCGCTCCGTTTTTAGTCGTTACAGTAATCTTTGCTGTCCCAGGTTTTACTCCCTTAAGAACTCCTTGTTTTGTGACCTTGACAATCTTTTTGTCCGAACTTTTATAACTGCGAATAACATCGAAGGAATTAGAAAGCTTACAGCTTGTTTGCAAGATTTCCTTTACACACAATTTATAAGTCTTCTTTTTGAATTTAATCGTACTTTTAACTGATTTCTTTTGTACAGTAACCTTACATTTTGCTATCGCTCCACTCTTCATGGTAACCGTAATGGTCGCCTTTCCCACCTTCTTTGCAGTGAGTTTTCCCTTTTCGTTCACCGTAACAACCCTCTTGTCAGAAGATGTCCATTTTACCACTTTGTCCGTATCCAATTTCTGTACCACCCTCAAGGCATTTGTAGATTTATTCACCTGTAGCTTACCATTTCTAGTGCTTAACCTTACCGCTGGAGTCTTAACCGTAATCGTAATGGTTGCCGTGGCTCCGCTTGCAGAGATTGCAGTAATCTCCGTGGTGCCTTTCCTTACGCCAGTGAGTAATCCCGTATCAGAAATCGTCGCCACCTTTTCATTTGCACTGGTATATTGAATAATCGAATCATCCTCCTCAGAACAGGTAATTGCTAACTGTACTTCTTGTGTCGCATAGAGCGTATCGTGTTCTTTTTCAAAAGAAATAAATGTAGGCTTTACCAAATCACCTGTTTTAATTGTAGTCAAATCCCAGTAGGAGCCCTCACCATTTTGATATTTCTCATAAGCAGTAAACGCCTGTAACACCTGCATGGTTGTCATACTGTCTGGATTTGTCTTACCCAATGCATGAACATATCCGGATGGATTCTCGATATAAAATGTATTCAAGTAGGTAATGAAATTGTTGTTCACATCACTGAATCCTGATGAAGCATCAATTGCATCAACCCCCAGTGCAGACAAAGCAATCCACACTTGTGTCGTAGCTTCTGGGGAGCCGAATCCGCAATCTGTAGACTGTTGGTTCTTCAAATAATCAAGTGCCTTTCCAACGGAAGCACTGACCTTGGCATCTGCCTTATATGGTGCCAAAGCCTGCAATGCCATTGCAGTCATATCCACACTGGCACTGGTATTATCCGACAAGCCAAATCCACCATTACCATTTTGAAATTTCAAAAGTTCCTGAATAATTTCATCTCTAGACCACTTTGCATCTTCCGGTATTGCCGTCTGTTTTGCATCCAACGCTAATAGCGCATACACTAGCTCGTTTGAACCACTCGCCAGCTTCGAACTATTATATATCATGGCAGCAAGATTCACACCTTCCACATCTGCAATATCTTTTCCTAAGATAGATAATGTCAACGCCACTCGTTCTGCATCGGTTGGCTTTTCCGTTCCGTCCCATGTCTTAATTTCCTTTGCAACAGAATTGTAATAAGAATTTATCTGTACCTGGGAAACCTCTGCACCAGAGCTCACCATCGTATACAAAATCCACTCATACCCATAGGAATATGTTTCTGGATATTCTCTGTGCAAATATGCAATTGCACCTTTCTTACCTTTGCTTATCATTGCATCAAAAGCCTCATTGGTTGTATCTACTGGCGTTGCTGTTGCCGCATAAACATATTGATTTCCTAACAGCAACATTATCACAAAACATACAAATAAAAATGTTGCTCCCTTTTTGCACCAATTTTTCATGTTATCTATCTCCTTAATATCACCACAAAAGTCAAGTGTGATTCCACACCTGACTTTCGGGCAGTTACATATTCTACAAATGATTCAGAGCCTATTGGAAAATACTTTACATCTCCCATGCAATTATATTACTTGTATCTAGCTCGAACCCCTTTATTATTTCACTTTCACTGTCATCTTAGACGACCATGCACTATATCGGGTTTTAAGTGTGACACATTTGTCCGTACGTGTCTTTGTTGTCTTATATGTACGAATTCTAACATAATATTTCTTCTTAGATTCCAATGACTTTTTAATGATTTTCTTGGTCACATTGGCACCCTTTACCTTGTAGGTCTTAGTCTTAGAAGCTTTAAACTTAGCAGATGTGCTAACCTGAATCTGATATCCAGTTACATTACTCCTCTTCTTCCATGTCACCTTAATCTGCTTCTTCTTAGGAGTCTTTACTTTCTTGAGACTGGTTGCCTCTGGCTTCTTAGATTCTTCTGTCAACTTCTCACTAGCAGAAGCAATCTCAGACTGTGTTGCATCCCAATCCTCCAACGCGTTAATCGCTTTCTTATATGCAGAGGATGATTTGTTACCAGTAAAGTTTGCAACCTGGCTAATCAACTCATCCTTGTTTGCAAAATCAATAATCGGTGCGCCCCACTCTGAAGTAGCAATGTTGGTATCTCCATAGTACATTGTAAACTGTACACGGATTACAGAACCATCATGGTAGGTGTCAGCAATTCCTTCCTTGCTATACTTAACACCTGACATTCCATAATTGGCTGATACATTGTCTACTAAAAATGTATATCCCGAGGAACTCACATAATCGTAAGATGAAAGCGTAGTTGCATCTACTCTCTTCGCATCATTGGTAAGTGCACTTCCCAATGATTCTCTGATTTTACCAGGAATATCATTGATGGTCCAACCTTCCGGTTCTCCACCATCCTTAAAACCAGTCATATAAGTACCCCAACTACCCTCCGTGAAGATGATACTATCACCATAAGCTCTCTTCACAATATCTTCCACGCTTTCTGTTTCATAATAACCTACCTTCATAGGTTCTTCCGCAAAACCCTGCCCTACTGTGGAACGTTCCATTGTTACATACACATAGCCATCATAGGCTGTTTCTGCATTGGCATCCAATGCAGCACCTGGAGAAATTAAGCTGATTGCCATTACAAGCATCAGCATCCAGGAAATTAGTTTGTTTCTTGTCGTTTTCATTCTTCAACCATTCCTTTCTTCTCCGCCAGTTCTTGTTTTAATATTTTTCTTTGTGCATTTTTTGCTCTTTTCATCTCAATCCGCTTCTGTCTTCTTTTATCTGCTTTGGTATTTTCCTTTGGCTCTTTAATCCCTGCCGCTTCCAATGCCCTTGGCCACGGTCCAAAGTAGGACTTAATGGCGGACATTTCTGCCACGGAAAAGTCTGCCTTTCTCGGATAAATGCCGGTTTCCTTATATCTACGCTGTAGTAAATCAATGCAATATTCTCTTGTAAATGACATGCTGATTCCTCCTATGTAAATATAAGTTCATGGTCGCTTGACTTAGCCTTCACTCTTCCTTGAAAGAAAACTGCTCGCTGCACAGCCACTTGACTAGTGTGACATTCCTTTGAAAACAAGAAAAGCCTTACCTTCCAGGAAAGTAAAGCACAGCAAAAAGACACTCCGAATCAATCGAAATGATACTCTTCCTTACCCAAAAGCAAAAACGCTGAAATATGCGAGTATTCTGGCTGAAAGAATCTTAACAGTCATCTTTTTCAAAATAACCTTACTCAATTCTTAACACAGTAATGGCGGTTGCACCGGATTCACACCGAATTTCCCTCTAATCTGTTAGCTTCGAAATCCACTTCGCAATCATCGAAATGTCATTCCAACAGAGCAATATTTCAAATTCAATTTTATTGTGGGCTGCGATTCTTTCATTAGCCACACATCACACATTCTAAAGTGATTTCTTACAAAAGTCAATCTCTTTTACCTGTTTCATGATTTCCCCATAATTATCCCGGATATGAGGTCTGACACATTTAGAACAATCCATCGTTCCATCTTCCAAAATTGTTGGATTACCACCACAATCAGTGCCCAACACATACAATGGACAATAGCAGAACAAACAATTAAATTGTTCTAAGTCAATCCCATTATGACAGGGGTAAAATTCACACTGTTCATTTCGAAAACAGGAGTAATGCTTCCCTTTCCAATCTGATTCTGACACAGGCTCACCTCGCTCTTTTACAAATATAGTCTTATTATAACATACGAAAAACAGCAGGGCAAAACACCCTGCTGTTCCATATTATCATTCAAGCATTGATTGAATTCCTCATAAACCCTTGATTTTACAAGGTTTATTTCTCTAACGTCTTCATCGTCGGGAACAACAATACATCCCTAATTGCCGGCGAATCGGTAAGCAACATACAAAGTCTGTCGATACCATATCCGATACCGCCTGTAGGTGGCATACCAAGCTCCAATGCATACATGAAGTCTTCATCTGTTGTGTTGGCTTCCTCATCACCCAAAGCAAGCAACGCTTCCTGTGCCTTGAAACGCTCTCTCTGGTCGATTGGATCATTAAGCTCTGAGTAAGCATTTGCCATTTCCCAACCGTTCATGAACAACTCGAAACGCTCTACATAGTTAGGGTCCTCTGGCTTCTTCTTGGTAAGTGGAGAAATCTCAATTGGATGGTCCATAACGAATGTAGGCTGAATCAAATGCTCCTCTACAAACTCCTCAAAGAACAAGTTAAGGATATCACCCTTTGTATGGTGCTCCTCAAACTCTACATGCTTCTCTTTCGCAATCGCCTTAGCCGCATCTGTGTCTGCAATCTCATTGAAATCTACACCTGCATACTTCTTAACCGCATCCACCATAGTAATACGCTCAAATGGCTTACCAAGATCCATCTCGATACCATTATAAGTAATCTGTGTTGTACCTAATACTTCCTGTGCAACGTAACGATACATATTCTCTGTTAAATCCATCATTCCGTTGTAATCAGTATATGCCTGATATAACTCCATCAAAGTAAACTCTGGGTTATGTCTTGTATCCAAACCTTCGTTACGGAATACTCGTCCAATCTCATAAACACGCTCCATACCACCAACAATCAATCTCTTTAAGTATAACTCAAGAGAGATACGAAGCTTGAAGTCCTCGTCCAATGCATTGAAATGTGTCTCAAACGGACGAGCCGCAGCACCACCGGCATTGGCAACAAGCATAGGAGTCTCAACCTCCATAAAGCCTTGTCCATCCAAATACTTACGGATTGTGCTGATAATCTTAGAACGCTTGATAAAGGTATCCTTTACTTCTGGATTCATAATCAAGTCGATATATCTCTGACGATAGCGAGTATCCACATTAGTCAAACCGTGATACTTCTCTGGCAAAATCTGCAAGCTCTTAGAAAGTAATGTAACCTTAGTCGCATGGATAGACTTCTCACCCTTCTGGGTTAAGAATACCTTACCCTCAACGCCAACAATATCACCGATATCCATTCTCTTAAACAACTTATAAGCATCTTCGCCCAAATCATCTCTTGCAACATAAATCTGGATATTGCCCTCTAAGTCCTGTACATTAGCAAATGATGCCTTACCCATAACACGCTTCTGCATCAAACGACCTGCAATAGATACATCCTTACCTTCATACTCTTCAAACTGTTCCTTAATCGTACCTGTCTTTGCAGTTACATCATACTTTGTAATTACAAATGGATCCATTCCATTATCCTGCAATTCCTGTAATTTCTCTCTTCTAACCTTCAACAACTGATTCAAATCTTGTTGCTTTGGCTGTTGATTCTGATTATTATCTCCCACTGTATTCACTCACTTTCCTAATATGATTTTAATATATACTCTTTGTTATCATACGATTACCCTCGCTTCTTATCTAGCAATCGTACACATAAGGAAAGGGACAGTGTTCCACCATCCCTTACATTCGCCTCTGTCTATTCTTCGTCTAAGCTAATCTCTACAATCTCAAACTGGAATGATCCGTTCGGTGCTTCTACAGTTACGATTTCACCAGCCTTTGCACCAATCAATGCAGCACCCACTGGAGACTCATTTGAAATCTTGTTATTCAAAATATCTGCCTCTGTAGAACCAACAATCTTAAAAATCTGAACGTTGCCCTTTGTCACATCCTTCACTGTAACAACACAACCAACGTTAACCTTTTCTTTGTCTACTTCATCTGTATATACAACCTCAACATTTTTAAGGATTGCCTCTAATTCTTCAATTCTTGCTTCGATATCCTTCTGCTCATCTTTTGCAGCATCGTATTCCGCATTCTCGGATAAGTCACCTTGCTCTCTTGCTTCTTTAATCTTCTGAGCTACTTCTTTACGTTTGACAACTCGCAACTCCTGCAATTCTTCTTCTAACTTTTTCAGACCCTTATCGGTCAAAAGGTTCTTCTTCTCTGCCATTCGACTCGCCCTTCCATATCATAAAATTATGTAGTTTCCACCACATTCACCAAACTATTATAACTGACTCGACCTATGATGTCAACGCAAAACCTTGCATATAAAGTAAGAAAAAGACCATTTTACAATGGTCTTTCCCAAAAGTGCATCCGCTTTCGTTATTCACATTTTCAAATCAGATTACTCTGCTTCTGTTGTAGCCTCAGTAGCATCCTCAGTTGTGTCTTCTAAACTATCTACCTGTACAGCATTCTCCTGTAAGAAAGCCATTACCTTTTCTGACAAAAGCATTAACTCAAAATATTCATCTCCAAAGTATTCATATACTTCCTCTTCTGTCTCAACAGAATACATAGTCATATATTCCTGAACCTCTTTGCTGATTTCCTCACCAGTTACCTTGATGTTCTCTTTATCAGCAATCACATAAATAATCATCTTCTGTGTCAAATAATTCTTAACATACTCTGTGATGCCTTCCTTCAAGTCATCCTCTGTCTCATAACCATTAACAGCCAATACATCCTCATAAGAATAGCCATAGCTCTCATAGCTAGTAGCCATTTCTTTGAAACTCTCAAATTCGTCATCAATCAACTGGTCTACTTCAGCCTCATCAAATCCAGAAACTGTACAATTTGCCACAACCTGATTAAAGATATCATTCTGTATCTGTGACTCAATAGTAGTTTCCTTCTCTGCCTTCAAGCTTTCCTTAACTGAGTCAGTATACGCATCCACCGTCTCATAATCTGTATTGTTCTTAACAAGCTCATCTGTCACTTCTGGAACAATCTTCTCTGTAATAGAATTGATGGTTACATCAAATACAACATCTTCACCAGCCAATTCTTCTTTTCCGTAATCTTCAGGGAATGTCAAGTCAAGCGATACCTTTTCACCAACATCATGCCCAATCAAACCATCCTCAAAACCTTCAATAAAAGAATTCGAACCGATTTCCAAATCAGAGCCCTCTGCAGTACCACCTTCGAATGCAACTCCATCCTTAGTTCCAACATAATCAATGTTAACGATATCTCCATCCTTAACTGCTCTTCCTGTTACCTCCTTCGATTCCGCTAAGCCTTGTGCGAATGTATCAAGCTTTGCTTGTACCTCTTCTTCTGTAACCTCTACGGAACCCTTAACATATTCAATCCCTTTGTACTCACCAAGTTCAACATACTTGCTATAGTTCTTTGCTTTGTTGCCTCCACATCCTGTCACGCTAAGCATCATTACGCCTGCCATCAAGAATGCTATCATTCTCTTCTTCATACCATTTTCCCTTCTATTCATTCTTCCCTAATATTGTATAAATGATTCAGCTTTCCGCTGTTATACTGCCGAAAGACCTTTAATACATTGCTTTCAGACATACATTCTTTTTATATCACAAACAAAGAAAAAAAGAAAGACCTTTCCTGAAAGTTCACAGAAATACCACGAAATTCCTGCATTTCCCTTTAAAAAGCACCCTTTAAATGACGTTTTCCACCACACACTATATTGTGTGTTTTTTCATTGCAAAACGCTATATAGTGTGGTAATATAGATTTACTTGCGAAAAGAAGGAAAGGAAAGAATAGAACTATGAAAGTAATCAAGCGAGATGGTACCACCGTTTCCTATGACCGTAACAAAATTAAGATTGCCATCCAGAAGGCAAATGTCGAAGTAGAGCCGTCTGAACAGGTGACAGACGACACCATCGAATATATCATTTCTTGCATTGAAACGAAAAACCGCTCCCGTATGCTGGTGGAGGACATCCAAGACATTATTGAGCAAAAGCTGATGGACGAAAAGAAATTCGTTTTGGCAAAAACCTACATTATATATAGATACTCAAGAGAGTTGGTGCGTAAGGCCAATACCACCGATGATTCCATCTTAAGTCTTATTCAAAACCGCAACAAAGACGTTATGGAGGAGAATTCTAACAAGAATGCTACCATTGCATCTACCCAACGCGATTTGATTGCAGGTGAGGTATCCAAGGACTTGACCAAACGTGTCCTTTTACCAGAGAAGATATCCAAAGCACACGAAGATGGCATTTTGCATTTTCACGATGCAGATTACTTTTTACAACCGATTTTTAACTGTTGTCTAATTAACATTGGCGATATGCTAGACAATGGTACTGTCATGAACGGAAAGCTAATCGAAAGCCCGAAAAGTTTTCAAGTTGCCTGTACTGTTATGACTCAGGTAATCGCAGCCGTTGCCAGTAGCCAGTACGGCGGGCAGTCTGTTGATGTTCGTCATTTGGGCAAATACTTAAGAAAGTCCTACAACAAGTTCAAAACCAAGATAACTGCTGAATTCGGTGATTTGGTATCGACGGATGTACTGGAGAAAATGATAGATGAACGTTTGCGAGACGAACTTCGCTCCGGTGTACAGACCATCCAGTATCAGATTAACACGTTAATGACCACCAACGGGCAATCACCATTTGTTACTTTATTTCTGAATTTAGATAAGGATGACGAATATCTCAAAGAAAACGCTATGATTATAGAAGAAATCCTTCGCCAGCGTTTAGAAGGTATCAAGAATGAAAAGGGCGTATATATCACCCCTGCATTCCCTAAGCTCATCTATGTATTAGATGAACATAACTGTCTCAAAGGTGGGGAATATGATTACATCACCCGCTTAGCGGTAAAGTGTTCTTCCAAACGTCTTTACCCTGATTATATTTCAGCAAAGAAGATGCGCGAAAACTATGAGGGCAATGTGTTCTCCTGTATGGGTTGCCGAAGCTTCTTAACTCCATGGAAGGATGAGAACGGCAATTATAAGTTTGAAGGACGTTTTAATCAGGGTGTGGTAAGTTTGAATTTACCACAGATAGGAATCCTTGCAGCAGGTGATGAGGAAGTGTTCTGGAATCTGTTAGAGGAGCGCTTAGAGCTTTGCTACGAGGCATTGATGTGCAGACACCATGCCCTTTGCGGAATCACCTCCGATGTAAGTCCTGTACATTGGCAATATGGTGCCATTGCAAGACTTGGAAAGGGCGAGTCTATTGAGCATCTTCTACACAATGGTTATTCCACCATTTCTCTTGGTTACATTGGATTGTATGAGGTGACTAAATTAATGAAGGGGTGCAGCCACACAGAAGCTATCGGTCAGGATTTTGCACTTCGCGTTATGAACCGCTTACGCGCTGCCACTGACCAGTGGAAGGCTGAGACTGGATTGGGCTTTGGACTATACGGAAGCCCTGCGGAATCGCTTTGCTATCGCTTTGCAAGAATCGACTTAGAGCGTTTCGGTAGCATCCCAGATATTACCGACAAAGGCTATTATACAAACTCTTACCATGTGGATGTAAGAGAATCTATTGATGCCTTTAGCAAGTTCCGTTTTGAAAGCCAATTCCAGAAAATATCTTCTGGCGGTGCTATCTCCTACGTGGAGATACCAAATATGCGTAACAATTTGGACGCATTAGCAGAGGTGGTTCGTTTCATTTATGATAATATCCAGTATGCAGAGTTTAACACCAAGTCTGATTACTGCCATTGTTGCGGATATGACGGAGAAATTCTAATTAATGACGATAATGAATGGGAATGTCCACAGTGCGGCAACAAAGACCATGCAAAAATGAACGTAACGCGAAGAACCTGTGGATACTTGGGAGAAAATTTCTGGAACGTAGGAAAAACCAAAGAAATCAAAGCCCGTGTACTACACTTATAAAGAGGTGATGTCATGAATTATGCTGCAATTAAGAAATACGATGTTGCCAATGGCCCAGGAGTGAGAGTCAGCTTATTTGTAAGTGGTTGTACACACCATTGTCCAGGATGCTTTAATCCTGAAACATGGGATTTTAACTACGGAAGTCCTTTTGACAGTGATGTGATCAATGAAATATTACAGGCAATGGAACCCTCCTACATTCGGGGCTTTACTCTGCTCGGTGGCGAACCATTCGAATATAAAAACCAACAGGGATTGCTCCCTTTGCTAAAAAAAATGAAATCGAGATTTCCCAACAAGGATATCTGGTGCTTTTCTGGTTATACCTTTGACAAGGACATCTTAGGTGACATGATGACCAAGTGGCCGGAGACCAAAGAAATGCTATCCTACATCGATGTGTTGGTAGACGGCGAATTTGTAATGGATAAAAAGGACTTGTCTTTACGATTCCGCGGTTCTTCCAATCAACGCATCATCAAAGTACAGGAATCTTTGAAAGAAGATACCGTTATTCTTTGGGATGACACCCAGGAATTTATGTAAAATAAGTCAAGCATCTGTCATTCTCACAAGTTACTTACAAAGAAGAATAAGGATTTGAGCGAAAGCGAGGAAACGAATATGTTATCAGCAAATGTTGCAATCAAGAAATTAGACGCAAAGGCCGTTATTCCAACCTACGGTTCTGAATACGCTGCTGGCGCAGATTTGTATGCTTGCATTGAAGAAAATGTAAGCTTCGAACCAGGCGAAACCAAGCTAATCAAAACCGGCCTTGCCATGGAAATTCCTGCCGGATACGCAGGTCTTATTTATGCCCGTAGCGGTCTTGCTTCCAAGAAAGGATTGGCACCAGCCAACAAGGTAGGCGTTATCGACGCAGACTACCGCGGAGAAGTAATGGTTGCATTGCACAATCATAGTACCGTAACCGCTAGCATCGAACCACAGGAACGAATTGCTCAGCTTGTAATCACACCTTACTTGACTGCTCATTTTGAAGAAACCGATGAGCTAAGTGATACTGTTCGCGGCGCAGGTGGATTCGGTTCTACCGGAAGCAAATAGAGATACTTTACAATATAACAGCAAGAGGAGAAAGATGATTGATGATATCTTCTTTCTCCTCTTATTATTTTCTCTATGATAAATGATTATGAAACTCTCAAAAAACTGCTACGCAAGTAGCCTTAGTGCAAACATCAATCCCAGATAATACGTGCCGCACCACACGGTGTACGATACCCTAAGTTGGAAACGATAATACCGGTTGTACTACTACTTGCATGAACAACCTGTCCACCACCAATGTACATGGTAACGTGACCAATATTACCGGAGCTGTCGCGATAGAACAACAAATCTCCCGGCTGAATTGCATCTAGAGAAACACTTGGCAAGCCTTGCATCTGAGCCGCTGCTGTTCTTGGAATATAATAGCCAAAATGTGCATATACACTCATGGTAAATCCAGAACAATCTGTACCATTTGTTAAGCTTGTACCACCATATACATAAGGATTACCTACAAACTGCAATGCATAATTCACTACATTCATACGCTTAGTACTGGTCATCTCTGCCAAACGTCTCTTCTCTGCTTCCTCTTGCTGTCTACGAATCTCTTCTTCCTCGGCAACAGACAGTGCATAAGAAAAACCATAAGAAACATCTACATATTCAGACGATACATAACCATCAATATCTGAGTCCACACGAATGTGCGTCCATCCTTCCACGGAATCCATATCATCAATGACCTCGTAAGATTCCCCCTCTGGAATCATTGTAAGACAATCACTGTTCTCGTTCTGTTCTGCACGGACATAAAGAGTTGTAGTGTTAACCTTAGCCTTCTTTGGACAAGTGGACTCTGCATAGGCACCGGCAGCATCACCGAACAACAGATAATCATTTCTTACATATCCTAACGTAATACCAGACTCAATCAAAGTCCATGTATCACCCTTTTCTACAACCAAAGCAATTCCATGTACCGGAAGACTTCCCACACGTTCAGAATTTTCATCCGCTTCCTTGCGGACATTCACTGCCTCCTCTACATAGGCAAGACACTTTCCCTCAAATTCTGGATATTTGCAGTTAGGCTGTTCCTCCTGAATCACCTCTGCTTCCTTTATTTCCTTCAACTTAAGATGTGCGATATATTCATCCAACGCATAAGTAATACTTACTGTGGAATCATCCAAAATCTCCGCTTTACTCTCAAAAGCTGGAGCCAATATACTCAATGCACCAACCATAACAACAGTTGCTCGTAACAACAATCGGTTCTTCACAATCCTTCCTCCTATTCTTTAACTACTTCTACTTATCTTCTAATCCTAACGGACACTGCTATTCACACTAACCCTTAAGCATTCATACCTTGAAATGCTCAAAGTTGTTAAAATTATAACAAAGCGCATTTTTCTTGTCAACCGCACACAATGAGGAAGCTCAAATTGTTTCCCAAGCCTTGTTGCCATTTAAGGAATTGGTTTGCTTACAATCCCTACACGTAAAAAAGCACATCCAGTTTCCTGAATGTGCTTGCCTCTTCTATAAACGAATATCAATATTCTGACCAACCATTGGATTGACAGAACGCTCTAGCATCTTTGTCATCAAATCTCCATTTGCCTGATCTGTATCTAACGCCTTATTCAACATCATCAATCCTACCGCTGATTGTGGACTTGAATTCGCCATAACCGTGGTAGACATTCCCATTCCATTAATTTCCATAACCCTCACGTCTCCTCGTTGTCGTATCTATATGAATATTATAGTAAAAAAACCATATTTTTGCAACCGTTATTTTGCCTTATGTCACTCTTTTTTACAAATATTTACACCTTCTAAAAACTCATATAAATCCTCATAATAAATAGCCCGCTTTGGTTCATTGTGAAGTTCATGACGCATACCTTCGTAACGAATTTCTTTTATATTTTTATACCCAAGACGTTTCATACGCATTAAAGAATGTTTCCACATACGCTCATTAGTGTAACAAGGGTCATCCATTCCTGATACAAACAAAATTGGTAAATTCTCACACTGTGTCTCATATATCTTTTCCCCATATGTAGCATATTCGAGACGAAGCAACGTTTCAAATCCATTCAACGTATAGGTAAAGATACAGCGATTATCCATCTTAAATACTTCCGCAACTGAAGCATCCGAAGATAACCATGCGAAATACTTATCCTCATTATAAAACCGACGGGCATAGTTCCACTGCAACAATCTCTGAAAAAGAGAAATTCTGCATCTTTCCCCTAAAATTATCTGCAAGCCTTTTATAAATGGCACTACAAATGGAACTAAAAAATTGTAAGAAGGACAACCAGCTAAAACCACACCGTCCACAGCCCCCTCATACTCTCTAAGGTAACTGCGCACCATTAACGCACCTAGACTATGTCCATACAAAATAAGCGGTAATCCAGGATATGCTTTGCGCATCTGTCTAGTCACACAGTACATATCTGCAATACAGCCCTGCTCCTTACCATCATAGAAATACCCCATATCCTCTATGGATTTCAAACTGTTTCCATGACCTCTGGTATCATGCATACAGGTAATATATCCTCGTTTTGCCATTTCTTCCATAAAATGACAAAATCTCCCCTTATGCTCACCCATTCCATGCACCATTTGCAAAATTCCAACTGGATGCTCTGGTACCATACAGACTCCTCTTATCGGAACCTTATCTACCTTCGATATAAATGAAAACTTGCGAACCTGTATTTTCAAACCAAACACCTCCTCAGTTTGTTACCGAAATAGTTAGTGAATTTCTACCACAAAGCCTGTACTAATTCGCTTTGAAACCTCTATCATAGCTGCTTCCATTTCCGATACATCAAACTCACGGAGCACCCCCACATAGCCGTTAATTACAAAGGTTACATATAAGTGGTGATGAAAATAATCCTCTGAATCCTTTGCCATACCAGCAGCGACAAACTTATTCATGATGGCGTCAATGGCACCTCTCTCTAACGCCTGCCCCATACTCTGCATACCTGGCCTGCGAAGCAACATTCCAATGTCATTGGAATCCCTAAAATATTTTTTCGCAACTCTCTGCCAGATTTCCGGTGCCTTTTCAATCGTCTCATTATACGGATATTCTCTAATCACATTACATACATCCTCTACAAAACTGCTCTGTATGGAATTTGCCAAATCGTAGATATCACGATAATGTAGATAAAATGTACTCTTATTGATATCCGCCTGAGCACACAACTCCTTAATGGTAATTTCATTGAGCTTCTTCTCTTTTGTCAATTCACAAAACACATCATGAATTGCTTTCTTTGTTTTCCTAACTCTTCTGTCCTCTATCATATGTTCATCCTCTTTCTTCATTTATCCATATCCTTATCATTACAAATCTGCGTTGTCTTCTAAAGCACATCTATAAATAATTCCTTTAATAAAGATAGTAACAAAATAAAAGACCCTTGTCTAGTAATAGTTTTCCTAGCAAGAATCTTTTATTATTGGTCACATATAGTCTTATAGCAAACTGTTCTACTTGTTACTTTTCCGAAAAGAGTGATAAATTCGTCCCTTTTTCAACGAAGCACCACGATACTCAGCCAATTCGCTAACTGTAACCAACTGATATCCCATTCGTCGAAGCTGTGGGATAATGGTAAGGCTAGCATCTCTTGTCGGTTTATAAATATCATGCATCAGCACAACATCACCATCACGAACATTTCCTATCACGCTTTGGACCGTCTTACTGCTATTACGGTGTTCCCAATCTCTTGTATCAATAGACCAAAGTATAACCGGCTTATTAACAACAGTAGCAACACGTTCGTTCACATCTCCCCCGGGTGGGCGCATAACAGTTGCATTCTTCCCTGTAATCTTTTTAATCTTTTTGTCTGTTGAAGCAATCTCATTTCGAATTTCTTCGTTAGAGCGGAACGACAACATCGGATGAGAATATGTATGATTACCAATTTCGCATCCTGACTTATAAGCCTTTTGAACCGCTTGCTTATGGGCGTCTATATTACACCCCAATACAAAAAATGTCGCTTTAGCGTTGTTGTCTTTTAGACACTTCACAATGTCCTCCGTGTAACTGCTTGGTCCATCATCATAGGTAAGTGCTACCATTTTCTTACTTGGATTAATGGTGGTTGCCCATACCTTGTATGGCTTACTACTTTCTCCTTTCATCACCTTTCCGTTCACAGTGACCGTTGCCAAAATCTTATATTGATAGCTTTCACCAGAAACCACCCTGTCATCTCTATAATATAGCTTTGCTGTCTTTCCCAACAATTGATATTTACCCTTTGAATTTTGTTTGTAAATGTAATAGGAATCTGCGCCAGACACTTTAGACCACGTAAGCTTAATCTTGTTGTTTTCATAAGTACTTACAAGCTTAGGTGCAGATAATTTCAAATGTGCATATACTGCTTCGCATTTGTCACTTTGCCACTTCTTATTTTTTTTATTACATGCAACAATTCTATAGTAATATGTAGTCCCTCTAGAAACTTGATAATCCGTATACGAATTCTCCTTAACTGTAGTTAATTTCGTATAGCCGGAATCTTTCTTAGTACTTCGATACACAGTATAATAATTCGCCTTCTTTACCTTGTTCCATGTCACCAGTACACGAGATTGCTTAATTACCTTTGTGCGTAGTCCCGAAGGTGGTGGCAAAGCCACTTTCACCATTACTGGTTCACTCTCCTTTACAATTACATTTTCCGATATTTCAACAATCTTATATCCATATGTCTTTCCAAGCGCGACCTCCTGATCGTAACAAAAAACAGTCCCTCTTTGACCGGATAACGTTGCAAGCAAGCTATATGATTTTCCACCGTCCTTGCTTTTGTATATCTGAAAACAGTCCGTCTCACTCTCTGATTCCCATTGTAGCACAACATTCTTCATATCCTGTACATTTGCTTGTAATTCCAAACTCCCTTTTGCATATACTGGCATACATACTGCAAATAATAGCACACAAAAAAACACTGTAATTATGCATCTACAACTCAATCGTATTCTTCTCTTTGGTATCAATGCCATCCCTTCTTTCTATAAGGTTTCTTCTTCTATCTTCTTCTCTTTCCTGCCACCCAAAAGTGCTACTCCTATCGGAATGCAGATAAGTGCAATCACCGCCATGCCTACCATAACCGGAACAGTCATAGTATCATCATTTAAGAATGTAATTTCACTTCCGTAAAAAAGCACCCAAACTGCAAATCCATTATTTAGGAAATGAATTAAGGAGGAACACAGAATACTTCCTGACTTGTAAATCATATAAGCAAGTGCCACACCTAAAATCGCCGTTGGCAAAAGCTTAATCATACTCATATGACTAATTCCAAACAATATGGACACAATAACAATAGCCTTCGGCAAGCTCAATCGATTCCTAAATGCGGTAAACATATAGCCGCGGAATAAAATCTCCTCACACACAGCCGGCAGTAACGCCATAAGGAGCAAACCTGGAACAAATGAAACCCCGTCTAACAATTGCATATAACCCTCATCTAACGCCTCACTATCACTTGGAAATACCATACTAAGCAGACTACTAGCAAGGAGATTGAAGCATATTGCTCCCACACCTAGTATAATCGTTCCGAACAGTGCTTTCACCGTTGGAAGCTTCAACGCAAATGTTGTCTTCATATCCGCCTTAATATAAATTGCTGCCAGTATCGGCAACACTCCAATGAATGCCTGTTGTACCACAAGCCCTACTGGTAAAGATACGGATGTGGACACAATACCACCTACATATACCATAAGTAGTAACGCCACAACCAAAATCAACAAACTTTCCTGTACACTTGGTAAACTACCTTTCTTAATGTTGGAACGCTTTTCAAATAACTTGATTCCGCTTAAGGATTCACCAAACAAAATATTCTCGCTGTTGTATATCTTAGCAAGCACCCACACTGAAATAAAAGCGTATATAATATTGCTAAGTAAGACCAAAACAATCAGAGTAAAATCATACTTGAACACCAACAAATTCTTAATCAAAAGACAGATATTCACTACTGGCACCAATGCTGTCGTAGAAGTCAACTCAATGGTCGGAATAATGCCAACGTATCCAGTAAGCATAACAACCAAAGAAATCGGTGTCACATAATTGTTGGCCTCCTTAAAACTCTTCGCAAAAGCACATACAATCATGGTAATTGCACTGATGAATAACGAAAACGCAACCACACAAACAACTGTAATTAAAATTGCCGGAATAAATGTTCCAATCTCTAACTCACTAGCACCATCAGAAAGTGCAGTCATTGTAGAATACAAGTACACCACTACAATTCCCATAGACAACACATTCATAAGTACCGACACTACTGCAATAGTCGCCACCGACAAAAACTTACTTGCAATCAACTCTAAGTTTCCTACCGGCAATGTGAGTAAGGTCTCCAAAGTTCCTCGTTCCTTCTCGCCCGCCGTAGCATCAATCGCCGGATAGATACAACCCATCACAATACTTGTAATTAACAAAAACGGAATAATGCCACCCAACATACTACCCATAGAACTCTCATTGCTTGATTGGTCATCCATAGTTGCCACTACTGGATAGAGCAATTTATCCACGTCAAGCCCCTGTTCTCTCGCATTATCCTCTGCTACCTTGGCGGAATAACTTTCAATCTCTTCTTTCAGCATTCCTGCCGCAGTATTAGAACTGGTATTGGCATACATATAATGAATCTCATAGGTCAACTGACTCTCTGTCTCATTTACCGTAATGTATACATCAATCTCCTCTGCTTCTAAATCCGCTTTCACATCCTTAGACTCCACCTCTTCTAAAATGTAATCTAATTCATCCGCATCTCCTGAAATCCAGTCATTCAACGCTTCTCTGTGTTCTTCAGAAACATTATCATATGCTATATAATAGGTACTAGTTTCCTGCTCCTCCATAACCAAAGTCATAATCTGCATAATCACTAAGAACAACAATGGATAGAGCAATACCGGTAGCACTACCATGGTTAAAATAGTCTTTTTATCCCTGATAACATCTAATATCTCTTTTTTGTAAAGTGTACCCAACTGTCTATAATTCATCCTGCACGCCTCCCTCGATATAAGCAAAAAACGCATCTCTTAAGTTGGTGGTTTGCGTCTCATCCTTTAATTCCTGTGGTGTACCCGATGCAATAATATTGCCCTTGTCAATCATGACAATTCGGTCACACATAAACTCCGCTTCTTCCATATAGTGAGTGGAATATAGTACAGTTTTCCCTCGCTCCCGTTCCTGCTTCATAAAATCAATAATCGCCTTGGAACTGATAATATCCAATCCTAATGTTGGCTCATCAAATATGTAAATCTGAGGACTGTGAATCAAACAGCGGGCGATAGAGGTTCTCTGCTTCTGTCCCGTAGAGAGTTTCTCGATACGATTATCAATAAACTCCCCCATGCTAAGCAGGTTACAGATTGACCGAGTCCTCTCTTCTATCTCTTCCTTACTATATCCATATAGTTCTCCAAAAATCCCCAACATTTCCCGAACAGAAAATCTGCCATAAAGCTTAGTATTTTCCGATAGATATCCAATTCTTTCCTTCAGACTTTCCTTATCTGTAATCTCTGTTCCATCTTTATCTGTAATAAAAACCTGTCCACTTGTTGGCTCCATCAAGGAACCTAGCATGCGAAGCAAGGTTGTCTTTCCTGCACCATTGGGTCCGAGGATACCAAGAATCTCTCCGGCCTTCGCCTCAAAGCTCACGTGGTCCACGGCATAAAATTCTTCCTTTTTGCCCTTTTTCAAGGTACGCACAAATTGCTTTGTTAAGTCTTTTGCTGCTATCATATTCATTCCTCCTAATTATTGTAGAACGATACACTTCGTTCTTTATCCAACACTCAGCAGATTTGACAACTTTCCTTGTCACAATTGCATGATATCATTGACAACTTTCTTTGTCAACATATAATTGATGAAATATTTAAAAGGTGTAATTTTAATGAACCAAAAAACCTGAAAATGTCCATAAATCCAGCATTTTCAGGTTTCTTTTCATTATATTTACAGCAACGATTCTCTATGTCATTAAAACATGTTTCCAACTGCCACCACGATACAGAAGATACAACCAAGGATAAGCGGAACATTCCAAGGTCTTGTCTGCTTCACCTCACCCTTATCTCCGCATATATGCTTCCAACTCAAATCACGACCATTGATTTTGGCAATTACTTTTAGCAACAACACTGCCAGTACCAATCCGCCAATTGCCAACGGTGTCATCACTCCCATACTCAGCAAAATCTCTTGCTTGGATGGTGTTGCATTCATCATAGCATCAAAATCTATTGCTGCATATTCCGCAGAATACTGTCCCAAAAACTCATAAATTTTTGGCAAAATATACATATAAGATGTATTCACTCCATTAAACAATAAGTGTAAAATCATAGTGGACACCAACGAGCCGGTTGCTTCCACCAAGAAAGCAAACACTACACCCAAATACACCGCATACATAATCTGGTTAAAGTTTCCGTGCATCAGACCAAAGGTCAGAGCACTAACCACAACTCCAGTTAAAACAGAACGCTTACGAAACGCCCCATAGATTACACCACGAAACGCCAATTCCTCCACCACTCCAGGAAGACAACCCACTACTAAAATTCCCAACCACATGGGAATGGATTGCAGCATGCCATAAACGGACGTGCTCACCTCATTCTTTGCAAACAACTGACTGAGCAGATTGAGCCAACTCGCCATTGGACTTGCTACCATCAGCAAAACAATGGATAGAAAAAATGTGGATATCTTGTACTTTCGTACCAACATATCCGCTTTTAAAGACTGTCTCGTTGCAAAAATATAAATGATAACACAAACAAACATATAGCCTTGTGTCATAAGAATCGATGCCAGAACCTGATGCTCCTGTGGAACCACCTCATAAACTGCCATCATCACAAAAGACAATGGCAACTGTAATATCATAATCAGAAGGAAAAACAATCCTGCCACTTTCATAGCAGAATTGGTCTTTCTGACTTTAAGATTGATTTCTGGTGTTTCATTCATTTCATTCTCAAAGTCCATATTTCATTCTCCTTTATTTCTTCAAGGCAATTGCTTCCATCTCAATCAACACATCCTTTGGGAGTCTTGCCACTTCCACACAAGAACGAGCAGGGAACACACCAGTAAAATAGGTTGCATAGATTTCATTGAGCGCTGCAAAATCATTCATATCCTTGATGAAAACAGTAGTCTTAACCACATCCTCACAGGAAGATCCTGCCGCCTCTAGCAATGCCTTCATACTGTCAAATACACGGGTAGCCTGCACCTTAATATCTCCTTCTACCACCTCACCGGTAGCCGGGTCAATTGGCACAACACCTGATGTATACACCATTCCATTTACCTCGATTGCCTGTGAGTAAGGTCCAATTGCCTGCGGCGCCTTATCTGTCTTAATTACTTGTTTCATGTTCCTTCCTCCTACTTCTATTTCTTATTGATTAACACAATGGTCTTCTCCCGAATCTCAATCTTACCTTCCTTAAGTAGACGTCCCACTGCGCGTTTAAATGCATTTTTACTCAGTCCCAGCTCTCTTCGAATTACCACTGGAGATGCTTTATCTGTAAATGGCAACACACCGTCAAAAGACAAGATAGCCTCATACACCATCTCACTATCCTCTTCCATCTGTTGGTAAGAAAGCTTCTGCATGGAAAGATTTAATTTTCCATCCTCACGAACTCCACTGACACGGAGAGGGAATGTATCTCCCACACGAACCTTGCGTTGTAATTCCTGCTCTGGAATCAATCCCTGATAACGATTATCCACTGCCACAAACGCTCCAAACTTCTCGTTTACCTGGTACACATATCCTTCCACCATATCACCCTTGTTATATGGCGACTGACTCTCCAAATGTTCATACAATTTCATCGTAACACAAGGGCGATTACTCTTATCCATATACATATATACAAGATATTCCTGTCCTTCCCTTACCTTTCCCACCATTTCCTTAAATGGCAACAAGATATCCTTCTCGAGTCCCCAGTCCAAAAAGGCGCCAATGTTGCCCACAGACTTAACCTCTAGCTTTGCAATTTCTCCCAAAGTAATCTTAGGCTCATGCACCGTTGCAATCGGCCTGTCTGAAGAATCCAGATATACAAATACACGAATCTCTCCACCTGCCTTCAGCCCTTCCGGCACCTGCTTTCTAGGAAGTAATATTGCTTCCTTATCATTTTTGTCTTCCGCTAAGTAAACCCCAAATTCTTTTCCTCGCACTACCTTGAGTGTCTGCCATTTTCCAATCTCAATCATAAGCTTCTCCTGTTCTACCGTAGCATTTTCTAATGCCCAATGTTATTTGCGCCTATCACATTCTTCTCATACAATAAGTATTCTTATCACATCCAGAATCTTATTCTATCCTATCACATTACTTCTACAATTACAAATGGACTTCTTTCCGCATCTGCAAAAACCACTTGACAGATGTCTCCACTGACATAAACGGATGGATACATCTTGTCTGAAAGTGTTGCTGCCTTGCGATAATCGACACGTAACTTTGTAATTACTTTGTCCTCTGGAAGATAATCCATAGATTCCTTCACATAGCGACCATTGTTCACGTGATTGTTAGAATCTAAGAAGGAACGTTTTACCACAACCGGTTCCTCGCTTAAAAGCTTCTGTCTGCATTCCTCTCCCAGCATCTTAATCTTGCGCGGAGCGTATTCCATCTCAATCGCTGGCTCCAAATCGTAACCTTTCACATCCTCCTCAGTAGGCTTTATCGGACGCATATTTTCCACATCCATATGTAGCCAAATGGAGTTGGCCCTTGCAATCTGTTTCCCTTCCGCATCAATCATTTCAAAGTTACGATAGCCATACATGCTTTTAAACTCATACGGCCATGTACGCACCACAATGTGTTCCATAAATTCCGGATAGCGGTCCACCTCAATCTGCCAACTGGATAAAAACCATGCCCGATGAGCCTTCGTGGTATAGCCCACACCACGTCCAATAATCTCTGACTGAACCAACACACAATCCTGAAAGAACTGCGCAATCTCCGCCATATCAATTTTCAAGTCCTGTCTTACCTGTGAATAGGTAATCTCTCTTTCCATCTTATACATAGTATACCCTCTTTCTTGCCTGTACCCTCAGTATAAAACAAAATCAAAAAGAAATAAATATTTTTTAAAAATAACCCTTGATTTTTGTTTTGAAATGTGTATAATAGTGTCTTGTGAGCGAAACAAATGCATAATGGGGTATCGCCAAATGGTAAGGCAACGGACTCTGACTCCGTCATTTCAAGGTTCGAATCCTTGTACCCCAGTTCCAAAGCAACCAAGTAATTGGTTGCTTTCTTTTATATAGCGAATATCTATCACGGAGCAATTCAATTGCGACGTCTTCTACTCCTCCAACAGCTTCTTCGCTTCCGCTTTCAACTGTTCTGCCAACCACACCGGTTTTATCACCTTTACCTCCGGACCAAACGCTCTCACCCAGCGAACCACATCCGGCGCAATAGCCGTATGCTGATAAAACATAAGTCCGTCCTTTGTCTCTTCCATCCGTTTTGCTCTGGATGCTTCATACTCCTTCACATAACGGACACTTTCTCCGGCAAACAATAATTCTAAATCCTCTGTGACACTGCCTGCAAGCTTTAAGAAACTTTCCTCTCGCACCACATTCTGCTTTTCAAAATGCTTATCTAACACATTGATTGTCTCGATTCTAGAAAGTCGGAATCTTCTCACCTCATTGCGCAACTCACAATAAGCTTCCACATTTAGATAATCATCCATTAAAATCAACTGATACGGATGTATCACACGCTTCGTAGACTCATCACTAGTAAAACTATAATATGTAATCTCTATCTTGTTCTGGTTATCAATGGCATTTTGCACCATTTTCTGCAAAGTTCCGTCTATAACATCCTTACCACCCTGTTTTCTTCCTGCCTGTTTGAAGTGCCCACACAGCTGCTCAAACTGTCTTTGGTTCAACGAAGCAGAATTCTCCACCATCTTATCAATAAAGGCACAGGCATGCTTACCCATTTCTAAATGTGCGTATCCTCGCAACATTTCCTTTGCAAAAGCAAGGGAAGCCAAATCTTCAATGGTAAGGTCCACGTTGCGAAGGGTATATTTATCCGCAAAGAAATAGACCTTCCCCCCTCGTTCCTCTTCGCAAATTCCATAGTTTTCCGACAGCTCATCAATATCTCTCGATATAGTTCTTCTGCTGACTTCAATGTCCCAGTTTTTCAAACGTTGCCTTATCTCCTCCGCTTGATACCCTCTTGGGTTCTCAGACAGCAACGACAATATATATATCTGTCGCTGTGACACTGACACGTCCTTCACTGAATATTCCTTCTCTTCCATCATTCCATGCTCCTCTCCTTGTATCTCCACATCATTCACCGCGTACTCATGCCAAATTATTCTTCTACCATCAGAACTCCGTTATCTATCTTCATTCTAAGAATTCTACGAACAGATTCATTTATCTGAGTCTCCGATAATTTTCCTTGTTCTACCGCTGCTTTCGCACCTTTCATGGACGCTGCAAAATCTGCAGAAAACACCATATCATTTCCTGCAACAAATGCTGCCCCAGTTGCCTCCTCGATGGTCATTGTCCGCAAAATCGCCTGCATATTCAAATCGTCTGTTATGACAACTCCAGAAAAACCCAAATCTGCTCTCAACAAATTGTGTACACTAGAAGAAAGCGAGGCAGGATTATCTGCATCCACCTGTTCCATCACAATATGGGACACCATAATCATATCGACTCCATTTTGAATCCCTGTGCGAAACGGAACAAAATCTTGATTCTCATATTCCTCCAAGGCCCTATCATCCTTTGCCATCACATTATGAGTATTCACATTATTACCATATCCTGGAAAATGCTTCACACACGCAGACACACCACTATCCTTCATGGCAGACAACACCGTCTTCACATAATCAGACACAACCTGTTTGTTATCGCCAGCGGAACGGTAATACATATAGCTTTGACGGTTAGACACCACGTCCGCCACCGGCGCAAAATTCAAATTAATTCCAAGTTGCTTCAAATACTGCATTTTCAATTCCGTATCCTCAGTAACTGCATCTGTACCTTTTCCCATTAATTCTCTAGCACCTGAAAATGTCGGCAAATCACGCTCTGCCAAGGTCTTCAACCGGCTAACCTGTCCGCCCTCTTCATCCACCCCTACATAAAGTGGGATTTTCATATGGGATTGCATGATATCTACTCTGTTCCTCACCTGTTCTATGGTCTTCCCTGCAAAATCCACTTCAAACAGAATCACTCCACCGGGCTGATAGTTGGTCAGATTATACTGCGTGATATCATTTTCATTGGTAAGTATCATCATCTGTGCCAGTTTCTGTTCCATGGTCATGCTCTCTAACAGCTTGTCAATATAGGCATTCCATTCACGCTCTTTCGCCGTAATTTCTTCTATTTTCTTAAGCGCTATCGAAACTGCCTGATGGGCCGATTCTTCATGACCCTTCATCATGATTTCGCCAAGTCCACTTTCAAAGGACATAGGTTCTGCTTTTGCCCCATCCCATATAACGACTGTCACTCCCACATACAGGATTCCAAAAAACATAACTGCCAATATTATACTCAATAGAATCTTTCCTACTAATTTCATTCTGTCCCCCACATGTCTGTTATCTCTTACATAGTCGGATTCGCTCTTTCAAACCAGAACATCGCCATATCGCTTTTCGAATCTCCTTCATGAGTTTAAGCATTTGTAGCAATTCCTGCTCATTCTGCCGCTCATTGCTATAGCTGATTGCTTCTAATCTGTCACTCATATTATCCACATCCAAATTCATATCATAATGTGTATTCACATATTCTAATTGCTCTCTATGACTTCGACATACATTAAAATCTCTATTACAAACGCGGAACATGTCACACAAATCCGCATAATATGCCACCACAACATTCTCCATCGCACCTCGATGGCAACGATAATAGCGCAATACTTTACGCACCCCGATTTTCCCTATCAAGAGCAACAAAAGAAGCGCAACGATTGCCACCACCACATAAATCAACCACGCATAACGTGCTAGTCCTAAATCTCCAAACAGATTGTCATCTCCCAAATTACCGCCAATTTCAGAATCTCCCAAAAAGGATGTAAATGCATCCCAGAAATCATCCTCATCTGATGCCTCATTACTACCCGGAGTCACCTCCACGACTTTCCAACCAAAATCCTGTACATAGATTTCCACCCATGCATGTGCCATGGAGTCGGTAACCTCCACCTCCAACACCGTGGATTCGCCGATTATGGAACATCCGTGATAATAATCAAAATATTTCTCATCCAAATTCTCATCTGAGGCCAACACTGCTTCCAGACCGAAGGCATAACCCTCCACATATCTTGCCGGTATTCCCATCTGTCGAAAGATTAATGTCGCCGCAGAGGCAAAATGAGCGCAATACCCTTTTCGATTTCCCGTCAAAAAATAGTTAATGAAATCCTCATCCTTTGGCGTTGCTCCCGGTTTCAGAGTGTATGGAATGTTATCCGAAAAATAGTCTCTCACTGTTTCTACAATGTCGTTTTCCGTCATGGAATCATTTAATCCCATCACATCGCATTCTGCCTGAATCACTTCCTGATTCTTTTCTGGCACCTCCAAATAAATGTTACTGACATTGGATGTATCTATTTCCTTTGGGGCAACCTCACCAAGCTCCTCTTCCCATATTACTTTTGGATAATAGTAATAGCTAGTTATCTCATTCGCGCCAAGACCTTGGGCAGTGCGTAGCATCCCGTGATTATTAAACTGTGAATAATTTTCAAACCGTGTGTAATAAGGATAATATAGATATCCAATATTAGCACCCACATTTTCTACATCCATCTTACCCATACCAATGGTTTCATGATACCCTCGAGTCCATTGGCTCTGTATGGCTTCCGCTTCTGCCTTCAGACTTTCCTCCTCAAAAATCTCACGTTCGCTATACTTTTCAAGGAGACTTTCCTCCATGTAAATATCTTCCCATTGGTTATCGCCATAACGTCCACCAGTATACGCCTTCAGATAAACCGCCTCATTAGTATATGGGGCAAACGTCACCAGCAAATCTGGTTGATAATCTGCACGCACATTGGACACTCCACCAAGCTTTCCTCCACTGATACCGCCAGTTGCAGCATAATGGTTATAAAGTCCTGGAAAACCGAGAAGCACAAAATTACCAATGGTTTCCTTTGTGTTCTCTCTCAACCAATCACTCTTGAATCTTCCCTCAAAGGTTGTCTTAGGAAATACAGATGCACATATGATTACAATCCCAAACATAATAGCAAAAATCCGAAGTGTAATCTGTCGAAACGCCTTACCATCCTGCGTATAAAGGATGCGATTTTTCCGCAATCCCTTAATATGAAATGCTACTCCCTTAGAAGATGGCAGAAAATGCCCATTTGCCTTAAATACAACGGTAGCAACATACCCAGCTGCCAAAGCAATCACATAGATTACATCCGGCATCAGCTTCATATAAAGCGGAACAACTAGCATCGGAAATGTAGTAATTATCGTCCAGAATACGCCAGATGACGAACTCAACCATATATTTTCAATAATAACTAACACAAGCCCAATAAAAATTGCCATAATGGCAACAGTTACATAAGCATTGTCAACCGTTATTTCATATTCTCTCACACCGGATAAATCAAAGAATCGTTGCGCCTCCTGCAAAATCCGATTTACCACTACATAGAATCCCGAATTTGCATATATTCGCAACTGAAAAATAGAAAACACAAATAGCACAAAGAAAGCAATGTACCCAATATCCCGATAGAAAAAGCCAGGCAGCGTATAAAGCCATGAAAAGAATATCGCCAACGCCAGTAACGCTACAATCACAATTACATAATTATAAGAAAGCGAAAATGCAGATAAAAATGCTCCTATTGTTCCAAAAGACAATAAAAAAACAACACTACTGCGCAAAAGACAATTTGTCAATACACTGCCGTTGCTCATGGTCGGCTGTTTCAGATAAATTCCCTTCGCGAGAAACACATCCCCCTTATGCAGTTCTTCCTTTTTCTTTCTTCCAAACAACATACAGATTCCACACTAGCGGTTGCGCAATTGTGCTACCGTCCCCTTCTCTCCATAAATCACTTCGTCTGACGCAGTTTCTCCACTGTCATACCCAATGTACAGATACTCTGCTTTACTTCCATTGTGGCGCAAGAACATTTCTTCCACCTGTCCCACTTCTCTATAACACTGGTCGTATAACATCATGGAAAACCACTCCATACGCTCCACTTCATTTCCAATATAACACTCTTTTAATTCTTTTGAATTTACACTGTAATAATAAACGGTAAACGGAAGATTCTGCTTTACAAATGACTTTGTAATACTGTCCGCCAAGTCTAACACTGTATCTAATCCCATATCCTCGTTGTTGGCAAGTTCCACTAAAACATTTAACTGCATAGCAGATACACTGACACGTTCCTTTACCATCAATTCATCCTTTTTCACCGATAGCTTCCAATGGATATTTTGCAATTTATCACCAGGAATGTATTCTCTAATCCCATTGATTTCCGAGAAATCATACCCCTTCTCTTTGCTCTCCATAGACTCTGATACACCCTTAATATAAATGTGCCCAGCTTCCTGACTACGAAGAGGACTTGCCGGCACAATCAGACAATCTGCACTCTCAGACAGCGCCACCTTCAACTCACAAATTCCCAACAAGTCCATAAAACAAATATATTTTGCATTCACCGCAAAATGTCCACTGTAATCCATCACTACTGGATACACAATCTCTGTTTTCTTTCTTGCACGCACTGGCAGATTCAAAAAATGGTCTCCATCCTCACGGTAAAGGGTGTTCTCCACCTCCAGCTTCACGGTAGCATTTAAGAGAGGATGCCACGTAGGATTATGAAGCACAATCCGTAGCAAAAATTCACTTCCCTTTTCCATTGGCTCTAGCGGTGCCATCAATTGTAGCTTAAAATGATCTCTCACCTTATATACCCCATAAATGGAGTAAACCGGAAACAACAAAAGTCCAACCAACAAAATGAAATTCAGATAACTATGAAAAAGTAACATCATTGCCACATCAGCTACAATAATGATGATATAGCGGATGATATTTCCAATTTGCTTCATAATTTCTCCTTTCTTCCATACACACACTAGTGCTTCCTGTCGTCATTTCATGTCCGTGGAACATTCACACCGCTAAATAATTCACTTAATGCATCCGTTACATTCTTGCCTTCAGCTCTTGCCTTGGTGCTAAGTTTTACCCTATGTCCCAACACATCCGCAAATACCTTTCGGATATCCTCCGGTGTCACATATTCTCTATCATTTAAAACTGCAATTGCCTTTGCCATGCGAAGCAACGCAATAGTTCCACGAGGACTTGCGCCCATGGAAAACAACGGATTGGTTCTAGTTCCCTCCACAAGAGTTACAATGTATTCATAAATGGAGTCATGCACAAACATGTCATTGGTTTTCTTGCGAAGCGTCATAAACTCCTCTGCTGTAATCACACTCTCCAATGTGGAAATTGGTTTCTTGGCATTATCCTTCAAAATGTCAATTGCCGCATCATGCTCAGGATATCCCATGGTAAGACACACCATGAAACGGTCAAGCTGTGACTCTGGCAACATCTGTGTTCCAGAGGAACCTAAAGGATTCTCCGTAGCGATTACCACAAATGGGTCCGGTAAGGACCTAGTCACCCCATCTACGGTAACATTTCCTTCCTCCATAACCTCTAGCAATGCGGATTGTGTCTTTGGAGAGGTACGGTTAATCTCATCCGCCAAAAACAGGTTACAACAAACCGCACCCTGCTGATACTCGAAGGTTTTGTTATCCTGATTGTACATAGAAAAACCTACGATATCACTTGGAAGAACATCCGGCGTAAACTGGACACGCTTGTAGGATAGTGACATGGTCTTTGCAATTGCCATGGCAAGGGTGGTTTTACCCACACCCGGAATATCCTCCAACAAAATGTGACCACCGGCGAGCATCGCTGCTAACACCTTTTCTATTACCTCATCTTTGCCTTTCACGGCTTTTTTGATTTCCTGTTTAACTCGCTGCATACATTCCTCCTTATCTGATACATTGTCTTATTCTTAATTGCTATTTTTTTGCTTCTTTCGCTCTCTCATCTTCTTAATGATGTCAATATCCATAATCAATTCCACTATCACTTCAAAAATATCAACTATAATATCAACCATATCGATTCCTTCCGAAACAAAAAACGCTACATGTGCGTCGACTTGTTTACATACTGTGCCTTATATTTCGAATACACAATTGTTTGATCCTTGTACAAGCCATAATATCCTGATGCTGCATAGCTCACAGCTACCGCAATTAAATAATAAGATACACCTTCAAAACCGAACAATTCGAAGGCAATCAAAATCGAAGTGATTGGACAATTGGTCACACCACAAAAGACTGCTACCATTCCCGCTGCTGCACAAAGGGATGGCGATAGCCCCGATATACTTCCGAACACGCAGCCAAAGGTTGCGCCAATACAAAAGGATGGTACAATCTCACCACCACGAAATCCAATTTTCATGGTAAGCACTGTCAATACCATTTTCCAGAAAAAAGCCATGGAGTCCACCTCGCCACCTTCAATGGCCGCTACAATCAAATTGGTTCCTGCTCCCATGTAAACATCCGTCTGCAATATGGTTGTCAAGACTAAAATCGCAATACCCACCACCAAAACACGCACATATGGGTTCTTCAGATACTTACGGAACAATTCTCCACTTTTCTTAAGCATCACACAGAAAATGGTACTAAGACCTGCACACCCCAACGCAATCACTCCCATTTTCAATCCACTCCACATGGTAAGTTCTGGTATACCTGTCACATGAAATGCCTCTGGATTAATTCCCATGGTAGCCGCAAATCCCGAAGCAATCAATGCAGATACAGCACACGGAAGCAAGGCAGTATAATACATAACACCTACACTTACCACCTCCATGGCAAACACTGCTGCAGCCAATGGTGTACCAAACAATGCCGAAAATGCTGCACTCATGCCACACATAACGATTACATGTCTGTCTGCCTCATCTAATCGTAACCATCTTCCTAGTTGATTACCGATACTTCCTCCCAACTGAATTGCCGCGCCTTCACGTCCTGCTGAACCACCAACGAGGTGCGTCAAGGCTGTGGATATGAAAATAAGCGGTGCTGAGCGAAATGGCACTTCATCTTTGGCTCGCACAGTGGAAAAAACCTGATTCGTTCCTCCGTCGTCTTTTCCTATTTTTTTATAGACAAATACAATAAACAAACCTGTTAATGGTAGTAAATAGAAAATCCACGGATTTTCTTCACGAATTTTTGTTACTCCCGATAGTGTGTAGGAAAACATACTACTAACACCACCAACAATAAAACCAGTTAAAAAGGCAATAAATAGCCATTTGACAAGACTCAATCCGTTTTGTTTAATTCTTCTATAATAGTACTGAACAAGAACCCTTGCTTTTCGTTCATGTTGTTTGTCTGACATTTCTCTTCCTCGCTTTTTGTACATTCGCTCAGTTCAGAGCCCATTCGAAAACACTTCGTTTCTCTGTGCTCAGTTCAGAGCCCATTCGAAAACACTTCGTTTCTCTGTGCTCAGTTCAGAGCCCATTCGAAAACACTTCATTTCTCTGTGCTCAGTTCAGAGCCCATTCGAAAACACTTCGTTTCTCTGTGCTCAGTTCAGAGCCCATTCGAAAACACTTCATTTCTCTGTGCTCAGTTCAGAGCCCATTCGAAAACACTTCATTTCTCTGTGCTCAGTTCAGAGCCCATTCGAAAACACTTCGTTTCTCTGTGCTCAGTTCAGAGCCCATTCGAAAACACTTCGTGTTTATCTCATGTATGGCTCTCGCCAAATAGTTTCATATAGAAATACACTTCAGAATGCAAGCATTCTCGTGTATTTCTAATGAAACTGCTTGGCTCTGAACTGTTACAAGTTCGCTCCATTCCAACCCCAATTTTTCACTACTTCATACTTCACATAAATATGGTCAGCCGCAATCCCTAAAACTTCATTGAAAATCTTGCAAATTTCACTCGTTAATGTATCAAATGCTGTAGGATTTTCACCACCAAACACCTTCACTTCCACAAATGCCATTGGTTGGCTGTTATCGCCTCTGAAATACAAGTGATAGTTATCCTCAAATCCTGTCATTAACCAAGCCTCACTCTTTCCTGGAATCAATGAGATTGCCTGACCCAATCTTGTCTTAATCTCCTTTTCCTGTTCTTCACTAATCGATACACTTACCTTTGAATCAATAAATGGCATAGTACTATCCTCCTAACATACTTGTTTCTATTCTTGTTTTATCAGCAACAACTCAAAAAATATCTCTATTTCCAAATTATTGCACAGATATTAATATTTTAACCGACTTTTTATGGATTGTCTATGATTTGTATAGTGTTTTGGGCATTTCACATAATTTTCTCATTGTGTATTGTTATAACACAAAAAGACCGAGTTCCTGTGCCAACTGTTACTACAGTCAAAACAAGGAAACCCGGTCCCAATCATTTTATATGATACGATTCCATGATGCGTCAATAATGAACTTGTCTACCCAACGCATCAACCATCATATCCTCTCGCATTGATTCTACATCAATGACTTATAAAGTTCTGTAATCTCTTCTACACTTGTATCTCTTGGATTACCTGGTCTACATGCATCATCAAATGCAGACTGTGCAAGGAATGGAATATCCTCTTCCTTCACAATCTCTTTCAAATCTGTTGGAATTCCAACATCAACGGAAAGCTGCTTCACGGCATCAATCGCTGCTTTTCTCGCAGCTTCAAGGGACATTGCATCTACACCCTCTACACCCATTGCTTTTGCAATATCACGATACTTCTCCCCAGTTGCTGGCGCATTATACTCCATAACCGTTGGTAAGATAATTGCATTAGCAACACCATGCGGTGTATCATACAACGCGCCAAGTGGATGTGCCATAGAGTGAACAATACCAAGACCAACGTTAGAGAATCCCATACCCGCTACATACTGGCCAAGTGCCATACCTTCTCTTCCTTCTGGTGTATTGTCTACTGCACCTCTCAAATGCTTCGCAATAATCTCGATTGCCTTGATATGGAACATGTCTGACATCTCCCATGCACCCTTTGTAATATAACCTTCAATTGCATGTGTCAAAGCATCCATACCAGTTGCTGCTGTAAGTCCCTTTGGCATAGAACTCATCATATCAGGGTCAACCACTGCCACAACAGGGATATCATGTACATCAACACAAACCATCTTACGATTCTTCTCTACATCTGTGATAACGTAATTGATTGTAACCTCTGCAGCGGTACCAGCCGTTGTTGGTACTGCAATGATTGGAACGCATTTGTTCTTAGTTGGTGCAACCCCCTCTAAGCTTCTCACATCTGCAAATTCAGGGTTTTCAATAATAATACCGATTGCCTTCGCTGTATCCATAGAAGATCCACCACCGATTGCTACAATACAATCTGCGCCTGAAGCCTTAAATGCTTCCACTCCTGTCTGCACATTCTCTATCGTTGGATTCGGCTTAATATTGGAATAAATTTCATATACAATGGATGCATTATCTAATACATCTGTAACCTTCTTTGTAACCCCGAATTTGATTAGGTCTGGATCTGAACACACAAATGCTTTCGCAAATCCACGGCCCTTAATTTCATCTGCAATCGCTACAATTGCACCTGCCCCATGATAACTCGTCTCGTTCAACACAAATCTGTTTGCCATTTAGTAAATACCTCCTATGTAAATTATATTTATAGATAAGGAATCTCTCATCCTAACCCCAAACATGAGACTCCCTATATATACTTGCTCGTCATTTTCTTCTGTTTCCAAGAAGTGATTCACCCTTCTAAACCATGCCATACAACTACTTTTGTATAAATGAATCAATATATTGTATCAACGCTTCCACCGTCTTATCTACTCCCAATGTAGAGCTGTTAACACATACATCATAGCTTCTAGAGTCTCCCCATTTGCCATCTGCGTAGAAGTTGTGATATGTTTTACGCATCTTATCCTCTTTCTTCATGCGGTTCAGTGCTGCTTTCTCATCCAAATTAAACTTCTCCATGACACGCTGTTTTTTGCATTCTCTGTCGCCCAACACAAAAATGCTTACCATGTTCTCGTTATCGCGCAACACATATTCTGCACAACGCCCAACAATCACGAAAGACTCCTGCTCCTCATTTCCCTTTTTGCGAATAAAATCAAAAATGTGATTCGCCACTGTCTGTTCCAACGGAAGATAACTACCATCCATAGAAACGGGATAAAAAATCGGATTCACCGGCTTTTCGTCAAAGTACTTTGCCACATCAGAACTAATGGAACCATTCGTCTCTATGTGATCGAAAATCTCTTTTCCGTATAATGGGATATCATAATGTCTAGCAAGCTTCTCTGCTATCTCATGACCACCACTACCAAACTCTCTACCAACGGAAATAATAATCTGCTTCCCCATAACATCTACCCTCTTTCTGCTGGATTCCGCGGTGCAATTCGCATCCACTTCTGCATACTATTATAACATCTTATGTCAGACATTTAAAGAAGTTTTGCACAAGTTTTCAGAAAATTTGCGCAAGCCTTGAGCCATGCGCAGATTCGTTGAATTGGCTACTGGGAGCTTGCTCACAGGTAGGCATATTCATACGAAGATGCCTACGGCGAATGCCGTGACACTGAATTACAAAACGATCCTCTTACACTCCATATAGTATCTTTTCTCGTTAGCCTCACCCATGGAGAAGGTTTTTCTTGGCAGCACACCATCCTTAATGACACCGATGAATAAGTCTCCCTTCTTCACCTCTGGCAAAATGAAACCGACATTTCCATATTTCGAACTCAAGCTGTCCACCACGTCGATTCCATGAATGTAATCAATCTTACTTAAGTTGTTCTCAGCAAGATAATCGTCTAAGAAATTCTGCAAGGTGGCCACTGCAATTCCCCATGCTGGATTTTCCACCTTGAGCAGCTTGCGTCCCTCCGCGGAACAAAGTACAAATGCGTGTTCATCCGTAGTTGCATAAGGCTCTTTTGCCGCATCACGAACAACCATCTTACAACCATGTGCACTGTAATATGCATCTGCTGCCTTTAACAACTCATCCTCATCCACGTTGAATACCACTCTATGAATTGGTTCAATCTCTAAGCTCTTATCATGAATATTCACAATCTCACAGAGACAGAATCTTGCCGGATGTGTTTCAATCTCATCTGCGGTTAAATTCTGCTTGATATTCTCCCATGCAGCTTTAGCCGTTGCCATGGAATGATTCCCATCACCTACCGCAAAGTTAAGAAGCGGATAATCTTCTTGCAAGCCATATCTGGCATTAAATGTATCCCTGTCTGCCAACTGTTCAATCAAATACATAATACGGTCTGTCTCTTCCCCCTCTGGGATAAACCAGCCGGCGATATGTCCACCCTTTTGCATCAAGTCCGTATCATAAATCTGTTGGAACTCCTGCTTTCTTGCCATCAACGGCTCAATCACAGTTTCCTGTGGATCATCAATCAACAACATAATATGTGGAATTTCCACAGTTGCAGTCTGTCGAACTCGAAGGCGTGGTGGAATTCTCTCCTCCACTGTCATCTCCGTTGGTCTGGTAAGACTATGTGCACCCTTCTTATATTCATATGTCTCCAAATCCACTTCCACAATCAGACCATTTCTTGCATATTGCTTTCCAAAGCTTCTCTCAATCAACATAAATCCCTTTGGATACTCCTGTAAGGTTCCATCAGCGAGATACTGCTGCATCGTTGCGTGAATAGCATCCACTCTCACCTGCTCATCCTCTGCTTCCAAATACACCTCCGGCAAAGTAAGCTTCAAGGTAGATGGTGCATCTCCTACATTTGCCTCCGTCTCCTTCCAGTACTCTGGCTGGGATGTGAACTGGTCACAGGCTACAACGGACCATTTATACAAGTCCGTATCTGTGTTTGGCATTAAAATCTGTGGTACATGTATACAATTCATATACTATTCTCCCTTCAAATCGTTCTCATTTTCACTAGATTCTAGTGTACCATATAAGCAAAAGAAAGGGCAACCATTTTCAACAGTCACCCTTTTCATTCTATGGTCTTGTACTTTGTACAGTAACTTTATTTTACCTTCGAAAGGAAATCCTTCAATCTTTGATTCTTTGGATTTTCAAAGAACTCCTTCGGATTGGTATCCTCCATAATCTGCTTCTCATCAATAAAGATAACACGACTAGCCACTTCCTTGGCAAATCCCATCTCATGAGTCACCACCACCATGGTCATTCCATCTGCCGCAAGCTCCTTCATGATTTCCAAAACTTCACCAACCATTTCCGGATCAAGGGCAGACGTCGGTTCATCAAACAAAATCACTTCTGGATTCATTGCCATAGTTCTTGCAATGGCAATACGCTGTTTCTGTCCACCAGAAAGGTTTCCAGGATATGCATCTGCCTTGTCACTCAATCCCACACGGGCAAGCAACTCATCTGCTTTCTTGGATGCCTGTTCCTTACCCATAATTTTAAGTTTTATAGGTGCAAGCATAATATTTTCCTTCACTGTCATGTTAGGAAACAAGTTAAACTGCTGGAACACCATTCCAATTTTCTCACGAACCTTATTGATATTCACTTTCTTATCCATAATATCTACGCCGTTGAAAAGGATTTCTCCAGACTCTGGATGCTCTAAGAGATTCAAGGAACGCAAAAATGTAGACTTACCACAACCAGATGGACCAACAATTGCGATTACTTCGCCTTTGTAAATATTAGTGCTAAGGTTTTCTAATACTGTATTCTCACCGTAAGACTTACATAAGTCTTTTACTTCAATCAATACTTCTCTATCTAGCATCTTTCTTCAATCTCCTTTCCAAACGATTCACCCCTGCGGTCATAACCATAACAATCGCAAGGTATACCAATGCCACCGAAACCAATGGAAGCATTGCTTCAAATGTTGTGCTTCGGATAATATCTCCTGCCTTAGTCAAATCGATTAATCCAATGTAACCTACAATGGAACTTTCCTTCAACAGAGAAATAAACTCATTACACATTGCAGGCAACGAATTCTTAATTGCCTGTGGCAAAATGATATTCCACATAGTCTGTGTATAAGTAAATCCTAAGCTTCGACCTGCTTCAAACTGGCCAATCTCAATAGCCACAATACCCGAACGAATTGCTTCCGCCACATAGGCTGCAGAATTCAAGCCAAAGGCAATTACTGCCGCAAAGATCGGATTCACCTTCAGGGAACCAAACACCACATAATACATAATCAACAACTGTACCATAACCGGTGTTCCTCTAAATACCGTCAAATAGACTTTTGCCAGCCAGTTGAAAAATGCAAGAAGCACTCCTCCTTCACCGCTTCTATCATGGGCAACTCGGATAATTGCAATTACAAAGCCTAACACAATACCAATAACGCCTGCCAATACTGTAATAATCACTGTATTCAACAATCCTTTTGGAATATACTCCCAACGATCATCTTCTACAAAGGTGTTATAAAATCTAGCCTTTAAAGACTTATCCTCCTCTTTCTTCTCACCCTTCACAATAATTACCTGTTTCGCAGTGGTGTAAGGCTCTGAAAAATCTATATTTTTCAAGCGATCTTCTGTGACTGTCATACCAGCAACACCGATATCCGCTTTTCCGGACTGAACAGAAATGATGATGGAATCGAATTCTACGTCGCTAATCACAAGCTCCATACCAAGCTTGTCCGCAATCGCCTGTGCCAAATCCACATCAATACCAGTTGGCACACCATTTTCATAGTATTCATATGGTGGGAAACCAACATTGGTTGCCATAGTAAGAGTTCCGTTGCTTCGATCCACATCTTCTGGTGAAACGTAAGGTGTTTTCCCCTTTGTATCATCACCAATATAATTATCAATAATATCTGCAACTACGCCCTCTGTCTGCAATTCTGCCAAAGCATCATTAATCTGTTGCTTTAGCTTAGTATTCTCCTTCGCGATACAAATCGCGTACTCCTCGACAGCAAACTCTTCTTCCAAAATATACAATTCTGAATTCTTCTCTACGAAGGACAATGCTGGTTGCTCATCAATCAGCACACAGTCAACCTTTGCCTGCTTCAATGCCTGTACTGCGTCTGCACCTTTGTTAAAGCGGGAAATCTTGGTTCCTGCCTCATCCCCCTCATAGTCTGTAATATAAATATCACCCGTGGTACCAAGTTGTACACCAACATTTGCTCCAGCCAAATCATCCACCGTTGCTACCACTTTAGTAGGTTTTACTTCCTCCGTCTCACCACATCCAACACTAAATGCGGCAACCAATAACATCACCATAGCAAATAATATGTATTGTTTTTTATTATTTGCCTTCTGCTTTAATACATGCATCATCTTCTCCTTGCAGAAACACTCTGCACTCCTTTATATCATATTTGAATTGATTGGGGAATTCATAACCCCACCGAATAGACCAAACTCTACCCAGTTCTTTGTATACACACTGTTCTCTATGATACTTGATTTTGCTGATTTTCTCAATGCTTTTGTAATCATAAATGTCTCTTTTTTCTTGTTTTTTACGTTTATACATTCATTGTTTGTTCTTATACCTTGTAACCAAGCATAATACATATCTTCATTTCTACACCTAGACTTCGTGTTTTCTTTGTAACATACAAACGATATCCATCGGTGTTGTGGCGATATAATCAGCACCTGCCTGCTTGAACTCTTCTTCGTTACCATAACCATATAACACTGCAATGGATTGGATTCCATTCTCCTTAGCACCATAAATATCATGGAAACGGTCTCCTACCATAATTGCATTTTGTTTTACTTGTTCAAAGGCTACATTGTATTGCTCGGCATATTGCTTTAACGCATAGTCGATGACTTTTCCCTTGGTATTTCTTTCACCCTCTAAGTCACTTCCTGCAATCACACAAAAATATTGAGACAATGAAAAATGCTCTAAGATGTCCTTTGCTAGATACTCCGGTTTTGAGGTCGCCACCAACAGATGTAATCCCTGTTCCTTTAGAGTCTGTAGCATTTCTTCGACACCTTCATACACCTCATTTTCGTACTTACCAGTCACATTATATAACTCACGATAATAGATAACAGCCTGATTGGCTTTTTCTTCATCAAAGCCATAAAAATCCATAAAAGAATTCAACAGTGGTGGTCCGATAAATTTGTATAATTCACTTCTATCTTCCACCAAAATCCCAAACTTATCTAGTGCATAGATAACAGAATTGGTAATTCCAAGTCCTGGGTCTGTCAAGGTGCCATCTAAGTCAAATAATACAATTCGTTGCACGCCTACTCCTCCCAAAATAATTTCATTAATATCCACAATAACATAAGTTAAGCCGTCTGTTCAAGGTAAAATGAACAGACGGCTCAAATCGAAACTCGACAATCATATATTTTTTACTCACCCACACGAAGATGAATACTTCCACTGGTTGTAGACGCTTCACACAAACCACCACTTGCTGATTCCGGCACATCCACACTTCCACTAGTTGCCTCCGCGATAAAATTCTTTGATGATAATAAACTTCCTCGAATACTTCCACTAGTTGCCGAAAGTTTTAGATTCGTTGCGTCACAAGCTTCCAAAGAAATACCTCCACTGTTATTCTCAAGACCAATATCACCAGATGCAATTACATTGCTACATTTAATACTTCCACTGGAATTATTGGCCATTACATTCACGCACTCCACATCAGACAATTGAATACTTCCACTAGTACCATCTACATCAAGATTTCCCTTTGCAACAATGGAAGATAAGCGAATACTACCACTAGAACCTTTCACAACCATATTATTACATTCCACATCTGAAATACGAATTCCACCGCTGGTACTACCTACTTCGATATCATTTTTCACGCCAAGGGAAGATACTTCAATTCCTCCACTGCTTCCTACCGCTTTCAGGCTACCTACCTGATTCTCACCAACATCAATCCCACCACTGGTATTTTCTACGGATAATGCACCTGTCACATCTGCCTTGAAAGAAATTTTACCACTGCTGTTAGTAACCTTTGCTTCTTCAAAGGTAAAATCTGTTGGTACATCCAATCTTCCACTTGTAGTATCAAGTAAAAGCTTCTTATATTCTGTCTTCGGCAAATATACAGTGATTTTCGCCTCCTCTAATGACAAACCGAAATTGAACTGCCACTTATTCTTGCTAATGCGTTGGATAGTCAATGTACTATTCTCCACCTTAATCTCATCATATACATTATCGTTTTCTGTACACACCACCTTACAAGTGCCATCTGTAGATGGGACAAGGCTGACGGTTGCCTCTAATCCATCAATGGATATATTGTCAAATACTTCCTCAATCTCATATGTATTGGTTTTCCACTCTTGCGTATCTACTTTTGTAAAATCAAATCCCACGCACACAAGAGATATGAGTGCACTAACAAATCCGACCACAATCATACATACCGCCACAATAATGATAATCTTTTTTGCTTTTTTCATATCCAAACTCCTTTACTTCTTAATGAATAATCCTTTAATACCAATCAGTATCTTCTTGCTCAACCAAAGAATTCCCTTCATCACCTGATTAAATCCGAAGAACAGAAGAATCGAAATTCCCATCAGTACAAGTCCACATCCAAACATCATTCCGAATATAGCAAAATTCCCCTGCACCAAGCTTACAAATGCCATTGTTGTCAATGCAAGACCACTTAAAGCTATCGCCAAATCTGTTGCATATAGAGAAATAATCATGATCCATACTGTCAGATAAGCGGATAACACCACCGAACAAATTGAGAATACAAGTGGAACCCAAATTGGTGCTCCTAAAACAATTAAAACAATCTCCCATGCCTTTAATGACTGTTTCGGTTTTACTTTTTCCTTCACTAGCTTCGGTAACGATACCTCTGAAAGAATCTGAGCTATTATTTCTTCCATACTGCCTAACGCTTCAACTGCCTCTTCCTCACTCATTCCATCTTCTACTCGGTCATCAATCATTTCCTCGTAAAAATCCAAGGATTTATTAATATCCTCTTCCGGCACACCATTTAACTTTTCCCGAAGGGCCGCCAAAAACTCACTCTTATTCATTGCTATGCTCCTCCCTTGTCACAAAACTGTATATGGACATAATCTCTTTCCATTCTTCCTTAAAATCTTCTATACGCTTCAGTCCCGCCTCTTCAATATGGTAATACTTTCTAAGTCTTCCATTATGTTCTGCAGAACGAACAGTAAGCATCTCTGCCTTTTCCAACCTGCGCAAAATTGGATAAAGTGTCGATTCCGAAATCTCTACATAGGGCTTCATGTCTTTGATAATTTGATAACCATAAGAATCTTCATTTTTAATAGCCGCAAGGACACATACATCCAACAGACCTCTTTTTAATTGAATATCCATCTAAATACCCTCCTTTGCACAATACTATACTTCGCACAGTATTATATGTCAAGAGGTATTTTCAAAAAAATCTTACAGACACATCTTTAAATACAAATAAATGATTGCATTTTTCATGTCTTCTGTTAAAATCATTTTTTGGAATTTGTAGCATTGAGGGACCAATCCTCCAAGCAAAGAACTGAATGAGGCATAAAATATTGAATGAATTACACGATATTGAATGAATCACAAGATAGATTATAGAAAAGGGAATCACTATGAAACATATTCATCCAAGAAGAATTTTATATAAAATCTTACACTTTATGGCAAGCCAGTTCATACTGACCATTGCTATCATTGCGATGTTAATTACCTGTATCTTTGTTCCTGTGGACAAGGAATATCTTGGTTACTTTAACTGGCAGACCCTTGCCACTCTATTCTGTACATTGGCGGTGGTATGCGCATTTGCCCATATTCATGTGTTTGAGATTATTAGCCGAAACATCGTATTAAAGCTACACACTCTGCGTAATGCAACCATTGGCATTGTGTTTATTACCTTTGTGGGCTCCATGATTTTAGCAAATGATATGGCATTACTCACATTTTTGCCATTAGGCTATTATGTATTAAAGAGCACGGATAACAAAGATGCCATGGCCTTTACCTTTATTATGCAAAATATTGCAGCGAACCTAGGTGGTATGGTGACGCCCTTTGGCAATCCACAAAACCTATATCTATACGCATATTACAACATTGAGACCGGGGAATTTGTAAAAATTATGCTGCCAAGCTTTCTTGTAGCAACCGCATTGATTATTGTATGTTGTCTTTTTGTAAAGAACACACCACTTACCTTGCAACAAGAAAAAGCGTACACCTTAAATATACGCCTTACCGTGATATATTCGATTCTGTTTATTGCAAGTATCTTAATTGTATTCCGTGTAGTACCTTATGGATTCGGTACTGTAGTGATTACTGTTGCACTTTTCTTCTTAGATAGGAAAGCTTTGAAACAGGTAAACTATCCGCTGTTGCTGACATTTTGCGTATTCTTTGTATTCAGTGGAAACCTTGCTAGAATTCCTGCAGTAAATGATTTCTTTTCTTGGTTGTTGCCAAAGAACACCTTGCTATTTGGAATCCTTTCCTGTCAGGTAATTAGTAACGTCCCAAGTGCGGTGCTATTATCCCACTTTACAACGGATTACGCTGCATTACTACCTGCAGTTAACATTGGTGGTCTTGGTACTATCATTGCATCCTTGGCAAGCTTGATTACAATTTCGGAATACCGACTTCACAATCCAACCGGTCTCAAGAAGTATATGGTGCAGTTTACAGCTGTTAATGTGGGGTTCTTAGTTGTGTTATACGTGGCACAAAGCATTGTGTATTATATGTAACTCTACATCATTGTGTTGTATACCACCCTACATCATCGTGCTGTATACCACCGTATATTGACAAGGGCTATCGCATATACATATAATGTTTGTCGCATGTGCATATATTGCTTGCCACATGTGTATAGAGTGTTTGCCACACGGATCTATATTGTTTACTTGGAGAACGTATATTATGGTTTTATATTTTTCTGCAACCGGCAATACAGAGTATATTGCCCAGGAAATTGCAAAACGATTAGATGACGAATGCGTGAATATAATAGACAGAGTAAAGACAAACGATAACAGCGTTCTTCACTCTGATAAGCCATTTATTATCTGTGCACCCGTTTATGTATGCGAAATGCCTAGATTTATGAGTAAGTATTTGAAAAAGCAGACATTTACTGGTAATAAGGATGTTTATTTTATTTTTACCAGCGGTGGCTATTGCGGTATCTCTGGACAACTTGCAAAATGGATGTTTCGCAAGAAAAAGATGAATTACCGTGGGCACGCTGAATTTAAAATGCCACGAAATTATGTTGCGAACGACGCGTATCCTATGTTAAGCAAGGAAGAAGTGGAAGACCGCATTGTAAAATCCCACGAAAAGATTGCCTCTGTAGTTGCGGACATTCAAGCTGGCAACAAATTAACCGCCAGACATATCTTTTTGTTTGAAACTATCATTACGCTTCCATTTAATCCTGTATGGTGCAAACAAAAGCTTCTCGCAAAAGACTTTTATTCCACAGAACAGTGTATCGGGTGTGGTAAATGTGTCAAACTATGTCCACTCAATAACATCGAACTTGAAAACGGCAAACCCGTTTGGAGCGATAATTGTACCCACTGTATGGCTTGTATTGGCAATTGTCCGACACAGGCAATCGAATATGGAACCATCACACAGGACAAAGAGCAATATAACTTTGGAAAATATCGCTATGTTGCGGATTCGTTATCGGATAAAAATGAGCAGTAATATTACTTTGCTAACGAACAACACCATTTCCGAGAAAAATTTTATTAAAATCAATATAACACCAAAGGGTATCCCTCATGTTGACTCGAGGAATACCCTTTGATATACCGTCTCAAATATATGGGTTAATTTCCATATTGCCACCTAAAATGACACAATCACACCACCATCATTGGCATACATGGAACTGATACCCTTTGTATCAATAATGATGGAATCCTTAAATCCATACTTCTCAACTAGTTTCTTCTCGACACTCTTGGCACGCTCCATACAATTACAGTGAGCGATTACAACCACCTTGTCCGATAAATTCGTCCCCACTTCACCAATATAATCTATCATTTTATCCAATGCCTTTTTAATACCTCTTGCTTGTCCAATCTGTTGGATAGTTCCACCTGTTGCTTTCATGTATGGTTTGATATTAAGAGCACTTGCCACTAGGGCTTTCACACCGGTAAGACGACCATTTTTACGCAAAGTTTCTAGACTTTCCAATACAAATGTGGTCTGCAAATCATCACGAAATGCACTCACCTTATCAACAATTTCCTCAAAGGGCGTTCCATTTAATGCATACTGTTCAATTAAATGTGCAATTAACAATTGTCCGCTTGACGCAGACTTAGAATCAAAGACATGAATCTTTGCATTCGGATGCTCTTCTAGATACATTTCTCTTGCGAGCTCTGCACTGTTATAGGAGCCACTAAGACCAGATGATATGGTTACTACATACACTTCCTCCGCACCCTTAAAGCTTTCCATATAGGCTTCTGGCGACGGACATGCGGACTTTGGACAGCCCTCATATTCTGCAATTTTCTTTAAAAACTCCTTCTGATTAAAGCTATCATCATCTATGACTTCCTCGTCACCAACCTCGATAGTTAGAGGAACCGTAACTGTGTATTCCTTTGCTCTATCCTCCGGTAAAAAGTCTGTACAGCTATCGCCTACAATTTTGAACTTCATACGCTACACCTCACATATTTATTGCATTCCATTCCAAACTACTATTACATATAGTTTTGAATACTATGTACAATATCATACATTTTATTCCTATTGCGGTGCTACTGCTCGTATATTTTCTACAAATTGCTACAGCTTTCTTCTTACAATACCGTTTCTAATCCTGTCTATGTTGCTCTTTCCACTCTAATATCTCTTCTAACCGCTCCTTCACCTGTTCTTCTACGCCCTCATTGGTAGGCTCATAATATCGTCTATCCTTCAAAGAGTCCGGAAGACACTGCATTGCTGTCAGTTTTTCCTCTGTATTATGGGCATAAATGTAACCCTTTCCGTAATCTAATTTCTCCATAAGCTTCGTCGGAGCATTGCATATCTGTAGAGGAACCGGTTCTGCTGGCATTTCCTTAATATCCTCCTTCACCGTTAGGCAAGCACGATATAACGCATTGGATTTCGGTGCCATAGAAAGATACACAACCGCATGTGCTAAATGCACATCGCATTCCGGCACTCCAAGAAAATGACATGCCTGATAGGCAGCTATCGCTACCTGCAATGCATTAGAATCTGCCATACCAATATCCTCGCTAGCAAAACGAACTAGCCGTCTTGCAATATATAACGGATTCTCCCCGCCATCTAACATACGATACATCCAATAAATCGCAGCATCCGGATCACCGTTTCGCATAGACTTGTGAAGAGCGGAAATGAGATTATAATGACCCTCACCATTCTTATCATATAACAATGAGCGTCGATTCATACATTCTGCAAGCACTTCTTCATTAACAACAAGCACTCCCTCTTCGTTCATCTGCCCATTAAACACTGCCATTTCTAAGGTATTAAGGGCTGTTCTAGCATCTCCATTGGCAAACCTAGCAATTGCTACCAAATGAGAATTCTCAATGGCAATCTGCATATTACCAAGTCCCTTGGGACTTTCCAAGGCATGCTTTAAAAGTCTTGTCAAATCCTCTTCCTCTAGTGCTTTCAAGATAAACACCTTACATCTTGAAAGCAACGCCGAGTTAATTTCAAAAGATGGATTCTCCGTGGTCGCACCTACCAAAATAATACTCCCCTTTTCCACAAAGGGTAAAAAAGCATCCTGCTGAGCTTTGTTAAATCGATGTATCTCATCTGCAAATAGCAAGGTACGAATTCCCATCTTACGATTTACTTCTGCTTGTTGCATGACTTCCTTTACCTCTTTGATTCCACTAGTTACTGCGCTGAATTCCACGAATTCTGCCTGTGTCTGCTTGGCAATAATTCTGGCAAGAGTAGTCTTTCCCACTCCCGGCGGTCCCCAAAAAATCATGGAAGAAATCTGGTCTTTCTCAATCAATTGTCTAAGTATCTTCCCCTGTCCGATTAAATGCTGCTGTCCCACATATTCATCTAAATTATCTGGTCGTAAACGACTAGCCAATGGAGCTGTGCGTTCCCGGTTATCAAATAAACTAAGCTGTTCCATGTTATTCTACCTCAATCCTTTATTCTTCCTTTCGAACCTTTGTTCTGATTTTAGTATGTATAACATAAAAAAACAAGTAAAAAGTGAGCAGATTTTTATACCTTACCTGTCAAGTAGACAGACTAATATATCATTACTCCACTCACTCATCATTTCACTTTAATCTTTTTTGATTATCATAATTACATTTTTATCAACATTTTTTATATAATAAACTAATGTGTCTTTCTCTGGCATATGCACTTCTACATACTGCGCAATATCATCTCGTTCCATCTCCCCATCTCGAAAATACACTATCGCATCCTGTACTTTGGTTGTCCAATATACAAAACCAGCTTCATATGTATCGGTCATTTCCATAACTGGATGCTTGTCCTTTGTAAAGTTTCCAAACCAACGATTCTTCTCAAGTACCCTTTTATTGTAGAAATCTATGTATTTCTGGATAGTAGTTGCTAATACTAATTGTACAGGATTTGTCTTGAGATAATCAATCTGATTTCCTTTCAAGGTATCATGCTTTAATTGATAGTATCCTTTTTCACCTTTCACCGGAATTCCTTTATACAACATTTTATCTTCGAAGTCTTCTCTTTGAAACAGAAAACCAACACTGACAGAACAAATCAATTCATCTTTTTTATTTATAATATCATAAAATTGTCTTTGATAATTCTTACGAAATATGTATGGTTCAAAGTGTTTCGGCAAAGTGCCTTTTTCTTTATAAGTTGCACCTAACGTAGCTCTACGCCACACTAGTATTGCTTCTTTGATATCTTCATACGGGATATAGTAAACATCTTTTTTCACTCTCAAATTTATATGCGTATCTGCCAATATTAATTTTGAAACTATTACTTGATATACTAAATAGAAGAAAGCTGCGCATACCAAAACGATAATAATACTACAGCATATATATTCCACCGTCAAATCTTCAAAGCCAAAACACACGGCACATGCATATATAAATGTGAAAAAGAGAAACTGAATTGCAAACACTCCATAAAACATGACTTCAAATATTCTCTTCTTTACTTGGATTTCTCCATTGACTCCATAATGCCACTTACAATCTTTCCTAAATGATACAGTCTTCCATTCCTTTACCCATGACATATGTGGTCCTTTATTACATGGAACCATATCATTTCCCCTTTCCTACATCTGCTTTTACAAGCAGTATCATATCCTTAGTTAAATTTCTAATATAATAAACAATTGTCCGATTTTTCGGCCAGTCAACCTCTATATACTGCGCAATATCCTCTCGCACCATCTCTCCATCCTTACAGTACACAATTGCATCCTGCACTCTAGTTGTCCAATATACAAAACCAGCTTCGTATGTATCGGTCATTTCCATAATTGGACGCTTGTCCTTTGTAAAGCTTCCAAACCAACGATTCTTCTTGAGAACTTTTTGATTATAAAATACTATGTATTTCTGAATTTTATCTGCTGACACTACTTCAACAGGATTTCGTCTTAGAAAATCTATCTCTTCTCCCTTCAAGGTGTCACGTTTTAGCTGAAAGCACCCTTTGTCACCCTTTACGGTAAGTCCCTTATATAGCATTTTATCTTCAAAATCTGCTTTTTTAAATAACAGCGTCACATCAATTGAACAAAGCAATTCATCATTCCAACCAATCAAATCATAATGTGGCTTCCAATTCCTTGGCAAACCATGTTCTATTCCGCTAAAGTCTTTGGGATCTAATCCTCTTTCCGAAAAAGGAGCCTCCTGTATCCCAGGATGCCACACATAGACCACCTCTTTAATATCCGAATACGCAACGTAATATGTCTGTTTCTTCAACTTTAATGCTAAAAATGATTTTTTCAGCACTAGGTTTTTTAAAGACATTTCTCTCCAAAGCACTACACAGAAGAAAAATCCAAAGGCAATGACTATACAAATAAACACGAATGACCATTTATCACCTGTATCCATAAACTTTATATCATTATCTATATAAGCCACAACAACACTAATAACACAAACCACACACAGAATAAAAATTGTATTAGGTGCATTATCAAACTTTCGTTTCTTCACCTTAATTTCACCATTCACGCCATAATGCCAAGAAACTGGCCGGTTTGTTAATACATCCCCTGTATCTTCAAACAAGCGAAGTAGTGTATTACGCGTTTTTCTATCTTCCACGTAAAATCCTAAGTATGTCATTACAAACAAAAACAACAGAAATAAAACACCTAAAAAAATCAATTCCCCACATGTACCCGTTGTGAAAAACAGATATGTTCCTGATACCATAATCAACATACATGTACAAAGAAAAAACAAGAAAAAAGCATTGATTCCATGAGACAACGACGTCTGAATTGACAATATAACTTCGTCCCCTTCTTCTCTATAGCTTCCTTTCATTATAGGTAAAAAGGAATTGTAGTAAAATCCTCGAGATTCTAACAAGGGGCTAATACAAAAACCTTCTTTCGTTACTTCACCCTTAAAGTACTTTCCTCTAGTGCGTGGACCAAACCCACCTTCAGCCACCACATCGTCCAAACGCTGATATACTTCAGACCTTGACAGACCTGTATGAATCTCATATTCATTTGTTGGAATTATACGTAGCTTCATTTCTTATTCTCCCATGTAATTCTGCATTTTCTATTATAATCATCGTATTGAAATCCTACTAATGTAACCCTCTCACAAAGCACATTCCTCAAACATCGCCAAATCAATTTTCCTATCAGCAACTGGCGTTGATACAAAGCGGAATCCAAGTTGTTCCGCATAGGTCAAGGCAAATCGGTACACAATCTCTGGCTGTTGATAAATATCCTTCCCTTTCTTTTCCCAAAGCCACTTTTCCAAATTGCGAAATTCCCTCTCCAAATCATTTTGTTTCTTACCTATTGTTCCAATTCCAATATCATATACACAGCTTATAAGACCATATACACAAGCATCCATATTAGTCTTTAATCCTCTAACTTTTTCTACATCCAAATGTTTCATCAAACCGTGTTGTCTATATTCTGCACATTGCAAAAACCACATTTGCAATAACGCTTCCACTAAATAAATGGAATCAGTCTCGACATCCATAACCTTTGTTAGTTCTCTTAATTTTTCGATAGAAATTTCACCTTCTGGTATCAAATCTGAAGCTACAATACCTAAGAAATATTGATAAAGCTCAGTGTTCACATCTCCCACCAAGCATTTACACTTTTTCTTTTCCACAATGGTAAGGGAACGCAATTGCATAACTGAAATCGCTTCCTGTGAAACCTCCACATACCTTCCGTCTTCATCCAATTCCTTTTCTTTCAAATAAACCTTTCCCTTTTGTATCCCCCATTCCTCTTGTAATGCATAATCTGAAACAAGTCCTTTGTATGAAAAATCAGTTGGTTCAGCACTCTCTACAAATGCAATAAAATACTTCATTATATTTCTCAACTCGCCCTCAGACAATGTACTGTCCCCACAGCGAATCATTAAGCCATGGCCATAGAACACCTCCATGCAAAACAAAATGTTATCTTCTCTCTCCACCTCGATATAATAACAAAACGCATCATCTTCCATATCATAAGCCACGTACTTTGTCTGTCCGAAGCGAGTAATCATTTTTCCCCATACCAAAATGACATCCTCTGTATCAAATTTCCACTCCAGTGTGACATCCTTATTTCCAATTGTATTTATAAATCTATCCCTTGTAACATTTTGAAACTTATATTCACTCATTTGATTTTCCTCTCTCCCCATTTTTTTCAAATGTAATAAGGGACCATTCTTTCCCCCACGAAACATGCTTTCCGTACCAACCATTTGCGGTGCTCGGCATCAACTTGATATAACAAATATATTTTCTCTTTATCGGTATACACATCTCCCTGTACCTTTTGGCTTTCATTGTCCTTCCCACAATAAACTCACAATACACATTTATCCAATAATGCTCTCGCCTCATCCACAACACTTAGTAGATTTCCATGTGCAACCACATAGTCTAAATGTGCTTTAGCATTTACATATTCATCATCCACAATATCTAACTTAGCAAGTTTCATATGTATACCAACTTTATTCAACGTCGTCGTTTGCTGATCTAACAAATGATTCGCTAGTTCTCTTGCCTCTGTATTCCTTTCATCCCACATCAACTCATGTAACGTCACATAATTCATTACCTGCTGATATAACTGTTTTTCCGTTTTGTACTGTTTATGAATACGATTCGGCAATTTCTCCAAATCTTTCTTTACCGCATCAAAGGATGGTCTATCCTTGTTCAAAACACTATAATTAGCAAATTCATTTAATCGAATGGATTCTGCCTGCATGGTCAACTTCTTAAATTTCACTTTTTTCAGATATTCCAATCCCTCTGTTTCTCTTTCTTTGATGCAACGACAACATTGTGCTTTATAAAGGAAAATAGTACTCTTGGCACGTTGTTTTTTCACCTTTTTTTCTAGCACATCCATCACATCATAAAACTTAATCGGGTCACAATCAAACACGAAAATATCTCGCAAATGCATAGTACGAACATGTACAAGTAACTTACATATCAGAAATACAATTACCTCTATCAATACCAACCCCCAGGTTGCAAGAGTAAGCTTTTGAAAGAGAATATATACTAATAATGCCACCAAAATAACTATACTAGTCCAACCTGTAACCCTTGTCTTTCGCATATGCTTTTTCACTACTTCGTCAGCACTGCAATTATAATAAATGCTATGTTTTTCTTGTATATTTGACTCCTGCTTCTTCATTTGCTCTCCTATCCGACATAATTTCATCTCTTTTGAATCTGTATTTTTCCTTTCACACTTGCTACATTGTATGCTTGTTCTCCACACCATACATTAAACTCTTCACAAACAATATTATAATTGTCTAATTGCGCTGTCGTTTCAAGATATATCTGTTCTAATCTCTCTTTATCAAGCTTGTAATTGTCTTCGTAATATAGATTTAATTGTATTGGAAATTCATGTAAATTATCGCCTGTATATCGAGGAATAAATATCTCTTCTCTATAAAAATTGCCAGAATAAGCTTCTTTCGAATGTGATTTCACCAAAAAACACCAACTATAACATTTTAAGGATGATGTATCTATTTTGCTCGCTTCACCCTGCTCAGCAAAATATGCATATATACACTCAAATGCCAATTCCACTTGCTTATATAATTCATTTAGTTGCCCATTATCACCATACAAATACGGATTTTTATCATCTTCTTTTACATAGCACAGAAACAAACACTCTTCACCAGCCATTTTAAATGAAAATCTGTAATCAAAGAAATTCGCAACATTTAATTCTGAAAGTGGTAACCGCTCATTCTTTACATTGATATCCATTCCATATTTCTCTTCTAAAAAATCTTCTGCAAACTGATGCAAAACACATTGATCAATAAATGCTGGAATAATGGACTTTGCCAACGGAACAAACAGCCAGCCCCACGCCACGAAACAAACCGCAACAAAGCTAGCTTTGACAAACCATAAGATACCTTTTCCTATTTTCGCTATCATATTGTTTTCCTTTCCTGCAATTTACAATGCTACGGCCAAAGCTAATGAAAGTAATGTGATTATTCCACATAGAACAATCCATTTATCCTTCCAAAAAGAATATTTCTCTTTTCTTCTCATCTGCCATATCACTCTCGCAACGATATAAATCACAAGCGTATAGCTCCCAAAATAAGCTAATAAATGAACCATTACTCACCTCTATCACTTCTCCTCACAGAAGTTTTTTCTGTTACTGATTCTTTCTCTCCAGTGAAATCACACCCAATCTGTAATATCCCTGTAATTGTTGCTGCCCCATTCCATCCATGACTTCTCGTACAATGCTTTGGAATTCTCCATTGGTAAGCGTCACATCTGTTCGTAAAACAACTTTACTTCCCAAAGATAATTCCTTAATAAACACATCTGCAATTTCTTCTTTCTCGTAATATTTCCCCACTAAATGATAGTATTCATATTCCTTACTCTTTGCAGCAAAATTCTCTAAGCTCTCTTTACAAAGATAACTCGCATCTTCCTTTAACATATAACCAGCTACTTCATCTGATACGTTTAATAAAATATTTTCCATCTCGTCATTATCGTTGCTAGTCACATCCACAACAACCCAGTCATTCCCAATTTTGACCTTATTCCACGCATGCTTCTCGCTGCCATTCAATGTTCCTGTTACCACAATGGATTCCACCCCCATGGACTTTGCCAAGAGCTGAAATGCCCCTGCATACGCAAGACAAACGCCCTTCTTATTAACCAATGCACCATAGGGTGTGAAAGAATCGGAATAATCCCCTAGCGAATCTTCCACCGCTTCATCATATGCTACATTGTCACAAAGATAAGCGTTAATTGCTAACACCTTATCTACATCTGACATTCCATCTTCCACAATCTCATCTGCTACAAATTTCACTTTCCTGATTGTTTCATGTTGTTTCTGAACTCGTACCGTCTGTTCTTCCTCATAGATAATTGTAGCGGTTTTCCCTGACTTGGAAAAAGTCACTTCCTTCACTGACGGAATCAGCGGATTTTGATAATAAGCTTCATAAAAGGAATCTTCAAAGGTTTCTTTACGAATTGTTCCAAACTCCTCAGGAATCGTTATCGTTTCCTGTCCCTTCAATAAACATTCAGCAAGATAACGGCTTATATCATTGGTTGCAACAGGTTCTGTTAAGAGGTTGTCACCAAAATCGTTCAAACTTGTTGAATCGTTCTGTTCTGAATGATTCCCTTCATTTGTGCAATCCTCATCACTTGCCGCCTCTGATTGCACCGTAACCTCTACTTCCTTTAGCATCCCTTGCATTTTACTCTTAAGAATATTCTGTCGTTCCTCTAATGTCTTTAACTCCTTTTGATAAGAAGCCTTATCAAACTCTTTTATATAAACCGTTCCCCAAAAATCTGTACCCTCAATGGTATAGGGTAATGAAATCATTTCCTTCGGTCCATCCTCCCAATCTGTGATATTCACAAGCTCGGCTTTTTCCACATCATACACAATGAGGCGTTGTACCATTGTTCCATCGCAAAGTTGAATCCATTGGTATCGAGGAGTCACCTCTATACTCTCCGCAAATCGCGCAAAAGAATACTCCTCTTCCCCTATTTCAGATTTGGCATAAGGAAGCCTACTTGCCATCTCCTTCTTAGAAATAAGCGTGCTTACCATGGAGGTTCCTTCTTCACAAACCGCAATCACACCAATGTAGTACTCCCGGTCCGGCTCGTTAAAATGCACCATGTTCAGTTCTTGATTCATGTACTCATCCACAGTCTTAGCTTGCCAGGTCGTTTCTGTGGTTTCTGCAACAATATCACAACTCTCATACAATCCACTTAGTTCTTCATCTAACATATGTACTGCCTGTACAATCAAATATTTTCTTGCACCTTCTACCGGCTCCCATGACAATGTTCCATTACCATATTCTGATACTTCAAAATGAAAATTCTTCGGTGTGTTTAACTCACCTTTTATTGTAAGCTCTGTGATTTCAGGAGCATCTAATTGCTCTCCAGTCTGCAAATCTCTCCAACAGACAAGATACATAGTTCCTAAATTACCCCAGTCCTGATTCTCATCTTTATCGAACAGATAATAATCGGAATGTTCTACTTCTCTTAACAACTCCGCACTAGCAAATACTGTGGAAACATTTAATATCGGATATGTAGGTGGGGTCAAAGTAAGTGTCTTTTCTTCCTTATCCCAATCATATTGGCAATAAATCTTGTGTTGCAAATCCATATCCTGATAAAGCTCAACTGCGTCATCAAAATATTCAATCTGCAAAGCCTTAAAATCCATTCCGGTATCTAACACAATACTTTCCGAGCGCCCATACACATTCTCATTAGATTCCTCCGTCTGACTTTGCTTCATTCCCTCTGTAGTTGTCTCCTGCTCTTTTTCATGACTACAACTGATTAATTGCAATACTATTACAGCTATTAACAAACAGCCTATTCTTTTTTGCCATTTTCTCATCTGTTTATTCCCTTCATCTGTTGCTACTCTCTTCCACTATTGCATCTTACAACAAATTTACCATTGCTCCTATTCAAAAGCTTTCAATCTGTCTTTCACATAGCTTGTCATTTCCTGCTCTGTTACATTTTCACCCACAAGATAGTAGTGCTCTTTCCCTATATCAAATGCAGCCAAAAGCGTCACCCGCCCATCGATTGTCGTCTTGCCAAGAAATACTTCCTGTCCATGTATTGTCTGCGGTTCAATCTGGTACAAAAGTTGGTTACCAGCAAGCTCCACCATTCCAATCTGCACAGTAATCCTACCCTCGCCAACACTGATTTCTTCCGTCGTTGCATCCTTATCAAACACATACAAATAGGACTCATCAAAATTCTTCAAGTATAGATTCCGCTCTTCTCCAAATTCTTTCTCTCTTTTTTCTATATAATCTCCATTTTCATCAGGAGTAAATTCCTGTACTAAATCCATATATGTAATTCGTGTATTCCATTTCCACGCACACACACATACCAAGCAGAGCACTGCCACAATTGCCAAGCCGTATTGCCATCTCACTCTATTCTGTACCCGTTTATTTCTCCCCTGAAGATTTCTCTCCAACTTTTCCTTGGAAAATTCCATTGTTTTGGAGATGGCATCTTCTAATAATTGTTGAGATGGCTGTTGCTGTTCCATAAATGATTTATAACTCTCTTTCATCCCCAAACTCCTTTCCAAGTTTTTTCTTCAAAAGCTCTCTGCCCCGTGCAAGCTGGGATTTTACCGTCCCCTCTCTACGTTGCAGACACGCACTAATTTCCTTTACAGACAGCTCTTCATAATAGTATAAATGAACGACTACACGGTACTTTTCTGGCAAAGATTTCACAGCTTGGTATACAGCATAGCCCATGTCACTATCATCCTTCTCTTCTGACAACATCACATCTTCCATAAGGGGCAACGTCTGATCATTGGATTGTCTTTTTATATAACTCTTGCCACAATTAGCTGTCACCCGAATCAACCAATTCCGAACATGTTCCTTGCTCTCTAACCGATTCTGATACCTCACCAATCGCAAAAACACTTCTTGAAAAATATCCTCTGCATCTTCCTTTGTCTTACCATAAACCAACGCAATTCGATACACCATAGCACTGTATTCATTTATGATTTGTTCTATATCAAACTTCAAGCCAATTCTCCTGTTCCTGTCATTTCCTGTGCAGCAATTTTTAATCGCTGCACAGATATTTACATTTTAACATTCACAGGAATTCTTTACAATCACTTTACCACGCTTTAAAATGGAGCATTTTTAACTTGTATACTCTCTAAAACACCATCCCAGAAAGTAAACTCGACATACTTTGATGCATATTCTTCCTCATAGGTTAATGTCATCACTGACTCATCTCCAAATTCATTGGATGGTTCCCCATAAGCTACCTTCACGTCATCTACAGTTGCCACACCAGACTGAATTCCCTTTGGAAGAACAAACACCATATCATTTCCAGAATTATAGGATAAACTAACCCCAAAGCCTACAATATCACATTCTGCATATGGTTTGGGACTATCTGTCTGATTAATGACATCTGCACTAATTTCATAGCTTCCATTATAAAATGTGCGCATCCCATCAAAGGTGTAGGCATCTAATTCTTCGCTGTCATCATTCTCATACATCCACCCCATTGCTGTCAAATCTGCAAATGTCATCGGAAGCTGATATAACTCACCATTAATCACAATCTGATAGCTGTACAAGTCATCTGATAGTTCTGCCGGTACATCTGGTGCTTGTGATTGTTCTTCTACATCAACAGTCATCTCTTCTGTAGTTCCTTCCTCTGCCACTTCCGTTGTTACTTCTGCTAGTTCTTCAGTAGTTACCTCTTCTACAGTTTCTGTAACTGCCTCTGTTGTGACAATCACTTCTTCTGTTGCCAGACTCTCCGTATTACCACAACCTGTCATGCATAAAAGCATGAAAAAAATACAACCTGTTACAAATCTCTTTCTCATATGTGTTCTCCTTTTCTTTTTCAAGATTTATTTCTTACACATATCAATACTTCAAAAATTCGTAATTGGTTGCATTTTTTTATTTTCACCCGCCAAGGGTTACATCCTGTTTGCTATACCACTCCAATGCCTTGGTAAAATCCTCATCTGTATAATCCGGCCACAGATGATCCTCCACATAGAAGTCCGCATACACAGACTGAATCGGTAAAAATCCCGATAATCTACACATACCACCCCAGCGGATAATCAAATCAATCCTAGAGATATCCTCGGAATAAGGTTTTCCGTCTTCCTGCATACGGGATAAGTCCCACTGCCAGCCATAATTCACTAGGAAATTGACCTTAATTCCACCACCGTGAACCGAGATCCGAGTTGTGTATGGTAACAGTTCCTTTGGAAAACACTTCGAATTGCTGTCACCCATCACTAGCAACTCTACCCCTTCCTTTTTCAACATTTCCACCGCATCCACACATGCCTTTTGAAATGCCTGAAACTGCTCCTTCGGACGTTTGCAATTGTCTACTGTGAATCCATAGTATGTGATCTCCTTGATTCCATGCTCCTTTGCCATTTGTAATAATTTAAGACCTGGCATCAACCCATGCTCATAACCATCCTTCTTGCTCATTCCCTGTCCTTCTGCCCAACGACGATTTCCATCTGGAATGATACCGATATGTTCTGGTTTGTGTTTGCTCATACTCATCACCTCAATTTGAGTATTGCCTACTAAGAAACAATTATACATATCTTGTTTCCGTTCCCTATCAACTGTCAGAACATATTATATTTCACCATCGCATTACTTCAGCATTTTATCCACAAACAACCTCTTCTCCACTATGAACATATATCAATTGTCTCCCAAGAATCTTCTTCATCACCTCAAATGGAAATTCACCAGTACAATGTCCCGTATAGAACACGGTATCTGTGTTGCAAAGCTCCTTTGCCGTCTCTTCCATAAGCGCAACGTCTTCTTCCGTGTAATCCGTCTTCTTTCGCATGTGGAATCCGCTAATCATAGCATACGGATTCTCCCCATACAATTCACGATATTTTTCCAAAATATTTAGCACACCATTATGGGCACAGCCAGATACTAAAAGCTTCTTTTCTCCATCTATAATTACAAGATACTGCTCGTGTGAAAACTCGTCTTGTATAAATGCTCCATCCATCAACTCTTTCAGTTCCAAATTGCCCTGTGGCCAAAGCCTTCTACCTGTCACATGACTGAACAATTCTAATTCATCATCAAGTCTCAAATTCCCATCTACCAACACAACTTGGGATAGATTTGCAATATCCTTATCAATGCCGATATATTTTTCCATTTTCGCATCCTTATGGTAATAATCTCCCACTGCATTTTTTTGTATATAAATTCTCGCTTTAGAGTTCATTTTCACAAAAGCAAGGATTCCACCAGAATGGTCATAATGTCCGTGACTTAATATCACCGTGTCAACTTTAGTCAAATCAATGCCCAGCATTTTTGCATTATGAATAAATGCTTCACTCGCACCAGTATCAACCAATAATTTGTGATTTTTCGTTTCTATGTAAAAACTCAGACCGTGTTCATACAAACAGCCTTCTGTACCAGATGTATTTTCTATTAAATTGACAATTCGCATATTAACACCTCATTTCCTCTAACAGCTTTCATAATTTATTTTGTCAAGAATTATACATACAACTAATTACAATTCTCCTTTTTCTCGATAGTTAATTCGCATCCCTAATCTACTTCTATATACATTATTATATCCCCCTCCGGTTTTTCGCGCAATCATTTAAAATGTCAACAATGCATTCAATATTATATCAATAAATTCAAACATATTACTTTCTAATGCATAACTTTTCATTTTTTTTGATGATTTTATTAAAAAATGATTAGTCCAAGTCGCACTTTATTAAAATTCTATTTTTATTATAGCATCTTGTTCACATTTATAGATTTCTCAATCTTCTCATGCTAATATTACTCTACTTTGAAAGTCATACCAAAATCGCATTTTTAAATTTACGACATTACTTTCCCTATTCCATTTTTGCTAAAATACATATATAATAGGAGATATAAATGAACAAAAAACCTAAGAAATTCAAAAGAATACTCATGCCCTCATCGGTAAGACAACCATTACGTAATCTACTCCGAGCCAGACACAATTTTAAAGATCGACTTTTCATCAAACTCTTTCATGATAAGAATGAATTGTTATCTTTATACAATGCGCTGAACGGAAGTAATTATTCAGATCCTAATCTGCTAGAAATAACGACTTTAAGTGACATGGTATATATCGGAATTAAAAATGATTGTTCTTTTATTATTGGCAATTATTTAAATCTATACGAACATCAAAGTACAATCAACCCAAACATGCCAATTCGCGGACTGAACTATTTTTCTACCATTTATCGCAATTACATTCAAACAAACGATTTGAATATCTACGGTTCTGTATTGGTAAAATTACCAACTCCACGATACATTGTCTTTTACAATGGTGAGCAGGAACTTCCTGACAAATCTGAAATCCGTTTGTCCGAGGCTTTTCTTGAAAAAGATGGTTGTTTAGAATGTATTGCTACCGTGATTAACATTAATCTTGGCCACAACGAAGATTTAATGAAGAGTTGCAATACTCTTTTACAATATGCACAATTTGTAGCAAAAGTACGAGAATATTATTCCTTAGGCTACACACATCGTTCAGCTATTAATAATGCTGTAGAATATTGTATTGAGCATGATATCTTACGAGGATTTCTTCTTAAAAATCGAAACGAGGTAAACTATATGTTTGAAACCGATTATTCAATGAAGAAATTCTGGCGACTTCAAGAAATCAGCTACAAAAGGGATATGAAGCCAGTTCTTAAAATTGAAATGCATGACGAAATCATGGATGAATTGCGGCCTGAAATCAAGAACGAATTGCGACCTGAAATCAAGAACGAATTACGACCTGAAATCAAAAACGAATTGCGAATCGAATATGAAGAAGAATTGCGTGCTGAAGCAAAAGCAAACATTATTGCAGAACTCAGTGCCCAAATTAAATCCGAAATACAAAACGAAATTAAAAGAGCGACAGATGAAAAAGATAAAGAAATTGCTTGGTTAAAAAAGCAACTCGCAGAGGCACAAAAGCAAACATAAAATTAAAACACAAAATGATACATCATATATTCTGCATAATGATGTATCATTTTATTATTCCTTTGTTTACATACCTTTACCCCATCTTCCTAGTCAACCCATACATCCCTACAAATCCAATAATTGCAATAAGAATACCCATAGCCGGCATTTCCATCTGCGTTCTCGGTATCAGTTGAACTAGGGAACCTGCAACAAAACCGATTATCGCCATATAAATTTCCTGCGGATAACATTCCATTCCCTTTTCTAATAAATCTGCTGTTAAAAATGTTCCCACAAACAAACCTACCACCAATGGTATTAAAGAAACAAACTGCAATGCATATACCTTTTGTAAAACTACTTCATACAATCCCATAATATAAAGGATATGTGTCACACTAATCCCTGGTAAAATAAGGGCAATGGCAATAATTACTCCTGCCACAAACTGTAAAATCCAAAAAGTGATTCCACTTCCTACAACAAATAATCCAGTAGGTAACATGGTCATAGCAAGCACAACCGCTGCTCCCACTAACAAGCACACAATATGTTTTCCCTTAATTTTGTCTATTTCTGACTTTCGAACCAACAGCGGAATTCCACCTACCACAACTCCGCAAAAAAACAACTTGGTCAGGGAACTTGTGGCAGCACTCTCTAGCAATGCAGTAATCATTCTTGCAAACACAAGAAATCCTACAACCGCCCCTAGAGCAAATTGTAGCAAAAAAATCATATATACCTTAGGTTCGTTTTTGAGTCTATTGATTGCACGTATCAAGTCCTCATAAATTCCAACTACTACAGCCATGGTACCACCAGACACTCCTGGAACCGTCATCGTAGAACCAACCCATAGCCCCTTCAAAGTATTTGCAATCCAATTACTTTCTTTTGTTTGGTTCCATTTATTTTCACTCTTCATATATGATAACTCCTTATATTCATATGCTATGCTACATATATTCTCATATAAAGAATGCAGATTCTGTCGAATCAATAGACCAAATGATATTTTACAGAAAGAGAGCGCAAGATGTCTATTGAAATCTTGCGCTTTTTTCATCCAAAATGTACTTCAAAAATGATTAGATTAACTCCTTAATCTTCAATGCTTTATCAATATTGCCATCCACCTTAAGCTTTCCGAAAGTAAATGCTACCACTGGATCCAACTCCCCTTGGATAATTTTAAACAAATTATCTGCTGAACAAGTAAAGGCTGCATCTCTATCATGATACTCATATGGCTCAATGGATAACTTTCCTTCCTTCACCTCTGCATAAAATGCACCGGAACCTTCACCAGTAATATTAAACTGATATGCCAAATGTTCTTGTACATTGCTTACATCTGTATCCTTAAACATATCTTTAAACTTCTCAAAAACCTGCTCATAAGTCATTATAACTACCTCCCATTCTCCATCTATACTGTCGAAAATGCACTTGTAATAATCAACTCTACGCACCTTCGCGTCTATTTTATCATGATGCATCTCTGATTTCAATCACTTCCTAATACTCAGATTGGTAAATCTAGCGCAGCAATACCAATAACATCAATCTAAAACAAAAGTGCCTCCAATCGACAGGGCTAAGTCTTGGAAGCACTTTTCACACATGATTTATTAACATATAGTTAGGTGTAGCTAACCATGTATATAGTACCCCATTTTTTTAACAAATACAAGTGGTATAATTGATAAGCTTTCTCAATATAATACATTTGTATTTTTGTCTTCAAAAACCAGAAATCGGGCATCCAACATTCTGTTGCTTAAATGCATCCCGCCAACATTCGTCCTGCATCCTTACACTGCTCTATTGCATCATCCCCAGGCGCACCATTTATTGCAATTCCTTCTCCACCAATAACGGTTGCACCAGCCTGGTTTATACGTTCTTCCCAATCACGCATCCATTCTTGATTTCCCCAACCATATGAACCAAATAACACAATCTGCTTGCCGGCAATAGAAGTTTCTAATTCACACATAAACGGTTCCATCTCTACTTCTTCTAATTGCTCTGCCCCCATGGACGGACAACCTAATGCGAATGCCTTTGCAGATTTCAAATCCTCCACCGACGCAATACTTACTGGTAACAAATCTGCTTCCTTTCCTGCGTCCTTCACACCTTCTGCAATATATGCAGCCATTGCCTCTGTATTACCAGTTCCACTCCAATATACAATTCTTACTTTATCCATCTCTATGCTCTCCCTTTTCTAACATTATGTTTTTGCACATATGTGCACTCTCTTTGACTTTCATTTGTGATAATTTCGGATGCCGGAGCATGCCAGACTCACCACGATTCACACTGCAATTTCCCGTATCTTTTTCCCAGAAACCACTGCCTGAATTGCATGCTCCCGCACCAAATCGTATTCCCTAAATTTCCGCAGAGTATTATTAACATCCGCATACACCTTCCAATATCCAGAATAAATGAAGTTCTTTCCATCGTTGTCTACAAATCCTTTTACATCTATTAACGGATATTCCAAAAAAACTCCTATTTCATGTGGAAATTCTTCTTCACCATTACTGTAAATGTGGATTCGCTTCGACAGACGTTCTAACATCTCTTGAAAATTTTCAGTCTCATATCCATATCCTTTCAAAAAGGATTGAATATCTTCAGAATGCAAATACTTCATAATCTCCTGTTCCCGATATAAATACAAAATCCCCTTATCACCTTTCGTTTTCAAAAAACAGTATGAAATGCCCGTATCCCGAAGCAAATCTCCGATTCGGAAAAATTCTCTTCCAGTTACTGTCATAATATTAGCAGCCTTAATCCCTAAAAGAATAGGCGCACAATGAATTGCCAGCAATAATGACATTTTTGTTTCTTCATCTGTAGAAGTTTGTAATTTCATAATTCCTTGTATTGGCATTCTCGATTCCTCTCACTTTCTTTGCAGTGCGCATTACTACGGTGAAACCGCTTGTTTTACATTTTAGTATTTTGGGCTTTCTCCCAATTATAGTATTTCCCGTTTGCAAACAGATTATTTTAAGGTTAGTCACAACTAACCTAGCATTATAATATGATACCTTTTACAAAAATGCAACCCTATATATTGATACTCTTTCTCGTTAATGCAAAAATAATTTTTATTTCTTCGCTAGCGTTTTCGCACTAAAAATTGAAGACAATTTTCTTAATAAAACAAGAAGGAATGTCACTGGCGACATTCCTCTCAACATAATCTAGTTACTTATCCATTGCTGATTTTATAAACCTTATAAAATCATCCTTGGGTACCGGTTTGGAATAATAATATCCCTGAATATACTCACACTCCAAATCTGAAAATTGTTTCACGCCATGTTCCGTCTCCACGCCTTCCACTACGATTTGTAAATTCATAGCTTTAATCATATTAATTGTATTCTGCAATACAATCATCATACGGGAATTTTCCTTCACATCCGTAAAACTCTTATCCAGCTTCACCAGATATAACGGCAAAGAAGCAATTCTTCTCATATTGGAATAACCCGTTCCGAAATCATCTAGCGAAAAATGAATCCCTGCATTGGTTAACGTACTGAGATTATCTAACATTGTTCTCTGCGAATATGACGCTGCTGTTTCTGTTATCTCTAAATTAATCTGTTCCGGTTTCACTTGATACTTTTCTAACATCGTCAAAACATCATTCGCCAAATTGCTATGCATACACTGTGCAACAGACAAATTGATTTCTATATAGTCCAAACCTAAAGCCTTAAAATCATCCGTTGCAATAAATCGACAAACCTCTTCTAACACGATCATTCCAATTCTATGAATAGCACCACTCTTTTCTGCCGCTTCTATAATAACATCAGGACGAATAAATCCATACTTGTCATCCTTTAAACGTAACAACGCTTCCGCTGAATGAAAACGTTCTTCTTTCACAGAATAAATCGGTTGATAATAAACCTCGAATTTGTGATTTGCTAGCGCAGACTCTATGATTCGGTCGATATCCTTCATAATATCATAGTACTCTTTGGTATAATGCTCCGAAGCATGCATTACATCCCCACTATGCTGTCTCTCATTCAAAGCATGTCCAAATGCCAACAACGAATCCAAGTCACTAATTTCATCTGGACATTTTGCCACACAAACACAAGACACCAAATTCAAGTCCATGTGATGAAGCTGCAACTCTTCCTTCATAAATGTATTCATTGCCTGTGCCACCTGTTCCACCTTATCACCATGTCTATCCTCTGTCACAAAACGAAACTTACCATTTCCCAAGTAGTACAGTTCTGCACTCAAGCCATATTTTCGGTTCAACGCAACAACCTCTTCGGCTATCGCACTCTTTAAATCTACAGTTCTATCATAACCAAGCATATCTTGTAAAGAACCATAATTCATTACATTTGCCATAATAACATATATTGGCTTCTCATTTAAAAAAGCCGCTCTTACATCCGATACATACGCAGCCATTTTCAACAAACCAGTTTCCGAATCAATACGCTCCTCCGGTCTTTGAATCATCATACAGATAAACAAAACAGCACACGCATTGGCAAACATTTCAACCAAAAGTTCCTTGTGAATAAATTGAATCACAACGGAAATTGCTGTCAGCGGTATCACAGATACCAAAGCTATCAAACGTCGTATACTCACTGATTTTCTATAGTGATACACATAATATACACCATATATCATGTATACAATTGCCACTGCGTACAATACAAAAAACGCATCGCCACGAGTATAGGCGTCTTGTTCATTCAAATAATATACAACCGGGTGGAAACAATTTACAATCATTAACACCGTCACAATTGCTATTGGCATACAAAAAATCACCTGTTGTATTCGACTTCTCCGTAGCTTATGTACTGTATCTGTATGAATTGCCAAGTAAATAATATAAGTAGGAATAATTAGACTGTGCAAATACAAATATGTTGTATGAAAAATATGTTTCCAAATTACATTTCCTGGTCCTAGATTATCTAGATATACCGCACCAACATCTGCCAGCGTTGTAATAATCCCCACTGAAATCATCACAATGAACATCTGATTCAATTTACCACGTGTCATTCGTCGCATAATCGTTGTCAATAGAACTAGTACAAATATAATCAACGCACCATAATCAAAGTATATAATTTTCTCCACGGAATCCCCCCATTTCGAAACAAACCCTCTTTATCCTCTAGCTTCAAGTTCACAAGTTATCCAGTATGATTCTTATCTACACCATAAACTTGTCTAGCATATCGCTTAATTCGCCTACTATTTCCTCGTTCACCTCACCATTGCTACTTGCCAGTTGCATCTTCTCACAAATCTTATCTGAAACCTCTGCAACATTAGCAATACTCTCTGTTTCTCTTTCAAACACTTCCATAATCTGGGTAATGTGCTCTTCAATGGTATTCATATTCTCTGCTAATTGCTGTGTCAATTCGCTAAATGCTTCAAATTGATTCATAAATTCTCTAGAATCATCGTAGTAGGACTGACCAATTCCTTCCATTGTATCATAATCCGGACTAATTTCTTTCTCCACGAACTGAACCATTTCCTCTGAAATAGCAACTAAAGCATCTACCGTAGTAACTGTAAACTGGTTGATGGTTTCAATCTCTTTCGCTGTCTGCGCAGTAGCGTCTGCAAGCTTACCTACTTCTCCTGCTACAACAGCAAATCCTTTTCCATCTTCACCAGCCCTAGCTGCTTCAATGCTAGCATTCAATGCCAATAATTGCGTCTGTTCCGAAATAGAAATAATATCATTCGTGAGTTTAATAATATCAAAAATCTTCTTAGACTCCTCAATCTTATCCGTTAGTTTATCAGACAGTTCTCCGATAACACGTCCCACATCAGACTTGGAATTCTGACAGGTTTTCTTAGCCTCATCAGCGGTATGACTAACTTCATCTGCGTAGTGTACACCAGACTGTGTCTGTTCAAACAATGTATCTGACATATTCTTAACTGCCAAAGTTGCTTCTTGAATCTTAATAACCGAGGCATTTGTCTCTTGCATAGTCTGTGTCATTTCATTCAAACTTTCTGTAATATGATTCAAATCCTCTGTTGCCTCAAGTAATCCTTGGCTTGTCTGTGTTGTAGACATTTCTAAACGTTCACCACTATTCTTAACTGATAACATCATACTTCTCAATTTCACCATAAAGGAATTAAAGCTATTGGCTACATTTTCCAACTCGTCACCACTTCGAATCTGAATCTCCTGTGTTAAGTCACCCTCCGAACCAGCCAACTCTTCCATTTTACAATTGATTGTCATAACGTTCTTCGCCATCAAACGACCAGTCAACATGGAAATCAAGAATGCCACCACAATACAAATAATTTCAACGATGATTAAGGTTTTCACCATATCGTTAACCTTTTCATCGATACTATTCACCGTACAATCCACACCGACAATAGCAACCACTTCACCAGCATCATTTGTAATCGGTGCAAATGCACTGTAGAAGCTTCCCCATTCATCGGTTGTGACCTCATCATCCATAGAAGCTTCGCCATCTAACGCCAAATCAATCTTATCATAGGTTTCATACTCTTCACCGATAGCGGCACCTTCTTCTGTATCCGCATCCACCACAAACTGTACAGTTCCATCCACTCTACGCATGGTATATATGTACTCCACATCCTCATCAATTAAAAATGCTTGCAATTGTTCAAGTACTTCCAAATAATCCTCTGTTCCTTCGTCTCCAGCCTCAATGCCTGCAATCTGGTCAGCATCCACAGTAGCTGCTGCTGTCTGCGCCACTGACATTGTCTGGGAACGACTCACATTCAACAAATAATTCTTCATGTAACGAATACTGATTCCACTAATTAATAAACTGACAAACAGAGCAATCAACAATGATGTCAATGTAATCTTTCCACTCAATTTCATCCCTCGTACATTTCCTCTCATATACATCTTCTCCTCTGCAAATTGTAATCTGAATCATCTATCCATTTGCATCGCGTACTTATCCAGTCAACCTCTAAAATCAATCATCTCAAATGCTTTGCAACAAATATCAACTCTGCTTTAATTATATATCACACTAAAGTGTATTGTAAAGGAAACATTACGAAAAATAAGAGAGAATTTCTTCTCTCCTATTTCCTTGCAATCATACAACAAAGCGGTGCAATCTTACTCCCAACTCTGTCGTACTCAACCACCATGAATCCATTATCCTCAATAAACTTTGCAAACTCATCATTTGTCGGTTTCAAAAATGCTTTAAAACCAAATAACTCAATCAATCCTGTTCGAAGTGCAAATCCAACACCTTCGCCATGTACAAAGGTTGGTGCAAATAACATGCCATCCTCTTTCAATACTCTTCGAATCTCTGCCAACGCTTTTTCCGGTTCTGGCATAATATGTAACGCATTGGCAATCATAACGGCGTCAAAGCTGTTATCTTCATAAGGCAAATTAGTCGCATCCTTCACAGAAAAGGATAACCCTGCAATTGCATCTTTTTTCGCATATAACTTCTTGGCTTCCTCAATCATATTCTCCGAAAAATCCGTTGCTTCCCAACTCTTTGCACTGTTTGCCAATTGAAATGAAAACATTCCTGTTCCACATGCCAACTCCAACACCTTCATATCCTTTGTTAGGTATGGTCTTATCTTAGCACTAATCTCTTCATACTCTTTATCCGCACCCTTCATAAAACTAGAGTAAATTGGCGCATATCTTTGCCAGAACTTTTTATTATTGTCCATATTACTTTCCCTTCTTATATCTACATATCTACAACTTCTTCGTAAAAAGTACCCTTATCGCATTCAACACAGCTATCACCATCACGCCTACGTCAGCAAAAATTGCAAGCCACATGTTTGCGATACCAAGTGCACCTAGTATCAAACAAATCACCTTGATACCGATAGAGAAAATGATATTCTGATATACAATCTTCATACACTTTCTCGAAATCTTAATCGCTTTTACAATCTTCATTGGATTGTCATCCATCAACACAATATCTGCAGCTTCTATCGCTGCATCGGAGCCCATAGCACCCATGGCAATTCCTATATCTGCGCGAGACAATACCGGTGCGTCATTGATACCATCTCCAACAAACGCAAGCTTTTCTTTTGCATTTCTTCCTTCCAAAAGTACTTCCACTTTCTCCACCTTATCCTGTGGAAGTAACTCACTGTACACCTCATCCAAGTGAAGCTTCTCTGCAACCTGTTTTGCAACTTCCTTAGCATCACCAGTAAGCATAACTGTCTTCTTCACACCATTTTTCTTAAGATGCCTAATTGCCTGCTCGGAATCCTTCTTCACCATATCTGAAATCACAATATGTCCTGCATACTCACCATCGATTGCAACATGAATCACCGTTCCCACATAATGACACTCTTTGAAGGATACCTGCTGCATAGCCATCAACTTGTGATTACCTACTGCAACATGTTTACCATCTACCTTTGCCACGATACCGTGACCACTAATCTCTTGGATATCCGATACTATACTAAAATCAAGAGACTTTCCATACGCTCTTTGTAAGCTCTGGCTAATCGGATGAGAGGATGCACTTTCTGCATGTGCCACATAGTAAAGCAACTGCTCCCTATCCATATTACTGTGATGGACTTCATTTACTTCAAACACACCCTGTGTCAAGGTTCCCGTCTTATCAAACACAATGGTGTCCACCTGAGATAAAGCTTCTAGATAATTAGAGCCTTTAATCAGCACACCTTCCTTACTAGCACCACCAATACCTGCAAAGAAGCTTAACGGAATACTGATTACCAACGCACAGGGACAGCTAATTACAAGGAAAGTCAAAGCACGATAAATCCAGTTCATCCAATTCGCATCGATTCCTAAAAATAACATGCTGACAAGTGGTGGCAACACTGCTAACGCAAGGGCGGAATAACATACAATCGGTGTATACACCTTTGCAAATTTGGAAATGAAATCCTCAGAGCGGGACTTTCTAGAGCTTGCGCTTCCCACTAGTTCTAAGATCTTAGAAACGGTAGATTCACCAAATTCCTTGGTTGTCTGAATCTCTAAAACACCTGTCAAATTAATACATCCGCTAGTCACCTCAGCACCTGTCGCAATATCTCTAGGCACACTCTCACCGGTTAAAGCACTAGTATCTAATGTGGATTCGCCTTCGATTACCACACCATCGATAGGAACCTTCTCACCAGGACGAACGATAATCACACTTCCGATAGTAACTTCATCTGGAGCCACTTGTACGATATCTCCGTCCCGCTCGATATTAGCATAGTCTGGACGAATATCCATCAATTCTGTAATATTTCTACGACTCTTTCCAACCGCATAGCTCTGGAACAGTTCGCCAATCTGATAGAATAACATAACCGCAACGGCTTCCGTATAATCACCCTCACCAGTTATCGCAATTACAATGGCTCCCACTGTGGCAATTGCCATTAAGAAGTTTTCATCAAAAATCTGCTTATTGTAAATTCCTAACGCAGCCTTCTTCAAAATGTCATACCCCACAATGAAGTAAGGAATCATATATAGTACAAATCGCAACCAACCTTCCACTGGTAAAAATGCAAATCCTATCATCAAGGCAAGTGCACACAATATTCTAGTTAACATCTTCTTTTGCTTTCGGTTCATATTCCCAACTCCTCACTTCCGACTGTTATCAACTGCTTCTGAGTCAATCTTATTCTCATTGCATACTTCGATGATAACTGTTGCTTATCTTTACAGCCATCTCAGCCACTATTATTTCTTATGTATGCTCTACAAACCAATCATCGTCTAGAACTCGATTTCGCAGTCAGGCTCTACCTTACGACAGCCCTTCAATACTTCCTTCATAACCTTCTTTACATCTGCACCATCTTCGAACTCTACTTCCATCTTAAGCATCATAAAGTTCACGCTTGCATTCTTCACACCTACAGTGTTCTTTGCAACATCCTCCATCTTGTTGGCACAGTTTGCACAATCCACTTCAATGTTATAAGTCTTCTTCATAATATAGTTCTCCTTTCAAATATGTATAAATGATATTTTTTCTCAACAACAATTAAATAGTCTTTTAATCGTTTCTACGACTACATTTAAACATATGTTTAATTGTTTGTCAACACCTATTTTCATATTATTTCCAAAAATCAATCCAACTTTTCCTTTTTCTAACTTTATGTTACAATGACGATATGATTTCACTTGCTTGCAAGGGTGAAATCATGAGTCGGATTGTTTGCGTAGCAAGCAATATGACGATATTACTTTATTTACTTGCAAGAACATAATCATGAGTCGGATTGTTTGCGTAGCAAGCAATATGACGATGTAATTTTATTCTTATACATTCATTCGAACAAAGGAGATAATCATTATGTCACATACACATTTACCCCATGACCATGGTCATGATTTAGAACATATTGCTTCTGCCCTAGCCAAAGTGGAAGATTTTCAAACCGTATCTGAGTTGTTTCGTCAGTTAAGTGACTCTACTAGAATCCGTATTTTCTGGATTCTCTGTCACTGCGAGGAATGTGTAATGAACATTTCTGCCTTGATGGATATGAGTAGTCCCGCTGTATCCCATCATTTAAAGTTATTAAAATCAGCTGGTTTAATTGTAAGCCGCCGAGATGGCAAAGAAGTGTACTACACCGCCGCTGAAACTGCAGAGGCACAGAAGCTACATGAGATGATTGAGACATTTATCGAGATTACATGTCCGGGTAATTAAGGCATTCGTGCTAGTATGAATCTCAAATACGCCGAGCATCGTCTATAAAATGCAAACAAAGCCTGCACAAGAGGATGACAGAAACCACTCCTCAAATGCAGGCTTTTCTATTATTTCATATGTATCATTTTCGTTGGTTATGATTATGCACCTAATTTCCAACTACTAGCAATCTCTCTTGCATTGACAAATCTTCTATAGATACCATCTTGTTTCATTAATTCATCATACTTTCCTTGCTCTACGATTCTTCCCTTATCCACAACCAGAATCTGGTCTGCATTACGAACAGTCTTTAATCTATGAGCAATCATAAGAATGGTCTTTTCTTTGGTCAGGGCATACATTAAACAGCGACGCTTAGAGCATGCAAAAACGCTTCTGTCAACCACAGACACCACAATTGAACAGGTTTCAAAAGCTGTAGGATACAGCAATGCAGGACGTTTCGCCAACGATTTCAAAAAAGTTACCAATTTGTATCCTGTTGAATATCGAAAAACCATAAGTGGTGGAAGGAACAAATGAAGAAAATAAAAGCGTCACCTTCACAGCAATCACACACTGTGAAGGTGACGTTTTATTTTACTCTCTATTCTTAAGCACTTCTGCCAAATTCACCTTATTAAGTCTTCCCACCAACAACTGATTAATTACGAGATATACAAAAATTACTCCTGCATAAATGCTTCCATACAGCCAAGGCTCAAAGGTAAGATTCATGCCACATCCCACGTTGGCAACCATAGACGGATATATGATATCCATGCATTTCTTTGCTAACGGAATACAAATAAGCGCTCCCGCTGCAATCACATAGAAGTTACCATTTAAGTAAAGCTTTTTAATTTCCTTTGTGCGATATCCAAATACCTTCACCATGGAAATGTGGAACGCCGAGCGGTCAATCATTACCTTCATCATGAGATACATTACCACCGCAAAAATCAAAGAGGAACACACAACCATCATGGTAATCATCGGTGTCATCTCCTGAATAAATACATCTGCTTCTTTTGTCAACAGCTTTTTCTACAATTACTTTTCATACTGCCGAACAATGAATAACCATCCTACTTCCTCAAAATCTCAACAATCTCATTACAAATCCCCGATAAATTTTCATTTTAACCCCGTTCGGGTATAAAGCACATCTTTTGAATAAAACAACACCTTATCGGGTATAATTTCAACAAATAACCCTTGACATTATACCCAAACGGGTACAAAATATAATTATGAATACAATTGCTCAATTTATCAAACAAAAAAGAAAAGAAGCAGGACTCACGCAAGAAGAATTTGCAATTCGATCAGGGCTAGGTCTTCGCTTTGTTCGTGAATTGGAACAAGGCAAAGAAACTGTGCGCATGGACAAAGTGAATCAAGCTCTTTCAATGTTTGGCATGAAGGCAGTTCCCGGAAGGAAGGATGATTAATGGATGCATATAGAACAGCGTATATATATGTACGGGAAACCTTTGCAGGTACTTTGAAAGAAACTGATTCTGGGTATTCATTCCTTTATGACAGTGAATATCTACAAAGTGACAATCCATCAGCAGTAAGCCTGACACTTCCACTTCGCACGGAAGAATATACATCCAAAACTCTTTTTGCCTTTTTTGATGGTTTAATACCAGAGGGCTGGTTGCTGGATATTGTAATCCACAACTGGAAAATCGACCGAAAAGACCGCTTTGGACTATTACTCGTCGCCTGCAAGGATCCTATTGGAAATGTTTGTATCAAGGAGGTAAAAGCATGAAATATTGTTTATGCTGCGGCAAACCCTTCAAAACCTTCACCACGAAACCAGAACAGGAAATCTACGGATGGCATGCAATCTGCATCAAAAATTTTTTTAATACTACAAAATTTCCTGAAATAGATGTGTCAAAAGAGGTTCTGAATCAGCTTGCACTTGATAGTACAAATAAAGGATATACCGTTCCAGGTGTGCAGAAAAAACTTTCTTTACATTTAACAGAAGGTAACAACCCACGGCTCACTCTTGTGAATTATCCTACTGGATATATTCTCAAACCTCAAACCGATGATTATTCTGCTCTTCCCGAAATGGAATATCTGGTAATGCAAATGGCACAAGCAACTGGCATCAAAACAGTTCCATTTGCTTTACTCAACTTACACTCACAGGATAATTCATTTGCTTACATTACAAAGCGTGTAGATCGAGCATCGAAGCAAATGCTTTCAATGGAAGATTTTTGTCAATTGGATAGACGCCTTACAGAAGACAAATATCGCGGTTCTTATGAACGATGTGGAAAGATTGTTTCAAGGTATTCCATAAATCCCGGATTAGACCTCTCTGAATTATTTCTTCGAGTTATCTTTTCCTTTGTAGTTGGCAACTCAGACATGCATTTAAAAAATTTCTCTCTCATTGAAACATCAGAGGGAAGTCATGCATATGTATTATCTCCAGCCTATGATTTATTATCAACCAACGTTGTTATTCCAGCAGACCCTGAACAACTTGCTTTAACAATGAATGGTAAAAAGAAAAATATACGAAGAAAAGATTTTCTTGTATTTGCTGATACAATCGGAATCCCGAAAAAATCAGCAGAAAAAATGATTTCAACAATTGTAAAAATGGAGTCAAAATATATATCTATGTGTCATGATTCCTACATGCCTGATAATATGAAATCGGCATTAGACGAGTTAATCCAGCAACGTATGAATACATTCAAATAACGAAAATAAAGGGTGCCAATCGGAATATCGTTCCGATTGACACCCTTTTAAAACTCCTATCAGCGCTTGCAATATACTACTTCCCCACAGTGTACTTACATAATCTCCAAAACCTCATATCCTAAAGTTTCGATTGCTTCGCGAATCACCTCATCACTGACTTCTTTTTCGTAAGAAACAACCGCTTCTTTCCCAAATTCACTTTGGCAGCCACACCATCTAACTCATTGAGGCGACGAATCACTCGGTTACTACACTGTTCACAATGCATACCATCAATCTTGATTATTTTCTTTTGGACTACTTGGGTTAATTTTTTCTTCCTTTCTTTGCAGTTAGTAGAAACTATCTCTTTGGCCGATTATATTATTCTTCCTGCCAATTGTCAAATCCGTTTCCGAATCTCTTCCATCCTGGCATAATACTCTGGATGCTGCTTTTTCAAATGTTCTTCTATTTCCTCTCTGTGACGTTTCAAGATTTCAACCGCTTCCGGACTCAGATTATGAAGCTTCTCCTCAATCATATGACGTCTCTGTTCGATGCGCTGTTCAATCTCTTCAATATTGTCATATCCCTGCTGTTCTAATTCCGTCAAATGAAACTCTAGACGCTCAAGCAACTCATCCTCATCAAACAGACCCATACGTCCAAAGGAAACATCCTGCTCCGCCTCCATAATTCCCTTTAGACTGTGGTCCTTTTGATGTACTAAGCGGTCGGCAACCTCTGTTGCCAGTTGTTCCATTTGCTCCTCTGCCTTATCGCCAAAGGCCCAGACAAACTCCGCCAAACGTTCATCATTCTCAGTATAGGTATAGGCTTCACCCTCTACAGTTCCTTCTAAAGGATATGGACGCGTCAAGCCCGCAGCTCGTAACGCTAATGTAATGGTTCGACGCACTGCCCCCTCCTCAATAAGCGTTCCTGCATCATACATGCGAAGCTGGTCATTGACCCCTTCCCCATGTTCCGTCAAGTAAAAATGAATCCCCGATGCCTTTAGATTATGAGACAGGATAACAAGACGTTCCGCTGCTGTCATATCTATATTTCCGATTCCTCTAGCGTCCACGATTACCTGCTTGGTATCTTCCTTAATCGCCTCTTCGATGTCTTGGCAAAACGCATTGATATTGCCGAAAAACAAATTACCACTAAAACGGTATATCACGGTATTACAAATCGGCCTTGCGCTGCTATTGCGCTTTAAATTATAGAAATTCTTATGTCCTGGAATCACTCCCAAAAATGCCTTTGGGGGAATCACTGCACGAATAATCACCGCCACAAAGGAAAGCATTACACCAATGATAACACCATATATAGTACCAAGTAACAACACTCCCAAAAATGCTGCCATAAAAATAACAAATTCGTGTTTGTCTGATTTCCATGTTTTCTTAGCTACGTCCATTTCGATAATACCAATTAATGCTGCCATCACAATGCCGGTAAGCACTGGAACTGGCAGATAAGATAAAATTTCTGTTCCAAAAAGCAATACCAAAACCATAGTAATAGATGCGGTCAGTGACATCACTTGGGATTTTCCGCCATATTGGTCTCCGATTCCAGTTCTTGAAACACTACCATTAATTGGGCAGCATCCTACAAATGCACCTGCCATGTTACCCACTGCATAGGCTAATATTTCCCGGTTCCCCTCTATTTTGTAATTGTACTTTAACGCATAATTATTAGCTGTGAGCAAAGTCTGGGCGACAATCACCATTGCAATGGTAAAGGACAACATCACAATATCCCTTCCGTGCTCTAACAATAGTGCCACATCAGGAATATGAACATTAGGAAGACCTGCCTCTACTTGTGGCAACAAAGCTACACCATACCGCTGAGCCACGCCGGTAACACCTAAAATAGCCCCTGCTAACATCATAACAACAGACATCGGAAACTTCGGAAACCTTTTTTTTGATAATAAAATGAGAACAATCGTCCCTGCACCTAACAACGTAGCTACGCCATTAAAATGCTTCCATTGCTCACATATGTGAATAACCAGAGTAACCAACTCACCAGTACCTGCATTTCCACCAAACAGTTTTGGCAATTGCATTAGAATAATGGTACATCCGATACCGGAAATGAAACCACCCATTACAGGTTTTGAAATATAATTCACCAGCTTTCCAGCTTTCACGAAAAAGAATAACAGCAACCATACTGCTGTCATCAATGTAATCACTGGAACTAGCTCCATCGCCTGTACAGAACCTGCCGTAATACCAAAACTCACAAGGGCACCACCCACTAAAGCGGCTGGTGTGGCATCCACACCAAAGATTAATTGTGGCGATGCTGCAAACAAACTATATAACAAAATGGGAAATACAGAACCATAAAGACCATACACAGCCGGAAGACCTGCAACCTGTGCATAACCCATAGAAATAGGAATAGACACCAGTGCCACAATGACACCGGCAACTATATCCTTCATTAAATTATCTTTTCGAAATACAAATCTCATATATTACCTCACACCTTGAAGTTTTCTCCCCTTCATTCATGTGTGTCCTATCTCATGTACTGTTCTTCAAACTTCGCAACCTCCATTGGTCTTGCAAAGTAATACCCCTGGAACATGTCACAGCCAATAGCCGATAAGAACTTAACCTGACTTTCTGTTTCCACACCTTCCATTATAACTGGCATTGATAACTGCTTCGATAGCAAGACTACCATCTCCAATATCTTCTTGCTTCGCTCCTCATCACGTGCCTTTGCCAAAAATGCCATATCAATTTTCAATACATCCACATCGATATCCTTCAACATGTTCAAGGAAGAGTGTCCACTTCCGAAATCATCCATCTCCACTACAAAACCTGCCTGCTGCAACTTTCCAATCAGCTCCATCTGTCGTTTAATATCTATCACAATAGCAGTTTCTGTAATCTCTAGCTTGATATTCTTCGGTTCAATTTCATACTTGCGCACCAAAGCCGTAAAGATTTGATAAATATCCATAAAATAGAAATCCTTTGGCGAAATATTAACGGATATGTATACATCTTCCCTGCCTTCATCCTTCCACTTTCGGAGACGCTGACATGCACATTCCCATATATACTTATCTACCTCAGAAATCAAACCATTTCTCTCAAAGACCGGAATAAAATCCCCCGGCATAACCATACCCTTTTCTGGATGAATCCAACGCACCAAAGCTTCCGCACCTAACATAGTTCCGTCGGCTGACACCTGCGGTTGCAAATACATTTGTAAATGTCCTTCATCAATTGCCTCTCGCAAATCACCAATCAAACGCTTCTCACGCAAGATGTCATCACGAATCATCTCGTCATAATACGCTACTCGTCTGTGGTAACCTCCCTTAATCTTCGTAATCGCCATACGGGCACGGTCACACATAACGGAAATTGGAAGATCTCGTTTCTTAACTTCATATACTCCCATATAGTTAACTACAGGGAATGACACTTCTATGTCCATACTAGCAAAATAATCCTCCTGCCGCATATTATCAAACAATGATTCTGTGTAATATGCCCGTGGCATCAATACTGCAAATACATCATTGCCAATTCGTCCATATACTGTGTTCTGTCCAACATTTGTTTCAATAAAATGGGCAATATTCTTAAGAACCACATCTCCCACTTCAGTACCAAAGAAATCATTAATCATCTTAAAATCTTTGACATCTGTACAAACCATATACAATTCGGATTGCTCGTTATTGCGGATAAACCGCTTTGCGTTCTCATAAAAATATTCCTTATTATAAAAACCTGTCAACGCATCATGATTTGACATATAACGTTCCTGTGCCTGTTGTTTAATCTCCTCCGTACGGTCATCAATAACAAAATATCCACCCTGTAACTGATTATGCACATCCTTCAGACGTTGCAATTGAATGCGCAATACCCTTTCTTTTCCTCGCTTGTAAAAAGAACAATCCTCAGTGAACTCCTTGGTTCCGTTGATATATTGCTCCTTACACCAGTGTTCTAAAGAACATCCCCGCTCGTCAACCAAAGCCCATTCCTCGCTGAGCATCTGTTGTCCCAATCGGTTATTGTACAATCGGTTACCTTCCATATCCAGTAACAACAATCCCACATTCATATCCTCCGCCACACGAAACAACGTCTGTGGCAATAATCTCTGCGGTGTGTAGACAAAGGCACAATAATAAATGCAAATTCCACCCACCACATAACCTAATACGGAAATATCAATTGGTGAATTGAAAAAGATAACATTTAACGCCACTAACAACAATAGGATAATAGAAATCAAGAGATATTTATGACGATAAAACATAGGCGCCTTCACAGCTCCATAAAACAAACTAACTAGACATGCAACAGCTAAAACCATAACCAATACATAATGTAACGCGAAGTATGGCGTTACATCTAGACAATACATAGATTCTCCTGCCACGAAAGCCTTTTTTACATCAAATGCATGCTTCGTGAAGGTATTCAAGGTCAAAGAAACGGTATCGATTGCAATCATAAATATGATAAGTTTCTTCTTTACATATTTGCTCAATTCCTTTCCAATGTACTCAAAAGAAAAGATCAGCAAAAACAATAACAGCCAGTCTGAAGATACATAATATCCGCTCAGTGCAAATCTAGCCCAAAGCGGAGAATCTGTACACAATTGCATAATATTGAACATCACAATAACACCACCGATAGACAGAATACGTCCTACGGTCTTTTTCAATGCATGTTTTTCCTTATAAACTCGGCAGTTATAATATATAATAACACATAATGCAATTGTCAAAATCATTACTAATAACGTCTTCATATTAATCCTCATCTGCGGGTAGCGCATAACACAAAACTCAACACCTGTATTATTTTACCAAGAAACACCACACTCATGCAACCTATTTATCTTCATAATCTTCAGAATATCAATTTGAAATATATCCTTACATTTCAAATTTGTCAGACTTTTCCTATCGCATACATACAATTTTCAAACTTTGTCTTATCATTTATTTATTATAATATGTTTTTTTCATTTTTACTACCTTCTTTGTAAATCCGTAGTCGAAAAAAAATGAAAAAAATAAAAAAGTACGTGAAAAAAGGCTTGTGATTTTTGTCATTTCCTATATAATACTCTATAGATTTATTAGGAGGATATAACTATGCCAAAAAGAACAGATATTAACAAAGTACTCATTATTGGTTCTGGTCCTATTGTAATCGGACAGGCTTGTGAGTTTGACTATTCCGGTACTCAGGCATGTAAGGCTTTGAAGAAGCTTGGCTATGAGATTGTATTGGTGAATTCAAACCCAGCCACTATTATGACAGACCCAGAGACTGCAGATGTAACATATATTGAACCACTTAATGTGGAGCGATTAGAGCAGATTATTGCTAAGGAGCGTCCAGATGCTTTACTTCCTAATCTTGGAGGACAGTCTGGACTTAATCTTTGTTCAGAGCTGAATCAGGCAGGCATTTTAGACAAATACAATGTTAAGGTTATCGGTGTTCAGGTAGATGCCATCGAACGTGGCGAAGACCGTATTGAGTTCAAGAAAACAATGGACTCACTTGGTATTGAGATGGCTCGAAGCGAGGTTGCTTACACAGTAGAGGAAGCACTTGCAATTGCTGAAAAATTAAACTATCCGGTTGTACTTCGTCCAGCATACACCATGGGTGGCGCAGGTGGCGGTCTTGTGTATAACAAAGAAGAATTAAAGACTGTATGCGCAAGAGGTTTACAGGCAAGTTTAGTTGGTCAGGTATTGGTTGAGGAATCTATCCTTGGATGGGAAGAATTAGAGTTAGAGGTCGTTCGTGACTGCGAAGGTAACATGATTACTGTTTGCTTTATCGAAAACATTGACCCATTAGGTGTTCACACTGGTGACTCCTTCTGTTCTGCTCCAATGCTTACAATCTCTGAGGACTGTCAGAAACGCCTACAAGAGCAGGCTTACAAGATTGTTGATTCCGTACAGGTTATCGGTGGTACAAACGTACAGTTTGCACACGATCCAGTTTCAGATCGTATTATCGTAATTGAGATTAACCCTCGTACATCCCGTTCTTCTGCATTGGCATCAAAGGCAACTGGTTTCCCAATTGCTTTAGTATCTGCTATGTTGGCAACCGGTCTTACACTGAAAGATATTCCTTGTGGTAAGTATGGTACTTTAGATAAATATGTTCCAAATGGAGATTACATTGTAATCAAGTTTGCACGTTGGGCATTCGAAAAATTCAAAGGCGTTGAAGACAAGCTTGGTACTCAGATGCGTGCCGTAGGTGAGGTAATGAGTATCGGTAAGACATATAAGGAAGCTTTCCAAAAAGCAATCCGAAGCTTGGAGACCGGACGCTACGGACTCGGACACGCTAAGAACTTTGATTCCTTGTCAAAGGAAGAGTTGTTACAGATGTTAATCACTCCTTCTAGCGAACGTCACTTCATTATGTACGAAGCAATCCGTAAGGGTGCTACCAATGAAGAGATTCATGAATTAACCAAAGTTAAGAATTACTTTATCGACCAGATGAGAGAATTGGTAGTGGAAGAAGAAGCATTATTACAGTCAAGGGGTTCTCTTCCATCCGATGAACAGTTGATTTCCGCTAAGAAGAATGGTTTCTCTGATAAATATTTGAGCCAGATTCTTGAAATACCTGAGGATGATATCCGTAATAAGAGAATTAGCTTAGGTGTAGAAGAATCTTGGGAAGGTGTTCACGTAAGTGGTACTGAAAACAGTGCTTACTACTACTCAACCTACAACGCAGAGGATAAGAATCCTGTATCTGACAACAAGAAGATTATGATTCTTGGTGGTGGTCCTAACCGTATTGGTCAGGGTATCGAATTTGATTACTGTTGTGTGCATGCAGCGCTTGCACTTAAAAAGTTAGGATTTGAAACCATCATCGTCAACTGTAACCCTGAGACAGTTTCAACAGACTATGATACTTCTGATAAGCTATACTTCGAACCACTTACTTTGGAAGATGTATTAAGCATTTACAATAAAGAAAAACCATTAGGTGTTATCGCTCAGTTCGGTGGTCAGACTCCACTTAACTTAGCTGCAGACCTAGAGAAGAACGGTGTTAAGATTCTTGGTACTTCTCCTTCGGTTATCGATTTAGCCGAAGACAGAGATTTGTTCCGTGAGATGATGGATAAATTAGAGATTCCTATGCCGGAGTCAGGAATGGCTGTTGACGTAAACGAAGCATTAGACATTGCTCATAAGATTGGTTATCCGGTAATGGTTCGTCCTTCTTATGTATTAGGTGGACGTGGCATGGAAGTGGTATACGACGACGAAAGCTTAACCGACTATATGAAAGCCGCTGTTGGCGTAACACCAGACAGACCAATCCTAATTGACCGCTTCCTTATCAATGCTTTAGAGTGCGAGTCCGATGCAATCAGTGACGGAACACATGCATTTGTTCCTGCTGTTATGGAACATATTGAACTTGCAGGTGTTCACTCTGGCGACTCCGCTTGTATCATTCCTTCTGTACACATTACAGAAGAAAATGTTGCAACCATTAAGGAATACACAAGAAAAATTGCTGAAGAAATGCATGTCAAGGGTCTTATGAATATGCAATATGCTATTGAGAACGGAAAGGTATATGTATTAGAGGCTAACCCTCGTGCATCCCGTACCGTACCTTTAGTATCTAAGGTATGTAACATCCGCATGGTACCATTGGCAACAGAGATTATCACTAGCGAATTAACAGGTAACCCATCTCCTGTTCCCGCATTGAAGGAACAGAATATTCCATACTACGGTGTAAAGGAAGCTGCTTTCCCATTCAACATGTTCCAAGAGGTTGACCCAGTATTAGGACCTGAGATGCGTTCTACTGGTGAAGTATTAGGCTTATCTCCTTCTTATGGTGAAGCCTTCTACAAAGCACAGGAAGGTGTGTCTTCTAAACTTCCATTAGAGGGTACTGTGTTAATTTCTGTCAACCGCAAGGATAAAGCTGATGTTGTAGAAGTTGCAAGAAGCCTTTCTAACGATGGATTTAAGATTGTTGCTACTGGTAATACTTATGAATCTATTACAGAAGCTGGCATTCCAGCTGAGAAGGTTAAAAAGCTTTATGAAGGTCGTCCTAATGTTTACGATATGATTACCAACGGCAAGATTGATTTGATTATCAATTCTCCAATTGGTAAAGGTAGCGTGAACGATGACAGTTACTTGAGAAAAGCTGCTATCAAGGCTAAGGTTCCTTATATGACAACTGTTGCTGCTGCCAAGGCAACCGCAGCAGGTATCCACTATGTGAAGACTCATGAAGAAAATGAGATTAAGTCATTACAGACATTGCATAGTGAGATTACAGATAAATAAAATATCATATCTATACAAAATAAGAGGATACTTGAAAGAAGTATCCTCTTATTTTCGTTCCCAAAATAGAACTTAACCTGTAACACTCTCCATATGGAGCTATGCTGATTTAGACATCTGCAAATCCCTTTCAATCACCAAAATATCATCCACCGATACTTGAAAGATTGCTGCTAACACAACTAGATTATCAATCGTTGGCAATGCACTTCCTTGTTGCCATTTGTAAATTGCCTGTGGTGTTGTAAAACCAAACATCTCCTGTAAATCCTTTACCGTCAATCCGTTTTGTTTTCTTAACTCTATAATATTCTGTCCTGTTTTCACCATATCAATTATTGGAATATTGAACATATCTTTCCCCTCCTAAGCTATCTTTCGTTCTTTTTTATAATGCAACAAAGCCGCCTATCTCTCACAAGATAAGCGGCCCGAAAACGTCCATGTATGTTGTCACAAGTCTACTCTATATGACATCTATCACAATCATGTTCACTTCTATGCCTTTCACTTACCCTACAAGAGCATACGCCAATTAAACTATGCTTTCTATCCGAAATATGCATAGTCACCGGTCGGTTATTCAACTTAGTTGTAATTGCTAAATTAATTGTAAACATGATCTCACTTCCTTTCCTTGGACATATCTGTCCGCTTATTCCATTCGCAACTATTCAGTACCTTCATAGTCACTTCTTTTTTATATATCGCACTATAGCACAAAAAAAATAAAATGTCCATTATACTTGTGGTATAAATTTCCTTTTATGCAAAAACATTTCATATTTAACAACAAAACAAATCCACCGCAGAAAAAACTCTACGGCGGATTCATACTATCAATTATTTTATTTACTACACAATCGCACGTGTTGCTATCGTATAAATGTTGGCTACATCGGTAGCATTTAATTCCATAAATCCACCGCGGATACCATCTCCAATTCCAAGCACTTCCACAAGCTTTGGAATATCCTCTTCCTTTGCTCCTAGCTGTTCAAAGTTAATTGGCATACCGATTGATACTAAGAACTTTCTAAACTCCTTAATACCCTCCTTCGCAGTAGCTTCTGGATTGGAAAAGTTCATTTCGCATCCCCAAACACGAACCGCCATTTGTGCAAAGCGCATCACGTCATGGTGCATCACATATTCCATCCATGCAGGCATCACTACCGCCAGGCCCGCACCGTGAGCACAATCATATAAACCAGACAATTCATGCTCTAATCCGTGACTATTCCAATCCTGGCTTCGACCCACACCTACGATATCATTATGAGCAACCATACCTGCCCACATAATATTCGCTCTTGCGTCATAGTTATTTGGATCTTCTATTACACGTGGAGTTTCCTTTACCATTGTCAATAGAACCGCTTCACACAAACGGTCTGTAATCTCCACTTCCTTGGTATTGGTAAAATAACGTTCAAACACATGCGCCATAATATCTGTAGCACCACAAGCAGTTTGATATGCAGGAAGCGTACAGGTAAGCTCCGGATTTAAGATTGAAAACCTTGGACGCAACAAATCCGAACCTACATCTCGTTTTAACATTCCTTCTTCCTTTGTGACCACCGACGCACCGGAACCTTCACTTCCCGCTGCCGCAATCGTCAACACGGTACCAATCGGCAAAGCATTCTCCACCTGCTTACCAGTTCCATAAAAATCCCAGAAATCTCCATCGTATGGTACTCCTAGTGCAATCCCCTTAGAGCTGTCTATACAAGACCCCCCACCGACAGACAAAATGAAATCTACACCTTCTTTACGACACAACTCAATACCTTCATAAATCTTAGTATCACGAGGATTAGGTTGTACTCCACCCAACTCTACATAAGCAATCCTCTGCTCATCTAAAGATTTCTTTACTCGGTCTAATAATCCAGAACGCACAGCGGAACCAGAGCCATAATGAATCAATACCTTTGTTCCACCATATTTCGCAACCATCTGACCACATTCCGTCTCTCTTCCTTTTCCAAACACAAACTCTGTTGGACTGTAGAAATTAAAATTATCCATTCTCAAAACCCTCCATCCATTTTTAAATGTCATCGTACTATTAAAATGCAAACCACACTATGAGCTTCCCTACTTATTCACCCGGGTATTTCATCCCCCACTTGGCACGAATGGTATCTAGCAATTGCATCACGCGCAATGTCTCGCTATGGGGCATTGCTTCGCATTCCACCTGACCATTCTGAATAGCTCGCATGCAGGCTAACACTTCGTATTCATATCCGTTAATCTGTTCAGGAACCTCATATGTCGCTATCAATCGGTGTTCTGTATCATACACATGTACACCCTCACAATTGTTAATATTGAGCACTTCCATATATCCTTTTTCACCATAAATGACTCCCAATCGGTCCGTTGGTGACAACATGGTGCTGTGCAAAATTGCCATCTCTTTTCCTTCAAATGTTAGGGTAACACTATTCACCCAATCCACACCCTCCGGCGACAAAACCACCGAAGTGTCTAATTGCACAATTCTTCCCCCAAATACCATCATTGCAAAATTAATCGGGTATACCCCAACATCTAGAAGCGCTCCACCAGCCAACTCCGGGTTACACAAACGTTCCTTCTGTCGCATGGCATATCCAAGATTCGCCACTAGAGATGTTGGAGCACCAATTACTCCGCTCTCCAGCACATCTCGAATCAATTGCCGGCTAGGCATGTATCTTGTCCAAATCGCCTCTGCCAATAACAAACCCTTTTCCTCGGAAAGAGCAATCAATTCTGCTGCTTGGCTTGCATTGATTGTAAATGCTTTTTCCACCAGTACATGCTTCCCATGTTCCAAACATAATTTTGCATGTTGAAAATGGTGAGAGTGAGGCGAAGCCACATATACTAGTTCCACCGCATCATCCTCTAACATTTCTTCATAGGTGCCATACGCTTTCTCAAATCCCCATTCCTCTGCAAACTGCTTTGCCCGTTCTAAGCTTCTAGATGCCACCGCATACAATTCCAGTTCCGAGGTGCAAACCCCCATCTCCTGTGCTATCTGCTGAGATGTCAGAACGTCCCCGTCCCTCAAACCTTTCACTGCCTGCGCCATGCACTGTGCTATTTTCCCTGGTGCCAATATTGCAAATTTCATAAAACAACCTCTTTCTTTCTCACAAAATTAAATGCTTTCCACTTGCCTTGCTTAAATCGAATATATCCCGTAGCACCCGCTAAAATCCATGTAAATCCATTCGTGAGCCATACACTCCAAAAGCCTAATAGTGGAATATTTGTTAAAATCGCGATAAATACCACTCTACCTAACACTTCACATACACCGTTGATGAGTGCATATCTTGCATCTCCCAAACCATTGAGTGTACCACGGCTAACATAAATAATTCCCAGAGCAATATGCAAAACGCTGGCAATTCGTAGTCCTGTTGCACCGATTGCGATAATCTCTGCTTCCTCCACAAAAAGTCCAATAATCAGGTTTCCAAATATCATGAAGAATACTATCATAATCAAAGTGAAGATGGACATAATCTGCATTGCCTTGCGGTTTCCCTCTATCACTCGTTCTACTTGCCCTGCACCAGCATTTTGTCCTGCAAAGGTGGAGCATGCCTGCCCCAAAGAATTAAATGGCTGATGTACTAATTGTTCCACCTTACTAGTTGCGGTATACGCTGCCATCACCATAGTTCCGTAACCATTTACCACGCTCTGGAGAAGAATGCAGGATAAAGAAATTAATGCATTTTGTCCTGCCACCGGGATACCCAAACCAAAGATGTCATTTACCAATTCTTTATCGATTGCAAAGTGGTTCAATCGGAAACGGAAAAACGGATTCTTCCATACCGCCACCACAACAGAGCCAAGTGCTGCTACACACTGACTAATTGCTGTTGCCAATGCCGCCCCTTCAACTCCCATATCCATGCCCATAACAAATGCAAGGTCTAACACTACATTCAATATACTGGCAACCACAAGGAAAATCAACGGCGTCTTAGAATCTCCCAGTGCACGGAGAATAGCAGATATTCCATTATAAAATGCTACAACAATCGTTGCCGCACCAGTAATGCGCATATAATCTAAGGCGTACTGGTAATTATCCGCTGGGGTATTCATCCAACTTAAAATCTGTGGTGCCAACACCACCGCCAGAACACTCATCAAAATTCCAGTTCCACCTACAACATAAATACTATTCGTAATCGTCAGCTTTACTTTCTCGTAATTCTCTGCTCCAAAATGCTGGGATACAATAATTCCCACACCTGCAGCCAAACCGGTGCATAATGCGAAGAAAATAAACATGATATTTCCCACCGAGCCTACCGCTCCTAGTGCTTTCGAACCAACCACCTGTCCTACTATAATAGAATCAACAATATTATAACATTGCTGTATCAAATTTCCAATCAACAAAGGAACCGTAAACCGCAACAAATGTTTTGTTACATCTCCCTTTGTCATATCCACAACACTGCTGTTTCCCATACTTTCCATCTCCTTTCGTTTCCTTGATTTTCTATACATATCACTCGCATGCCACAAACGTGTCTTTTCAACATCATCCACTAATTCAATCTTACCATTTTTCTATTCACAGAAATATCACTTTTCGGTATGAAACTATAACAATATAACACAATTTGAAATCGGTTTCAAACAATTCTGCGTGAATGTTCCGCTTCCACCATGTCTTTCACTTAACTTTCTTACTTCTTGCTACATTTTATTACTTCTTGCTATATTCCCTTAATTTTTGTTGGTTTTTATAATATTTTATTGTATAATGATGATATAATTGTACTTGCTTGCAAGGGTTATAACAATTTTATTACATTAATTCGCAAAGGAGATTTATGATGGAACGTGCTTTAAATGTTATTTTAGTAGAAGATGATGCCCAGACATGTACACGATTTTTGGAGCATGCAGAGACAATTGACAACCTACAATTACTTGGCGTGTCAAACAATTCTTATCGCGCCTTACAATTGGTAGAACAATATCACCCAGATGCTATTATTTTAGATTTGGAATTACATGACGGTACTGGAAGTGGATTGCAATTTTTGCAGGATTTGAAAACATTGGACATTCCTTTTATGCCGTATATTTTGGTTACTACCGACAATTCCGGTCACAATACATATGAATGTGCCAGACAATTCGGTGCAGATTTCATCATGTCCAAACACGCACCTAATTACAGCGAACTCGAGATTCTTACCCTTCTTAGCATGATGAAAAATGTTATTCACACCAATCAGACATCCGGTACTTCATCCCTCACTACGATTGAAACAAAGGACCAATTCGAAAGTCGCATCAAAAAGAGAATTTATATTGAATTGGAAAAGGTAGGGATTCACCCTAGATTCACTGGTCACAAATATCTGATTGATGCCATCTTTCTTATCATAAGCGATCAACCTAACAATGTGTCCGTAACCATTGCCAAAAAATACGGCAAGACTCACACTAGCGTAGAACGAGCTATGCAAAATGCCATTGATCGAGCATGGAAGGCGACTGATATTCAGGAACTATTAAAGCATTACACTGCTATCATTCGTTCCGAAAAGGGAGTTCCAACCATAATTGAATTCATCTCCTATTACGGAAACAAAATCAAATCAGGATACTAAAATATATTAAGGGCAGTACACTACGTACCGCCCTTATCTTATAATTCCTCATCATACTCTTTATCGCAAATTCTTTCTATTTATTGTTTTACATCTGCTCCTCATAGGTTTGCAGAAAAATCTCTCTCTGTATCACATAAATATCTGTACAATCATCTAGTCTTACCGCTAGATAATCTCCTGGTCTTCCAAGAAAATATTCCTGATTGGCATTAGCCGGAAACACCTTCGTTCGTCGTTTCAGCTCCACTCCATAAATTCCTATTCCTCGCTTCGGATAACAGAGACAGGCCACGTCATCTAAACTGATATACTCCCCATCTGATACCTTTTCGATAGCCGGAAGAAAATCCAACATCTGCTCAAACACGTCCAATTCCTCATCTGTAGCTTCATAGGTTCTCTCGAACTTTGCCCGGCTAATGTCATACACCTCGCCGCGACATCCAACCATAATATATGTATCCTCACTAGCGGTTAACAACATCCCAGATTCATTCTCCAAAGACTTGATTCGAACCTGTTCTCCCACCGGCACCACGTCCGTAGATTTAACATATGCCCATGCAATCCGCTGCTTTACATATCGTTTCATCTGCTTAATTTCTGCCTCATTCTCTACACCATAACAGTTTGCCTCAATCCAATCACAATCCTCGTAATAGGACATTGCCATCCGAAGGAAATATTCCATCGTATCCGCCAAATCCATATCTGAAATCTGCACGGACAAAATAGCAGAGGATATCTGACCACTAGCACAGCCTGCATTACCGCGCACCAAACCAAATTCTGCAATCATATAATCCAAAAATTCTAACGCTCTCACTCTTCTCGTATCACTTAAAAACAACAATCGTTCTTCATCTTGCGCCTTCCATGTAAGCAACAAAAAATGACAGGAAAACAGCGAAAGCAACTCCTGCGTATTGGATGTCCCACTATCTCCCAAGTAGTGCTCTGTCCATCGGTCACCATCGAACTGGCTCACCTGTGCCACCACAAAATCCTGCCCCTCGTACTTATAACACTGTTCTATATGAAATTGAGGAAATTCCACATCCAACACTTTGAATCCATACTTTCCTACGTCCATAATTCATCTCCTCATATTTTTTAAATCATGGCATCCACTTCCTCATTCACTCTCACTGTGCCTTCAATCTCCATTCCGGAGAATTTCTGAAAGCTACGACTGACATGAGTAAAATGTAATGTCACATGATTGAAATGTCGCTCTACCACTTTCGCATACACGCCTGTAAAGACTGCTTTGCCATCTGCACCTGCTGCAAAAATTTCTACGTCTGAATACACCTTGAGTTCTGCTTGGAAATCATACAATTCCACCACCGCTCGCTTATAAGAATATTCTAGTAACTTGGCGGGTACCGTGTCTTCTTTTACCATCTTATCCTCAATCGGATAGAGGTTAAATACCACCAAATCCTCCGTCGGTTTCATCACATCAAATTCCACATTCGCTATACGCAACTGATATTCCCCACCGATACCAATCACCTCAGAAAGCTCCACTGGTTTCGCCACACCCTTTGCCACAATTTCCATATGATTGTGAACCTCCACTGGACAAGTGACACATTCTAATGCCTCCTGCGACACCAAAACCTGCCCACCTACACTGTAGCCTTCAATTCGTGAACACTCGTTGACAATCCTTCCAATTACGTTGTAGCGCATCATTTTCTCTGAACCAACATTGCCGATAAATGTTTCCCCTCGGTGAATTCCAACTCCCATCTCTAGACCTGGATATCCATTACGCTCGCAAAACCGGTTCACCTCACCCATAAGATTTTGCATAGTGATTGCTGCCGCGATAGCACATTCAGTCTGTTCCTTTGCCGCAATTGGTGCTCCAAACACTGCCAATACCGCATCCCCTAAAAACTCAATAATCGTACCGCCATAGCGGTTAATGGCTTCTGCCATTTTTTCAAAGTAGAAATTCAACAATGCGGTAACTGCTTCTGGTTCTAAGGACTCAGACAAGGAGGTAAATCCTCTCAAATCCGACATCATTACTGTAAGCTCTCTCTTCTCTCCACCAATGGCTGCCCCCTGCGGATTATCCAAAATCATATCCAGTACCTTACCGGAAAAATATCGTCCAAATATCTGGTAAAGCAATTCATTACGCGCTTCTAACTGCTGATTTAACCGCACAATTTCTCTTGCCGATTGCAAATCTCCTGCCTGTTTTTGTAGCATTTTCTCATAGTTCTTAGTCACCTCATGCTGCCATGAAGTGCGTTCCATACGAAGGATATCAACCCGGGTAAATGGCTTCGTCAACACGACCATCGCTCCCCTTTTGTAGCACTCCTCATCTAGCGTTTCACTTCGCGTCTCCATCATAAAGAAAAAAGGAACTCCAGCCAACGCCTGTTGATTCTTCAAAAACAGCAGTAGCCTAAATTCCTCCTCTGATGCCATATCATAATCCAACACAATCAAAGATGGTGTACTGATTCGAGAGCGGATATGGGCATCTTCCAACACACTGACCTTCTCCACAGCCTTTTCCACAGCCTGAAAAGAAAGCATGCAAAATGCACGCATGCTTCCAGTGGAATTAATCTGACGCTGCGCTTCAATCATCTCTTTTCTGTTGCTTCCTATCACCCAGATTATCTTCTCCAATATGTACACTCACTTTCATTCTATTAATATAAGGAATGCCATGAACCCTTTCTCATATCTGACTTCTTGTCAGGCCCTCCCGTCTTCTTACAGTTATCGCAAAGCGTTCCTGTTCGAATCGGTGCACCACACTTAGCACAAGGAACACGCACATTGGAATGAATAGGAATCTCCAAATACTCATCCCTGAAAAAATACTCTATGACTCGTTTGGGCACACCCGTATTGCGCTCAATCACTGCTGCTGGTGCATGCCCCACCTTATCGAGATAATTGCGAATGGTCTGGAAATCATCATAACTATCCTTTCCACACTCCACACAACGATAAGTTCCCATTGTAATATTCTCTAACAGCTTACTTCCACAATAATCGCATTCCAATGGAATACGGTTCATTCGCAATGCATTGGAATCCGCTTTCTTACGAACCATACTTCTTCTCGGAAACTGTGCATCTCCACTTGCATCCTCACTTTTCTCATCCAACGTTCCACGCAGTTGTGTATCCGTCGATACCACCACTTTACCACCATCTGCGGAAGGATTCTTCGCATGTGCATTATGAACTCCCGGCACAGCCTCATCCTCAATCAGAGCAAGTCCCAACAAATCTAACAACTGTTGCTTTAATTCTCCCATAGCTTCTTCCCCATTCTGTTCATAGGAAATCATCTGGACGTTGTTAAGATAAAATCGAAATGTATCATTCAACGGAATATCATCAATTTGAAAGGGAATAATCGTCTTTCGATGTGAAATAGCACTATCCGTTTCCTTCTCTACCCAAATGGATTTCTGAGAAGTGCTAGATAGCACAAGTAAGAAGACTTCACATTCCTTGATTGCCCTTGGAATCTCCCTGGCATAGCTAGAACCTGCCGGTATCATTTCCGGTGCTTTCCAATAGGAAATCCCTGCATCCTTCATCATGTTCACGATTAAATTTACAAGCTTATGGTCCTGTGAGCTGTAGCTCACAAAAACGGACTTTGTTCCTGCCATATAGTTTCCTCCAAAATCTGTTGCTAATCTTCTGCCACGACTCGGTTCCGCCCTGTCGTCTTCGCTTTATACAATCTACCATCTGCAATTTCAATGTTAGCTTCCACATTGCAATCCACATCTATCTCTTTCACACCAAAAGACATTGTCACCGGAATATCATTGTCCTCAAAATGACAAACCGCCTGCTCTACAGATTGTCGAATCTCCTCTGCCAACTGCTTTGCTTGTTCTACATTACGTTTTGGTAACAGCAACACAAATTCTTCTCCTCCCCAACGGAAGGCTTCCCCGCCGCCAACGCGCTCCTGCAACATTCTGCCAATCATCTGTAGCACTGCATCGCCTGCATTGTGCCCATATGTATCATTCACCTTCTTAAAGAAATCAATATCACAAATCACAATAGACGCAACATCTTCCTGCAAAACTGGAGCAAGCTCCACATTGTAATATTCGTAGAAAGACCTTCTATTCTTAAGCTTAGTAAGCGCATCCACATGTGCCGCTTGATAGAGTAAATGCGACTCTAATGTCTTTCCGGAATAAGCCGCCGCCAAAGTCAGACGTTTTACATCCTTCTCTTCAAAATTACTCTCTCCATTCTCGTCTAACTTATTGATTGCCTGATAGGCTCCAATCACCTCGCCAGCTGTATTGGTCACCGGCATACACAAGATGGACTTGGTCAAAAAACCGGTTTCCTTGTCCACTTTAGAATTAAATCTTGCGTCCTTGTAAGGATCATTGATTACAATAATCTCATTACCTTCAATAGTAGCACCTACAATCCCTGACCCTTCTGGTACAGTAAGCTGTTCTGTATCTGAAGCTACTAGAGTCCAGTACTGATGCTTCTCTTTATCCCAATACCAAAAAGATACTCTCTCTGCATTTACCAGGATACGTCCCATATCGGTCAACAGTAATAAGGTCTTCTTAAAATCCTTCTCGTTTACCAAACTGTTCATGTAATAAAAAATCTGTTCCAATAACGCTTCTGCGTCTAACTGCTTCTTTCCACCCATATATAATCCCTTTCTTTCACAAACCTACTCTCAATTCCTACCTACCATTCTTAACTTCAATTTCGCAAATTTCCTCTTCACCCATAAAGCTCCCCGCATTAAGTCCTATTTTCACCGAAATACACCCACAAAATTCTCTTTTAAATAGCGAAGAGATTGCTCCTGTTCCTCCGGCAACACAGTCTCCACTAGAATGCTACACTGATCAAAATGCGTCCGATAATATTTTACAAATTGATTCCAGTTAATCTGCCCAGCCCCCAACGGCAAATGCAAATCACTCTTCAAATCGTTATCATTAATATGTATATGCTTCAAATATGGTGCCAACGCTTCCACCCAATCCTGCATCGGCGTTTTGGAAATGCTTGCATGGGCATAATCCAAACACACCCCATAATTAGAATACTTTCCTAACTGTTCCGATATTTCTCTCAAAATCTTCGGGGACGCATCAAACATATTTTCAAGATAAATATCAATCTCTAAATATTCCTGCAACAATTCTTCCAGATAAGAAACCGTCATAGACACAACATTGTTGTCGTAGGCGTCACTAGCTAGCATAGGATTGCAGTTAGTATGAAACACTACTCCCCTTAGTCCCAACCTCTTTGCAATATCCATACTTTGTCTCATGCGTAGCTTAGAAATCTCCCGTATCTTTGCATCCGAGCTAAACACCACAACATCAAAAAAAGCACCATGCATGGTACTTCCTTTCGGAATCCCCACAGTCTCGTATTGATGAATAATTGCATTCTGCATATCCATATCATCTAACACGTCTGCTTCATAAAAATCATTCAGTTCAAAGTTCACCCCATACCGCTCTGAAACTGCTTTATATTCTGGCAATCTATCCACCTTGGATACCACCATAAATCTACTCATACGTAACCCCCTTTTTCTTCAAAAAAGTTATTTACATTTTACCATGAACCCCTCTACATTTCCATTCTATTTTATGAATTCCTTATAAAAAGTTCACAAATCGCTTACACTTTAAATCCATTCTAAAACATTGGTTTGGAAGGGCAGTCTCCGACCAAACTATACATTTTGCCAACGAATCTGTTGACTAGAAACTAGTGGATATCTTACAAGACTTTGCCCATCCAAATTGGTCTTGTACATATCAACACCGGTAATCTGAGAATTATCATATGTTTTATAATAATATACCCCCTTTTTCGTATTACAGCAGGAGGAGTAAACCGTAATTTCATATTTATTATCACCCATATGCACTAAGCCTCTCTGCTGTTCCACCGCACCTAAAATGTGAAAAAACTGGCTAATGCTTTCCGAATCTCCAGTTCCGCATACAGAATTTTCCTTTGCAAACACAGCTCGGACAAAACGGGAAGTAGAAGATAAATCTCCCGGCAACCCCAAGGCACCCATTCCCCGACTATACACCGCAAGAGGAATGTTCGGTGCAAAATGATTCGTTGGAAGCTCCTTAGACAACGCCATGTATTGATTTAACTGAAACATTTGTTGTAAAAATGGTGGATTATTCGTAAGCACTCCCGTGACATTCTGATACACTTTAAGGCCGGAAGCCAACGACTCCACCACAATGCTTCGCTTTTCATCTGCAATCAACCAGTGTAATGGAGATAATGGAAGTTCTTTATTGAAGGCTTCATTCACAATATTAACTGTGGATAACATCTCCTCAACCTCATCCACATCCGCACACTGCCCCAACAGATAAGGAATCAATTCAAAAGGAGTGACATTTTCCTTTTCTTGATTCTCCGGAAAATAGTGTGCATTTTCCTCAAAGCTTAGTCCTGCCATGCTAAGCCCTTTCTCATTAGTAGCATCGTAGTAAAGAGGATAATCATCCACCACATACGCCATCCCAATCATGGCATAATGATTGCGCAATTCCCCTGCCTTGCGAAACAAAAAGGGGTAATTGCGGGGTGTCACCGTCACACTCTCCTCGTAGGAATATTCCAAGTCCAGATTACGCCCAAAGTAATGATTTTCTGTTTTAAATGAGATTGCTGTGCACATATATGTTCCTCCTATCTTTCCTATCTTTCCTATCTTTCCTATCTGTAGTATTAACAAAATATATATGACTATACAAAGCAAACCCGGCAACCTTGCATTATTTGCAAAATCACCGGGTTCACCCTCATTACTTACTATGCACTTATTAAACTTGTGAGATTGAATTACATATTTTCCACAATATGCTTCAAGCTATCTGCCATCTCCTGCAAGCACTGTGTCTGTGCAGAAATCTCTTCTGAACTTGCTGCAATCGTAGAAACCTTCTCCGTCATACCCTCAATTTTATCAATTACCTCACGGATAATGTCCACGCTTCGGTTTACCTTCGGAATAATCTCCTGTGCCTCCTGATTATTGGCATCAATCAAGGACTTTGTGGAATCAGAAAGGTTACGAATCTCTTCCGCAACTACAGCGAAGCCACGTCCCTGCTCACCCGCTCTTGCAGCCTCAATAGATGCATTCAGTGACAACAGATTGGTCTTATTGGCAATGCCAGAAATCTCCAAGTTACTCTGCTTATAAACTTCAATGAAGTCAACAATCAGCTTAAGTGACTCTGTCAACTCATCACAAATTGTAGAAATATCCTGTACCTCAGCTGCCAAATCTGTAGTTTCGTTGGCAGATGCCTCATTTGCCATATTCAGCTCAACTGCTGTATCACGTAAGGAACCGAACTGCTCAAATACTGTCTCTAACGTTTTATTCTTTGCCTCATGCTCCATCTGCATCTGTTCGTGCATCTCGCGAATGCTCTCACTCTCTTCCTCTGCCAAATCCTTAATATAATGAATACAATTCTCTTTCATATTCACATCATTATAGATTGCACACACCATATCCTCACAGGTTTCATAACCACAACAACCACAGTTAATCTCCCGGCTCTCTGGAGTAAACTTCTTCATGTCTTTAAAGATTGCATCCACATCCATACTACTTGGCTTGCGCATCTCAACTGTCTTATCGCTGTAATGACGCACGAAATCATTCAAATTCAAGGATGCAAATTCCTTCATCAAATTGGCAAGTCTGTCTGCTGGTGTCAAGCCATCGGTCACCCATGGGCTAGTTGCTTTCTTCTTCTTACCCACACCAGTAGCTGCATCCTTATTTGCCAAGGTACGCATCTTAGAAAGTGTCAATAACACGTCATCTGTATTACGGGATGGCTCGGTAGCTGTTCCGTAGATACAACCCTTCTGACAGTTCAAGATATCCACCATAAATGGAAGCTCTTTACCCTGACGAATTCTCTTGGAATACTCCTTCAAGTAATGGTAAGCTTCCTGTTCACCTTCCACCTGTCTTACAACATAATCCTTTCCAAGGAAATGCTCTACGTTCTCGCGAAGACCACCTGGCATTGGATAGATAGCACCTAGACCATAATCAATCTCATCATTACATTCCGGTGCATTGCGATATGCATCCCCAATGTATTCCATCATCTTGGAATAGGTTACATTGTAGCTTACATAGCCATGTGTATTCTTATCTGTAATTTCGAATTTCTTCGCAATACAAGGACTTAAGAATACCAAATCATCATTGTTATGTAAATACTTCTTCACATAAACTGCCGTACACATCATCGGACTGTGAATTGGAACTAAACGGTCAATCAACTCCGGTTGATGTCTTTCAATATAATTCACAATTGCAGGACAAGGTTGGGAAATCCCCCCTGTAAAATTATTCTCTGTAATATACTTCAGATATGCCCATGTTGTAATGTCTGCACCAAAGGATACGCTATACAAATGATTCACACCCTGCTGTTTCAAATAGCCGAGCACCCTCTTGTACTCCTTTGGATAATTGGCAATAAATGCAGGCGCGATAATCACAGAAATATTCTTGCCCTTCTTAAGGTCTGCAAAGAAGCGTTCTGTATCATCTTCAAAATCACGCGCACCATGTGCACAGGAATCAAAACATGCACCACAGGCAATACAAGCTTCCTCATTCACAGTTACTTTTCCCGGTTCGATTGCCACATTGGATGTTAGCACCGGACAGGTACGAACGCACTTATTACAACCTGTACACTTTTCGTTTGTAAAAACCAAACTCATAATACTCCTCCTAACGTTGTAAAAAATTATCGGTCATTTGTTGTTTTCAAATCCTATAAACACGACCTAATTTGAAAACTATATTTGGAAACATTATACAATATTTCAATCTTTTTTTCCACCAGATAGACATTTTTCCACATTATGTCTGACAAAACACGGAAAACTCCGTTTTTTTATTCGTTTTTTGTGCATTTTCACCAAATAATTATATTTGCCAGCACTAACATTTGTTAGATACAGACTATTTTATCTAACCAGATAATCCACCACACACAAAATTCCGTATAATGCTGGTTGGTGTAACATATAAAGGAGCAAAGAGTTCCTTCCCATCCATTGAAGCCATCTGCACACAGATACATTCAGGCATTCTACTACTTTCCCACGCATTACAATCCCGTGAAGATAATAGCCTGTTATAAATAAAAACACCCAAGGAATCAGTGAAAAATAATCCGTAGAGAAAAATCCCGGCTCCATAAACCCAAGATAGGTAGTTAATTCATTGGCGTACCATTCCTGTGGCAACGGAAGCAGATTCCACGTCTCAAACCCAAGAAAACCTCGATTTACATTTCTTGTAAGGAAGAATAATGCGAAGAAAAAAATCGCACCAATATAACAATTCCATTTCCTCAATAGCTTGTCCAACCCTATCATTAACAACATGCAGCTTCCCAACAAGGTCAATACACCAAATATAATGATATTCTCCCTCATAAATAAATAAGTTACCCCCGTGATGACAGCTCCCGCTAAAAACACCTGTAATCCGCGTTTCCATTTGTTGCTCCCCAAATGCCAACAAAAGCCAGATAACAAGATAAATCCCCAGCAGATACTTTGTTGCCACACATGAGCAATAGCGGATTGAAACCAGTCCATCTTCACTCCAAATATATAAACCAAATCCCACGTTCCATGATAAAGAAACATACTAATCAAAATGCATCCACGCAAAGCATCCAACAAATGATATCTTGGAACTTGCCCCGACTTTCCACCTGGAATGATATTCTCTTGTTCATCTCTTTCTAGCTTTATAGCAACATTGCTCATGTTAATCCTCTTTTCCATTATTAATTGTCAGCTCCATTTTATAATAAAATGTGCTACTTTACCACCTCTAACTCCTTATACAACTTCTATCCTCTCATCATTTTTCGACAAAAATCATCAGAGAAATTCACCCCAGACATGAAAACACTTCATCCTTGTATTTTTTTCGATACATATTTTCATATTTATTTATATTTGCTTGCATGATTAAAGGCTTCTGTGTATAATTAGATTGCATTTTTTCCTAGAGGCTATAGAGGGGACAAGCTCTCTGAGAAATGAATGCAAAAAATCTTGAAGAATGAAGGTATACAACATGGAAAGAAAAGTAGGAACAGTATCAAGAGGAATCCGTTGTCCAATCATCAGAGAGGGCGACAACCTAGTAGACATCGCTGTAACCAGTGTCATGGAAGCAGCTGAGAGTGAAGGCTACTCTTTCAGAGACAGAGATGTGGTAGCTTTGACAGAGTCTATCGTAGCTCGTTCACAGGGTAATTACGCATCTGTTCAGAACATCGCAGATGATGTAAGAGCAAAGTTAGGTGGTGGAACCATCGGCGTTATCCTTCCTATCCTTTCTCGTAACCGCTTTGCAATCTGCCTTAAGGGTATTGCAATGGGCGCTAAGAAGGTAGTGCTTATGCTCAGCTATCCAAGCGATGAAGTGGGTAATGCACTCTTAACTTACGACCAGTTAGACGAAGCAGGTATCAACCCATATAATGATGTGCTTACATTAGAAAAGTATCGCGAGCTATTTGGCGAGAACAAGCATGAGTTTACAGGCGTTGACTATGTTCAGTACTATTCAGATATTATTACAGAGGCTGGTGCTGAGGTTGAGGTAATCTTTGCGAACCAGGCTAAGACAATTCTTAATTACACGGATTGTGTAATGACATGTGACATCCACACGAGAAAGAGAACCAAGCGTCTTTTGCTAGAGGCTGGCGCTAAGGCTGTATGTGGTATGGACGACATTTTAACTTCTTCTGTTAACGGAAGCGGTTATAACACTAAGTATGGCTTACTCGGTTCTAACAAGTCAACTGAGGATACCATCAAGTTGTTCCCAAGAGAGTGTCAGGATTTGGTAGAGGACATTCAGGCACAGTTGCTTGAGAAGACCGGCAAGCATGTTGAGGTTATGGTCTATGGTGATGGTGCATTTAAAGACCCACAGGGTAAGATTTGGGAGTTGGCAGACCCAGTTGTATCTCCTGCATTCACCAAGGGACTTATCGGAACACCAAACGAATTAAAATTAAAGTATCTTGCTGATAACGACTTTAAGGATTTAAGCGGTGCAGAGCTTAAGGAAGCGATTTCTAAGAGCATCCAGTCCAAGGATTCTAACCTTGTTGGCAACATGGCATCCCAGGGTACAACACCTAGACAGCTAACCGACTTAATTGGTTCCTTGTGTGACCTTACAAGTGGTTCCGGTGATAAGGGTACTCCTATCATTCACATTCAGGGATACTTCGATAACTTTACAGACTAATCAGCAACACTTATTCATTACATACAGCGGTTTGGCATTGTGTCACCACTTACTAATGAATACAAAGCGATATAGAATTTATAAGAAAACGGCAATATCACGATTTGTAACATTGCCGTTTTTGATATGTTATGATTGTATATTTATATCCTTTTACACACTTATTCTGTTATTTTGCACCATCAAATCTACATTACACAATCCAATCTGTCTTGTTTACATTCTTTTCTATTCCTCCATGGTTCTACCCTTCTCTTCTGTCGCTTTCTCATCCCACACAGGTACATCCACTCCAACCGTCTCTGAGGTAAAAGGCGTTCCATCATTTTTCTCAAAATGTGCGGTTGCTCTCTTCACATACTTAAATCCAAGATACAACAACGGAATATTACAGTAGGCAATTAAAATGTTTGCAAAGTCTGACAAATCCCATAAGGAACCCAAATCCATACCTGCAATGCTTGTCAGTACTCCAAAGGAAATGACAATCAGACACAACACACGAATCAATGCAATAAATGATTTCTTCTGGGAAATACGGTTCGCACATATCTCTGTAAAGGAGAAGAAGCCAAGCAGACAGGTAAATGCAAACAATCCAAAACAAATGGAAACCAATACAGACACAATGGCGTTAAAGGTTTCTCCCGGTGCCAGTTCGCCCACAGAAGCGATAAACTTTGGAAGCTTGCCCATCTCAAGCCACGCATCCGATTGTTCTGTCAACCACATGCGCCCCATTATAACTACAAAACTCGTCAAAGTACAGATTACAATGGTGTCTAAAAACACACCGATTGCCTGTACACATCCCTGGTCACAAGGATGCTTTGCATTGGAAGCTGCAGCCGGCATGGTAATGGTTCCCTGTCCTGCTTCATTGGACATAAGACCACGCTTCACACCTTGAATTAATGCCACACCAAAGGCTCCACCAAACACCGCATCTGGCTTAAACGCCTGGGTAAATACAGATTGGAAAAACCATGGGATACGGTCAATATTGACAACGACTAATACCACAACTGTCAACACATAGATAACTGCCATAATCGGCACAATCACATCCGTCACCTTGGTTACCTTCTTAATTCCCCCAAAGGAAATAATAATCAACATTACAATGAGCACCGCAAAGGAAATCCAATACAATGCAGAATTGGTTGGAATGGTGGTTCCGGTAATTGTCTCTGCAATCTGCCCCACCGAGGAAACCGTATTAAAGCCCTGGGCCGGAAAACACAGCAGTGCATATACGATATACATCACAGACAAAAACACACCTACAAAAGCGGAATTCTTCACCAGACGCTTGCCGTAAAACGCAAGACCACCGATATACTCGTCTTCCTTTTTCTCCTTAAAAATCTGCGCCATGGTGGACTCTGTATAAGCCGTTGCCATACCGAAAAATGCAGACACCCACATCCAAAATAACGCCCCGGGACCACCTACCGAAATCGCTCCAGTCACACCCAATATGTTACCCGGACCCACTCGCATGGCAGTGGACAAAAAGAAGGCTGCTAATGGGGAAATACCCTCTTTGCCCGCCTTGCTCTCCTTTAACACATGGAGTCCATATCGAAACCTTCTCACCTGAATAAACTTAAGACTACAAGTGAAATATATTCCCGAACCAATCAGCAATATAATTGCCAAGGAGAAGTTTCCCAAAACCGGTATATTGGCATACCAGTCAAAATTGGTGGGAAAATTCCAAAACAAATCCGACACCACCTGAATCTTTGCACATATCTCATTGATTACATCAAATAATTCCTGCATATTGTTATCCTTCCTATCACTCGTTGCGGCAAACCGCCTATGTTATTCACAACTGGATAGATTATAACAAATTGAGGGGTGGTTGGCAATGTGGGGGGAGGGGGAGATACATAACATCCTGTCCTTATATTTTGAAAAACTTATTGTTCATTTTTCTTCTCTTTTGATTGTTCTAGCAAAAAAATCTTAACCTCTTTCTCCCAGATTGGCAGACACTCATTTTCCCAGAAACCCTTTTGTTCTTCAACAATAATTGCTTTGCATAAGGCCTGTCCTGCTTTAGTGAAAACGATATTTCCAACACTACAAGTACTCATCCCCTCTGGTAATTCATATGTATGGTCATAATAATTTATCACAACACGTTTTTTCTTATCTTCTGAAAAATAGCAATAACTACCATCATCAAAGCTCATTTCAATTAGCCCTAACGCTTGTAAATCAACCAAAGCATTCAACGTAAGTCCCAACCCGTAAAACTTCTCCAGTTGTAAGGAATCAATAATAGGATAGTATTCTATTTTATTTTCATCATCCTTCATCCAAACTGCAAACGAACAAATTAACGAGAAGGCCGTCGCATCATTTTTATCCATCTGTTCCAAAATATGCAATAGCATCTTAGGAATGCTGTTTGGACAATTACATTCCTCTGCCAAAATCCTTCCCCATATCAACTGAAATTCTCTATCTGATATCAATTTAGCCTTGTCCATAAACTGACTAACCCAATCATTTTCCACCATGTTAGGTTTAGCCGTTTCACAAATCGATTCCGTGGCAATCGCGAATATTTCATTTTGATTACTATATTCCTTAATGATTTTCTTTGCATTACTTATTAAACACGCCTTTGTTAAAGAATCTAAGTTACTCCTTTTAATTTCTTCAATATATGTATCCACAGCAATTTTATAAGGTGTTTGTCTATTGGCAATCCAACCTGCAGCGTCCGCTAATTTATTAGTCAAGTTTACTAAAACCTCTCCTACGCCATCAAAATCAATTAAACTATTCATTATTATCACCTCTGACATTATATATACTTTCTAATCATTTAGTCTACCCTTGCTACTTATCATGACAGAATTCTAGATTTCAAACATTTGTCTTCTACTCACTTTACAGACATTTCATCACTTCAACTTCTCATACTCCTGCAAAGCATATCCATCTGTCATGCCAGCAATGTAATCTACAATTGCCCGAATTAGAATGCGACGCTTTTCAAAACATACCGTTCCATCTTCAAACTCCATATTTTGTATTACATAATCTTCTTTTCCACTTATGTCTTTTTGAGTATCCAAAGTATGCACAACCACTATATTTCCATCAACCCACTTTAGTGGTGTCCTCGTCATCATCTCAATTTCTTTGCCAATAATCTTAATTCTTGCATCATTGAGATTCACTGCGCTATTAGAAACCGCTTCGTTTTTATGCTGTAACGTCTCTATAAAGATTTTGTGTAAAGTTCCCTTATGTAACAATCTTGGATTCTCATAATATTTTTCAAAAAGAGTCTTTACAATGACATTTGCATTATAGTCCGCCCTTGCAACCTCGCTATTACAGATAACCTTCTTTTGAATGACATTTTCTAAATAATCATTAACACCTTGCACTTCCTTTGAGAAACCAATCATTTTGGTGGTATTATCCATTGTAATTGAAGTTAAGTCATTATGCGCCTGAATCCTAGCCTTCGAGCTTCGAATTGTATCCTCAATCATGTAATTTACAATTGCTGATACAATTCTAGCCACCTTCAACTCATGTTGGTCTGGTATGATTCTGGCTGACGCATCTACACTGGCACACTCTTTCTCTATCTTTTCTCTCAAAGCAGTGCACTTATTAATCTGTAAAAAGTCGATCAGTTCAATCACCGTCATGACCCCAGAAGTTAATGCATCATCCACATCATGGCCACGCTGTGCTATTTCATCTGCAATCGCCACTGTTTGTCCCTCTAGCGTAGCACAGTTGGCATTTACACAATCGATTTTTTCTCTATATTCGTCCCTCAAAAAATCCACGACACTAACATCCTTATCTAATTTGGTATGCTTCAAAACTCCTTCCACAACTTGAACACTAACATTTAGTCCTGGAAACTCCTCATATTTTTCTTCTAGCTGAGTTAATATACGTGCACTTTGATAGTTGTGTTTAAAGCCCCCAAAACGCTTATTCCTTAGGATATCGTCACCAACATTCAATCCCACCTGAATCTTTCCTGACAAAATATCATCTAATGTCCTTTCCCCTTGGTGTCCAAATGGCGTATGTCCAATGTCATGCCCTAACGCAATCGCTTCTGTCAAATCGACATTTAATCTCAACGCATATGCTATGGCTTTCGCAATCTGATTTACCTCCAATGAGTGCGTCATTCTAGTACGATAATAATCTCCTTTTTCCGCACTAAAAATTTGTGCCTTGTCAACCATTCTCCTAAATGCCTTGCAATTAACCACTCTTTCCCTATCCCGTTGAAACTCCGTTCTTTCTTCTCCAACAGCACTTGATGGGAATATTCTAACTATTTGGTTTTCCTTTTGAGCAAATTTATGCAATTCAAAGCATTTATCCGTTGCATCTTTTACTGTATATTCCTCAATTCCTTTCCGATTTTTCACTGCTTTAATACGTTCATTCAATTCATTGTATAAACATTGCATTTCGCACCGAATCACATAGCACTTTGGCGCAAAATCTTCAGCCAAATTCAAATCGATTTTATCGATAATACTAGCTATCGCCAAATTATGGTCCTCATTTAATATATGTCTATACATTGTATAATAAATTTTGTTTTCGACTGAAACGCTTATATCGCCTCCAATAAAAATATCCTTAATTTCTTTTTCATCTTGGTCTTCATAATTGATTAGTAAGATAATATCACTTTTATCACACTTATCTTTAATTGACATAACATATTGTCCATTAAGGCTATCAGGAGTAGCATAATAGTAACGTTCTTCACCTGTCATATAACTTTCTTGCGCAAATTGATAAATCTTTGGCTCCTTATTGTTATTCTTAATAATTAGTACCTGCCCCATAACTTTCTCCTTTTTCCATTCATCCACACAAAACTTATTAACAGTGCCCATATTTATTATTTATATACCCTAAACCAAAAGCCACACACCACAAAACCCTTACAACGTGGTCAACGATGTTAATATTTTGTCATATTAATAAGTAGCAGGTATTATGATGCATGACTTTCGGTTCATGAATATTATCATATTTTCAAAAAATGTGCGGGTATTTGACAAAACTGGTACTTGTATTTGACAAATTTGGTAAAACTCCGACAAAAAAGACTGTCTCTCCAAAAAGTGACAGTCCTACAGATTCTTATTATTTATTTGTTTTTATATATTCCTTCCCACATCTATCTCTTTTTCATTTTTACGCCCTATCCAATACAATATCAAATATAATAAATCCGAATCCTGTTTCGAAAAAACTCTGTTCTCTATTCATTTTGTTCTTTCCATCCTCCTAATATTTGCACTCTTCTTAAATCAACGTGTAAGCCATATAAAAAAGATAATCCCACCATACCACAATATATAATCAATCAGATTAACAGGACCATAACTTCTTCTTGACGTATCTATATTCAACTCTTCTCTAAACAAAACAAAATAATCGTTATAGTCATCTGCGTTTACTAGAACATTGATCGTCTTTAAATCTCGCCAATCTTCACCTTGTTTAAATGGTTTCGTCAAATCAACAGGTCTATCAATATGTCCTTTAAACATAAATGGAAAGCTTTTCCCATTTAAACCGTCGAAATACATAGAATATATACAGTAACTCCCCACAAGCAAAGAATGCGATAGTCTAAAACTTGTCTTTTCTCTAAGCACATTAGTTTTCAAAATTTTCCCATTATTAAAAATCCGATTAATTTTCAAAGAAACATTGTATATTCTTATTAATATTATGATATTGGCGATAATCATAGATAGCACTATCCAACGTATAAATGATACTGATAACATATTAGGATTTGCACACAATATCATTAGTACCCCTATCAATAAATTAAAAGAAAAATTAAACCAATATATTTCCAAACATCGTTCCAATAAACTCTTTTTATCAAAATATAGACCATCTATAGAACAACTATCATTGCGTAACAATCTTCAGCACCTCTTTTCCAAGCACTCAATAATATAATCATATTTTAAAATACTATAGTTATTGTAGTTTTCGGGATTTACTAATACATCTACATAATTCGGCAATTCGTCTTCTCCTTTTAATTTCATCAAAACATCAGATATCATATGGTCGAAATACCACACTTCATCCTTATAAACATACGTCTTCCCTGAATATGTATAATATGCTGTTATTCCACACACTTGCATTAAACGATCACCGCTAACAAAGAACTCACTTTTGTCTACTACTGCCTTTACACGCACACCCTTACTTCTCAATTGATTTTCTTGTAAATTATATGTCACATGCTTTTTTATGAATAATATGAATTTTACAAACACACCTAGTAATACAATTATTGATGCACATCGTATATAACAATTAAGACTCTCAATCATACAAAAATTAATAATTGCCACAAGCAACACCGCGTATAATATGACATAGTATCCTACATGTACCAGTGCATCTCGTTTCATTTTATCTATAGAAATCAGCATAATCACCCCATCCCTTGTTGTCACAATTAAAACGGTATAAGTCGAGTCAAAACTATTATCAAAAGTAAAAACAATATACCCATAATAAAAAGTTGATATTTACTTTTCCTACTTTCGTCGTTTAACAACTCATAATATAAGATTTCGTATTGATTTCTATTGACTGGATTAACCAAAACTTCGATATATTCTATATCAAAATACCTTCCACCCTGTTTGTATATCGAATCAATTTCCGTTGACATTGCCACAAAAGGAACCATTACTTTTTCTTCAAACTGATATGTATCGTCATTACTTTCCAAGTTAGAACTACATCGGATACGTAGCACACCATTATTAAAATCTGATATTGAATGTACAATCTTACATCTTATTCTCGTTCCAATTTTCATCAACTGGTTTAGCCTTAATACAATCGAAAAAACAATTACTGTATTCAAAACTACAATTAGAAATGGCATCCCATATGCAAACCACGGCTCCATTTGAATTGTATTATGATGAACCATAAAAAAGCAGAACCAGGCAAGGCAAAATGCATATGTCCTCCAATACTTTTGAAAAGACTTCTTCTGACATAATATCTCAACTAACATATTACCATCCTCTTTTCCTAATATTTCCATGATTCATCATAATATTGTTCTAATTGTTTATAAACCATCTCCTTGTTTTGTCTAATAGTTTCTTCTATAAACTCATACCCTAACACCTTATAGTCCTTATAATTCTGGGGATTGACCAAAACCTTTACTTTAGGAAATTCACCCTCTTGTTTGAGTTTAACGAAAACTCTATATAAATCATCTTGATCATCCCTTACTTTACCCGTAAATTTATAAGTACATGACTCCTCCACATAATATGCAACAATACAATACACTCCCATTCGCGGATAGCGTGTACCTGACGGAACAATACACAATTCCTCTCTATTGATATTACATTCAATCAATTCATAAATCTTATTACTATCCACTTTTCTTCTTATTAACGGTATCCCAACAAATATTAATATAGCAATTAAAGTTATCACTATTAAATATACATATTCACTCAACTGTGAACATGCAAGACTAAAAAAGCAAAAACAAATTATAATGGGATATATTCGATATACCGTCGCTCTATATCGTTTACTTTGCATCAAATGCGCTATCATATATGATACTCTTTCGTCATTGCTCATACGGTCTCTTTTTTCATCCACAACAATCACCTCTTCACACACTACTCAACTACGGACTCTGGGTAATTTTCAAAAATATTAGCCGCTTCTCCTAGCATCCAATCCTTAACGCTATTCGCTATCTCTACAAGTTTTTGCACATCCGAAAGCTTCATATCCGTTCCCATGATTTTCTTAACAGGGCTTAGCATACTTAACAACGTAATTATAGCCTTTGTTGCTGACTCATAACGCACCTTATCTGTATTATTCGGATTCCAAGCTTGCATCGTATAAAGAGATGCATCAATACCCGCCAACATCGTACTAAAGAAATACAATTTTGCAAACAATGAAGTTGCACCTGCTGCCACCGCAACGTTTCCCGTTGATGTTGCAATTATTCCTATTGATGTAACAGCCATTTCCGCTACCAAGATAATTACTTGTATGTGTGCAATTATGTTGTGTAACTCATTTATCACCTGATTAAATCGAGCTGTTTCCAACCCAAATGGGTCTAAGAAACTTATCGGATTCCCTTCTACATAAGAGAAGCGGTTCAAACTAGATATTCTTTCTAATGTACCAACCAAGACGTCTTGGTTAATGAATCGCTTAATATCCACATTATAGTAACGTGCTCTCATGTAATAGAGTCCATTTCCATCTATCATGACACCGAACTGTCCATTGTAGAGGAAAGATATGTTTTCGTCATACTCACCCTCAATGAGTTCTCCATATCATAATCATTTATGATATGGCCACCCTAATGACCGCTTAATATCTTCATCACAAGCCTCTCTTGCCAGTGGGTATATTATCAAATATAACACATATGCTAAAAGCAATATGCCTATACCAAATACAGCATATAAATCTCCAATTTCATACATAAACAAACCAAAAATAGTTGCCACAATAAAATCTTTAACTGTTCCTACTATAGTTAGTTTATCGGGGAAAATGACACTTCTTCTTGCTGTCAAGTCTCCATTCGTAACAATTTCTATTTTATCACCATATTTATCTCTTTTGTCCTTATAAATAACAGCTTTTTTTTCCTCACCCGAATCATAATATTTTACTACTACAAACACCGTATAAGCACCATAATTATTCATCCTTACTTCATCTGTAAAATAATCTATTTCGGCAAGGTATTTCTTACAACACTTTAATTTTGTCTTTATTAAAATCAAATCACCAAACACCGCTATAATTGTATCTATAACTAACACCAAAATCAAAAAAATTGATACTATCATTTCTTCTCCTATTCTGTAAAATTCTGCAACGATGAGCTAATCCCCTCCAAAAAACCAAACACGCCATTATCAGTAGAATAATCAAGCATAAATGTCGAAATAGCTAACACCACCGAATCAAGAACCTCGCCCATCATTCTATAACTCGTGTCTATTTTATTATAATCACTTTCTAAAACACCTTCCCATGCTCGACCTATGCAAACGCCAATATCCATACTTGCAACCCAAAATACATCCAATAGCATCGCTATATTAAACGCTAAGAGGAATTTTGAATTTCTTTTTGCCTCTGTAAGAAACATCGTCAATCCCGATACGCCAGTCATTACATATGTATAACCTTCCAACATCGCTTGTAGATAATCATGCCAATCATCATATATACTTCGTTCCAACCCAAACGGGTCTAAGAAACTTATTGGATTACCCTCCACATAGGCGAAGCGGTTTAAGCTAGATATTCTTTCTAGTGTACCAATTAAGACATCCTGATTGATGAATCTCTTAATGTCAACGTTATAATAACGCGCACGCATGTAATAGAGTCCATTGCCATCTGTCGTAACGCCAAACTGTCCATTGTAGAGGAAAGATATGTTTGCGTTGTATTCGCCTTCTAGAAGTTCTCCATAAGGACTATAGTTATACTTTGCTGTTACTTCTCCATCTGCATCTGTTACCGCCATAGTACTACCTACATTGTTAAAATGGTAGGTTAGATAACCTTCTTCATTCTCCTGCGTAAGCAATCCCTTACCATAATAGTAATACGTTGTCTGTGCTTTATCTTCTCTCCCAACTTCGTAAGTTTTACTTTGAAGAATCTGACTTAGCTCCGGCTGGGTGTTTATGACATATTCTGTTCTCTTTGTTCCTGTTGTGACAGCACCCTCATCTTTCGTTGTTGATACCTTTTCTTCTTATTCGTATATGCATAATTTTCTAGCAACAACAGACATACTCCAACAATAAAGAGAGACACATCCTGATATCCAATCACCAATTCTTTTCTGTAAACATTGCTAGTATCTTTATGTATTACTAATATGATGCTCTTTCCTACGCAATCGCCTATTGCATCTAGTACAATCTCTGTACGCTCCTGCCCTTCATAATCATATATAGCAAAAACATTGCAATGCCCTCCACTATATGTAATATCTGCAATATACGCTTGTTTAACAATGTAGTCTGAAGGATTCAACTCAATCAATAACTGTTGGATGCAACGAAATACAAACGGCAGATATATCAAGCTTACAATCAACATCACTGATAAAATATGTTTTCTTTTCATCCCAACCTCATTCTATACATTTAGTAATATCAACTTCATAATTATCGTAATTATCTGGTTCTACAAACACACCAATGTAATCTCCTTCTTTACATGTGGCACGCCCAATCACTTTGCGCGTCTTAAATGTTTTTTCAACTCCATCCTCCATTACATATTGACAATAAATACGCACATAATCATAATCCGCCTCTTCCTCATACCATATTTTCACAACTTTTGCTTTAATGCAACCCGTTCTTCTCTCTTTTAAATTTTGTGCGGTATTTTCTTTCAGCTTATCAACACAAATCAACAATCGGATTACGACACAAAACACAAGTATAAAAAGCACTCCTGCCAAAAATAAAATAAACGATTGGAATACAACTGCTGTAGCAATCACAGAAATAATCATAGCCGGAATAATCGCTTTTTTCACAGCCTCCATTGTATTTTCTTCTGTAGGAAACGGTTTAAAGGTCAATTTTTCCGCACCCCATTCAAACTTGTTTTTATCCATTTCCGTACTCCTTTTTATTTTATCTCAAATCTCCGACTTGTTTAAATGGTTATTTGTTATTTTTTACTATGCCAACCTAATCTATCCTTCATACTCTGGTCAGTTATTTCATATAAAAACGGATAAAACAATAGTATTATAATCAAACCCACTAATGTTATTAGTAAAGCTGCATCAAAAAAAAACATCTGACTAGCATTAAGATTAAATTGTCCAATAATCAACACGATAACTGCCGCTATATACACACCTGGCGAACCCTTTTCTGCCATTGCAATTTTCTTCCTAACTGCTAAATTCCCATCTGTAACAATTGCTATTTTCGCTCCAATCACATCCCTTTTTGCCTTTATTATAAGCGCATCTCTCGATTTTCCATTATCTTGATAATTAATCACAGAAATCATATGTGCTCCTCTCATCAAAGGAATCTCATCAAAATAAACAATTTCACCTATATATGTTTTACAATTGCGCAATCTTGTTTTATAACTAACCATTCTCCAAACATTGACAACATGGTTCCTAGTACAAACAATACTATAATCAGTACTAATCTTAACGTTTCGTCCATCTTGTATACTCCTCAATTCGTAGTGCCTGACACCTATTTGAAAGATGAATTATTCCCAATGCAATGCCGATTTCAATTCATCATCAAACATTTCACGAAAACAAATATCACATACAGACATTACTGTTAACAAAAGCATTGTTAGTCCCATAATTACTACTATAACTATATCAAAATATTCGTACAAATAAGGACCCAACCAAATCATAATAACGGACACTAAAATAACTCTTATTATTTTTAATTCAACTGGATAAAAAATACCATTCCTGACAGCAAGCTTATCGGACGCAACAATTTCTATCTTTTTACCTACTTTATCTCTCTTATCTTTATAGAAAACTGCCTTTTTTTCTTTTCCATTATCCAAATATTTGACCACCGTTAAAACAGCAGGACTACTCCGACTCACTTCAATTTCAGCGAAATAAGCAATCTCTGCCACAAACCTTTTTGCATATTTAAGCTTTGTTTTCGCTATAAGCAAATCACCACATACCCAAAACAGAATTTGGCTCAGTGCCATTAATACATATAAGATAGAAACTATCATTTAATGTCCTCCTAAGGCCCCTAATTTTGTACTACATCATACATTTGCACATAATAATTATTATAATCCAATGGATCTACCCAAATCGTAATTGGTTCCCCTACTTTACAATCAGCTATACCAAGAACTTGTTTGCTTTTAAATCTATACTTCTTTCCATCGTGTCCATTATATTCACAATAAATGATAACTTTTTCAGTAAAATCATCTTTGTCTACTGTTTCTTCTACTTTTGTAATTATTCCAATTAATTGCTGAGTCCGTTTATCCGCCAAATGATTTATCCAGCTTTCCTTCTTGTCTATTGCTTTATCTTTCATAGTAAGCAAAAATATCGCAAATAAAAGTATTAAATAAAAGAGTATCAATAAAATTCCTGCTGGCATTTTTAAAACAATAAAAAATAATGTCATGCCCACAAGAACTATCAATTCCTTTTTTCCTATAATCTTCATCCCTGCTCCTCTCTCTGTTCTTTCTCTTGTTGTCGCTTATACAGCTTGTTCGCATATTGTGCAGCGGCTTTTTCATGTTCTCTTTGATATGCTATATTGATAGACGATATCAGCACAAAAATCATTACCACACAAAAAATATCTGCCCAACTTACCACAAAACAATTTCGTACCACAGAATCATCCAAAATAAGAAGTTCCGTTGTTTTTCTTCCCATATCCCCAATTGTATATGCCACTTTCGATTGTATAGTCTTATTGTTATATGTATAGATCACATGTGTTTCTAAATTTGTTATTCGATTATACTTCATCGAAACATCTGCAATTGTCGCTTCAACAATTACAGATGTTTCCGATGTGGTTAGGCTTTTCAAAAAACTAATATTCTTAAAAACAATTGTAAAAATGCACATTACAAGAACAATATACAATATTCTTTTTATCAACAAGTATTTTTTCGCCATATTAAATCAAACCTCGCTAATCTATCAGAATAGAATCTAATTATACCCAAACAGTTTTATCACATTTCATAATAAAATATTGTTTCAAAGAAATCTTTTATTGTTGACGCAACTTCACTTGCCAAACCTGTCGATTCTGGCAGAGTACCTGAATCGGCCAAAATACCAAACGCATAAAAAGTTGCATTTACGAGGGTATTAATAAAACCTTCTATTAAGATCATCCAATCGAATCCACTATTAATAAATTCATTGATATATACACCAAAATCAAAACCTATTAAGAATGCATTAATATAATAAGCAAGCGGTGTATTGGACAACCCAAACATAGATAACACAATATTTACATAAAAGGATGCCTGAGACACCCATCCATGCAACATGTCATAAATCCATTTATCCAACCCAAACGGGTCTAAGAAACTTATTGGATTACCTTCTACATAAGAGAAGCGGTTCAGACTAGATATTCTTTCTAATGTGCCAATTAAGACATCCTGATTGATGAATCTCTTAATGTCAACGTTATAATAACGTGCTCTCATGTAATAGAGTCCATTGCCATCTGTCATCACGCCAAACTGTCCATTATAGAGGAATGGGATGTTTGCGTTGTACTCTCCTTCTAGAAGCTCTCCATAAGGACTATAGTTGTACTTTGCTGTTACTTCTCCATCTACAGCTGTTACCGCCATGGTACTACCAACATTGTTGAAGTGGTAGGTTAGATAACCGTTACTGTTTTCTTGTGCAAGCAGACCCTTACCATAATAG
>JAFSIQ010000003.1 GCA_017439675.1 Lachnospiraceae bacterium
AAACGAGTTCCTTTACACAGGGGAACAATACAATGCGAATACAGGACTATACTACCTAAGAGCCAGATACATGAATCCATCTACAGGAACATTCATTAGCATGGACAGCTACCAAGGAAGTATCTATGACCCAGTAACACTGCATAAGTATTTGTATGCGAATGCGAATCCAGTGATGTACACAGATCCGAGTGGGTATTTCTCGATTGCAGAAAGTTCGATAGCAACTAGCATTCAGTCGACATTGAATACGATGCATCAGATGAAGGGATTAGTTAAGCTTGTAAAGTGGGCAGATGCCATGTGTACCGTGTATGACACAGCGATGGAAATCCGAAGTGTTATGCTAGGTGGCGGTTCCATTGGTGATGTAATTGGTGCACTCCTTAAGGGTGTTGTGGTTGGTTTCATGGTAGACGGCATGTGTAAGACATCGCTGGGAATTGTCTTGAAACCGATGATGGCAGTTTTTGGATTAAGTGACCAGGTAGACCAAATACAAGAAGCAATTAAAGAAGGTGAGCCTGGAGATATAGCAGTTAAGTTTGTACAACTTGTGTGTATGCTATTTGGTTTAACTAGCCAATGCTTTACTGGAGACACTTTAGTGTCTACAGAAACAGGGTTATGTCCGATAGTAGAGATTCAGATAGGTGATTATGTATGGTCAGAAGATACGAAAACGGGCAAAAAGGAATTAAAGCAAGTAACGGCTGTTTCTGTAACGATGACCAACACCTTGGTTTGTGTGACGATGGAAGATGGCACCACCATCAACACCACTGAAAACCATCCATTCTATGTGGAAGGAAAAGGATGGTGTGCAGCAGCAGAACTAGAAACGGGTGATATATGCAAAACTAAAGAAGGGCAGACAGAGGTTGTTGCAAGCGTTGTTATAGAACAACAGGAAGAGCCTGTTAAAGTGTACAACCTAACCATTGAGGATAATCATACCTATTATGTGTCAGTGGATAAGGTGTTGGTGCATAATGAAGGGTGTGGTAGTGGTAATATCACAGAAATGAACCCGAGTGATATTAATTATAGTCAAGCTACAATAAATCCTAAATTTGATACCCCAAATGGAAAAGTGTCCATAGAGAAGGCTATACGGCAAGGACCTGAACAAGTTGAAGATTTTCCGCCTATCACGGTTCTTGAAATGAAAGGTAAATATGTTGTTCGCGATGGAAATTCAAGATTATATATAGCAAACGAGACAAAGGCAAAACAAATAAAAGTTATTATAGAGAGTAGCTTAGATGCTTATGCAGATTTATTAAAAAGATTAAGGAGTAATGGATATGGTAATCAGGGATCCACAAAACCACCTAAACATTGATACAATAGAACTTAAAAATCTTTTGATTCAGATGAAAAGATGGGAGGACTGGCATGAAATATGTGATAAAATATTTAAGATAGAGGAATGGGAATATGCAGAAGTGGAGATTATGGAAATACAAAAGAAGAGAAAAGTAGAAAAAAAAGGAGGATGTGTATGGAGAGCATTAGCTAATCCCGTTAAAGTAAGTGCACAAATTGAGTATTTATATGAAATATGTCAAGAGATGGCGTTTAAAAAATTTGAGATGGATGCATATCAAGAAAATATAGAAAATATAAACGATTTTGGTAAACATTGTGTGGCGTGTAATGTATATACAGAAACATCAACAATATATAAATGCCCTTTCTGTGGAAGAAAATTATTTTTATTTCCTTTAAATAATTTTAGGGATAATCAGGTATAAATCCAGGAGATAGTAAAAACGAGTTCCTTTACACAGGGGAACAATACAATGCGAATACAGGACTATACTACCTAAGAGCTAGGTACATGAATCCAAGTACTGGAACATTCATTAGCATGGATACTTACGAAGGAAGTATCTACGACCCAGATACCTTGCATAAGTATCTGTATGCCAATGGTAATCCGGTGAAGTATAGTGACCCAACAGGAAACTTCTTTAGTGCTGCAGGAATGCTGATATCTACTACACTTAATTCGATATATAACAATTTCGAAACATTAAATACGATGGGTATTCTGTCAGGTTTTGGAAATGCGACGGTAACACAAATGTTAGGTGGAAGTGATCAAGAAATTACTAAGGCATTTCTAGATGGATATTTTACTGGTTTTGCATTGGGAACGATTACATATGTGGTAGCAGCTTACGAAATATTGACGATTGCACAAATGGGATTGTTACTTGCATCGGCAGATACTGTTATGAGTATGGTATTGACCATAGGCTCTATCATGTCAGGGAATAAAAAGCAGGCATTAGTTTATGGAGTGTTGTCAATAATATCATTATTTACATTCTGTAAATTATATAACCTAAATTGTACTGCAAATGTTGTAGGAAATAAAGGAACAGCAAAAATAAAGTATGATAATAGTATATCAGCAAAAGATGCTGTGGATGCACAAGCGCCTAAAGAGTTAGTTGACGGAGAGTCAATGAAAGTTAACGAAATATTGGATATAGCTTCCGATTTTTTAGGTGAAGGATATACAGAACCAATAAAAGGAAGTGGGCGCTTTGTTTCGCAAGATGGAACTAAAGTATTTAGAATGGGAGAAAATGATATTTTAGGTAAGCATGGTGGAGGTTCGCATGTAAATTTTGAAATATTAGCTCCTAATCCGGATAAAGCGGGAAAGATGAAGGTTATGTTGGATATACATATTTATTTGGAGGATTTTTAATGAAAATAGAAGTTGATATTATAAAATATGATGAAAATAAGGGTATTCAGTTTGAATGGGAAAGAGGATTTGGAATTGGTACGGATATAGATAATAATGAAATAGTGATAAAAGCTAATTCTGCAGGTTTAATATCGTTGGCTAAGCAATTATTGACATTGGCGCAAGACGAGGTTTCTGTTGGTAATCATATTCATTTAGATGAATATAATTCATTGGAAGAAGGTTCTGTTGATTTGATAATAGAAAAAAGTAATATATGAATTGCTATATTTAACATATTTTAAGAGGGAAGAAGGACGGAGTACCGTTATGACAAGTGAGGAAATGTCACTACATACACTTATGATGCGTTAAACCGTAATACCGCTATTGAAGATGGCGAAGGAAATGTGACAAGCTTTGCCTATAATGCATTGTCGTTACAAACCTCCATGACAGATGCAAAGGGAAATGTAACCTCATATGAGTATGACAAGAATGGAAACCGTACCAAGGTAACTTATCCAGATGGAAGCTATGTGAAGACGCAGTATGATGAGAGAGGAAGAACCATCTGGCAGCAGGATACTGCCGGAAGAGAGACGGAATACATTTACGATAGCAGTGACCGCTTAACTCAAGTAAAACAGAATCATGGAGCGGTGACAAGCTATACCTACGACCAGACCGGAAACTTGATAAGCATTACCGATGCCAATAAGAATACCACAACCTATGTGTATGATGAAAATGGAAGAAGGGTGAAGGTAATCCTTGCAGATGGAGCGGAAAGTACCAGTCAATACGATTTTTATGGAAAGCTTATTTCCACTACGGATTGCAATGGTGTTACCACCACTTATAGCTATGATGAGGAAGACCGTCTGGTGAAGGAGACCACTGGAGCGAAAGCAACCGAAACAGAAACGACTACATATACCTACGATTCTTTTGGCAGACTAACCTACGTTGCAACAAAGGACAGTCACATATTGGACTGCGGTGGAAAGGTGACACACCCATGCTACTAAGTGCGTATTTGGTATATGGATTTCTGTCCCCTTTCTTCATAAAGAATTAAATTGTATTTCTACACCATTTGGGTTATACTTTACTGTACTAATTATAGTAGCAAATGTAAAAGGAGAGGAATAATGAGTAAGAAACAGACAACAGGTTTAATTGTGGCTGCTGTTATCTTCGTAATAGTTGGAATCATCAGTGTGATTACCAATGCTTTATCTTCAAAGATGACCAGTAGCAAGACGGGGACTACAGATATCAATAAGATGTTAGAAGACCTTGCGGGAACCAGCAATGTAGCATTGATGGACATGCCGACCATGGAGGATTTCATAGCGGTGGTACCGATTAACGGAACAATTCAGGCGACTGCGGACAGTGGTAGTATGTATGCAACTACTGCTACATATAATCATGACTTGCTAATGGAGTATGTGGACTTGTTGATTGACAATGAGTACAATAAAGGAATTGTGTTGCGCTTGAATACTCCGGGTGGAACTGTATACGAAGCAGATGAGTTGTATATGAAATTGATGGAGTACAAGGAGACAACAGGACGTCCAATCTGGGCGTACATGGAAAGCCAGTGCTGTTCTGGTGGTGTATACCTTGCAGCAGCAGCCAATGAGCAGTATGCAAACCGCATTACAACCACAGGTTCTATTGGTGTCATCATGTCTACTTATGATATGTCAGGGCTTTATGAAAAGTTAGGTATTAAGGAAGTGAATATCGTATCTGCTGAGAATAAGGATATGGGTTCTGCAGGAAAGCCAATGACAAGCGAACAGAAGGCAATCTATCAGTCATTTGTAGATGAGTACTACAATCGTTTTGTTGAAATTGTGGCAACAGGAAGAAATATGTCCGTTGACGAGGTAAAGGTATTAGCGGATGGTCGCGTTTATACTGCAACACAGGCAGTAGACAATGGACTGATTGATGGAATTAAGTCATCTGAGGAATTTGATGAATATGTAAAGGAACAAAGTGGAGTGGATGTTTTCTATGAGCCGGCTTCGCAGGAGGATCCTTGGGCTCAGTTGTTTGGCATGATGGTGCAGACAAAAGAAAAGTCAGAGTCAGAGGTACTTGTTGAATTGATGAATCAGTTGGAAAGCGGGGTGCCGATGTATTATGCAGAACCATAATGAAAATAGGGTATATGCCGGGTTCTTTGTCCGCCTGCTTGCATTCGGAATCGACAGTCTGATTGCGGCAATTGTGGCAGTTACGGTTACGTCGCCATTTTCGCTTGCGGCAAATGCCGGATTGGATTTTTTCGAGAATAATTTTTTGTTTCACTACTCATTTTTAGATGTATTGAATTATGTGGCAGCGGCAGCTTATTTTGTATTGCTGACATACTTTACCCATACCACACCGGGAAAGGCGTTATTTCGCTTAGAGGTTGTGACAGAAGATAAAGATTGGACAATATTGAATATCATTTACCGTGAGACCGTTGGACGTTTCTTTTCTTCTTTACTGTGTGCGGGATATTTTGCGGTAGCAATCAGTGCAAGAAAACAGGGATTTCATGATATGTTGTGCGATACCTTTGTGGTGTACAAGGGTATGGTGCCAGTTAATAAAAATGTTACCCCCAAAGCGCAGTCTGTGGGAGTACCTATAGTGCAGCCGGTGATGCAACCACAGGTATCACAGCAGCCTATAAAAGAATTAGTGTCAGAACAACCAGTGGCGAAGCTTCAGACTGTGGAATCTGCAAAGCCTGTAGCACCGGAGCAACCAATGGTAGCACAGACAACTGCAACACCACAGCCGGTAGTACCACAGCCAGCAGTGAATCCTCAACAGCCGGTGGTGGCAAATCCGCAGCAGAACAAGGTTGTGGCACCAACCTATTACTCGAATCTCGAACCATGATAGAGTCGATTGAAGCTTGGTTTGGTTGTTACAGCGGGAAACTATTTTGAACTGAATAATTTTAAAAATGCCGTCAATCCTATAGGTAAAACTTTTTGTTGTGAAATCAATGAAGAGATAGGATTGGAGGCATTTTTTGTGACAAAAAAAGTAAAGGTTAGTTTTTTGATATTAGTGTGGAGCATTGTTATAGTTCAGAGCTTTGTGAATACGCAAGATGAAACTGCGAGAAAAGAGAAGGCGGTGGCTGCATTTTCTGTGATTGACGAAACCGTTATCGGAGAAGTGATTCGGGGATATGGCTATTTTGGAACTGTGGAGTTATCGGATGAGACCAAGCAAAGCATGTTGGAAAATTTGGCATTAAAGCTTGGGATAGAAGATGGCTATGTTTTTTCGAAGGAAGAGGGTGAAGATTTTAGTAAACTCATTCTTACGAAGGAGGGGAAGTATGCAACCACATATTTGCGCATTGTTACCTTGGAGAGCAAAGAAGCGCCGGAGCAGCATATTACCATGCAGATTGAATCGGATGTCAGCGCCAAAGAAGCATTTTCTCTATATGAGCGAGTGGAGAGAGTTTATGAGGAAATTGGAATGGAAGGAAATGTCAGCATGGAGCTGAATATGGAACAACAGGGTAGTGCTACAAAGGAGGAAAAGGAAGAGTTAGTAGAATTGGTATTTGACTTAGCGAAGGCAAAAGAGGTGGAAGCCATCCGTGAAAATGATATATACACTGTATATGGTTATACCAAGACAGAATCCTCATATCTCATGTTAAAGGGTAAAAAGGTAAATATACAGTTGGTGTTTACTTATGATGAGATACAGGATGTAACCTATGTAAAAGTGGGAATTCCCATTGTAAATTCCTCCTATTAACCAAATTTTATATTGAACACAAGAGTGAAAGTATTTTACGAAAGGCTTTCAATTGTTACAAGGTTTTTAAAATTTGTAAAAAATTTTTATAACTTGCCATAGTATGTCCTGACTCGGTGTTAATCTGTTAACAGAAGATAGTTCACAGGAGAGATATGCAAAGTATTTTCGAGTGAGAATCTGGTAGTTTAAGAGAAAGGACAGGGTGAGTGAGATGAAGAAGATGAAAGAGACGTTAGGTGATATTATTGCTTGTGGAGGATGTTTGGTTTCTATTTCTATCTTATTTTTTCAAATTATGGAGTGGTTGATGTTTGTATAGGCATTTCAAAAGGAGCACAAAGCAGAGATTTCTGCTTCGTGCTCCTTGTCTACGTTGGTTAATGTCATTTTACAGCTTAGAATAACCATAGCTGTTTACAATTGCCTCCAACTTCTTGCCTGCTTGGCAGTGAGGACACTGGTTGTGAGGATATGTATTATACTCTGGAATGTCGGACATATTGAACAATGTGTGAATCTGCTGTCCGGCAACTGTGTCATTTGCAGAGAAGATTGCGGAGATTCCTGCTACAATACCGCCGTAGTAAGAAAGGCATTCTAAGCTTCTTTCTACTGTGCGTCCGGTGGTTGCAGATGCAAGTAAGAATAATACATGCTTGCCACGAATCATAGGCTGTAGATTGTCGCGGAATATCATCTGACCCACAGAATTGAACTCTGGAGTAACCACATAGATTGCTTTGTGCTGATTCATAGAAACGATACCAGAGTGGGTCAGTTCCTCTGCAAGATAAGAACCGATTACCTCTGTGCCATCCATACATACGATTGTATCGATAACGGTAGTTCCGACATATTCGCTTGCGATTGATTTCGCAGCTGCTCTTGCCATGCTCTGGCGAGTTTTCAATACTGTCATATCAATGTAGTGTGTAATATGAGAGTGGTTGGTTGCGAAGTGTCCTGGAATTACCTTGATCTGAACACTGTTGTTATAGCTTGAGTTAATTGTTAATGCTTGTTGTTCGAAAGTCATCACCGTAACCCTCCTTTTTCTTTTTTTGTATAATTGTACCATTATTTTATCTATTATTTGTACATATTGCAAGTACTATATTGATTTCCTTGTAGTTCTTGCAAAAAAGTTTAGGGAAATCCACAAGATTATGAAAAACTTTGGGGGATTGGTCAAAGATATTGTGGTGAAAGAGAAGAAATTGACAAATTGAATAAGGAATCGCATGACGCTATGTAATATTTTTGTAACAAATTCGACAAAGATAGAGCCAAAAATTGTGTAAAAGTGTCGCAAAACAAGCCAAAACCAAAAAATAGGTTTACATAACGAAAATATTATAGTTGACACTATGAAAAAAACATGCAATAATGTTACGAAATTGTTACAAAAACATTTCGCGTGGTTAAAATGTGAAATGAGTAGCAATGAAAAAAGTAAAGGAGTGGAGGAATTTCCCTAACAAGGAAATTTCAAGTGATCATGAATTTAAAAAAATTAGTAACCGTAATTGTAGCTGGATTTGCATTATGTCTTGTATTGAGTTTACCTTGTGAAGCAGCTGCTACAACCAAAGCTACTACAAAAGTGAGCATTTCAAAATCACTGGGAAAGAGAGTGGAAGCATCCACAAAGAAAGCAAAGAAAAAAGCAAAGAAGAAATATACCGCAACTGATCTTAGATATATGACAGCAATCATTTATTGCGAAGCAAGAGGAGAAAGTTATCAGGGTAAGAAGGCAGTGGGAATTGTAGTTATGAATCGCGTTCGCAGCGACCAATTTCCGAATACAGTGAAGAAAGTCATTTATCAGAGCGGACAGTTTTCACCAGTTCGCAACGGAAGCTTGAACAGTGCACTTGATTTGTATGATAGTCAGAAGAAAAAGGGCAAGATAAAAGGTGTAATGAACACTTGCATGAAGGCAGCGAAGGAAGTATTGAATGGTTCTACAACCGTGACAGTTAATGGAAAGAAAAAACAGATGAAGAATTATTTGTATTTTTCACGTTATGTAGCTGGTGCTAAGTTTCAGTTGGGAGCACACCAGTTTAAGTAGAAATTACAGATGTAATATAGAAAGTAGCGAAGGCAGCATACTCGTATGAGTGCGCTGCCTTCGTTTGTATTTTGAGGAATAATTTAAAAAACGTCACATATATATGAAATAGAATCTGTTTGGACACAGGGTGCAGAGGAGAGAAACAAGAGTGAGGGGAGATGAAGGTGCTATAAACTGGACGATTAGAATCATTTTGCTTGTAATGATATTTGTAATAGCGTTTTTTTTGACAGGTTGTAAGGTGGAGGAGACCAAAGAAGAAAAGGTAAAGGATTTGGATTACACCATTTGTGATGAGAGTAAGCTTCCAGATGCGTTGGTGGAGCTGATACAGGAAAAGCGAAAGGAACCATTTAAACTGACCTACCGAACGAAGGATTATCTCTATATCGTGGTGGGGTATGGAGCGCAGGATAGAACTGACTTAAGTATTTTGCTAAAAGAACTTTATCTTACAGAGAATGCAATCTTTGTGGAGACCCAGTTGGAATCCACCCAGGGAGAAAAGCTAGAGGAGGATAAGATGTCCTATCCGTGGATTGCTATCAAATGCCAGTTGTATGATTTGCAAGTGATTTTTAAATAGATGTAAAAGATGAATTGTGTGGTCTAGCAAGCGCAGAAACCGCATATAATGATGGATAGAGGTATGAGTATTACATTTATTAGGAGGTTGTATGGAGTTAATAAAAAGAGAAATTCGTAATTGTGCATGGAAGGTGAAGAATACACTACAGTTTACCATTGATGATACGGTAAATGTTCCCGACAGCCTGATGGATATGGAACGATTGGTTCTAGTGAAGGGAAATGTGGTGATTGAGGATACAGTGGCGATGACGGACCGCTTTCAGGTGCAGGGGTATATGCAATATCAGATTCTTTATTGTGCGGACAAAGGTGGAAATGCATTTGACAGTATGATTGGAAAGGTGCCATTTGTGGAATATGTAAATGCAGATGGAACGGAGGAACAGGATTACATAGAGGTGCATGCTAGTTTGAACGACCTGACTGTGACTATGCTGCACTCTAGAAAAATTAGCCTAAAGGCGTTGGTGTGCCTGGATTATCAGGTGAAAGAAAATGAGGTATTTCAGGCGGTGACGGAACTCCTCGATATGGAAAGTGCAGAGGTGCTTGGCGGCAATTTGTCCATGATGAGCTTGCAACTTCAAAAAAGAGAACCTTTAACAGTGCAGGAACAGGTGGAAATACCGGCAAATAAACCGAATATCTATCAGGTAATATGGAAAAGTGTTGCAGTGTCTAAGATACAGATTAAGCCGGCGGACGGTTATCTGCTGGTCACTGGCAATTTGGGGGTATTTCTCATTTACACTGCGGAGGAGGAAGATACACCGATTCATTATTTTACCATGGAAATTCCTTTTGAGCAGAAGGTGATGGAGGAAATGGTGACACAGGATATGATTTCTGGCAGCTTCTTAAGCCTTGACCAGTATTATATCACAGTGGTACAGGATGAATCTGGCGAGGACCGCCTGCTGGATATTGTGGCAGAATTTACACTGGAGGAAAAACTATATGGTGACGAAACCTTGCCGCTTTTGCAGGATGCATATTGTCCGGAGGTGGAACTAAAGCCGATGTGGAAGGATTTTAATATTCAGCACTTGTTGGTTCGCAATTGTGCCAAGGCGAAGATTTCCGATGTGGTAGAAATGCCGAAGCAACAGTCCATTTTGCAGATTTGTAATGTGGAGGGTTCTGTGTCTATTGACGAGACAGAAAAGACAGCGAGAGGTATTTTGGTGGAGGGTGTGTTGAGCACTCAGGCGGTTTACCTAAGTAAGTCTGACGGCGGTTCTATTGCCTCTGCAACCTTTGACATTCCATTTTCCTATGAGATAGAAGTGGATGGTATGAAGGAAGCCATTACCTATTCGATTGTACCATTTTTTGACCAGATTACGGCAATGCAGGTGAATGAAAACCAGATTGAAATCAAGGCAGAAGTATCCTTAGAGGTGTTGGCGTTTAGCAATGAGACAGCAAGAGCAGTGTTAGATATGAAAACCGAACCAATTGACATGGAGAAAAAGAAGCAGATGCCAGGGTTGATTGGTTACATGGTGAAGCAGGGAGATACTCTTTGGAGTATTGCTAAGGAGTATTACACAACGGTGGAACAAATGAAACAAATCAATGAACTGGAAAGTGACGCCATACGTCCGGGAGATAAGTTAGTGATTGTGAAGCAATGACAATGTGTCAGGAGATAAAGATTACAAATTTGTTTTGCAGATAATAAAAACTTCCTTTTTTGGCCAAATTAAATGGTTTTGCGGTAAATGCATACAAAAAAGAAGCTGTGGTTTTCGAGATGGAGATGTCTCCTAATTGGAAATACAGCTTCTTTTATAGTACAGCTACGATGCTGAGACTTGGGTATTGCGTCAAATCTACATAGTCGTTATCGCACATAATGCAAGGTCTTGAGGCGTAATTTTTGTTGGTCATAACGATTTCGCCCTTGCGACCATCGCTTAACAATATTGTGTTATGTAAGTAGGTATCGGAAAGTCCCTGTAAAAATGGTAACAGATACCGCGGGTCATATTTGTAAAAGCCCTCGTCCTCTAACATTTTGATGACGTGGAATGGGCATAAGCCGTCTCGGTAACAACGGTCAGCAGTCATGGCTTCATAGATATCTACAATGGTGATAATTTTTGCAATATCGTTAATTTTGTCGCCCTTGAGACCTAACGGATAGCCGGAACCATCGCATTTTTCATGATGAAGAAGTGCGGCACGGGCAATGTTTTCGTCTACGTTTTTTCTTTTTAACAGACGATAGCCCTGCATCGGATGAGTTTTGATAGTTTGATATTCTTCCTCTGTCAACTGTCCCGGTTTCTGGATGATTTCTGCCGGAATTAGCACCTTGCCAATATCATGTAACATACCAGCAACAGTTAGGGTGCGTAAATCCTTTTCTCCAAAATGAAGCCATCTTCCCAACACGTTTGCTAGCATGGCGACATTGAGGGAATGAGCATAGGTGGAATCGTCAAAATAACGGATGTTACTTAAAATGTCCATCAAGTGATAGGTGTTGGTTTCTCCTGCCATAATCTCGTTGGCAGATGAGAAAAGCTCCTCTAAATTGATTTCCTTATCGTTCTGGGCAATGTCTGTCAATGTCTTGGAAAATTCTTCTGTCGATTCTTGAAATTGCTTTTCGAATACTTTAAATGCTTCCTTGTTGCGAAGCTTCTCGGAATGTGTCTGCTTCGGAACTTCCACCTTTGCTTCTGGTGCGGTGGCTAAATCCTTTCCGTATACGGCAATGGAGACGATACCAGAGTAACGTAGAATATTAATTGCTTCGTTATCAAGCACAGTTCCTTTCTGGACTAGGAGCTGAGTGTCTTTGTAAACGTCTTCTGCAAGGGTCATGCCTAGTTTTACCCTGTGTAGCATAAGCTGTACGATGTTCATAAGCAATCTCCTTTCCGCAGTAAAATAACGAATTGCTTCGTTGCAAAGGAACATACACAATCCTAGAAACATTATAAAAAAATACGGGTTCAAAGTCAATCAGTTCTTGACCTATGAGGGAGTATGGAGTATGATGTAACAGTAGTTAATTAAGTAAAGAAACTTCTCTTATTCAGAGTGGTGGAGTCAGAAGGGACTGTGAAGCCACGGCAACCCCATGTTATGGAAGGTGCCGGCCTGAAGCGGACAAGCAATTGTACCGGTCAATAAGGGTTTGAGTATATTTGGAATGTATGACTTCAAATCCTTGTGATTTGAAGTTTCGTTTTTATAACAAATTTTTGTTATTTGAGTTTTAGTATTATAAACAAGGAGGACAGACAATGGAGAAATTATTATTTACATCCGAGTCCGTGACAGAAGGACATCCGGATAAAATCTGTGATCAGATTTCTGACGCAGTGTTAGATGCATTGATGGCACAGGATCCGAACAGCCGTGTTGCTTGTGAGACATCTGTTACAACCGGTCTTGTATTGGTTATGGGTGAGATTACAACAAAGGCATATGTGGATATTCAAAAGATTGTGCGTGAGACTATTCGTGAGATTGGATATGATCGTGCCAAGTATGGTTTTGATTGTGATACCTGTGGTGTCATTACAGCAATTGACGAGCAGTCAAGTGATATTGCTATGGGTGTGGATAAGGCACTTGAGGCAAAGGAAAATCAAATGAGTGATCAAGAAATTGAAGCAATTGGTGCGGGTGACCAGGGTATGATGTTTGGATTTGCTTCTAATGAGACAGAGGAGTATATGCCATATCCAATTAGCCTTGCCCATAAGCTTGCGTTGAAGCTTACCGAGGTTCGTAAAAATGGAACGCTTCCATATTTGAGACCAGATGGAAAGACACAGGTTTCCGTAGAGTATAACGAAGAAGGAAAGCCAGTTCGTTTGGAAGCAGTAGTTCTCTCTACCCAGCATGATGCAGAAGTGACACAGCAGCAGATTCACGAGGACATTAAGAAGTATGTATTCGATACAGTTCTTCCGGCTGATATGGTGGATGCAGATACCAAGTTCTTCATCAATCCAACCGGACGTTTTGTAATCGGTGGACCAAATGGCGATTCTGGTCTTACTGGACGTAAGATTATTGTAGATACCTATGGTGGATATGCCCGTCATGGTGGTGGCGCATTCTCTGGTAAGGATTGTACTAAGGTAGACCGTTCTGCGGCTTACGCAGCAAGATATGTTGCTAAGAACATCGTGGCTGCAGGCTTAGCCGATAAATGTGAGATTCAGTTGTCTTACGCTATTGGTGTGGCGCGTCCTACTTCCGTTCGTGTAGATACCTTCGGAACTGGCAAGTTAGATGAACTTAAGTTGGTAGAAATTGTTCGCGAGAACTTTGACCTTCGTCCGGCAGGAATTATCAAGATGTTAGATTTACGCCGTCCAATCTATAAGCAGACAGCTGCTTATGGACATTTTGGACGTACAGACCTTGATTTGCCATGGGAGAAGCTTGATATGGTGGACAAGTTGAAAGGCTACTTATAAAAATGAAAAAAAGAACCAATCAAGGTTGCATTTGGAAGGGCCTTTTGCCACATCCATGATATGTATACCAAGATTGGTTCTTTTTGTGTCAACACAGAGCCAAGTGGATTCATGCTTGCGTGAAAATCCATTTGGCGAATGTCCATCACTGAATTACTCGCTTCTCTCTTCACCCCAGTAGCAAATGACGGTGGAACCAGGACCGGTGTGGCTTCCGATAACCGTTCCGATACTTGAGATGGAAACCGGTTCCTTCAAATTAGGAAATGCCTCTTCAATCATGGATGCCAAAAGCTTTGCATCCTCTATACAGTCAGAATGGCTGACAAAACACTTGCCAGAATACTCAAGACCATTTTGTGCGGTAGCTTTCATCTTCTCCACTTGGGTTCTCAACGCTTTCTTCTTGGTACGAACCTTTTCCCGAACCATCAGTTTGCCCTCGTTGTTCAGGTCAATGAGAGGGCAGATGTTAAGTAGGTTGCCAATAGCACCGGATGCCTTGGAAACTCGTCCGCCACGAACAAGATAAGTCAAGTCGGAGGTCATGAGCCAAAGGTCTAATTTTAAGCGATTATCCAAAATCCATTGGTTCAATGTGTGGATGTCCATTCCCTCTTTCTGTTTTTCCAATGCGGTATCTACCAACAATCCAAAGCCGCAGGAAGCGGTTAAGGAGTCAATTACATAGATGGTGCGGTCTGGAAATTCTTCCAAAAGCATATCCCTTGCAATACAAGCGGAGTTGTATGTTCCAGAAATACCAGAGGATAGGGTTAAATGAAGTACATCCATTCCCTTTTCTAAGTATGGGCGAAGCATTTCTACATAGCCTTCTGCATTGACCTGAGACGTGCGGGTCATAGCTCCGTCGCGCATTTTCTGGTAAAATGTTGCAAAGTCCATGGATTTACCGTTATTGTCTTCATACAGTACATCGTCTACGAAAAATTGAAAACAGGCAAAAGGAACCTGATTTTCATCATAAAAATTCTGATTTAAATCCGCTGTAGAACAGCAGGAAATAATATAATTGTTCATGGATACCTCCTCTGTTGTGTGAAATATGTTATATATTATTATATGTTTATCCGCTACACTTAGAAGTGAAAGCAGATAAAATATTAACCATAATATAAAGTATAGCATATATCACTACAATAATCTAGTATTAAAAACTATGTGTTGTGGCGGTGAGGCTGTTGTGGTGGATTTGCTTGTGAGAGATTTTAAAGAGTTGAAAAAGGTTGTCTAAAAATCGGAAAACATATACTTGATTTTTATAAAAAGAATGCTATAATAAAACAGTAATGATTCCTATTTTGAAGAAGGATATAATTTTAAGAATGAGAATAGGAATGAATTGTATATGTATAAACGTAACTATATTTTAAGGAGGATAATGACATGGCAGAATTGAAGGGAAGTAGGACAGAAGCGAATTTGATGGCAGCATTTGCTGGTGAGTCACAGGCTCGTAACAAGTACACTTATTATGCAAGCAAGGCAAAGAAGGATGGTTATAACCAGATTGCTGATATCTTCTTAGAGACAGCGAATAATGAGAAGGAGCATGCAAAGATGTGGTTTAAGCTTCTGCATGGTGGTGCAGTTCCTGGAACAATTGAGAATTTGAAGGATGCTGCGGAGGGTGAGAACTATGAGTGGACTGATATGTATGCAGAATTTGCCAAAGTAGCAAGAGAGGAAGGATTCGAGGATATAGCAAAGTCTTTCGAGTTGGTTGGTGCAATTGAGAAGGCGCATGAAGAGAGATATCGTAAATTGCTAGCAAATGTTGAAGGTGGTTTGGTGTTCTCTAGAGATGGAGATATGATTTGGGAGTGCGCAAATTGTGGTCATATCCATATTGGAAAGGAAGCACCTGAGGTTTGTCCAACCTGTGACCATCCACAAAGCTACTTTAAGCTTAGAGCCGAAAATTACTAGAATTTAGAATGTTAAGTCAAGGGCTACCATATTACAGATGCGTAGCTCTTTTTTCTTTTGTTATTAAATTTCGAAAAGGCTTGCTTTTTTCTTATTCTTTTATAAAATAGTATATGGAACAGATGATTAATTCGTCCCACATTTTCGCTTTCGTGTTGCATTTTGAGTGTTGGGACAGATAGGAGAATAGCATGAACAAGTTAGAATTACAAACGACAGCAAATGAAGTCAGAAAAAGTATTGTGACTGCTGTGCATGCTGCAAAATGTGGACACCCGGGTGGTTCTTTGTCAGCAGCAGACATTATGACTTATTTGTACTTTGAGGAAATGAATGTAAATCCGAAGGAGCCAAAGAAGGCGGACAGAGACCGATTTGTGTTATCAAAAGGTCATGTGGCACCAGCACTTTACAGTGTGCTTGCTGAAAAGGGATACTTCGCAAAGGAAGAATTGTTGCAGCTTCGTAAGACAGGGGCTATGTTGCAGGGTCATCCAGATATGAAGGGAACCCCTGGTGTGGATATGTCAGCAGGTTCTTTGGGACAAGGTATTTCCGTTGCAGTTGGTATGGCACTTTCTGCAAAGCTTTCAAGTGAGGATTATCGTGTATATACCATGCTTGGTGATGGAGAGATTCAGGAGGGTCAGGTTTGGGAAGCAGCAATGTTTGCCGGACACAGAAAGTTAGATAATTTGGTAGTGATTGTGGATAACAACAACTTACAGATTGATGGTAGTGTAGAAGAGGTTTGTTCACCATATCCAATCGTTGAGAAGTTCAAGGCATTTAATTTCAATGTAATTGAGATTGATGGTCATGATTTTGATGCAATTGAGGCAGCATTTAAGAATGCAAGAGAGACAAAGGGTATGCCGACAGCTATTGTTGCAAAGACAATTAAGGGTAAGGACGTATCATTTATGGAAAATCAGGCATCATGGCATGGTGCGGCACCGAATGACGAGCAGTATGCAACCGCAATGGCAGATTTAGAGAAAGTAGGTGAAGCATTATGTCAGAAGTAAAGAAGATTGCAACTCGTGACAGCTACGGTAATGCTTTAGTTGAATTGGGTAAGGAATTTGATAATGTAGTAGTTTTGGATGCGGATTTGGCAGCAGCAACTAAGACAGGAACCTTTAAGAAGGCATTTCCAGAAAGACATATTGATTGTGGTATTGCAGAGTGTAATATGATGGGTATCGCGGCAGGTATTGCAACGACTGGTAAGGTTCCGTTTGCATCAAGTTTTGCAATGTTTGCAGCGGGACGTGCTTTTGAGCAGGTTCGTAATGCAATTGGCTATCCAAAGTTAAATGTGAAGATTGGTGCTACCCATGCAGGTATTTCCGTTGGTGAGGACGGAGCATCTCATCAGTGTAATGAGGATATTGCTTTGATGCGTACCATTCCGAACATGGTAATTATTAATCCTTCTGATGATGTGGAGGCAAAGGCTGCGGTTAAGGCTGCTTACGAACATTATGGTCCTGTATATTTGAGATTTGGGCGTTTGGCAGCACCGGTTATCAATGACACACCGGATTACAAGTTTGAGATTGGTAAGGGTGTAACCGTTCGCGAGGGTAAGGATATCACCATCGTAGCTACTGGATTAGAGGTTGGATTTGCAATTGAGGCAGCTAAGATGTTAGAGGCAGATGGAATTGATGCAAGAGTCATCAATATCCATACAATTAAGCCGTTAGATGAGGATATTATTCTCAAGGCGGCGAAGGAAACTAAGAAGATTTTTACAGTAGAAGAGCATTCTATTGTTGGAGGACTTGGTTCTGCAGTATGTGATGTTCTCTGTGAGAAGTATCCTGCACCAGTTTACAAGATTGGTATGCGCGACAGATTTGGTGAGTCTGGTCCTGCGTTAGAATTACTTCACAAGTATGAGTTGGACGCAGAAGGAATCTATAAGCAAGTTAAGGAGCAGTTATAGGCGAAATTTAATACATGTAATAAAACACAGGGCAAGAGTTTTCTCTTGCCCTGTATTAGTGTATAAAAGGATTGTTTTACAATTCTGTTCAGATGTGAAAGAGTTGCAAATGACGCTTTGCTTTTATATGTAATTCACTAACTCTTCTACAGTCTTTCTCTTTGGAGCTTCGCACTCTTGATTTGGATATCCCATGGCAATCAATGCAGCCACCTTTTGTCCTTCTGGTAAGGAGATGGCCTTCGCCACCTTGTCCTCATCAAAGATTCCAAGGATTACAGTTCCTACGCCCATATCATGGGCAGCAAGGCAAAATGTCTGGGATGCGATTCCTGCATCATACATTTCCCAACGGTCACCCTTGGAAGTAGAAAAGCTACCGTCTTTTTCGTAACCGCAACGCTTTTCAATCATGCTGACAACGACAAGCTGTGGCGCACGATTGATGGTTTTTTGGTTAAATTCAAAATCCAATACGCAATTGTCGGCAATTTCTTTGATGATGTCCCTATTTTCCACAATGTGATAACGCGCAATTTGTGTGTTTTTCCAGGATGGAGACATACTAGCCGCCTCTACGATAGCATTGACCGTGTCATGTGAAACAGCTTCTTCCTTGAATTTGCGAATACTTCTTCGCGTCTTGATGCATTCTAATGCTTCCATGTTCATTTCCTCTCTTTCATATATTATAGTTTTGCAAGTTCTCTTTTTTCGAGTCTATATTGCTATCTTAAGAATATCACAGAACAAAAAAGATTGGTAGGGAATTATGATATAAAGAATATTTTTATTGTTGAAATACTATAACTATGCACGAAAGAATGGGAATATGAATATTTTATTTTAAGTAAGAAAATAGTGTGGTTTGTTATGGAATTTGGGCATATTAATATAAGACAAATTATGGAAACGGTAATATCAAAAAACGGTATTATTGTGGATGTGAGAAAAGCGAAATTCTTTCGGGAGGGACATATTCCTATGGCGGTCAGCTTGCCATTGACACGTATTGAGCAGGGGCAGGTTACACTGCCAAAGAATAAAACATTGATTGTGTATTGTGAAACAGGGGGAACTAGTACTCAGGCATGCCGGTTGTTACATGAAATGGGATATGATGTGATAAACTGTGTGGGCGGTCTCGCAAGCTATAGAGGTTCTCTTACAAAATGAAAATAGATAATGAAATATAAAATGTTTTCTGCTATACTTAATGCGGACATGAGGTAGAAGGGCGGATGTCATCACAGACATGATGCGTTTGCAAGGATGTCAACAAATGTGGGATTTAGAAAATGGAGAAACAATATGAGAGAATTCGAATTCATCGCTCCTTGTCATTTTGGTTTGGAAGCGGTGTTAAAACGTGAGATTACAGATTTAGGATATGAGATTGTAACAGTGGAGGATGGACGCATTACCTTCAAAGGAGATGAATCGGCTCTTGCCAAGGCTAATATTTTTATCCGCACTGCGGAGCGTATTATGGTGAAAGTGGGTTCCTTTACAGCCACTACCTTTGATGAATTGTTCGAAGGTACCAAGGCGCTTCCTTGGGAGGAATATCTTCCGAAGGATGCCAAGTTCTGGGTGACAAAGGCAACCACGAATAAGTCAAAATTATTTTCTGGTTCTGATATCCAGTCCATTGTAAAGAAAGCAATTGTAGATAAGCTAAAGACAAAATATCATGTCAATTGGTTTGAGGAAAATGGAGCAGACTATCCGATGCGTGTCTTCATTTTTAAGGATGTGGTAACCATTGCGTTGGATAGCTCAGGAACATCATTGCATAAGAGAGGGTATCGTCAGTTGGTGGGCAAAGCGCCGATTTCAGAGACACTAGCGGCAGCACTGATTATGCTGACTCCATGGAATAAGGACCGAATCTTGGTGGATCCGTTTTGTGGAAGTGGAACCTTTCCCATTGAGGCAGCGTTGATTGGTGCCAATATTGCACCAGGTATGAACAGAGAGTTTACTGCGGAGAACTGGAAGAATATTGCACCGAAGAAGGTGTGGTACGATGCGGTGACAGAGGCGGAGAATTTGATTATCCGCGATGTGAAGATGAATATTCAGGGCTATGACTTAGACCCGGGGATTGTGAAATGTGCTATGCAAAATGCAAGGGAAGCTGGTGTGGAGGAACACATTCATTTTCAACAGCGAGATATGAGGGATTTGTCTAGTCCAAAGAAATATGGTTTTATCATTACGAACCCACCGTATGGCGAACGCTTGGAAGAAAAGTCGGATTTGCCAAAGCTTTATAGGGAAATTGGACAAACCTTTGATAAGCTAGATACCTGGTCTAAGTTTATTATTACCTCTTACGAGGATGCGGAGAAATATCTTGGCAGAAGGGCTACCAAGAATCGAAAAATATATAACGGGATGATTAAGTCGTATTTCTATCAATATATGGGTCCGAAGCCGCCAAAAAGGAGTGACGATGCGTGAAAGCTGTTTGTGATATGACTTATACAAAGTACATGGTTTTTGCACGGTTCTACGAATGTAAGATTTTATAATGCTTGTTACTTGGTATTTGTTCAAATTACAGAGCCAAGAAAAGTTGTGAGTGTTTCACAATTATCTTGTGAAGGAAAGAGAGAGGAAAAGGAAGTTATGAAGAAGTTAATATTTGCTACAGGAAATGAAGGGAAAATGAAAGAGATTCGCATGATTTTGGGAGATTTAGATTATGAAATTCTCTCCATGAAGGAAGCGGGAATCGATGTAGACATTGTAGAGGATGGTAAGACCTTTGAGGAAAATGCCATCATCAAGGCTACCGAGATTAGTAAGCTTGCAGGTTGTGTGGTGCTAGCGGACGATTCCGGTTTGGAGGTGGATGCCATGGATAAGATGCCGGGTATCTATTCTGCGAGATATTTGGGTGAGGATACACCATATTCTGTTAAGAATCAGACCATTATTGATAATCTGGCTGGGTTGCCAGATGAGAAGAGAACGGCTCGTTTTGTATGTGTCATTGCGGCAGCATTTCCAGATGGAAGAGTTGTCACGAAACGAGGAACCATCGAAGGCATTATTGGCCATGAGGAAAAAGGGGAGAATGGATTTGGATATGATCCGATTTTCTTTGTGCCAGAATATGGTAAGACGACAGCCGAGCTTTCGCCGGAGGAAAAGAATAGGATTAGTCACCGTGGCAAAGCGTTGGAAATGATTAAGGCGGAGCTCTAGGACGCAATTAGGGAGTAGCTTTAGGGTACAATTATATGGTGCTTTGTGCACGATAGGAAAGCAGAGAGAACATTTTTAAAAGATAAGTAGGAAGGATTCGATAAGAATGCGGATATTGGTAGTTAGTGATTCCCATGGAAAAAATGATGACATAAAGCGAGTGTTGGAACAGGTGGGGGACATTGATCTGTTTATTCATCTGGGAGATGTGGAGCGTAATGTAGAATATGTGAGAGAGCTTGCAAAGTGTGAAACCCACATAGTGCTTGGAAATAATGATTTCTTCATGGACTTGCCACATCAGGAAGTATTTGAGGTTGCAGGTAAGAAAATTTTTATCACGCATGGTCATCGCTTTTATGTGGGATATGGTGTGGACAAGTTAAGAGAGTATGCGGTGGAGAATGGATATGACATTGCTATGTTTGGACACACCCATCGTCCATATTTAGAAATTGGTGAGAGGGTTACCATTTTGAATCCGGGAAGTCTCTCTTATCCGAGACAGGACGGAAGAAAATGTACTTATATGCTGATTGAAGTAGACAAGGAAGGAGAGTTTCACTATTCTAGAGGAATCTTGAAATCTTCCCTTGGCATGATGTATGAAGAATTGTTTAAGTGATTATGTGATAGAAAGAGTTAGATAGAGGTCGAATAAAATGAAAAAGGGTCAGGTTTATGAAGGTGTGGTGGAGCGTTACACCTTCCCAAACAAGGGATATTTGAAAATGGAGAATAGAGAGGTCTGTGTGAAGGGTGCTTTGTCGGGACAGAAGATTCGGTTCTCGGTAAAGAAGCTTCGAAAGGGAACGGCAGAAGGACGGTTGTTGGAAGTGTTGGAAAAATCACCATTAGAGACGTTAGAGCCGTCATGTCCTCATTTTGGTGCTTGTGGTGGTTGCGCGTATCAGACTCTTTCCTATGAGACCCAGCTTCAGATTAAGGAGCAGCAGGTAAAAGGATTGTTGGATGCAGTTATTGAAGAGGATTATATCTGGGACGGAATTAAGGGAAGTCCGGTGCAGGAAGCATATCGTAATAAGATGGAGTTTTCCTTTGGGGATGAATATAAGGATGGTCCTCTTGCTCTTGGTATGCACAAAAAAGGAAGTTTCCATGATATTGTCACCGTGGATAGCTGCAAGATTGTGGATTCTGATTACAATGCGATTCTTCGCACTGTGCTTGCATTTTATAAGGAAAAAGAAATCCCGTTTTATAAGAAAATGCAGCATGTAGGCGTGCTTCGTCATTTGGTTATTCGCCAGACGACGTGGAATAAGGATATATTGGTGAATCTTGTGACCACTACACAGAGTGGACTTACGGGGGAACATTTAGACCAGACAGAGCTAGAGGAATATTTGTGCTTGGAGGAGCTTAAGGAGAAATTGTTGTCTCTTTCCCTAAATGGAACCATAGTGGGAATTTTGCATACCCATAACGACAGCTTGTCAGATGCGGTGATACCGGAAAAGATAGTCACTGTCTATGGACAGGAATTTATATACGAGAAGATTTTAGGGCTGACATTTAAGATATCTCCATTCTCATTTTTTCAGACAAACTCCAAGGGTGCGGAGGTTCTCTATGAGACTGCCCGTTCCTATGTAGGGGAGACAAAGGACAAGGTGATATTCGACTTGTATAGTGGAACCGGAACGATTGCCCAGATGTTGGCACCGGTGGCGAAAAAGGTAATTGGTGTGGAAATCGTGGAGGAAGCGGTGGAAGCGGCTAGAGAAAATGCGGCCTTAAATGGACTTGACAATTGTGAATTTATTGCTGGAGATGTATTGAAGGTGATTGACGAGATTGAGGAGAAACCGGACATCATCGTCCTAGACCCACCTCGTGACGGTATCCATCCAAAGGCGATTGAGAAAATCATCGCTTATGGGGTGAAGGAGATGGTATATATTTCCTGCAAGCCGACTAGCTTAGCACGTGATTTGGAAATTTTCAAGGCGCGGGGCTATAAGGTGGTAAGAGGATGTGCGGTGGACCAGTTTGTCAACACGTTGCATTGTGAGAGTATTGTGCTTTTGAAGAAAGAGAATAATGTTTCAATTTCAAATGGTTATGAAGGAAATGAACCAGAGATTGAAGAGTGTGGGTGTATTTATGGATGATAAGGTTGAATAAAAGCAGGAGAAAGATTACGGGTAATGCTGAATCTTTCTCCTGCTTTTCTTTAGGAGTTTAATTATCTAAATTTGTGAAAAATTATGTAAAAACCGTGATATTTTATGCACATTTCCAGTAGACATCTGTCTAGTTTGGTATTATAATTACATTAATTATATCTTAATCATGGGTTAGTAGACTCAATGGATTGTTTCTACTCTGTGATTTCAAGAAGCCAATCATAATCCAAGGAAGGAGGTAGATGGTATGCTGAATCTGAATCATGTGTATAATTATTATAGTACTCAGATTATGCCGACTCGCGGCAACCAACGTCCACAATCTCATAAGAAAGACGATTTGAAAACTGTATACAACAATATGGTCAAGCAGAATCAGAATTCACCATTCTATAAGTTTACCTTCTCCGATGCAAATCAGGTGTATGCGATTGGAATTAAGGAGGCTGCGTTGGCGTTAGAAGCGGAAAGTAAATTGTTGGGTGGAGATTCCAATGATTTGGCTGCGCAGATGAAAGCAGTATCGGACAATGAGAATGTGGTATACGCTTCTCTTAGCGGTTCCTCTGCCTCGGATGTGCCGGAGAATCTTTCGGTTCAGATTGATACACTAGCAAAGGGACAGACTAATGTGGGAACCTATTTCCCATCGGGCGAAAGTTCTATTCCGCAAGGAGAATATTCCTTTGGTATTGCGGTGGGCAGGAATCAGTACACCTTCCGTCTGAAGGTGAATGAAGGAGATACCAATCAGCAGATACAGCGCAATCTTGCCACCTCCATCAATGAGAATAATATTGGAGTGAAAGCTTCCATACGGAATAACCGTGTAGAGGGAACCAGTGCTTTGGTACTACGGTCAGAGGCGATAGGGAAGCCAAATAACGGAGATTTGTTTTTCCAATTTGATGAAACCTACCTTGAGGATGATATTACCATGTTGTTGGGTATGGATAATATAGAGACGGCACCGACCAATGCAGAGTTTTACATTAATGATACGTTTCATACATCCATCAGCAACCGAATTTCATTGAATCATTCGGTGGATTTGGATTTGTTGTCAACTAGTGAAAAACCAGTTCATGTGAGATTGGTTCCGGATGGCAATAAGGTCGCAGACCGTATGAAGGAATTCTTAGATTCCTATAATCAATTGGTGGACATTTCGAGAAATAGTAGCAACCAGAAGGGGGCAACGAAGCTGTTCCGGGATGTGACAGGAATTGCCAATCGACACAAGGTAGCCTTGGAGGATGCAGGACTCACAATCGATGAGAATGGCTATCTGGCACAGGGTGTAGATACTGACCCGGAGAAGGTGAAGAATTTATTTGATGAGGATTCGTCATTCCGTAAGGATATCAAGAGAACTACGGAGAAGATGACATTGAATCCATTACACTACATAGACAAGGTGGTAGTGACCTATCCGAATACCAACGGAACGTATCCGAATCCGTATTATCCATCCAAGTATTCGGGATTGTTATTTAATGATTATTCATAAAAAGGACGTCTGTCAATGGAAGGGGCGATTAGAAGTAGCCCTTCAACGTAGAGACGTCCTTTGTTGTGTCAGTTTCTTGGATGTTTATATTAACTAGTTGTTGCATCAAAAATAGTTCATGTGTCGTCCGACTATAGTTGATTATGCTTGCGCGATTATCATCTTAGCAGCCAGGGTTAATTTGTTCAGGAATGGAAGAAAATCGATTTCCAAGCATTCTGCGACCGATAAGCTGTCGCCACTAGTAAGTGCCTGACCAAGGTTAGTAACGGCCTGAATCATGGAACGCTTATTGATATAGTTGCTTTGAGAATTGATTAGATCGGCACATTGGTTGTACACTTCGATTTCCCAGTTGATGCCAGTAATAATTTCATTCAAAAATTCTCCAGTATCGCTTTTCTCATTTCCATTCAACTCATCAATTACATTCTGTACGGCAGGAATTAGACGTTCACTATAGGAAGCTAATTCTGCTAATACCTCATATTGTAGTTGTTCTCTATCGCTCATGCTGAGAACCCTCCGTTTCTCGTTTTCTAAAGTTGCCCCTATTTTACCATTTGAAGCTACGGTGGTCAAATGTTTTGAAACATGTTATATACTTGTTGCTGTAAAATATGAAAAAATGCTTGACACGCGTGGCACAGTGTGGTACATTAGTCACCGATGAACTGCCGAAGACAGTAGGTACCATTTGGTGTAAGCATAGCGCCTACCGAGGAAGAATCGTATGAATGACGTTTCGCTCTATGTCTTTGGATATAGAGCTTTTCTTTTTATAAAGATTTCGAAACCATTCGATTTCAATCGCGCAGTCATTGAAATATATAAGGAGGCGCAGAAACGATGGCAAAGATTGAATTAAAGCAACCAATCGTTGAGGAGATTAAGGCTAACCTTGATGGAGCTCAGTCAGCTGTAATCGTTGACTACCGTGGTCTTACTGTTGAGCAGGATACAAGACTTCGTAAGGAAATGAGAGAAGCTGGTATCATCTACAAGGTTTACAAGAACACAATGGTACGTTTCGCTATCGAAGGTACAGAGTTCGAAGCTTTAAAGGATGATTTGGAAGGACCTAACGCAATCGCTAT
>JAFSIQ010000044.1 GCA_017439675.1 Lachnospiraceae bacterium
CAGATGACTCTTGATGGTCCTCAGAGAAAGGGTGACTTGAGAAGATCTCGTGCAGCAGCAGTTAATATCGTTCCTAACTCAACAGGTGCAGCTAAGGCTATCGGTCTTGTTATCCCAGAGTTGAATGGTAAGTTAATCGGTTCTGCTCAGCGTGTTCCTACTCCAACAGGTTCTACAACAATTTTAACAGCAGTTGTTAAGGGTGCTGATGTAACTGTTGATGGTATCAACGCAGCAATGAAGGCAGCAGCTAACGAGTCTTATGGTTACAACGAGGATGAAATCGTTTCTTCAGATATCATCGGTATGAAGTATGGTTCTTTATTCGATGCTACTCAGACAATGGTTTCTAAGGTATCTGATGACTTATATGAAGTACAGGTAGTTTCTTGGTATGACAATGAGAATTCTTATACTAGCCAGATGGTTAGAACAATTAAGTACTTCTCAGAGTTAGTATAATCCAGCGACTTAAGTAGAATTATTAAGACCTAAAGGGTCCGGTCTATATGGACCGGACCCTTTTATGTTTTATGAAGACAATTCTTTTTAAAGGTTATCATTATTGTATATGGAATATATAAGGCAATTCGAATAAAAAAGGCTGATAGAATTTCATTTGGGATGAATTCAAACAATCACATGATTGTTTATAATATTATTTAATTACGAAAGGAGCATAAACATGCTTAACAAGAAATCAGTAGATGATATTAACGTAAAAGGTAAAAAGGTATTAGTTCGTTGTGACTTTAACGTACCATTAATCGATGGTAAGATTACAGATGAGAACCGTTTAGTTGCAGCTCTTCCAACAATCAAAAAGTTGATTGCAGATGGAGGAAAGATTATTCTTTGCTCTCATTTAGGAAAAGTAAAGACAGAAGAGGACAAGCAGACAAAGACCCTTGCACCTGTAGCAGCTCGTTTGACCGAGTTATTAGGCCAGGAAGTTAAGTTTGCAGCAGATTTAGAGGTTGTTGGACCTAACGCTAAGGCTGCAGTAGAAGCAATGAATGATGGTGATGTTATTCTTTTAGAGAATACACGTTTCAGAGCAGAAGAGACAAAGAACGGAGAGGCTTTCTCTAAGGATTTAGCTTCTTTGTGTGATGTATTTGTTAACGATGCATTTGGTACAGCTCACAGAGCACACTGTTCTAATGTTGGTGTAACAGAGTATGTGGATACAGCAGTAGTTGGTTACTTGATGCAGAAGGAAATTGATTTCTTAGGTAACGCTGTTAACAATCCAGAGAGACCATTTGTAGCTATTCTTGGTGGCGCTAAGGTTTCTTCTAAGATTTCAGTTATCGAGAATTTACTTGACAAGGTTGATACATTAATCATCGGTGGTGGTATGGCTTATACATTTATGGCAGCACACGGTGAAGAAGTTGGTAAGTCTTTATTAGAGGAAGATTACAAAGAGTATGCATTAGAGATGGAGAAGAAGGCTGAGGAGAAGGGCGTTAAGTTATTAATCCCTATCGATACAGTTGTTGCTGATGATTTCTCTAACGATGCTAATTTCAAGGTAGTAGGTCGTGGTGAGATTCCAGCAGATATGGAAGGTTTGGATATCGGACCTAAGACAGCTGAGTTGTTTGCAGATGCAGTTGCTGGTGCTAAGACAGTTGTATGGAACGGACCTATGGGATGTTTCGAGATGCCTAACTTTGCTAAGGGTACTATCGCAGTAGCTGAAGCTATGGCTAAGTTAGAAGGTGCTACAACAATCATCGGTGGTGGTGATTCAGCAGCAGCTTGTAACCAGTTAGGTTTCGGTGACAAGATGACACACATCTCTACAGGTGGTGGTGCTTCTCTTGAGTTCTTAGAGGGTAAGGAATTACCAGGTGTAGCAGCAGCTAACGATAAATAATAAAGGAGAATATAATCATGGCAAGAAGAAAAATTATTGCTGGTAACTGGAAGATGAACAAGACTCCAAGCGAGGCAGTTGCGTTAATCAACGAGTTAAAGCCATTAGTAGCAAACGATGAAGTAGATGTAGTATTTTGTGTGCCAGCTATTGATTTGTCAGTAGCAATTGAGGCAGCAAAGGGTTCTAACATTGAAATTGGTGCAGAGAATATGTATTTTGAAGAGAGCGGTGCTTACACTGGTGAAATCGCTCCTAACATGTTGACAGACCTTGGTGTTAAGTATGTTATTATAGGCCACTCAGAGAGAAGAGATTACTTCGCTGAGACGGATGAAACTGTTAATAAGAAGGTGTTAAAAGCACTTGAGCATGGTATTACACCAATTATCTGCTGTGGTGAGTCCTTGACACAGAGAGAGCAGGGAATCACAATCGATTGGATTCGTCAGCAGATTAAGATTGCATTCTTGAATGTGACAGCTGACCAGGCTAAGACAACGGTTATTGCTTACGAGCCTATCTGGGCTATCGGTACAGGAAAGACAGCTACTTCTGATCAGGCTCAGGAGGTTTGTGGTGCTATCCGTGAGTGCATCAAGGAGATTTATGATGACGCGACAGCAGAAGCTATCCGTATTCAGTACGGTGGTTCTATGAACGCTGGCAATGCCGCAGAGTTACTTGCTAAGCCAGACATTGATGGTGGTTTAGTTGGTGGAGCTTCATTAAAGCCAGAGTTCGGCGATATTGTTAATTACAACAAGTAGTCGTTTTTGATTAATATTAGAAGAATAGAAGGATGCAATAAGATTTCTTGTTGCATCTTTCTATGTTATGACAAATGAAGTTTGAATAATTTATTTGAGATGAGATAAAGAGAAACTAAATTTACGAGGTGATTCGTATGACGTACAAAGGAAAGTATGCATTGCTTTTTCTATTTTTCTTTGCAATGCTTTGGAAAATACCTGTATTTGCGACAGAGACAACAGATACAGGCACAACGGCACAAACAAATGAAATTGAAACTCCAGAAGTTTCGAAGCATGTTTTTGAAATTGACTTGGAGTGTAACTCAAACCAGACAGTAACCATTGACATCAATCTTTTGACGGAAGACGAGGTGGATGGATTTCACATCTATCGTGCTGATGCAGTGGATGGAGAATATACATACATCGGAAATGTCGATGTCACGGACGATTATTATGAATATTGGTATGATGATTATTATGACGATGCTTATGAAGCTTATGATAACAATGCATTCTTCTATAATGACACAACGGTGTTAGAAGCTTATAAAACCTATTATTATCGTGTGGAAGCATATGTATGTGATGAGGACAATGCCGAGAACAAGACCATTTTACAAGTGATTGAAGCGAATATTACTATTCAAAAAGCAGCACCCGTTGTTACATATGGAAAGAGGAATGGAACGCTAGGAATAAAGTTAAAATGGGAACAGGATTCGTCAGCAGATGGATATCTCATCTATTATGTGAAGGATTATACCGACCGAAGCAGGTATCAATATGTGGATGTCTATGATAGGACAAAGTACACTTTGGCAAAAAGTATAACAAAGAATTCTACAGTGACAGCAAAGTTCAAGAAGTTGATGAACGGAGTCACCTATACATATCGTATTTGTTCATACAAAATGATAGATGGAGAACAGGTACAAAGTGCATGGTCAGAGCCCAAGTCTATTTTGATGGATTATTATTCTAATAGTTCTGAAATGTATACAGAAAGAATTAAGCGCGCGTTTGGCTCGGAAAAGAAAAAGAAAAAGAATTTCAAAACTGCCGCAAAAGCTGCAAAGCAAATGAAGACCATCAAGATTAAAGTATGGGATTTTAAAAATGGAAAAAATGGTAAAAAAGTTACTAGAATAAAGTACCTTACTGTGAATAAGCGTTTAGCACCATCCATCAAAGCCATGTTTGATGAAATATATAAGGCAAAGCAAAAACAGGTCATTAAGGATATTGGTTGTTATAGCTATCGTACTGGTGAGCACATGTATGGCATGGCAATTGATATTAATCCCAACGAGAATTATATGATTGATGATGGACAGATTCTTAGTGGAAGTTTTTGGAATCCCAAGAAGAGTAAATATTCCATTCCGTTGGATTGTGAAATGGTAAGAATCATGGAACGGTATGGTTTTTATCGCGGTTTCTGGGGAGACCGTAAAGATTATATGCATTTCTCATATTTTGGAACCTGACATTCAAAGAAAGAACAGGAAAAGTCTTTACTTTTCCTGTTTTTTTTCTTGTCTTATGGAGATAAAACGAGTATAATATCTAGCGTATGTAGATTAAGACAGGGCAAGTCTTGAATTATAATTTGAGGAAAGAGGTATCAATATGTACAAGATTGTGAGTAAGGAAACACTCAACAGCGCAGTTGAGTTAATGGAAATTGAGGCTCCATTTGTAGCGAATAAATGTGAGGCAGGACAGTTTATTATCGTTCGTGTAGATGAGGATGGTGAGCGAGTACCTCTTACAATTGCAGATTATGACAGAGAGAAGAAGACAGTAACTATTATTTATCAGGTGGTTGGCTATTCGACAGAGCTGCTTTCTAAGAAGAAGGTTGGCGAATATGTAGAAGATTTTGTAGGACCATTGGGAATGCCTGCACCATTACATAAATGTGACCATGTCGTAGGTGTTGCGGGTGGTGTTGGTGCCGCTCCACTTTATCCACAACTTAGAAAGCTCCATGAAATGGGCGTTAAGGTGGATGTAATTATCGGTGGTCGTTCTGCCGAATTTGTTATTTTGAAAGAGAAGTTTGAAGAATTTTGTGATAACGTGTATGTTGCAACAGATGATGGTAGTTTGGGAACAAAGGGATTTGTTACTACTGTATTGCGGGAGTTGATTGATAAGGGTGAGAAGATTGACGAAGTTATTGCAATCGGACCATTGATTATGATGAAGAATGTGGTGAATGTAACAAAGCCACTTGAGATTCCGACAGCAGTATCCTTGAATCCAATTATGATTGATGGAACAGGAATGTGTGGTGGATGTCGTGTAACCGTTGGCGGTGAGACGAAGTTTGCCTGTGTAGACGGACCTGACTTTGATGGATTCTTAGTAGATTTTGATGAGTGTATGAAGAGACAGGGAATGTTCAAAGAGGAAGAACATGACTGTCGCTTGAAGAATGCGCAGTAAGAACAGGCATCGCGTTGACTAAAATGTGTATGACAATGAAAAAGTACTAAGAGAATTTCGTATATATAGCATTGGAGAAAAGGAGATTTTACAATGGAAAGAAATATGAGTATGACAAAGGTGGCAATGCCAGAGCAAGATCCTAATGTTCGTAATAAGAACTTTTCAGAGGTGGCTCTTGGATATACAAAGGAAATGGCAATGGAGGAGGCTGCAAGATGTTTGAATTGTAAGCATAAGCCATGTATGGATGGTTGTCCTGTTAATGTTCCAATTCCTGGATTTATTGAAAAGGTGGCTGAGGGTGATTTTGAGGCTGCTTATGAGATTATCACAAGTGAGAATGCACTACCTGCAATCTGCGGCCGTGTTTGTCCGCAGGAGAATCAGTGTGAGGGTAAGTGTGTTCGTGGTATTAAGGGTGAACCTGTAGCAATCGGTCGTTTAGAGCGCTTCGTTGCAGATTACCATATGGCAAATGCAACCCCTGCAAAGATGGATATTGAAAAGAATGGCAAGAAAGTTGCAGTTGTAGGTTCTGGTCCTGCTGGTATTACATGTGCAGGTGAGTTGATTAAGAAGGGATACGAGGTGACGGTATTTGAAGCCTTACATAAGGCTGGTGGTGTGTTAAGCTATGGTATTCCAGAGTTTCGTTTACCAAAGGATTTGGTAGCAAAGGAAATTGAGACAGTTGAGAAGCTTGGTGTTAAGATTGAGACCAATGTAATTGTAGGACGTTCCGTAACCATCGACGAGTTGATGGAAGAGGGATATGAGGCTGTATTTGTAGGTTCTGGTGCAGGACTTCCAAGATTCCTTAACATTCCTGGCGAGAATTTGCTTGGAGTGTATTCAGCAAATGAGTTCTTAACCCGTGTGAATTTAATGAAGGCGTACAAGTTCCCTGAAACTCCAACCCCAGTTAAGGTTGGCAAGAAGGTTGCAGTTGTAGGTGCCGGTAACGTGGCAATGGATGCAGCAAGAACAGCGAAGCGTCTTGGTGCAGAGGAAGTATATATCGTATACAGACGTTCTGAGGAAGAACTTCCTGCAAGAGCAGAAGAAGTACATCACGCTAAGGAAGAGGGTATTATTTTCAAGTTATTGAATAACCCTTGTGCAATCCATGGTGAAGATGGCTGGGTAACAGGAATGGAAGTAATCAAGCAGGAGTTAGGTGAGCCAGATGCATCTGGAAGACGTTCTCCACAGCCTGTGGAAGGTTCTAACTACATTATTGATGTAGATACGGTTGTTATCGCAATCGGTCAGAGCCCTAACCCATTGATTCGTCAGACTACTCCTGGTCTTGATGTTCAAAGATGGGGCGGTATCATTGTGGAAGAAGATACCATGAAGACTAGTAAGGAAGGTGTATATGCTGGTGGTGACACTGTTACAGGCGCGGCTACCGTTATCCTTGCAATGGGAGCAGGTAAGAAGGCAGCGAAAGCAATTGATGAGTATTTATCTGCAAAATAATGAATAGAAGTGTCGCCATATATTATGGTGATATTAAGATGTAAGATTATATAACCCGATGGTGAGGTCTTTGCTATCGGGTTATCTCTTTATGATATATGAAATGGAAAAAGTATGTAGGGATGAGGTGGAGTATGAAATGCTTCGTAGCATATTTTACAGACCGGAGGAAAAACTATGTTAAATAATTCATTCTACGAAATGACAGTTAAATCAAAGCCAACCAAAAGCTATGATGCCAAAATGTTCGTTGGTATCGTACTTATTTCACTCGGTGTAGCATTGGTTCCGATGTTTGGTATTCTCACATTATTGATTTCAGTGTTGGGTGTGTTTATTGCAAATACATTTGTACATGATAATAAGGTTGAGTATGAGTACACGCTGACTGAAGGGAATATAGAGGTTGCGGCGATATATAATTTAAGTAAACGAAAGGAATTGCTTTCATTTAGTATGGATCGAGTGGCTATGATTGTGCCAAAGGGTTCGCTTCGGATTGATAACCTTGACTTTAAAAAGAAGCAGGATTATACATCGAAGAAAAAGGATGCCAGGGTGTATTGTTTTGTAGTGGATTACAATACAGATAAGCATCTGATTATGTTAGAACCGGACGATATTGCATTAGAACATATAAGAACTCATGCAAAACATAAGATGTATGAGGATTGATTCGGTGGTACAAGGTATTGTCTGTGTTAGAAAATCGTGGTGATAACATTTCTTGAGAGAAGAGAGTTTGTATGAAAAGGAATATTATTTTAATTGGTATGCCAAGCTGTGGAAAAAGTACCATCGGTGTGGTGTTGGCAAAGGCATTAGGATATCGGTTTGTGGATTCGGATTTGGTGATTCAAGAGCAAACAGGAAAGCTTCTCAGTGAAATCATTGAAGAACAGGGATTAGAAGCCTTTAACCAAATTGAAAATGAGATAAATGCATCCCTATGTTATGAAAAAGCAGTGATTGCCACAGGCGGAAGTGCTATCTATGGCAAAGAAGCTATGTTGCATCTCAAATCAATCGGTACAGTTATATATATTGAACTGCCATTTTCGGAATTGCAGGAACGAATCGGAGATTTGAATGCCAGAGGGGTGTCAATTAAAGATGGGCAGAGTTTCGCAGAGTTGTATGAAGAACGAAAGCCTTTATATGAGCAGTATGCGGATATTACAGTTTACACAGAGGGGATGACCATTCGAGAGGTAGTTCATTTATTGAAGGAGAAGCTTTCGTAATGATATTTTTCCTCAATAATGTACATTGTTAAAAAAACCAAAGTTTTTCTTGCATAGTTTCCTTGCAAAATCATTTGAATATGATAAACTATGTAAGGACTGTTTTCATTCTACTCTTCTCAACCAGGTAGATAAAACAGATGTTAGAAATTTTTTTTGAATATGTCAGTTGGTGCATATTCCAAACAAACATATAAAAAGGAGATGTATTATGAGTAAGAAACCAGTAGTTTTAATGGTACTTGATGGTTATGGATTGAATGAGAAGACAGAGGGTAACGCCATTGCAATGGCAAATACCCCTGTTATGGATAAGCTTATGGCAGAATGTCCATTTGTTCCTGGTAATGCTTCAGGACTTGCAGTTGGTCTTCCGGACGGACAGATGGGTAACTCAGAGGTTGGTCATATGAATATTGGTGCAGGACGTATTATTTATCAGGATTTGACCTCAATTACAAAAGCAATTGAAGATGGAGATTTCTTTGACAACGAAGCAATGCTAGAGGCGATTGAGAACTGTAAGAAGAATGGTTCTGACTTACATTTGTGGGGTTTGTTATCCGATGGTGGTGTACATAGCCACAATACCCATGTATATGGAATTTTGGAATTATGTAAGAAGCAGGGCTTTAGCGATGTATATGTTCACCCATTTTTGGATGGTCGTGATACACCTCCAGCTTCTGGTAAGGACTATGTTGCTGAGTTAGTAGCTAAGATGGAAGAAATCGGTGTTGGTAAGGTTGCTTCCTTATCAGGCCGTTACTACGCAATGGATAGAGATAATCGTTGGGACCGTGTAGAGAAGGCTTATGCAGCTTTGGTATATGGCGAAGGTGAGAAGGCTACAGACCCTGTACAGGCAATGGCAGATTCCTATGAGAAGGAAGTGACAGATGAGTTTGTTCTTCCAACTGTAATTATGGATGGTGACAAGCCGGTTGCAACAGTTAAGCCTAACGATTCTGTAATTTTCTATAACTTCCGTCCAGACCGTGCAAGAGAGATTACAAGAGCATTTTGTGATGATGCATTTGATGGTTTTGAGAGAAAGAATGGCCGTATGCCACTTACTTATGTATGCTTTAAGGATTATGATGAGTCAATTGGTAACAAGATTGTTGCATTTAAGAAGCAGTCTATTGAGAATACATTTGGTGAGTATCTCGCAAAGATGGGCAAGAAGCAGTTACGTCTTGCAGAGACAGAGAAGTACGCCCATGTTACCTTCTTCTTTAACGGCGGTGTAGAGGAGCCTAACAAGGATGAGGCAAGAACATTAGTTAAGTCTCCAGCGGTTGCTACGTATGATTTACAGCCAGAAATGAGCGCACCAGAGGTTGGTGAGAAGTTAGATGCAGCCATTACAAGCGGTGAGTATGATGTAATCATTATCAATTTCGCTAATCCGGATATGGTAGGTCATACTGGTGTAATTCCTGCAGCGGTTGCGGCAGTTGAGCGCATTGATGCTTGTGTTGGTTCTGCTGTAGAAGCAGTTAAGAAAGTAGATGGTGTATTGTTTATCTGTGCTGACCATGGTAACGCAGAGAAGATGGTAGATTATGAGACAGGTGAGCCACATACAGCTCATACAACCAATCCAGTACCATTTATTTTAGTAAACTATGGTGATGTGAAGCTTCGTGAGGGTGGATGCCTTGCAGACATCGCTCCTACTTTGTTAGATATTATGGAGCTTCCACAGCCAGCTGAGATGACTGGTAAGAGCTTGATTGTAAAATAATAGGTAACATTTAGAATTAAGCATTTTTGGCTGAGACTTTGAATAGTTACTGTAACACATAAGTGCATATAGTGAATAAGAGGAGTTTTTGAAAGATGAGGTGACTTATCGGAGCAAAAACTCCTTTTTGAATGTTTTATCATAGTGAAGGATGACGAATCTCTTTGTATCCTGTCCTAAAAAATAGTTTCATTTTCGTGTATGAACTATGTGTGAAAGGGTATACTTTCCATAAAAGTAAATATACAGGAAGGTGTTATTCATGAAAGAATATGAAATTTTGGACGTACATGCAATTGAGATATTGGATTCTAGAGCGAATCCGACGTTAGAAGTAACAGTTACACTAAAGGACGGAATTTGCGGAAGTGCAGCGGTGCCAAGTGGAGCATCCACGGGACAGTATGAGGCACATGAGTTGCGAGATGGGGATGAACGTCATATGGGAAATGGTGTAGAACAGGCAGTTACCAATGTGAATACACGGATTGCAGATAAGATTATCGGTATGAATGTTTTAGAACAAGCGAAGATAGATGCGCTTCTCATTAAAGCAGATGGAACGGACAATAAGAGAAAACTGGGTGCTAATGCGATTCTTGGTGTATCTCTTGCCTGCGCAAATGCAGCAGCCAACGCTTTAGGATTACCGCTTTATCGGTATTTGGGCGGTGTTAACGCAAAGGTGTTGCCGATTCCTATGATGAATATATTAAATGGCGGAAAGCATGCAGATAATACGGTGGATTTGCAGGAATTTATGATTGCACCGGTGGGTGCGGAAACATTTGCTCATGCAATGGAAATGGCTTGTGAGGTATATCATCATTTGAAGAAAGTGTTAAAGGGAAAAGGGCTTTCCACCGGCGTTGGTGATGAAGGTGGTTTTGCTCCGGATTTGGCTACCACCTATGAAGTGCTTGACCTAATTATGGAAGCTATCGATGCGGCAGGTTATAAGGCAGGAACGGATATTAAGATTGCATTGGATGCAGCAGCATCAGAATTGTACGATGAACATGCAGATTTGTACTACTTCCCAGGAGAAAGTAAAATGGCAGGAAAAGAAGTGTTTCGAAATGCAGAGGAAATGGTACAGTATTACGAAGGCTTGGTGGATCGTTATCCGATCTTCTCTATTGAGGACGGTTTGAATGAAAATGATATGAAAGGATGGAAGCTTCTTACTTATCGATTGGGCGAACGAATACAGTTAGTGGGAGATGATTTGTTTGTCACCAACACTGTGAGACTTTCGGATGGCATCAGAGAAAAGATTGCCAATGCTATTTTGATTAAGTTTAATCAGATTGGAACATTGACTGAAACCATGAATGCCATTGAGATGGCAAAAAATGCAGGCTATAAAACAATTATCAGTCATCGTTCCGGTGAGACCGAGGATACTTTCATTGCAGATTTGGCGGTAGCAGTAGGTTCAGGACAGATTAAGACCGGTGCCCCTTGTAGAAGTGACCGAACTGCAAAATATAATCGTTTGTTGAAAATAGAAGAGGAACTTGGCAAGGTGTCTAACTACGCATTTCGATAATTCTCTCACTGGATGAGAGCAGATTGCTATGTTGTAAAATTCTTCAAATTGTGCTTGTCTTTATGAAAACATTGTGATAGAATACCGAATAGTGAGTTTTTGGAATAGGAGGTGTTATTTGTGAAGACAGCACTTACAATAGTATTTATTTTAATATGTATAGCAACAATCGTATTAGTTTTAATGCAGGAAGCAAAGGATAATGGTTTGGGTAGTCTTGCAGGTTCGCCGGCAGGAGAAACTTATTGGAGTAAGAATAAGGGTCGTGATAAGAAAGTCCTTCTTACTACGATATGCATTATTCTCTTCTTGGGATTGGCTTTATTGATAAGTTCTAAGTTAATGAATTAAGACGTAAGGGTGCTACATATGTAGCACCTTTCTTTATTTATAAGTCGGAGGTGAGAGTGTGTCAAACTATGCAGAAAAAAAGAAGCGATTGCTACAAGTGATAAATGATAAGCATTATAAGCCGTTGAAGCAAAAGGAACTTGCTTTTTTGTTACAAATCCCACAGGAGGAAAGAGAAGAATTTCGTGGATTGTTGGCAGAACTAGTAAAAGAAGGAAAGGTTTTACTTACAAAGAGAGGAAAATATAAGTCTCTTTCTGAGGTGACAAAGATTGGCACGTTCACCGGACATGCCAAAGGGTTTGGTTTTGTGACAGTAGAAGGTGAGGAAGAAGACTACTTTATATCGGAATATTTAACCAACGGTGCATTGCATAATGATAAAGTAATGATTAAAATAATCAATGCGCCACAGGGAAGAAGAAAAGAAGCGGAAATTGTAAGGGTTATAGAACGCGGCAATTCGGAAATCGTGGGCTATTATCAAAAGAATAAGAGTTTCGGATTCGTGATTCCAGATAACCAAAAGATTTCGGATGACATATTTATATCGAAGAAGGACAGCATGGGAGCAGTCACCGGACATAAGGTGGTTGTAAAGCTGACTCGTTTTGGGGATAAGCAACATAAGCCGGAGGGAAAGGTGATAGAGATTCTCGGTCATGTAAATGATCCAGGAACAGACATTTTGTCGATTGCCCGTGCATTTAATCTTCCTACGGAGTTTCCGGAAAATGTGATGGATTCTTTAGAGAGAATACCAGATAGCGTGACGGAATCAGAAGCGGATGAGAGACTGGATTTAAGAGATTGGAAAACTGTCACCATTGATGGTGAAGATGCCAAGGATTTAGATGATGCCATTACTCTGACTAGAAGTACGGATGGCTTTCGGTTAGGCGTTCATATTGCAGATGTGACCCATTATGTGAGAGAGCATTCCCCTTTAGATAAGGAAGCATTGAAGCGGGGAACCAGTGTGTATCTGGTAGACCGGGTGATTCCAATGCTACCGCACAAATTGTCAAACGGAATCTGTTCTCTGAATGCAGGAGAGGATCGCTTGGCGTTGTCTTGCATTATGGATATCGATTACAGTGGTAAGGTGACAGGACATCAAATTGCTGAAACGATTATTCATGTAGACCGAAGAATGAGCTATAACCAGGTGGATGCTATTTTGAAAGTCAATGCCATTCGGTGTGGTACCATTTATGATGGAGTGAATTACAAAGAAAAAGTAAATGTAATCACAAAGGAATCGGTTGACCTAAGTATACAGGATATACAGCTACGGTTAAATGACGGAAGTGAGATTTCAGGGGAAGCTATTCTTGATGAATATAAGGATTACGTCGATTATTTTACAGATATGCACGAACTTTCGAATATATTGCGTACCAAACGTATGAAAAGAGGTTCTATTGATTTTGATTTTCCTGAGTCTAAGATATTGCTGACTGCCGAGGGAGAACCGGTAGAAATTGGGCCTTATGACAGAAATGCAGCGCATAAGATAATAGAAGATTTTATGCTTATGGCAAATGAAACCATAGCGGAGGATTATTTCTGGCAGGAGATTCCTTTTGAATATAGAACGCATGGTACACCAGATGAAGAAAAAGTGCAGAAGCTAAGTGCTATGATAGCCAATTTTGGGTATTATTTTAAAGCATCCACTGACAGTATTCATCCAAAGGAATTTCAAAAACTACTAAAACGAATAGAAGGAACACCAGAGGAAGGTTTTATCAGCCGGATGACTCTTCGAACCATGCAACAGGCAAAATATTCTACGGATTGCAGTGGTCATTTTGGATTGGCAACCAAATATTATTGTCATTTTACATCGCCGATTCGACGTTATCCTGATTTGCAGATTCATAGAATTATTAAGGAGAACTTGCAGGGGAGGTTGGATGAGAAGAGGTTGTCACACTATAGTGGTATATTGGGTCAAGTGGCAGATTCCAATTCTCAGAACGAGAGAAGAGCACAGGAAGCAGAACGGGAAGTGGAGAAGCTTAAGAAGGTACAATATATGAGTAAGCGTATTGGAAAGACGTATGAGGGAATTATATCCGGAGTAACCGGTTATGGTTTTTATGTGGAATTACCGAATACGGTAGAGGGTATGGTACGCATTGCTAGTATTCCAGATGATTTCTACATTTTTCAAGAGGAAAATATGTCAATTGTTGGTAAAGATACCGGACAAAGCTATGCTATGGGACAGAAGGTGCAGGTTAAGGTGGTACACGTGGATAAGCTGATGCGAACCATTGATTTTGAAGTGGTACAACCGGAAATAATGGAGGTTTCCTATGATGAAAAAGAACTCATTGACCGATACACGAATATGTAATATGATTACAACGAAGAGTTACAATTGGAAAGGGAACATTTAGAAGTTCTGTAAGAAAAGAGGGATGATATGCCGAAACAAAAAGGGGAAAGACTAATTGCGAACAACAAAAAGGCATACTTTGACTATTTTATTGATGAGAAATTTGAGGCTGGAATTGCCTTACACGGAACGGAAGTAAAGTCGTTGCGTATGGGACAGTGTAGCATCAAGGAAGCATTTGTCTCTGTGGAGAATGGTGAGGTCTATATAAGGCAGATGCATATTTCTCCTTATGAAAAGGGTAATATTTTTAATAAGGATCCACTTCGTCCGAGAAAGTTATTGCTTCACAAGTATGAAATCAACAAAATCATGGGGCAGGCAAAGATGAAGGGGTATACCATTGTGCCATTGCGGGTATATTTTAAAGATAGTCTTGTTAAGATAGAAATTGGTCTTGCTAGAGGTAAGAAGTTGTACGACAAGCGAAATGATATTGCAAAGAAGGACATGAAGCGAGAAGCGGAAAAGGAATTCAAGATTCGCAATATGAGATAGGTTTCACCAAAAATTCATTTTATTTTTCGTGGAATTGTGGTATGATGACAAATGGAGATAAGATAATGATAACATTGTCTTACGAATTACATGAGATACATTGCGGGAGGAAGTTATGAGTCAGGCAAAGATAGACAAGAGAAAATATGAAAAGATTCATCGCAAGGAGATTGAGAAGAAGCGCAAGATGAAATTTGCAGTTAAGTGTATAGCTACAGCGTTGGTTGTTGGTGCAATTTTCGGAATACCAGCAGGCATCAGCATTTATAGAAATATGCCGAAGTTTGTTGGCGATGCAACGCTAGAGTCTTATGTAGGCACATACATTCAGGATAATTATGCGGAAGAGATTTCGTCATTGTATTCTGGTGATAAAGAGGATGCTACAGAAAGCACAACAGAAGCAACGACTGAAATTGAAGACGTAATTGAAGATGCAATTGAAGATGCAGTAGAAGAATAACAAGACAATAGTCTTTGTTTAAGTCAGACAATCTGATATAGAATCAGGGGTTGTACTGGTTTCGACGGGGATTTAGAAATTGTGGAAGCCATTGATGGACCAGGACCATCTAAAAACTTGGAATTAAATATAAACGCAGACAATAAGTTAGCGTACGCTGCCTAATGGCAGCTGTCCTACCTAAGTTAACCCATGGCTTGGGATAGGGCATCAAACTAGTGGGGCACTTTGCTGTGAAAGCTTTGACACAGTAAAAGATTCATGAAGCTACTAAGGGTTACAGCCTGTCGGTTGGCGGTGACCTGAGGGAATGTTCATAAATCGACTGTAATGGGAGATGCCATAATGGAAGAGTCTTCGGACGCGGGTTCGATTCCCGCCAGCTCCACTTGACAGAAAAGCCAATGGGTTTGTTCTGAGGGTGATAGTAGAGGATGAGAATATGGATAAAGAAACGTTAATTGTAGAAGGATTTGTATTCCCAAGTTACAAAGAAGCACAGATTGCGCAGAAAGAATTAGTGAATATTGAAGCGATTCGCAAGCGGATTCGTGGACAGGACGGGAAGACCACCTACGAATTGTATTGCAAATTAGTGGAACGGGATATGTTCCACACAATGTTAGGATATGGTTTTCTGTTTGAGTTGCGTCACCAGTTGATGGAACAGTATGGTTACAGAGAGCAGGAATTGCCGGATGTAGTACTTCCGAAACGTATGGAATACGACAAGGTGTCCCAATTGAATCAAACCAAGTTGGAATCTAAGCTGCAAAGTTTGATGGTGATTAAGACGAGAATGACGATTACGATTGTGGCTTTGTTGTTTGTTATTGTTGGAATGTTCATTATTGTGGCAGTGAATCCGAATGTAGGCTATGTGAATACAGAGAACAAGATAATTAACAAGTATTCTACGTGGGAAGAAGAGTTGAATCGGCGAGAGCAAGCCATTCGTGAAAAAGAAGAAGAGTTGAAGATGAATAAAGATGAATAGGTCACATTTCTTACATATTTTAGGTGTATACTAGTGTAAGGTAATTATGTGTGAATACAAAGAGACAGAAATTACCTGTCTCTTTCTTTCATTTATTGTAAGACATATTTGATATCATTTGTGTATGATTTATTGTATGGACATTTCAGAGGAGGTTTGTATGAATACGGTTAAGATTTTGGTTGTCGATGATGAGAGCAGAATGCGAAAGCTAGTTAAAGATTTTTTGACAAGAAAAGGTTACAGTGTGCTAGAGGCATCTAATGGAGATGAAGCAGTAGATATTTTTGTAGAAGACAAAGAGATAGCACTTATTATTTTGGACGTTATGATGCCGAAGATGGATGGATGGCAGACTTGTAAAGAAATAAGAGCTTTATCACAAGTACCTATTATTATGCTGACAGCAAAGTCAGATGAGAGGGACGAATTACTGGGATTTGAACTAGGTGTAGATGAATATATTTCAAAACCATTTAGCCCTAAGATTTTGGTGGCAAGAGTGGAAGCAATTCTTCGAAGGACGGCAGGTGCATCTATGGAGGAATTGATAGTGGCAGGCGATATCCAATTAGATATCGCAGCACACACTGTTAAAGTGAATGGAAAAAATGTTGAGTTAAGCTTCAAGGAGTTTGAATTGCTGAATTACTTTGTGGTGAATCAGGGTGTCGCACTTTCTAGAGAGAAGATTCTTAACAACGTATGGAATTATGATTATTTTGGCGATGCGAGAACGATTGATACGCATGTAAAGAAGCTTCGTAGCAAGCTTGGTGACTGCGGAGATTATATTAAGACCATTTGGGGTATGGGATACAAGTTTAGTGTAGAAGAGGAATAGTATGATTAGTAAATGTAAAACGTCCTTGCGTTTTAAGTTGACAATGTTTTTAATGGTTATTATGGCTTTCACAGTGTTCGGTTCTTTGCTTGTCACACAGTTGTTTGTGAAGACCTTTTTCTTAAGTGAGTTAAAATATCGCATGATTAATATGTACGAGGATGTAAATTTCATTTTTTCGCAGGAGAATATCAATGATGTTCAAGTGACAGAGCAATTATCCCGATTGGCAGCCAATGGTGAGATTAACATTTTTGTGCTGAGTAAGGATAACAAGATATATAGTAACATCAATGAAGAGAGTGAAATGTGGGATAGCATGCAGTCTATTGCAACTTTGCTAGAGGGACAGAATGAACAGGATTTAGGGGAGATTTTGCAGGGACAGCAGCAGGGTTTCTGGATTTTCCATCAGAATCATGATAAGAAATTGAATTCAGATTTTTATGATTTGGTAGGCGTGTTGGACGATGGTAGTTTGATTGCGCTCCGCTCATCGGTGGTGCGATTTAATGAAAGTGTTGCCACTACTATGAAACTGTATCTCTATGTAGGTTTTTTTGCTATTCTTGGTGGTTGTACAGCCATGTTTTTTGTGAGTAGCTCATATGTGAGACCGATTCATCAGATGGCGGTTGCGGCGAAAAGAATGGCACGGTTGGACTTTGATGCAAAAGTGCAGACTCACTCCAATGATGAGATTGGGGAGTTGGGGGCTAGTATTAACGCTATGTCCAAAGAACTTGAAACTACCATATCGGAATTGAAGACTGCCAATGCAAAGCTTATGCAGGATATTGAAGAAAAGACGCAGATTGACGAGATGCGAAAAGAGTTTTTATCCCACGTATCTCATGAATTAAAGACGCCAATTGCATTGATTCAAGGATATGCCGAAGGATTAAAGGAGAATATTTCGGATGATCCGGAAAGCAGGGATTTTTACTGTGAAGTTATTATGGATGAGGCGGATCGTATGAATGTCATGGTTAAGAAGCTATTGGCGTTGAACGAATTGGAGTTTGGTACAGATAAGATTAATTTTGAGCGGTTTGATGTGGTGGAGTTGATGCGTAATGTTAATTCGTCTGTGGATATCCTTTTACAGCAGAATCGAGTGAATTTGCAATTTTTGTGTCAATATCCAATTAACGTATGGGCAGATGAATTCATGATTGAAGAGGTGTATCGTAACTATCTGGTAAATGCAATTTATCATACGGCAGAAGGGAAGAACGTTTGTGTTAATGCGGATATCAGAGACAATTTGTTGCGGGTACAGGTCTATAACGAAGGTGAATTCATACCAGAAGACGAATTAGAGAAAATCTGGATCAAATTTTATAAGGTTGATAAGGCAAGAACAAGAGAATATGGAGGTAGTGGAATTGGATTATCTATTGTTGCCGCAACCATGAAATTGCATGGTAGAAGATATGGTGCCTTTAACGCAGAAAATGGTGTGGTTTTCTATTTTGAATTGGAGTTGTCAAAAGAACACTTGGTGAATGAAAAATCTTGAAGAAAGCACAAATTCATGGTAGAATGGTTGTAGTGTATTTTTGTTATTACAAGTAAGAGGGTCAGATATGAAAAAGAAAGGTTTGGCTCTGTGTGTCATTAGCTTATGTGTAGCATTGTTGTGTGGTTGCAGTCAGGTGGTGGATTTGACAGATGAGGAAACACAACTGATTGCTGAGTATGCAGCCGATGTTTTGCTTAAGCATGATCTTAATTACAAGGATCGTATTGAAGCAGGGAATGAAAAGGCACAAGAGATGGCAACAGAAGAGATGCAAGAGAATACAGGGGATGAAACTCAGGAACAGATTACGGAAGAAGCAGACACAGAAGAAACTACTATGGAGCAGTCCACAACAGAGAGCGGTGATGAGCAAGCTCCACAAGCTACAGAGGGTGAAGATGAAGGCACCGGAACTGCTGAGGCAACGGATATTGGTACGGAGAGTAACATCGGTGTCATTGCAGGACTTGTGGGAGTAGATATTACGTATCGCGACTATACGATTACAGACAAATATCCAGCAACGGACGAGCAGGGAGAATTCATTTTCTTAGAAGCGTCGGAAGGGTATCAGTTGTTGGTGGTTCGATTTGATGTTGTCAATACCACTGATGGGGTTGTGAGTGTTTCGTTACTAGACAAAGAATTAGATTATCGTGTTGTGTGTAACGGTACTAAGGCTGCGAAGCCTATGTTAACCATTTTGATGGATGATTTGGGAACATTGGAAACCAATGTGGAGTCAGGAACTGCACAGGAAGCGGTTTTGGTATTTCAGATTTCTGACAATATGCAGCAGGAGTTGCAGACCATGGATTTATATGTTACATACAATAACACAGAGAATGTAATTAAGATTTTACAATAAGGGGGACTTAGTATGGATACAAATATTTTATTGGAAAGTGGAACGAATGAATTAGAGGTTTTGGAATTTACAATTGCAGGTAATCATTATGGTATCAATGTGGCAAAGGTAAGAGAGATTCTTTCTATGACAGAGATTACGCCAATTCCAAATTCTCATCCTTGTATTGAAGGTATTTTTATGCCACGTGATACAATTATCACAGTAATTAATTTGGTAAAAGCACTTGGTTTTTCGGAGAAAACAGACAGACGTAGTGATATGTTGATTGTTACAAATTTCAATAATTTGAACATTGCATTTGATGTGGAGCAGGTACTTGGTATTCATCGTGTTTCATGGCAGGATATTGTGAAACCGGACGCTACCGTGAATGCACCGGGAGTTGGAATTGCAACCGGTATTATTAAGAAGTTGGAGTCTCTGATTATTGTATTAGACTTTGAACGAATTGTGGAAGAGATTTGTCCAGAGACAAGTATCAAGATGTCCCAGATTCGTCAGTTGGGTGAGCGTGAACGTAACAATATTCCAATTGTTTTTGCTGAGGATTCGCCGATGCTACAGAAGTTGGTAACGGATGCATTAACACAGGCAGGATATACGAATTTGAGTATTTTTGCGAATGGTCAAGAAGCATGGGATAAGTTACAGCAGCTTAAGAAGAACAATGGTGTGGACTATGGTGCCAAGTGTATTATTACAGATATTGAGATGCCGCAGATGGATGGACACCGTTTGATTCGTTTGGTTCGAAGTGATGAAGCGTTGAAACATATACCGGTTATCATATTTTCATCCTTAATTAATGATGATATGAAGCGTAAGGGTGAACGTTTAGGAGCAGATGCTCAGATTTCGAAACCAGAGATTGGACAATTGGTACAGTGCATTGATAATTTGATTGTTTCTATGGAATAGACGAAATAACAAAAATGAGTAGGCATCGCCTACTCATTTTTTGATACTATGTAATTAGCAGTCGATACTAATTAGTCTAATGGGAATTCACCCGTGATGTCATCATTGAATACACAGTATACCATGTTTTCTTCAGGTTTTACATATAACTGAAGGGATTTCAATTCAGCAGCCTTCTTGCCAGTTGCTGTCCAAACTTTCTTCGCCTTAGCGATTAAAGCCTTTTCCTCCATCTGCTTTTCCTGATATTCAACATATAATGTAGACTTCATGCGAAAAAACCTCCTTTGTTAAAATCGATATCTACACTATATAATAAATGTATTTAAAAAGCAAGTACTAACAAAAAGGCTAAATAAAATAAATGGAAGGATATAGGCGTTGTTTCTTGTTAAAATCTAAAAGGTATGATACAATGCGATTAGCGCGTTTACTTGCTAGTAATTTGAAAATACGAGGTGTCTTTATGGATGAGAATTATCTTGACAGTCTCTTGAACGAGGTTTCATTAGACAAAGAGATTGACCATAAAATTGAAGATGAATTAGATAATCAGATACGCAGAGAAAAACGTCAATTTCAAGAGCAACAACTGATTTCTGACGAAGAACTTTTCAATATGGATTTAGAGTTAGATGCTATTGATTTACATAGTGAACAGGATGTCCAATTTTCAGAAGAACAGATGGATGAATTAGATCAGTTAGATCATTTAGCGGATTTGGATATTGGTGATTTGGATTTTTCTGACATTGATTTCAATGATTTGGATGTTACCAAATTAGATGATATCGAAACAGATGATTTGGATGATTTGCTAAAGGACTTTGAAGGGGATTTGGATATTGGTAATCTTTTTGATTCGGAGAATACGCCGATAGAGGAAGAGGTGTCTGCCAAGCAGCAGGATACTGCTCCTTTGGAAGATGATTTTGATACATCTGCTGAAATGATTCCAGAGCAAAAAGCAGATTTGAATGAGGACTCATTTGATGCTGATAGTTTTTTGGATAGCTTATTAGAGGATTCAGAGTTACCATCTGAGGAGTTGCCATCTCAACCAACATCCGATAATGTGGATGCCAAGATAGACGATATGCCTGAAATGTCTCAGTCTGATGATAAAGAGACGAGGCAGGAGACGGAAGATTCTTCCGATGACACGTTGGATTTATTGTCAGCATTAGAAGAGTTTGGCGAATTCGGAAATTTGGATTCAGCCGATTCGGTAAGTGATACTTCTTTGCAGGATGGTGGTAATACAGAAAGTGATAGCGAGTTGTCGTTGAGTGACAGCGATGACTTAGATGATTTGTTGTCCTTATTAGACTTGGATGATTTGTCAGATGGAACAAGTGGAGCCAATGTTGCACAGACAGATGGTTTTGCCAACGTACAGAGTAACGAAGATTTAAATGTGTTATCAGATACCCTTTCTTTGGATGATATTGAGGAATTACCAACGGATAAATCGAGCAAGAAAAAAGGCTTTATGGAGCTTCTGTTTGGTGAGCCGGATGAGGATGATGAGCTTTCGGAGGAAGAGTTAGCGGAGATTGAGGCGAAGAAGGAAGCAAAGAAAGCCAAGAAACAGGCGGCAAAGGCGGCAAAGGAAGAGAAGGCAAAGACTGCGAAAGAAGAGAAAAATGCCAAGAACAAGATAAAGCAAAAAGAGGCACAGGATAAGAGGATATTAAAGGCTCAGCGCAAAGCGCAACTTAAGGCGGAAGAACTAGCAGAGGCTGCCAATGAGAAGAAATTGAACAAGCCAATGGTGCTTTTTATCTTCACGCTCTTTTTAGGCGGAACGTTCTTGTTCTATTTAGCGAGCAATAATTTTAACTATTCGCAGGCAATAGAGAAAGCAACTAACTATTTTGCCAATCAGAAATATAGAAAGGCGTATGATGAAATCGTTGGTGTTGAGGTGAAGGAAAAGGATGAGGATTTAAAGGACCGTATTTATACTGTTATGTATGTAGAGCGGCTTTATGAATCCTATCTTAACAATATTCAGCTTGGTCGTTATGAAAAAGCATTAGATTCACTGCTTCGAGGTGTCGCCAAGTATGAAGAACATTACGAAGAAGCAGAGGAGCTTGGAATTACCAGTGATTTGGATTATTCCTTTAACCAGATTAAGCGGGTGTTAAATGACCAGTTTGGTATTACTTTGGAGCAGGCACAGCAGGTGAATGCACTAGAGGACTATGAATATGTTCAGTTTATTCAAGGTAAGGTGAATGAGAATATAGGTGTACTTTCTAGTATGAGTATGGATGTTGAAGGTAGTTCAGAAGCTGGACAGGGTGCAGAGCAGCCCCAATCTGTAGATGCGGCTGTACCGAAAGAACAGAAAGAGGAAGTGGAAGAATGATAGCAATACTAGATTATGATGCGGGTAATATCAAAAGTGTGGAAAAGGCTTTGGCATATCTTGGTCAGGAAGCAAAGATTACTAGAGACCGCGATGAGATTATAGCGAGTGATAAGGTGATATTACCTGGTGTTGGTAGCTTTGGAGATGCTATGCGTAAGCTTCGGGAGTATCAGCTAGATAAAGTGATTTATGATGTGGTGGATAAAAAGATTCCGTTTTTAGGTATCTGTCTTGGTTTGCAGTTGTTATACGAAGGTAGTGATGAGACCCCAGGAGTAACTGGACTTGGATTATTGAAAGGAACCATCAATCGCATTCCGGATGCTCCAGGATTAAAGATACCGCATATGGGATGGAACTCGTTGGATGTCAAGGAGGGGGCAACCTTGTTTCAGGGGATTGCTACCAATCCATATGTGTATTTTGTGCATTCTTATTATTTGAAGGCTACTTGTGAAGAAGAGGTTGCGGCGACTACTTATTATTCCACTCTAATTCATGCAAGTGTGGAGAAAGACAACATTTTTGCTTGTCAGTTCCATCCCGAAAAGAGTAGTACAGTGGGATTGAAGATTTTGGAGAATTTCGTATCTTTATCATCTCCGATGAAGGAGGATTGTTGATATGCATACAAAGAGAATTATTCCGTGTCTTGATGTGACAGGCGGACGTGTGGTGAAGGGAATCAATTTTGTAAATTTAAGAGATGCAGGTGACCCAGTTGAAGTGGCAAAGGCATATGATAAGGCGGGAGCGGATGAGTTGGTGTTTTTGGATATCACAGCTTCCTCTGATGCTAGAAATATTGTAATTGATATGGTAAGAAGAGTTGCGGAGACGGTATTTATTCCGTTTACTGTAGGTGGTGGTATTCGTACCGTGGAAGATTTTAAGGTGATTCTTCGTGAGGGTGCGGATAAGATTTCCATTAACTCTTCGGCGATTAACACACCAGACCTTATCAGTGATGCAGCAGATAAGTTTGGTAGCCAGTGTGTAGTAGTTGCTATTGACGCAAAGCGCCGTTCTGATGGTTCCGGTTGGAACGTATATAAGAATGGCGGAAGAATTGATGTGGGCTTAGATGCTATAGAATGGGCAATGAAAGCAGAGAAGATGGGGGCAGGAGAGATTTTGCTTACCAGTATGGATTGCGATGGTACAAAGGCCGGCTATGATATTGAGCTTACTAAGATGATTAGTGAAAATGTTTCCATTCCAGTGATTGCTTCTGGTGGTGCAGGAACGAAGGAACATTTCTATGATGCATTAACTGAGGGGAAGGCGGATGCAGCTTTAGCCGCTTCTTTATTTCATTATAAAGAATTGGAGATTGTTGATTTAAAACAATATCTCAGGGATAAAGATGTACCGGTGAGATTATAATAATGATAACGATTGAGAAAAATTGTATTGATGTACAAGATTATCTAGCGATTCGTAACAGTGTGGGCTGGATAGCATTAAAAGAAGAACAGGCACAGAAGGCATTAATCCATAGTTTGTATGTGATTGGTGCTTACGAGAATGGTCAGCTAGTTGGAATGGGAAGATTGGTAGGTGACGGTGCAGTGATTTGTTATGTACAGGATTTGATTGTGTCGCCGGAATATCAACAAAAGGGTGTTGGTGCCATGATTCTTTCCCATCTAGTGGATTATGTGAAGGAGCTTCGCATAGATAATACCCAGATGATGCTGTGTCTTATGTGTGCAAAAGGAAGAGAGCAGTTCTATGAGAAACATGGTTTCGTAGCAAGACCTACAGATTCTCTAGGACCGGGAATGATACAATATTTTTGTTAGATTTGGAGACTGAGATGATTAGAAAGATTACTAGTTTGAGACAAAGGATAACTATGATTGCCATAGCTTTGTGCTGTTGTGTAGCATTTACTGCTTGTGGGAATCGGGCAGATAAGTATGGTTCCAAGGTTGCCGAGGATGGAAGAAGCTATGGTGGCGTGATTCCAGGAGAGATAGGCGAAAACATGGAGACGGCATTTTTTGATGTCACAGTAGAGAGTGCAAAGCAATATGATACATTTCAGTTTGTGGATGCATTATATCAGGCAAACGAAGGAGAAACCTATCTTGTTGTAACCCTTACGATTGAGAATACTTATGAGGAAGATATTCCTATGAGCATTACCGATTTTATCTTGGATTATGAAGGAAATAAGTCGGAAAGCGTAATTACCGGTTATGGAAAAGCAGATGTGAACCAGGAAGAGTTTATGGATAACATTTTCACGCTAAAGGAAGGGGAATCCGTAACGAAATCCATTGTGTATATCGTAAAGGACAAGAAAGAATATACCGTGAATTATAGAGAATACTATGAGGATGAATTCCAAGGTGATACGTATTCCATCGTAGTTGTACCTGAGAAGATTGCAACGGATACAGGAATTAATGCTGAGACGACAACGGGAGAAGCTACGGTAAGAGAAGGTACCAATGATACCAGTGAATCTAGCGAAGGTGTTACAGAAGAGGTGTCATCAGAAGGTAATGACGAGTAACATTTGATGTTGAGTGTCATATACTAGTAAAAAGTCAATTAAGGTTTATTAGTATGGATACACCTAATTTCTATAGTCAAGATGAAAGAAGACCTATGATGCCATGTCGTGGGCAGATACATGTAGTAAAAGCCGGCGATACTTTGTATAAGCTGGCAAAGCAATATGATGTAAAGTTATTTGATATCATGCGATTGAATCCTTATGTAAATGTCTATAATTTACAAATAGGAGATGAACTCTGTATACCAACCATGCCTTCAAGACCAGAGAGAACCTATGTGGTAAATGAAGGTGACACGATACAACGTGTTTTGGAAGCATTTGGAATGGAGTTTGAAGAGTTGGCGAGATGGAATCCTATGCTTTTCGAGGTAGAATTACCAGAAGGAATGATTCTTAGAGTTCCTTTAATTCAGCCAAGAGATGAGGATGACATGTTTGAGGATTATGAGGACGACATGGACTAATGTTGTCTGAACGGTAATGCGTGGGTGTGAATGAAAGGTTCACGTCCACGGATGTTGCCGGGGCTTATATGAGTGGGTAAGAGTTTTTGTGATTTGTACAAGCTCTAATATTAGAATGAAGGATGATGAAGTATGAGTTTTTTGACGAAGTTAGAACGCAAATATGGTAAGTTTGCAATTCCGAATCTTACAATTATATTGATTGTATTTTTTGTTATTGGCTATTGTATTCAGTTTCAACCGGATGCGGTGTCTATGATTAATTTGAACCCTGAGTTAGTTTTACAGGGACAGGTGTGGAGACTGATTACATGGATTTTTATGCCACCAGATCAGATTAGTATTTTTGTGATTATTACCATTATGTTCTACTTTCATGTGGGACGAACCCTTGAAAATGTATTAGGTGATTTTTTCTATACACTTTACATTGTGTCGGGTATTGTGTTTACTGCTACTGGAATTATGCTTACCTATATCGTGTTGAAACTGCTTGGTATGGAAGAGATGGCAGCTTTCTTTACGACCTATTCCAATACATCAACCTACTATCTGTGTATGAGTATGTATCTTGCATATGCATTTATGTTCCCGGATAGACAGGTTTTATTGTATTTTATCATTCCTATTCGGATTAAGTGGTTAGGATATTTGTACATTGCATATATCATTTATGATATTTTAATTTATGGTTTGATTGGATATTATGCCGGTATGGTCGCTATCATTGTATCTATACTGAATTATATTTTATTCTATATTTTAGTAAAGGGTAAGGGGGCAATATCTCCAGCTCATAGAAAGAGGAAGAAGCAATATAAGCGAGAGGTTCGACAGACGCAGATACTTACCAGACATAAGTGTGCAATTTGTGGACAGACAGAAGAGGATAATCCAAGTTTAGAGTTCCGTTATTGTTCGCGATGCAATGGTAATTATGAGTATTGTCAGAATCATTTATTCACCCATGAACATAAGAAGTAAGGATTGCACAATCGAATAATAGTAGGATGCATCCGATAGAAGTAAGAGGAAGTAACAATGAAGAAAGAAGATAAAAAAGTTATTAGAGATATATTACAGGGAAAAGATTTGGAGATGAATTTGCCGGCATATGCTGGATCTTACATCAGTTCCACATATGAATACAGTTTGATTCATTTGGTGTTGAACTATTATACAATCAAAGAAATTGAAGATGAGACAAATGGTGTCAGTAAGGATGAATATTTGTCCGGTGTGGTGAATGAGTTACATACCATATTGTTTCAGACAATTTTAAATGATGACCTACGGGAAGACTATTCAGTGCTGATTGAGAAGTTGCATGACCTGCGTAATGATATGACAGATAAGATGACAGTTCTTACCGCGTATACAGATGCATTGCAGATATACGAGTATGTGTTAAACCGCATTGAGTATAATGTGACCGGAGAAAGTTTCGCTGTAGAGGAGACAGAGCTTGCGGCAAAGGTATTCCAGTATTTGTTTAGTGACAATGACAAGATGGTGGTTAATAGTAAAATTCAAATGGTTACTGGACAACTTCCAATTCGTATGACGAAGAATCGGTTTTTTGATTATTTGACAAATACCTTGAATATATATAATGGTTCTGATAAGTCAGCAGTGGATGATTTTGTTGACATGTTGAAGTCCACCACACTGCTAGAGATTCCGCAAGGGTTTGAAACGGCTTATCCGGCAATCTATTCTTTTGTAAGCTTGTTACAAAGCATGGATTATAAGATGATAGATTTGGAAAGTTATCAGGAAACTATGGCGCAGTTTGCGGTTACAACGGATTATTTGACAGAGCTTGTAAGTAATTATCTTTTGGTGATGGAAATTGTCAATGATTTGTATGCAGCTTTATTGGCGTTGCCATACCAGAAGAATGAAGCAAAGGAAGTTGCTGTCTGTGTGAATATGCTTAAGGGCTTACATGATGCATTTATTTCAGAAGGAAGTATTCCAGATGAGGTAGATGAAGGCTTAGAGCAGATTGTTGGTGTGCAGGAAGATTTGGGCGAAGAGATTATGCGGTTTGAGAGTGTTCTTGCAGAGATTACGAAGGAACATGCAGATACTATTATGTGGATTATGTCAGACAAGATATTTAATAGTCTGATTCGGATTTCTAAGCTTTCTTCCGATAGCTTGTTTGTGGATTTAGATAAGGATGAAGTATCCGATGATGTTGCCGACATGGAATATGTGACAGCAAAGAGAGATGAGCTTATTAGTATACTTAGTGAGTTTTTTGGAAATCATTCCAAAGAAGTGAATCGTGCAGTTATGGCGGCTATGTTTTCTAGCATGCCAGTGTTATTTAACTCACAACAGGAAGTAAAGGACTATATTGAATATAGTTTGAACCACTGTAGCAATGCAGGTGAACTGATGGCGTGTGCAAAGATATTAGAGGATATGATGGACGAAGAGTAGACGACAAAAGCAGGTGAACAATATGACTATCCGAATTCATGAACAATTATATAGGGATGGGATTTCGGATATAAAACTTTCGATTTACAAGAAAAAGATAAAACGCAAATCCCCAAAGCTTGATTTGTTTTTGGTGACGTTACCATTAGGCAAGGATGGGATATTAGAGGTCTATTGGTATCCGGAGCTTTTGCAAGACTATTATCAGAATATGAAAACAGAGGTTTTGGTGGTGGGCCTGGCGTCTGGTAGAGAAGAAGCATTTGGCATCATTGAGCAGATTATCAAGGATGTGGGATGTGTTGATGGGAATATTCCTATAAGAGAGTATTTTAAGGTGAGTAGATGATTTTATCCATATTGAAAATAATCGGAATCATTCTTCTGGTTATTGTACTGTTGTTGATTTTCATATTGGGTATTGTGTTATTTGCACCAATTCGTTATGAATTTTCAGGTGCATATAAGGAGAAGCCGGATGGAGATGTTTTAGTTAAATGGGCTCCTATTTTATTAAAGGTGACGGTGGCATATCACAATGGAGCATTGGAATATGTGGTTCGTATGTTTGGCGGAGTCGTTATGACCAATACAGACGCAAAGATTTCATGGATTGGTCAGAAATTTTTCTCAAAAGAGGAGGAAAGTACAGCAGATAAGTATTCGAAAGAGAAGGAGTCAAAAGGTGTTGTGCTGGCTCAAGATGTGATCGAATTTGAAGGTCCGAAGCCGAATGAAGAGAATGTCTTAACAAAACAGAACATGAATGTTCATACTGATAGTCGTGTTGAACCAAAGGATGGGGTGGATGTGACAAGTGATGATGCTGATGAGAAAAAGAAGAAGAGGAAACCGAGTGTGTCATTTAAGCAAGTGCTTACTGAAAAGATAACGGCAATTCGGAATAAGATACAAGCGATTAAGAATAAGGTGTTTCAGATAATACAAAAGTTAAAGTCTCTCAATGAAAAGAGGGAGCAACTGTTGAAGGTTTATCAGTCTAAGCGATTTGATAAGGCGAGGAAGGATGCCATCGCATATGTGAAAATGTTGTGGAGGGTGATAAAGCCAAAGAAACTAGAGGGTTATGTTCATTTTGGATTGAGTGACCCAGCTTCCACTGGACAGGTATTAGGTGTCATTGCAATGTTTTTATCATTTTATGATGCATTCTTACAAATCGAACCTGATTTTGAACAGGCTTGCTTTGAGGGAGATTTGAAAGGAAAGGGTAAGTTTTGTCTGTTTCCGATTATAAAGTTGGTAATTAAGGTTATGCTTAATAAAAATCTTATAAAAGTAGTAAAGAAAGTACAAACTATAATAGAAGCGTAGGAGGGAAATAAAATGGCAAATGATTTTAACACAACGGTAGGTTCTTTATTTCAAGGAATGGATAAGTTCTTATCAACAAAGACAGTGGTAGGCGAGCCTACAACAATTGGAGACACTATTATTTTACCATTAGTAGATGTAAGCTTCGGCGTGGCAGCAGGTGCATTTTCAGGAACAGACAAGAACAATGGAGCTGGTGGAATGGGTGGTAAGATGACACCAAGTGCCGTATTGGTGATTCGTGATGGACAGATTCGACTTGTAAATGTTAAGAATCAGGATACAGTTACAAAGGTACTTGATATGGTTCCAGATTTGATTGAACGTTTCCAAAAGAAGGATGAAAAGGACATTGTTACAGAGGAAGTGGAAGTAGCAGTTACCAATATTGTTGCAGAAGCAGATGAAAAATAGATAACAGAAATAAGTGATGCGCACATAAGATGAACTGTGCCAGCGATATGGATATAATTTTAAAATAGTCGTCACAAAGTAAGCAAGGCTTGAATATACTGTTTTATAAGTGATACTGGAGATAGGAGCATTTATGAAGCGGGTATGGGGTTTTGCTTTCTTTTGGTTTAGTTTGGGAATGATAACAGATTTTTTATTGACGGGATTTTGGAATTTTGCTGTGATTGTGATTACACTAGTGATTTCCTATGTATTGTTTTGTAGGTGTTAATGAATCAAAAAAGAGAACCTTTCGGTTCTCTTTCTTGTCTTACTATTAAGCTCTTTCAACTTTACCAGATCTTAAGCATGAAGTACAAACATAAATTCTCTTTGGTGTACCGTTAACATTTGCCTTAACCTTCTTAATGTTTGATTTCCACATCTTGTTAGATCTTCTATGAGAATGGCTCACCTTAATTCCGAAATGAGCAGCTTTATCACATACTGAACACTTTGCCATGACTTGCACCTCCTTGAATATATTAACCTATCGGTTTGCAACACGTCAATTTTAACAGAACTAATATAAGAATGCAAGCACTAATTTTAAAAAATAATGCTTTTTTTGATTTATGCTTGCACAAGGTTGTTAGGAATGGTATGATTAGCAAGAATGGACATGGTGTGGATAGAATACTCGTGTCTATTACGGGCAATATTATATATAACTGTCTGTAGTGTAAGTTCGTAATGACACAAGATGCAGATAAGAATTTGTTAAAGGGTCGAATAAGGAGGGCTTTATATGAGAATAGAAGTGGAAACAGGCAATGGCGAAGTTGTCATTGAAAGTGAAGTGATTGCACAGTTTGCTGGACTTTCTGCAATTGAATGTTTTGGTATTGTAGGTATGGCGACTGTCAATATGAAGGATGGATTGGTAAAGCTTCTTCGGGGCGATAGTGTGTCAAAAGGTGTGAATGTAATTATAGGAGAAGATAATTCGATTGTAATTGATTTTCATATTATTGTGGCGTATGGCGTAAGCATTTCTACTGTGGCAGAGAATTTGATGTCAACAGTTCGTTATAAGGTAGAAGAATTTACCGGCATGCAGGTTCAGACAATCAATGTATTTGTTGAAGGCGTGCGAGTGATTGATTAGGAGGTCAAGGTCAAGTTATGGAATTTGATGCAAAAAGTCTTCAGTATGCATTTTTGTCAGGTGCTAAGAAAATTGAAGAAAAGAAAGAATACATTAATGAATTGAATGTATTTCCAGTACCGGATGGTGATACCGGAACCAATATGACACTTACCATTACAGCAGCAGCAAAAGAGGTTGCAACAATTACAGAACCAACCTTTGTTAATGTGACAAAGGCAATGTCTACCGGTTCACTGCGTGGTGCAAGAGGTAACTCGGGTGTTATTTTATCTCAATTAATTCGTGGTTTTTGTAAAGAATTAGAAGGTAAGACAGAAGTAACGAATGAGGATATTGCCAATGCATTTAACAGAGCAGTTGCAACGGCATACAAAGCAGTTATGAAGCCGAAGGAAGGTACGATTCTTACAGTTGCTAAGGGAATGGCTGATAAAGCGACTGAACTAGGAAAGTCTAAGAAAGAATTTTTGGAGTACATTGAAGCGGTATTAATATATGGTAGAGAAGTATTAGATAAGACGCCGGACATGTTACCTGTGTTAAAGGAAGCAGGTGTGGTGGATTCTGGCGGTGAAGGTCTTATGACCATTTTAGAAGGTGCATTTGAGGCACTTTCCGGAAAGGTTACTTATGACTTTTCCAATGGTTATGATGCAAGCGGAAGTGAAAGTAAGACGGCTCCAGATGCATCTGGACTTAAGACAACGAATGCGGCAGGAATTGACCGTAAGGAGATTGATACTTCGCATATCAAGTATGGCTATTGTACAGAATTTATTATTATGCTTGAGAAAGAGTATAATATGAAGATTGAGGAGGAGTTTAAGTCATATTTGGAATCCATTGGTGATTCTTTGGTTGTGGTTTCTGATGATGAGATTGTGAAGGTTCATGTTCACACCAATCACCCAGGTCTTGCATTTGAGCGCGGACTTACCTATGGTTCTTTGACTAGCATGAAGGTAGATAACATGCGCGAGGAACATAGAGAAAAGGTTATCATGGAAGCGGAAGCAATGGCCGCAACTCAGGCAGCAGAGAGAAAGGCTGCTAAGGAAACAAAAGAAGAGCCAACGGAAGAGAAACGTAAAGAATACGGATTTATCGCTGTATCTGTCGGTGAAGGTATGAATGATATTTTCAAGGATTTAGGTGTGGATTACTTAATTGAGGGTGGTCAGACGATGAATCCAAGTACCGAGGATATGTTGAATGCTATTGACAAGGTGAATGCTAATACGATTTACATTTTGCCGAATAACAAGAATATTATTTTAGCTGCGAACCAAGCACAGGATTTGACAGAGGATAAGGAGATTATCGTTGTTCCATCTAAGACAGCACCACAAGGTGTTGCATCCTTGATTGCTTTTGATCCGAATAAGAAGGGCGAGGAGAATCTTGCCAATATGACAGCGGAGATGGGCAATGTTAAGACAGGTCAGGTTACCTATGCTGTTCGTGATACCAGCATTGATGGCAAGGAGATTAATGCCGGCGATATCATGGGTATTGATGATGTTGGAATCAAGGCGGTATCTAAGGATTTGGATACAACTACCAAGGAACTATTAGCAGCTATGACAGATGAGGATTCCGAATTGATTAGCATTTACTATGGTGCAGATGTGAAGGAAGAGGATGCGCAGGAATTTGCGGATTATGTGGAGGAGACTTATCCAGATTGCGATGTAGAGTTTAATTATGGCGGACAGCCAATATATTATTATATTTTATCAGTCGAATAGATATTTGTAGTAAAAATGCATTACGCTTATAGAAAAGTGTAATGCATTTTTATGTGTATTGTTGAAAGTTGTTTTATGAAAATATAGACCTTCCTTTTCTTTGATTTATTCATTGGTTAGTTGTTATGTTGGGCTTAAATTCACTTAACGTTCACTTAACGGTTGACAAATTATAATAATAACGTATAATCACATTAGAACAAATGTTCTTGCGCGTTCGTGTGGAGGTATATATGAATATCACTGACAGAATTGACAGTTTGAAAGGGATAGGTCCCAAAACAGCTGTTTTGTTTGAAAAGTTAAAAGTGCATACGATAGATGATTTGTTAAGACTATATCCAAGGACATATTTAAGTTACGATGAACCAGTGGATATTGAGCAGGCTGAGATTGGGACACGAGTTACCATTAAAGCAACCATACAATCTTATGTGGATGTGAAGAAGATTCGAAGTCTTATGATTGTTACTTGTATGGTGAAGGATGGAACTGGAGCAGTGAAGCTTACATGGTTTAATTCTCCGTTTTTGAAACAGGTATTTCATATCGGACAGACCTATTATTTTGTTGGTACTATATCTATTCGCAATCATCAGCGGGTGATGGAGCATCCAGAGTACTATACGGATGCACAGTATGCGGAGAAGCTGTCTTCGTTGCAACCGGTATATCCGTTAACAGAGGGTCTTAGCAATAAAGTGATAACGAAAGCAATTCATGCAGCATTACCATTGGTTTCGCAGTTAGAGGATAAAGTACCGGAGAAGGTGCAGGAGGAGTTCGGCTTAATGCCGTTGGAATATGCAATACAGGGGTCTCATTTTCCGGAGAATTTTGATGAGGTGTTAGCTTGCAGAGAGCGTCTGGTATTTGACGAGTTCTTTTGGTTTATTCTGCACATGAGAATGTTGCGTGAGCGGACTGTGAAAGCGCAGAATCATTTTGTCATTAAGAATTGGAAGAATGCAGATGCATTTATTGATGAATTACCATTTGAGTTGACAGATGGTCAAAAGAATGCGGTTTCTGAGATTCAAAAGGACATGACAGGAAGTACTGTTATGAACCGTCTGATACAGGGTGATGTTGGTTCTGGTAAGACTGCGGTTGCGGAGATTGCATTACTAGCTACCGTTAAGAATGGTTATCAGGCAGCATTTATGGCACCAACAGAAGTGTTGGCAGCGCAGCATTACGAGGGCGTGAAAAAGGATTTGAAGCCGTATGGTGTGAGAGTCGAGTTGTTGGTTGGCTCTACTAAGCTTTCAGAAAAGAGAAGGATATATGACGCTTTGGCAAAGGGAGAGATTGATGTTTTAATTGGAACTCACGCGTTGATACAGGAAAAGGTGGTGTATCACAATCTAGCATTGGTTATTACGGATGAACAACACCGCTTTGGTGTAAGGCAAAGAGCTTTGCTTTCGGAAAAGGGAAATGAACCACATGTGCTTGTTATGAGTGCTACTCCGATTCCAAGAACATTGGCCATTATTATGTATGGTGATTTGGATATATCTGTGATGAAGGATATGCCAGCGAATCGATTGCCAATTAAGAATTGTGTGGTGGGACCGAAGTATCGCCCCACTGCTTACAAATTTATGCAGGAGCAGATTCATGCAGGACATCAGATATACATTATTTGTCCCATGGTAGAAGCCAGTGAGAATGTGGAAGCGGAGAACGTGGTGGAATATCAGGAAAGCTTACTGGATGTATTTCCGAAGGAGGTTCATATTTCGTATCTTCATGGCAAGATGTCTCCAGAGGAAAAGAATCGGATTATGCATGAATTTGCGGAGAAAAAGATTGATATTTTGGTTTCCACAACTGTAATTGAGGTTGGAATCAACAATCCCAATGCCACAGTTATGATGATTGAGAATGCAGAGAAATTTGGTTTGGCACAGCTTCATCAGTTAAGAGGCCGAGTGGGTCGAGGAGATGCACAGTCGTATTGTATTATGCTTTGTGGAACCGAGAGAAAAGATGCGTTAGAACGTCTGAATATTCTGAATACCTCTAATGATGGTTTTTGCATTGCCAATGAAGATTTGAAGCTTCGTGGACCAGGAGATTTCTTTGGGGTGAGACAAAGTGGAGATATGCTATTTCAGATGGGAGATATCTACAACAATGCAGATGTGCTGAAAATAGCCAATGAAGCGGTAGATTATCTAGAACGGACTGGGTATCCCCTTGAAGAACTGGTTGCTATTAGTGATTTTAATCATGTGCAATTATAGAATAGCAGTGATACCTTGTTTCAATTAAAAGTGCTCATCAGTATGGATTTTGTCTGTCATAGATGAAGAATCCACTGGTGAGCACTTTTGCTACAGAAATTCTGTTTTGTAGAATTTCTTTGCTTCATCGAAAATGTAATTTTCGAAAAGCGAACTTAGAGTTTTTAGGAAGAATCAAACAGATTACTTTCCGCTCATGGCACGTTCTTGAGCTTCAATCATTTTCTTAACCATGTATCCACCCACAGAACCGTTTTCACGGGAAGTAAGGTCACCATTGTAACCCTCTTTTAAAGGTACACCGATTTCGTTTGCTACCTCATACTTAAATCTGTTTAATGCACTCTGCGCATCCTTTTTTGTCTGTCTACTCATAATGTTTGCCTCCTTTTTCCTGACGTGTCTATTTGAAACAACATAATATATTTCGCCGATACAATTTACATTGTGTTTATGGAAATAACTATGTTGTAAGAATAGTATTTGAAAAACTAAAAAAAATAGACTAGAAAGTCTTTTCAAGAATTGAAAAAAATAGAAAAATTAGTTATACTAATGAAGTATGTAATTTTATTAAATGTACGGAGGAATAAAATGAATTATAAAATACATAAATTTTTAATTTTAATTGGTTTGATTGGTATCATGATGGTAAGCGTGATTGGATGTGGCAAGAAGGAAGAAAATGCTACTACGCAGACAGAGATTACATCGGAAGATGGGAATGCTACAGAGCAGATAGACGAAATAGGTTCTTCAGAAGCGAATTCCTCAAAGGCTATTGCCAATACAGGGGATTATACCTTTACGTTAGCGAGTAATAACAGTTGGGAAAGCGGAGATATGGTTTATATTCAATATGATTGCATTATCAAGAATCATTCAGATGTGAATGGTTCCGATTGGAAAATCACCATTGATGTGCCGCAAGGTTCTAAGCTGGATAATGGATGGAATGGAGAGTATGAGATTAGCGGAGATAAGCTTATTATTACTCCAGTGGATTATAACAAGGAAGTAGTATCTGGTGCGGAGATTCCAATTGGATTCATTCTTGCAACTCCGGAATCATTTAGTGCTGACAAAGCAGTGTTGGAGATTGGGGGGAATCAGTACGCATTGGGCGAGAATGAAAGCCCAACAGCAAAGACTGAGAATACGGAAGTAACAAATGATGCAAAAGATACCACAACAGAACCTGTTGACAAGGAAACTTCGGATAAGAAGGTTGCAACAAAGGATATCTCCGGAACTCCGGTGGCTAACCATGGCGCTTTGTCGGTTGAAGGCACCAATATTGTGGATAAGAATGGAGATATTTTTCAGTTGCAGGGGGTTTCTACCCACGGTATTAACTGGTTTCCAGAATATGTGAATAAGGAAGCATTTTCTGATTTGTCAAAATATGGCGTGAATGCAATCCGCTTGGCAATGTACACGGTGGATTACAACGGATATTGTGAAGGTGGCAGTCAGGCAAATTTGGAAGCTACCATTGATAAAGGTGTGCAGGCTTGTACAGAGCTTGGTATGTATGTCATTATTGATTGGCATATATTAAATGATAAGGACCCGAATGTACATAAGGATTCTGCAATTCAGTTTTTTGAAAAAATGTCTAAGAAGTATGCGGATTATGATAATGTGCTTTATGAAATTTGTAATGAACCAAATGGAGGTACTACATGGGAGAGTGTCAAGTCCTATGCGGAGGAAGTGATTCCTGTGATTCGTACCAACGACAAGGATGCATTGATTATTGTGGGAACGCCGAACTGGTCACAGGATGTGGATGTTGCGTCGAATAATCCGATTCAGGGACAGAAAAATATTGTGTACGCAGTACATTTTTATGCGGCGACACATCAGGGAAATATTCGTAGTAAGGTGGAGACAGCAATTGGAAATGGATTACCTGTTATTGTCAGTGAGAGTAATATTTCTGAGGCGTCTGGTAATGGTGCTTTGAATTATGATGAGGGTGAGAAATGGATGGATTTGATTGACAGGTATCACTTGAGTTGCTTTGCCTGGAGTTTGGGAAATAAGGACGAGACCTCTTCTTTCTTAAAAGCAAATGTTTCGAAGACCAGTGGATTTAGCGAAGGTGATTTTTCGGATTCGGGCAAGTGGTATTTGGAGCATTACAGCAAATGATTACTTGAGATACTATATTGAACGTATCTTGAATATATTACTGCAGACAGTGCGTAAATATATGGGAATACAGTTCATAGTATTGACAAATTGACGTTTTTTTATAAAATAAAGTAGGAGTTATAACATGAGAGTGATTGCTGGTAAAGCCAAGAGACTTCAACTAAAGACACCGACGGGGATGGACACCAGACCCACCACAGACAGAATCAAGGAAACCTTGTTTAATATGATACAGGATGATATCTACGACGTGAATTTTTTAGATTTGTTTAGTGGCAGCGGAGGAATTGGAATTGAAGCGTTAAGCCGTGGGGCAAGACATGCATGCTTTGTGGAACAAAGTCGCAATGCTGCAGGAATTATACGGGATAATCTGCGTTATACCAAGTTGGATGGACAGGCAGATGTGATGGTTTGTACAGCACTTTCTGCAATCACTATGCTGCAGGGAAGAGAAAAGTTTCATGTTGTTTTTATGGATCCGCCCTATGGTAAAGGGCTAGAAAAAGAAATTTTGCGACATCCGTCATTTTGCGATTTGTTGAAAGAGAATGCACTTGTGATAGTGGAAGCGGACTTGGAGACATTTTTGGAAGATGCAGATTTGGTAGGGTTTCATTTAGTGAAAGAAAAAATATATAAAACCAACAAACATATTTTTCTGGAAAAACTATAAGAATCGAGGATGAAGTATTGAGTAGAGCAATTTATCCGGGGAGCTTTGACCCGGTCACCTTTGGTCATATTGATATCATTAAGCGTTCATCTGCTATGTTTGATGAGGTGATTGTAGGTGTATTGAATAATAGTGCCAAGAATCCATTGTTTTCTACAGAGGAACGAATGGAAATGCTCATGGAAACCACGAAGGAATTTGATAATGTTAAGATAATCAGTTTCGGTGGTTTGTTGATTGACTACATGAAGGACAATGATATTTCCGTCATTGTGCGAGGTCTGCGAGCAGTGACAGACTTTGAGTATGAATTACAGATTGCTCAGAGTAATCGCAAGGTTAGTAAAGAGACGATTGATACGGTGTTTCTGACAACCAGCATTGAATATGCTTATCTAAGTTCTAGCATTGTCAGAGAGTATGCAAGCTATGGTACAGATGTATCTGATTTTGTACCAGCGTTTGTGGCTCAAAGGTTAGAAAATCGTTTTAGATAATTAGGAAACCAAAGATGTGAAAGGAAGGAAAAGAAATGTCAAAGAAGAGTATCGAAGATGTAATGAATGAAATTGAAGATTTTTTAAATAGCTGTAAGACCTCGGCATTGTCTTCTAACAAGATTGTTGTGCCAAGAGATGAGTTTGATGAGTTGTTTGATGATTTGAAGATAAAGATTCCTGCAGAAATCGAAAGATGCAAGAAAATTATGCGTAACAAAGAAGCTATTTTGATGGAGGCAAGAAAGAAAGCAGATGCGCTTTTGGCACAGACCACTGCTCAGGCAAACCAGATGGTTTCCGAGACTGAAATTATGAATATGGCAAATCAGCAGGCTTATGAGACTGTTGAGATGGCTCGTGCACAGGCTAATGAAATTCTTGCCCAGGCAACAGCTGAGGCAAATGAGATTCGCTTAGGTTCTATGCAATATACTAATGATATTATGACAGGTCTACGTGACTATATGTTTGCAACTATGGAAGCAGAACGAGCGAATTATGAGAATTTAATTGGTGCACTGAATAATGAGTATATGGTGGCAAATGCGAATTTAGAAGAGGTTCAGAGACAAATTGTTGGATTTACAGGTGATCCGAACAGTATACAGCGTGCACCACAGTTCAAGACAAGTACGGAGGACAAGTCAGAACAGGCATCTGGTAGAAGTAAGACAAGCATGGTACAGAAGATGAAGCGTGCAGTGAGTGCAAAAGAAGAACCTGCAAAGGCAAATGTTACAATCCCTGATTTTATTGCTTCTGGTGAAAAGGTTGTACCAAATGAAACTCCATTAGAGCCTAATGTTCCAGTAAAAGCTCCAGTACAGGAAAAGACGAGAACAAGTGCGCCATCCGTATCAGAAAAAGCTGAGGTGGATAGTGCACCTACAGTAGCAATTCCAGTGGAGGAAGTAAAGAGGGAGATTGCTGCAACCAATGAGACGGTTACTAGTGATGAGACGAAGAAAGTTACAAAGAAGATTGTTAAGAAGCGTATGCCAGTGGTTCAGACCCCGAATACAGCACAGGAAACAGTGGCAAAGACGGTAGAAACAGCGGCGGCAGCCAAAGTGGATAAGACGGTATACAGAGCGAACGGCGAACAGGCGAGAGAAGTTCCACCGATGGAGGGTCGTGTGAAGCGTGGACCTAGAGTGGGGAGAAGCATGGTAGAGGAAAGTGCATCGGTAGAGGATGCATTTGAAATTACCACACAGTCTATGGAGTCTGTAACCGCAGCTCCAGCGGGTAAGTCTATGGGTGTGATTGATGATTATACTATGGAGAAAAAGTACTAATAGTGTTATAAAGCATATATACAATATAGATACACAATGAAAAAGGTACCTGAGGATAGAATGCATTTATCTATCAGGTATCTTTTTATTTCTGCATTTTTGTATTGCAATACCCCTTTAATTTGGTATGCACTACAAAGTCCACCGAAGGAAGATAAGGCGCAGAGTAAAGCAATTTGAACGGATTCGTTGTACGAAGTATCGCTAATAAGCTTTATTCCAGTAGTTATCTCTAAAAAGAAGAGAGGAAGCTTTACAAAATGGTTACTGCAAAGAGGAAGCAGGATGGAGAGTAAAATGGAGAATAGAATCACATATACTCCAATAGTCACCATGATTTCTACGGAATGCATAAACGTATCTCGAAAGGGAATTTTTTTCATGTAGTGTTTTACTAGACCAGAAGACTGGTTTTTAGAAAAGGTGCGAAATAGAAAATAGTATACACATACAGGCAAATAGATTGCAGTTAAGAATATGACCAAAGGAAGTTTTTCTTCTAAAAAGTGGCGGAATACATAACCAATCAAAAACATAGGGCTTGCCTGACTAGCCATAGCGAGAAGTTCATTTGCCCGTTTTGGGGAAAGACATTGACTCATAGTGAAATCATTTATTATCTTGGCACCGATTGGATAACCGCAGAGATTCCCCATAACAACAGCGAGAAGTTCATAAAATCTGCCGATGTTTTTCATAGAAAAGCGGCTGGCAATTTGCTGATAAGTATTCATTTCAGACAGAGCATTTGTGACTAGGATAAATGGTAAAAGAGAAGGGATTAGAGTTTGATACCACAAAAGAAGACCATTTTGTGCACCGGCAATTACAGCATCATTGAATATCAATAAGAGTATTAAAAGAATCATCATTAATATGGATTGCTTCATTACGTCTGTTCCAAATGGTCTTTGTATAATGTATGGCATTATTCTGAAATTATGACGGTATGCTCCTGTTCTGTAGGAACGGATATGCCGTATTTGTTATAAAAAACCTGTTCATACAGGCGGTTGCGGTACAATTCCTTTTGAAATAAATCGTAGCTAGTTTTCGAAAGTATTTTGTCTGCATGGGCTACCTTGTTAATAACAGGAATTGTGCTTTGTTTCTTCATGTCTTTTAGAATGGAACTGGCATTTGGGGCAAATCCCAAAAGTCTCAGATAAGGCGTGTAATGCATATTTCTGTGCAAATTGAGTTCCTCTTTGGTAATTCCTAAAATAATATTCAACAAAGCTCTTTGCAGACGTGTGTTTGTGTAATTTTTGTTTCTTATCAAATCAAGCAAAGCGTCGTGTGTCATCGGATACTGTGTGATGTTTGTGATGCGGTTTGCCAAGTCCTTAGATACTTCATGAAAGTGGTCAAGGTTAGATGCGTTTTGCCAAATAGCATATTGTAAGTAGTTATAAAAATCAGATACGAATATTGGCTTTGTGTATTCAGATTGGGAGAGGAGACACTTTGCTGTTTCGGGAATAAATGATTCCCAGACTTTCGTATCTGTTACCATGTGCTTGCGAATGGCAGAAGCAGAACTGAACATACAGTCCAAATTCGGATTGTGGTAACCATTGCCTACTCTTTTGATAATGATAGGTGTTATACCCAATTGATACTTTTTTATTGTTTTCAAATATTCAATTGCTAATATGTTGTTGGGTTGGTTTATCAACTCTTCCCAATAAGAACAGTTTTCTAGGCATGTAGCCAATGCTTTTGCTCGAGCTTTTGGAAAAGAAATGCCGGTTTTTAAGTTGGTTTGTAAAGCTTCTTTATATTTCGGTGGTTCTGATACAAATATATCAGCAATTTGTGTAAGTGCATTGATGTCATTGGTTTCTGCACCAAAGCAGAGAGTATCTACAACACCAGTTTTATGGAGTGAGAGAACTGCTGTGGCGGCAAAGTGCTCCGCACTAGAAAGTGCACCAAGCAAGGGCAGTTCAAATACAATATTCGCACCACTTGTCAATGCACATTCGGTTCGAAGATATTTGTTGAATATGGCAGGTTCTCCCCGCTGTACATAGTTACCACTCATGATTACTATGCGTTGTTTATCCGGAAAAAGCTCTTGTACTTTTTGTAGTTGATATGCATGTCCGTTGTGAAACGGATTATATTCTGTAATAATGCCTACGTGCTTCATTGTATCCTCACTTTATGATTATATTTGGTAATATCCATGGGCGTTTGTATTTAAAATATAAGGATAATTTTAAATCAATATTTACAAACTGTAAAGAAAATGATAAACTAAATCCATCATTTTACAAGATATCTTATTATTTTCCCAATTAGAAATTATATAGTTTTATGTACTGTTTATAAGAATTTTCAAAATAATTTTTATAAATATTTTGTGGTGTGCCATAGTTTGTCATGTTCGTATTATATGATGAACATAAGGAGGGCCAATTATTAAAAAATCGAAAATACATTCGATTTTAATGTTGACAATTTATGTAATATGTATTATTATCTAAAAAACGAACAAATGTTCATGGAGGTATGGAAGAATGGCGAATGAAGATAAGTTAAGAGCGTTAGATGCCGCATTGGCGAATATTGAAAAGCAGTTTGGTAAAGGAACTGTAATGAAGCTTGGAGATACAGCAGCTAGTATGAATGTGGAGGCAATTCCTACCGGTTCCTTAAGTTTAGATTTGGCATTGGGAATTGGAGGTGTTCCGAAAGGAAGAATTATCGAAGTGTATGGTCCGGAATCCAGTGGAAAGACAACGGTTGCGTTACATGTGGTTGCTGAAGTGCAGAAGAATGGTGGTATTGCAGGCTTTATTGATGCAGAGCATGCATTAGATCCAGTGTATGCGGCGAATATTGGTGTTGATATTAACAATTTATATATTTCGCAACCGGACAACGGAGAACAGGCGTTAGAGATTACGGAAACCATGGTTCGCTCGGGTGCGGTAGACGTGATTATAGTAGATTCGGTTGCTGCGTTGGTTCCAAGAGCTGAGATTGATGGTGAGATGGGTGATACTCATGTCGGTTTACAGGCACGTCTTATGTCACAGGCATTGAGAAAGTTAACAGCAGTAATTAGTAAGTCCAATTGTGTTGTTATCTTTATCAACCAGTTACGTGAGAAGGTTGGTGTTATGTTTGGTAATCCAGAAACCACAACCGGTGGTAGAGCGTTAAAGTTCTATTCTTCGGTGCGTTTGGATGTTAGACGTATTGAAACTCTTAAGCAGAATGGGGAAGTGATTGGTAACCGTACAAGGGTGAAGGTTGTAAAGAACAAGGTTGCACCACCTTTTAAAGAGGCTGAATTTGATATTATGTTTGGTAAGGGTATTTCCAAGGAAGGTGATATTTTAGACCTGGCAGTGAAGGAGAATATCATCAACAAAGCAGGTGCATGGTTCTCATACAACGGAGAGAAAATTGGACAGGGTAGAGAGAATACCAAGATTTTTCTTCAGGACAATCCGGACATTGCACAGGAAGTGGAGCAGAAGGTACGAATTGCAGCAGGTGTTGCCAATGGTGCAGAAGATGCAGTTACTATGCCGACTTCAGTAGCAGATGAGGAAGAATAGAATGCAGGTTACAAAGATAGAAGAGGGCAAAGGGAAGTGCTATCGTGTATATGGCGATGAGGAATATCTTTTCTCCCTCTATGGTACAGAATTAAAACAATATCACATCACAGAATGGGCGGATATTGACAGTGATGTGATTCGTGATATTATTGATAATCTTATATATAAGCGCGCGAGAGAACGCGCGCTTTATTTGTTAGAAAGAAGACCACTTTCTATCCGTATGATGAAAGAGAAATTGCAAAGAAATGAATACCCAGATGATGTTATTGATAGGGTTGTTCTCTTTTTGAGGCAATACCAATATCTGGATGATGCAGAATACGTTCGCATGTATGTAAATTCTTATGGTGGAAGAAAAAGTAAGCGACAACTGTGTTGTGATTTGTTGACAAAAGGTTTGGCTAAGGATGTAATTGATGATTATTTTGCGCAGAATGATTACTCAGAGGAACAAAGTTTTTCAATACAGTTTGAGCGCTATATCAGAGGCAAGAATTTGCAGGATTATTCCGTAAGGAATAAGGTTTTTCGTTATTTCTACGGAAAAGGATTTTCGGCGTCTCTCATTGAGTCTTATCTAAAAGAGAGAGAAATTTAAAGATTACTGATACTTTTGCTTGACATAATGTACAAAAAAAGATAGAATTTAACTGTTGCACTTATATCAAGTGCACAGAAAACTTAATAAGGAGGTGCTCCTGTGGATATACAGTATATCATCATTTTTGCTATTATTTTAATCGTAGCTGTTATTGTTTCATGGGTTCTTTCGCTTACATATCGTAAGAATGTAGTAGAAAAGAAGAATTCTGACGCAGAAGACAGAGCGAGAGAGATTATAGATGAAGCTGTGAAGAATGCTGAAGCTAAGAAAAAGGAGATTCTCCTAGAGGCAAAGGAAGAGTCGATTAAGACGAAGAATGATCTTGATAAAGAGATTAAAGACCGTCGTAATGAGGTTCAGAGAATGGAAAAGCGTGTGATTTCACGCGAAGAGAATTTGGACCGCAAAGCAGAGGCGATTGAGAAGAAAGAAGCAAACCTTGCGTCTAGAGAACAGGATTTGGAAAAGCAGAAGGCGAACGTAGAACAGCTTGAAGCAAAAAGATTACAGGAACTAGAGAGAATCTCTGGATTAACCTCTGAACAAGCAAAAGAGTATTTATTAAAGACTGTTGAAGATGAAGTTAAACATGAAACCGCAGTTCTAGTAAAAGAATTAGAGACTAGAGCAAAAGAAGAAGCAAGTAAGAAGGCAAAGGAATACGTGGTGACAGCAATTCAGAAGTGTGCTGTTGATCATGTTGCCGAGACTACTATTTCTTTAGTACAATTACCAAATGATGAGATGAAGGGACGCATTATTGGTCGTGAAGGACGTAACATCCGTACGTTGGAGACTATGACAGGTGTAGATTTGATTATTGATGATACACCGGAAGCGGTTATCTTATCAAGCTTTGATCCGGTAAGACGTGAAGTGGCAAGAATTGCACTTGAAAAGTTGATTGTGGATGGAAGAATTCACCCGGCTAGGATTGAAGAGATGGTTGAAAAAGCACAGAAAGAAGTCGAGCAGATGATGCGCGAAGAAGGAGAGAATGCCACATTAGAGGTTGGTGTTCAGGGAATTCATCCAGAACTGATTCGTTTACTTGGTAAGATGAAGTTTAGAACCAGTTATGGACAGAACGCATTGAAGCATTCAATGGAGGTAGCTCAATTATGTGGTTTGTTGGCTGCTGAGATTGGTGTGGATGTTCGCTTAGCTAAGCGTGCTGGTCTTTTACATGATATTGGTAAATCTGTGGATCATGAGATGGAAGGTTCTCATATTCAGATTGGTGTGGACTTATGTAGAAAATATAAGGAATCTGCGTTGATTATCAATGCAGTAGAAGCACATCATGGTGATGTGGAACCAGAATCATTGATTGCATGTATCGTACAGGCAGCAGATGCAATTTCTGCCGCACGTCCGGGTGCAAGACGTGAGACATTGGAGACTTACACCACTAGATTGAAGAAGTTGGAAGATATTGCTAACGGATTCAAGGGTGTGGATAAAACTTTTGCTATTCAGGCAGGTAGAGAGATTCGTATTATGGTAGTTCCAGAGCAGATTAATGATGCCGACATGGTACTCATGGCAAGAGATATTTCAAAGCAAATCGAAAGTGAGCTTGAATATCCAGGTCAGATTAAGGTTAATTTAATTCGTGAGTCCCGTGTAACGGATTATGCGAAATAGACTGAAAGCAGTTGCTTTGATACGAAGTCAGAGGAATAGGTACAATGTACCTATTCCTTTTTTGCTTTATGGAAAATCACATGGGAATTATGTATAATCCAAAACCGTCACATATTTTCTGCCTTTTAATCATATAAGTATAGGTAATTGAGAATTTGTAATATAGGTGTTTTCGCATTGTTGTCTATGTATTAGAGGATGAAAAGAGTCATAAATGGAGAAGAGAGTATGGTAAAAAGAACAAATAATTATATGTTATATACATACGGAATGTTAATATTGGGCGTAATGCTAGGAAGCCTTGTTTTTTTGAGTGCCATTATGTGTGGAAATCAGTATTTATTGAATTTTGGTCTGGAGGATTTTGATGTTGCGGTTTTGTTTAATGCACCAGAATCGAAAATTATAATACATATAATGAAAAAGAGGATTATTCAGCTCTTTATATTTGTATTGTTAACGATATTGACTTCCTATCCGGTTGCAACTACTGTGTTTTGTGGAAGTTTTGGTGCATATTACGGAATAGTTATATGTAATCTGATACTGAAATATGGAATCAGTGGTTTGGGATATGGATTGGCGTGCTTTTTTCCACATTTTATGCTATATTTTCTCATTATTTATTTGATTGGACTGTGGAGGGCGAATGCAGCTTCTTCTGCTCAAAAATATTATGGAAATGTAACTAAAATTGAAATGGTTGTTAAAATTGTTGTAATATTTTCGTTGTTTTTGATAGCAGTAATCTGGGAGATGAAATTTCAAAAAAATTTTTTAAATTATTTTTTTCAATATCTAGTATGAAAATATTATGTAAATACTTTATTTGGTGGAAAATGGCTTTATGCCTTGAAATACAAGGGTTTTTCGGAAAAATAATGTTTGATTTTATGTAAATTAAACATTATAATAGGGATAGTGATTTTATATTAAGGGGTTAGAGAATGTTACAAAAGATTGATGAGTTCGTGGAATATTTAACAAATGTGAAGCGCTCTAGTAAGAATACAATTGCATCTTATAAGAGGGATTTGGTTAAGCTTAATAATTACTTAACAGATGCAGGCATTCAAAAATTTGGAGAGGTTACCAATACAGATTTGAATTCCTATATTTTGATGATTGAAAAGCAGGGTATGTCAACAGCTACAGTTTCTAGAAATATTGCTTCCGTGAAAGCATTTTTCTTATATTTGTTGAAACAGGGGGTTATTTCAGAGGATCCAAGTGAGACCTTAAAGCCACCTAAGATTGAGAAGAAGGCACCTGTTATATTGACCATCGAAGAGATTAATCTTTTGTTGGAACAGCCAAGTGGTTCTGCACCAAAGGAAATCAGAGATAAAGCGATGTTGGAACTTTTGTATGCAACAGGCATTCGCGTATCAGAATTGATTGGATTGCGTGTAAAGGATGTCAATTTGTCCATGAATTTCTTACAGTGCCGTGATGGTAATAAAGAGAGAGTGATTCCGTTTACCAACGAAACGAAGTCTGCATTGGAGAATTATTTAAACAATGCTAGAGAAGTTATGTGTAAAGATAATCAGGAATGTCTGTTTACTAATTGTCAGGGTTCCCCAATGACCAGACAGGGTTTTTGGAAGATTATCAAATATTATTCTGCGAAGGCAGGAATCAAAAAAGACATCACGCCGCATACCATTCGTCATTCTTTTGCAATGCATTTGGTAAACAATGGTGCGGATTTGAAGTCTGTTCAGGAGATGCTTGGTCATTCAGATATTTCTACAACGCAGATTTATGTGAAAACCAATATGAACACCAAGATTAAAGAGGTTTATGAAAAAGCACATCCTAGGGCAAAGGTTATATAATATTTCAAGAAAAGAAGGTATCTGTTATAGATATCTTTTTTTCTTGTATGTATACTGTGAAAATTAGGTGAATTGTTTGTATATTGACGAAAATTATTGTATAATTTACATGTCTGTGTACATACAAGGAATAACGTTATCATGAAAGAGAAGGACAAAGTGCTTGGATAGAATGAAGGATACGTTATGAAAGATTTGGAGGATGTTATGATAGAAGTGAAGAATCTTACCATGTCTTATGGTAAGAGAATGGTGTTAGATGATATTTCGTTTCAAATTCAAGAAGGTATGATGGTTGGTTTGTTAGGCGCTAATGGAGCGGGTAAGACTACTACCATGAATATTTTGACGGGTTACTTAAAGCCTACAAGTGGAGAGATTATTATAAATGAGGTGGATGTGCGGAACAACCCTAAGGAAGCGAAAAGAAAAATTGGATATTTGCCAGAACATCCGCCTGTTTACAAGGATATGAAGGTGTTTGAGTACCTTGTTTTTGTGGCAGAACTTAAGGGTGTGAAGGATAAGAAAGCGGAAGTGTGTCGTGTGATGGAACAGATGAATTTGTCTGACCGTCGCAATGATTTTATCAAGAAATTGTCAAAGGGTATGCAACAAAGAGTGGGTTTTGCTCAGGCACTGATTGGAAATCCTGAGGTGTTGATTTTAGATGAACCATTAGTTGGTCTAGATCCTGCAGAAGCAAAGAGAACAAGAGAATTGATTAAAGAGTTGCAGGGAGAACATATTGTTATCATCAGTTCTCATGTTTTGAAAGAAATTGAAGAACTATGCAACATGATTTTGATGTTAAAAGATGGAAAGATTATATTAAATGATTCTACGAAGGGCGCAAAGCGACGGGGGCACAGCAATCAATATCGCTTGATTGTAAAAGGTGATATGGATATGATAGAACAGGTGCTTCATTCATATGATTCAGTTAAAAAGTTGCAGTATGTGACCGAGAAGGAAGCTGGTGTGCATGAATTTTTGATTACAACCAAGAGTGCCAAAGATATTCGTGATAATATTATTGGACATTTGGTTGGTAAACGTTTAAGTGTTTACGGAATTGAGAAAATAGAATCTTCTTTGGAGGAAGTATACATTAAGATGACCGATGAGGAGGAAGAGTAGATGTTGGCTATTTTGAAAAGAGAATTGAAAAACTACTACACCTCAGTGTTTGCTTATGTGTATTACGCATTATTCTATGCTATGGCAGGTGTGTTCTTTGCAATGAATTGTATGGATACCTATAGCACTCAATTTGGCTACCATGTATTGCAATATGTATTTTATGTGATTGTGGTGATTCTTCCGTTTTGCACAATGAAACTATTTGCGTTAGAACGCAAATACGGAACGGACCAATTACTGTTCACTGCACCGGTTTCGTCTATTTCTGTGTTGATGGGTAAGTTTTTGGCAACTGTGGTTTTTACATTTGTACCAGTTGTGGGGAGTGTCATTTATCCCATTATAATATCGATGTATGGCACCATTAGTTTGCGATGTTTATTGTCTGCTTATATTGGGTTTTCATTGGTTGTATTGTTGCTGTTGGCAATTGGCTTGTTTGTATCTACTTTGACAACGAACACGGTATTAGTGGTGGTAATTTCTTATGCGATATATGCTTTTATTTTGATGGGAAAAGTTATAGAAGGGATTGCCACATCAAGAACAGCATATCATATCATTGGTCAAGTTTCTATCTATAACAAATTGAATGATATGTTTTCTGGAATTGTGAGAAGTGGGGATATCATATATCTTCTAGCCCTTACAGTAATGTTTGTTTTACTTGCATGGATTGCTTTGGAATGCAGACGACAGAATGTATGGAAAATGATTGGAATGGGTGCTTTTGTTGTATTGTCCAGTGTTTTTGTGAGTGGAGTGGCTTTTCGCTATACAAAGGTATATGATTTTACGGCAGAACAATTGTTGGTGTTTTCTGACCAGACAAAAGAGATTGTTGGGAAGATAGACAAGCCAACGGATATTTATTACATTGGTGAAGAGAGTATTGCCAATGCCACACTTGTAGAATTTTTAAATGCCTATGAAGATTTAAATGACAATATTACTGTTCATTATAAGGACATATCTACAGATATTGATTTTTTCAATGCTTATTTGGCTGGTTATTATGAAGTTAATGAAACGAGTTTGGTTGTGGTATGCGGAGACCGGTATATATATTTGGATGCAGCGGATTATTATGATGTCGTTCAGAAGATTTCTAATTCTGAGGAGGTATATTTAAAATTAGAAGAACAACTTACTAGTGCCATCTATTATACCAATTCGGAAGAATTTATTGAATTGACGATGCTCATTGGTCATTCAGAAAGTTATTTGAATAGCGACTTTGAAAATATGCTGTCCTTGAGCAATTATGAAATAGAAGAGTTGGATTTGCCATCGGAGATGACTAAGCTTGAAAAAACCATTTCAGATGATTGTCAGAATATTATGATATACACACCGCAGACAGATTATACTGAAGATGAAATTGGTGAATTGGAGAAGTTTCTAGAACGAGGTGGTAATCTGTATGTAGTATTAGATACATTGAATGAGGATTTGCCAAACGTTTATTCATTTTTGAAGGAATATGGCTTAGATGTGCAATCTGGAGTTGTAGTAGAGCGCGATGAATCCTACTATGCTTATGATACACCATATTATCTGCTTCCTCGTATTCAAGATACAGAGTATACAAAGAATATTATGGATAACGAATTTACCATATATTCCATGACAAGCAAGGGTATATTACCGAATGGAAGCGGTAATGGGTATATAAGTACAGATTTGTTGATGACTAGTGGAACTGCGTTTTCAAAAGCTAGCGATTATGAGAATATTAGTGAGCAGTCAGATGAGGATGTAGGAGGGCCATTTAGCATTGCGTCCTGTGCGTCTAATCCAGATGAGGGACGGATTTTATTGTTTGCCTCTGATGTATTTTTTAATGACCAGGCAAATGATGAGTCTAGTGGCGCTAATCGTAAGTTCTTTTTGGAAATTATGAACCAGATAACTGGAAATAAAGAGGTGATTTGGATTGATGGTAAGCGTGTAGGTGACCAAAAGGCATTATATCCATATAATTCAAGAGGACTTGTAAAGATTGTAATTATTGGAATCGTACCATTTATTATTTTATTGTTTGGTATAGGTTTGATTACTATGTACCGCAAGAATATTGTTATCAATCTATTGCATAAAAAGGATGATGATGAAAAAAATGACGAACAACAAGAAGAAATTGAAGAACAGGAAAGCGAGGAACTACAACAGGACGACGAATCACGAAAAGATGAAAGGAATTTTTAAGGAGAACAAGATTAGAATTCGTGTGAACCAATTGTTTGGTTGGGGTGTGACAGGGTTTGTAGTCGTGATGCTTGGTGTTTTTCTAGTAGCGGGGACAACCTACGCTTCCTGGGTGGAAGAAGAAAATGGTATCAAATATCTACAGGAAGATGGTCAATATGCAGTGGGTTTTGAGGATATAGAGGAAAAACGATATTATTTTGATTCAGAAGGACATCTGGTAACTGGAAAGTTTTATGTAGAGAAAGAGGGTGCGTATTACTATTCGGATGAGACTGGAGCTTTGCAATATGGAGTTATTCAGACTGAAGAATATTTTTTTATCACAGATGAAATGGGAAGGATCAGAACGGGATTTGTGGAGCATGATGGAGCGCGATATTATTTCAATGGAATTGGAGAAGTAGTAACCGGTTGGTTTCAATACGAAGATGATTGGTATTATGCAGATTATACTGGTGTTGTACAGACAGGTTTTGTTACAGTGGACGGGTATCGATATTATCTAAATGAAATGGGTAAGCGAGTGGAGGATACTGTGCTTGAACTTGAAGGTGTGACGTATATCTTTAATTCAGATGGAAGTGTGGACGAGAATGCAACTATGCTGTATCCGGTAATCGTTTATTTGAATGAAATCCGTAGTGAAAATGGATTGTCAGAGTTATCTTGGCATTCGGAGCTGACAACGTGTGCGATTTTGCGGTCTGCTCAGTTTGTAGATGGATTTTTGGTGGAGATGCCTATTGAGGATATACTGATAAATCGCGGTGTAATATGTAAGCGTGGATATGAGCTTGCTTATGGCGGAACCGAGGACTATAATATAGACATGTTGTTACAGCATATGAAACAGGATACCAATTTGAGGGGAATTCTTTCGAATGCTGAGATATCTGATGTTGGACTCGGTATATATGAGAAAGATAACATTTACTATTACAGCATCATTTTTGCGGAAGAAATTGCAGAGAAATGAGAGGGAGTTGCAAAATCGGAATGGCGAGGATGTGATGTGTGATATGCAGATTTTAAAACTACGAAGGGAGAGTGGATTATGAAAAACTTAAGAGATAAGAGATGGGGCATGAGAGGAAAGTTATGGTTTGTAATTTGTATGTTGCTTTGTGCTTTTTGCTTAGCTCCTTCTATTACTGCGGAGGCAAAATGGGTTAAGGTGGGTGAAAACTATCGTTATACTACCAATGAAGCCGGAACAAAGTATTATAAGAATTGTTGGAAGAAAATCAATGGCAAGTATTACTATTTTAACAAAAGGGGATATCGGAAGACTGGATGGTTTAAGTATGACGGGAAGAAATATTACCTCAACAAAAAAGGTGTACGAGTTACTGGTATGAAAACCATCAAGAATAAGAAGTATTACTTTTCAAAAAAGGGAATTCTGATAACTGGTTGGATTAAGTATAAGAATCATTATTACTATGCTAATAATAAAGGTGTAATTATGACTGGCGTGCAGTCTATTGACCAGAAGATATATTACTTTGATAAAAGTGGTAAGCGAGTGGTAAATGCCAATGTTGTGATTGGGAATATGACTTATTATTTTGCAGCCAATGGTGTGTTACAATATACTGGAACAGAAATGGAGAAAGCAGTTAAGTATATTAATATTCAAAGGGTGCTAAACGGTTATGAACCTTTGACTTATTATATTAACTGTAATTTGTCTGCGGCTGCAGGATTACGAGCACAGGAGTTGAGTGTGTTGCAATCTCATACAAGACCAGATGGAACCAACTATAGTACGGTCATAGCGACCACCTATCCAGTTAATACCTATTGGAGTGGAGAATGTGTCTCATGGGGAAAAGCAAAAAGTGGTGATACGGTGGCAGCAAATTGGATGGCAGATAATAATTCGAAGGTGTTATTGGCAAAGCAAGCAAATGCAATTAGCATCGGTACATATACGGATGAAAAGGGTTGTGAGTACTGGGTGGCGCTTGTGGTGCAGGCAAAGTAACAAGTGAGATACGCAGTCAAAGCGACTCTAAGCTGGAATACAACGCATTATAAATGAATAAAAGAAAAGGTTGTAACTTGTAAATGATACAGGTTGCAACCTTTTTTTGGGTTCTACAAATTGTCGCTTTGCTTATTGATAAAATTTCTTGATGCCAGCCATGGTGGCAGTCATGTTTTGTAACAGTGCATCTAAGATTGTAATGCCTGCCATAGCTTCAACTACAACGACAGCTCTTGGTACAACAATTGGGTCGTGACGTCCTTGGATAGAGATTTCGATTTCTTCATTGGACTTGTTCACAGTGTTCTGCGTCTTCAAAATAGAAGGTGTTGCTTTAAAGGTTGCCCGCAAGACAATGTCAGAGCCATCACTCATTCCCCCAAGCACACCGCCAGCATGATTGCTAATCTTTGTGATATGGGAATTATTTGTAAGAGTGAAACCGTCGTTGTTCTCAGAACCGACCATGGTGGAAACTGCAATACCATCGCCGATTTCTACACATTTTACTGCACCGATTGACATAAGTGCCTTTGCAAGGTTGGCATCTAATTTTTCAAATACAGTATCACCAAGTCCAGCAGGAACACCTTGAATTATAGCTTCCACACAACCGCCAACAGAGTCGTGTTCTTTTGTCATTTGTACAACATATTCGCCGGCTTTTGCTGCAGCATCTGCATCTGGCATGTATAGCTTGTTATTGAATATTTCGTCTTTGTCGAATTTTTCATAATCAATGCTGATATTACCGATTGATTTGGTGTAGGTGGTAAATGTAATTCCTAATTGATTCAATATCTTGATGGCTACTGCACCGGCAGCAACTCTTGCAATAGTTTCTCTTCCGGAGGAACGACCGCCACCACGGTAGTCTCGGAAGCCATACTTTGCGTCAAAGGTATAATCTGCATGTCCTGGGCGATAGTAGCTTGCGATTTCGCTATAATCCTTTGATTGCTGTGTCTTGTTATAAACAATCATAGAAATTGGTGTGCCGGTTGTTTTTCCCTCGAATACACCAGATAGAATTTCCACTGTATCGTCCTCTTTTCGTGGAGTAGAGTAGATGGACTGTCCAGGTTTTCTGCGATTCAAAAATGGTTGAATGTCCACTTCAGATAGTTCTAAGCCTGCTGGACAGCCGTCAACCACAACACCGATTGCCTTACCATGGGATTCGCCCCAGGTCGATATGCGAAATATATTTCCTAATATAGAGCCTGCCATAATAATATCTCCTGTCTTTGTAAATATAGGTTTGTTTCAACAAAATGTTATGTAATACTCTATGCCCTAATATAGCACAGATTTTTTGAAACAGATATATCATAACAGATATGAAGGGAAAAGAAAACCAAAAACTAAAAACGGTGGTTTACAAAGTGAAAAGTCTGTGTTAATATACCAAGGTACGTTAACCGTTACTCAGATTTAGGACACTCCGACCTTTACCTGGGTAATAGGCGATTACTATTTTTAAGGAGGATGTTGTTATGGTAACAGCAGAGCAGAAGAAAGCTATTATTGAGAAGTATGGTCGTGGAGCAAATGATACTGGTTCACCAGAGGTTCAGATTGCATTGCTCACAGCAAGAATCGTCGATTTGCAGGATCATTTTAAGGAGCATCCAAAGGATCATCATTCCAAGAGAGGTCTTCTTAAGTTAGTAGGTCAGAGAAGAAATATGTTGGCTTACTTGAAGAAGATTGATATCGAGCGTTACAGAACTCTTATTGAGAGCTTAGGATTGCGTAAGTAATCGCATTCGATATGGAAGGGAAGATATCGTATCTTCCGAAATTATGCACTTGATATGCAATGGCATATCAAGTGCATTTTTTGTATCTTGGTCAAGTTTTATATGAAAAAATATTTTTTGTGCGATACAACTTTCTTAAAAATTTCTTAATTTTTTTTCGACATTTGTCCAAAATCAATTGCAAATCCATTTGAAATTTACTATAATAAAATAGATTATGTAAAGTAGATGCTTACGATACACCATAAAATAGATATGTACATTTGGAGGAAGAATTTATGATGAGACTATTCGGAAGAAAAAGAAGCATTGCAATTATGATGATGATAATCATGTTGTTCACCTTAATACCAGTAGATTTGAACTGGGCGGACACGGCGACTATGACAACTTTAGAAGAGAGTGCGGAGGATACCACTGAGCTTGTTACAGAAGTTGTCCGCGAAACAGAGATGGAGGATGAAGTTGAATCAGTGGTGAGTGTATCGGATGGAGAAATAGAAAGTACAACTACTGAAGCAGAGATGGATTTGGAAGAGAATGAGACTGTAATCACAGGGGAGACAACAGAAGCGATTGCTGAGAATGCTACAGATAATCAGATTGCAAAGGAAACGCAACCTCTTACACCGTTGGTTGGAGAGAATCTAGATGCGCAAAAGGAGGATTCTTCTAATCTATTGCTGGATAATGATACCTTTAATTTGAATAGTCTTACATTGGAGGCTTCATATGTTGATGAGAACAACAAAACCCAGACGGTTGCCTTGGATTCAACAGATTATGTTGATATTCCAATGGATGCAGATATCTATATGTACTTCCGTTTTATGTTTAATGATGGTAATCAGATTGAAGTAGGAAAGGAATATACATATATAATTCCAGATGAGATTCGTGTAGATGTGAATACTGTGCATGATTTGTTGACTGAGAATAATACTTCAATTGGTACCGTACATATTTCAGATGGCAAGTTAGTGTTTGTTTTTAATGACAACGTAAAGGATCAGGTCAATATTCCGTTCTTTGTGCAGTTTGATGGTGGTTTTTCGGCAGATTCAGAAGAGGAGATGGGAGAAAATGAGATTTCCTTCCCAACAGCAACCGGTTCTTTTGATTTTAAAGTTAACATTGAAGATTCTTATCAAGAAACAGAACCGACAGAACCAGGAGAGTTAGGCGTCAGCAAGTCTGGTACGAAGACAACGGTGAATGTGAATGGAGTAGAAACACCAGTTATTCAGTGGAACGTAACGTTTGATTTGAATGGCCGAGACACTTTGTCTGCTGACATTACTGATATGTTGCCGGATGGTCTTACCTATGCAAAGGTGGATGGATACCCAGCATTCTCTGGTGGTAGTGGAGCAGGAACAGTGACATCGCCTTCAGAAGATGGGGCCCAAACAGTATCCATTCGTGTAGATGGAATTGATACATATTATAGAACGAATGTAACTTTCTATACCTATTATGATGACAGTGTTTATGATGGGGTTACGTTGGATAATAATAATGGTGTAACTGTGAACAATACGGTTGCAGTTGATGAAGATGGTTCTACATCTAGTGTTACTGGTAGTGGTAGTGCATATCTTTCGCCAAAGGTACTTTCTAAAACAGGTGGAGAGCTTGGAAGTGATGGATATATTGAATGGACTGTTGTGTTGAATCCAGAAGGATTAGATATTGGTGGAGCAACGTATACAGATACCTTTGGTGATTACCTGGGTTGGTCTGAGACGGAAAATGATTCAGGGGCTACAAGCAATGTGACTGTGAGACCTTCCGGAACTGGAATGGTTGAAACAACGAAAGATGGATTTACCTTTACAGCGAATTCGGGCGTTACAGATACAATTACCCTTACTTACAAAACTCACGCAAGTAATCTTAGACAGGATTCTTATACGAACACGGGTACTTTGGTAGATGGTACGGATATCAATGCATCTGTAACGGCATCTGTAGAAGGTCATACATGGCTTACAAAATCTAGTATTGGGGATTATAATCCAGTTACTAAACAGTTGACATGGCAGATTGTTGTGAATCCAGAGCACCGCAATATGAATGATGACGATGATACCACAGTGGATTCTGTAACCATTCAGGATGTCTTTAACATTGCAGGTAGAAATCAGAACAAAATGGAACTTGTCAGCATGGATGTTACTAAGGTTGAAGATGTAAGTGGTAATGATGTGACAAGCACGAAGACAATTGATACATCTAGTGCTTTGAATGGTATGATTGTCATTCAGGATTTGGGAACCGATTCTGCGGTTGTTACGGTGGTAACGAGAGTGTTAGATGAGGCGAATGACTTATATGATTACCAATCGTGGGAAAGTAAGTGGAGTGATGGCGATTGGGTTTCTGCAATGAATCAGGCAAAGATTAATTGGAGAGGTAACACGGTTACAGCAGAAGCTACCAAGGGATTGCAATATAAAGTGCCCGATATTATTACCAAGAGTGGTAACATGTCAGGTGATGGTACAATTGATTGGAAAATCTATTATAAGTACCAGAATTTGGAACAGAAGTCAATTACTATTTCAGATACATTTGCAGACCCAGAATTGGAATTTGTAGAGGGTTCTTTGTACTTGAGAGAAACTACTTGGCCAAATGCGACGGTTGAGATCACCCCTACTTTGACAGCGAATGGTTTTACATTTACCATCGATGAAACTTCTTCCACTGAATTGCAGAATTATTTGACAAAGGATTTTGAAGTTCATTACAAGACGAAACAGACCGATTTAAATGATGCGGACGTGTCAAAAGATTATACCAATAGCGCGTCCACAACTGTAGTATACGAGGGTGACGTAACGGTTATTGATGGTGCAGAAGCCACAGTGACTGGTGAAGTAGGAGGAACTCTAGATAAGACCGCTGCTTATCAGAATGGTAAGGATTATGTAGATTGGACGGTTATGATTAATGAGGGTGGTTACACCTTAAATGCTACCAATCCAGTGATTCGTGATACATTGGCGGAATACTTTGACTATGTAGTTGGTTCTGCTAAACTCTATCTTGTAGATGGTGATACTAAGACACCAGTTACGAATTTTACAGTGCAGGTTGTTAACAATGAAATGGTGGTTACGCTACCAGATATTGAAGATGAAACGTATGAGCTTACGTTCCAGACAAAGTTTAATGTGATTGCGTCGAAGTTAGCTGATGTTACAATTACCAATGAAGTTGCTTTTGAGGGGTCGGCATACAATAAGTCCGTTTCTTCCAATGAAGTTAAGAATGTAAGTTTCTCTTCTTCTTCTGCAGGTGCTTATTATGAGAAACAGTTGAGAATCATGAAGGTAAACTCTCAGGGAGAACCATTAGCAGGAGCAGTATTTGATTTGTACTATAATGGTACATATATCACCACTGTTACAACGGGTGCAGATGGTATTGCCAAGTTTAATGGTATTAATTCTTCTGCGGAAGGGTATACCTATACATTGAGAGAGACAACAGCCCCAGATGGCTATGTGAAACCAACACAAGATTACACTGTGGTAATTAAAGATACCGATTTGATTGCAGATGGTTCTGGTGTGCGTTATCACCTTGCGGAAATTGAAAATGTTGCAATTTCTCAGGAGAAGCAGATAAACTTTGGTATACACAAAACGGATGATAAGAATTTTGCTTTGGTGGGGGCAGGTTTTACTGTATATAGTGATGCAGCTTGTACTGATGCAATTGCCACTAAGGCAACAGGCGAAAATGGTATGGTGTCATTTACTGTTACATATGACACAAGTACGGACACTGTATACTATGTTAAGGAGACAACTGTTCCAGATAGATTTAAGGAAAATGCGAGAACCTATGTAGTGACAATTGAGTCTAATGGAAGGGTGACTTGTAAGGATGATTTGGGTACCTCAATTGATGTACTCACTTTGAATTCTGTTGCAAATGCATTTTCTGTCAAGAATACAGAGGCTAAGGCGAAGTTAGTTCTAACAAAGAAGGATGTAGAGGACAATACTGTTGTGATACCTGGTGCAACCTATACCTTGTATCAGGATGCACAGTGTAGTGATCCTGTAGACAGCAAGACTTCTGATTCCAACGGCGAAATGACATTTGAAGGCTTGACGTTGGGACGTACTTATTACTACCGTGAAACAGAGGCACCAGATGGGTATTTGATAGATGAAACGGTACATTCCATTACAGTAGGAACAGGAACCGAACACGATGACATTACTGTCACTGCTGATGTGGAAGATGAAAGAGCAATTGGCTTGATTCGTGTAATTAAGACAGATGATACTGCCAAGGCAAATCGTTTGGCAGGAGTTACATTTCAGTTGTTTGAAGCAGATGGAACAACACCATATTATATATTGGCTGATCCAAACGATTCTTTATCACAGGTTCAATACGAAGTGACAACAGATTCCAATGGTGAAGCAGTGTTTAAGGATTTGCCATTTGGCACATACGTGGTGAAGGAAAGTTCAGGACTAGAAGGATATATCGCAGACACATCTGGAAAGATTGTTGTTGTTGATGATGTGGATGGCAATGAAATAACAGTAATCAATGAACAGATTACCTTTAATTTGAAGGTTATCAAAACAGATGACAGTACACCGGCTAAAGCTCTAGAGGGTGTATTGTTCAATGTCCGTAATAAGGCAACAGGTGCGTTAGTAGCCACAGGTGAGACAGGTGTGGATGGTACGGTTACATTTGCCGATCTTCCATATGCGGATTATGTAGTGACAGAAGCAAAAGGACTTGTTGGATATACAGTTGCTGCAAGTCAGACCGTTACAACGACAGAGATTACGGCGGACGAAATTACAGTTGAAAAGACATTTGTTAATACAAAACAGAATGCTTCAGTTCGATTTATGAAGCGTGCAAGTGATACGAATGAATATTTGGCAGGCGCAGAGTTTTCTGTTTATAACAGTAAGGGAGAACTGGTAACGACGGTTACTTCTGCTGATGGAACAGGCGGAACCAATTTAGGTGAAGTTGTAATAGAAGGTTTGATTTATGATACTTACACAATTAAGGAAACAAAAGCTCCGAACAAGTATCAGCTTAGCACTAAAGAATGGAAGGTTGAAGTTGAAGACAATATCGAATATACCATATTGTATGATGTGTATGATAGTACTGGAAGTTCAATAATTGACAATGAGGCAATTCCAAGTTCTATTAATTATATGACTTTTGATGTTGTAAAGAGAGACGATACAACTGAAGAAAAGCCGCTACAAGGAGCATTATTTGCACTGTATAAAACAATTGATGGCGTGCAGACAGAGCTTGCACAGGCGTATTCTGATGTAAATGGTAAGGTTCATTTTTATAATATTCCAGTTGGCGAGGATAATGGAAAAGAAGTTGTCTATACAATTAAGGAAATCAAAGCGCCATACGGCTATGTGTTGGATGAGACGAATGTAAATGAATACACTTGGGAAGAATTGCCGGGATTACAGATTGATGGCTCCTATGTGTATGGACACGAGGATATGAAAGAAGATAATGAATTCACTAATGTTCCTGTTTTGGCAACATATGAGAATACTCAGATTCTTGGTTCTATTCTTGTGAAAAAGACGGGTGGTTTGTCAAGTATTGTATTACAAGGAGCAGAGTTTACTTTGTACAAGTATAATGCATTGACAAGTGCTTATGAGGAATATAAGTTATCTGATGGCTCTACCTATGTTGTGACAACGGATGCAAATGGCTTGGCGACCTTCAAAGACTTACCATATGGTACTTACATGGTAAAAGAGACCAAGGCACCTAAGGGATATGTGTTAAATGTTGTGAACCAAAAGATGGTAACCATTGATAGCACAAACTTCCCGGATAACGAATCCAGTGCGATTTCTATGGCATTTATCGATGCTGCAATTAATGTTTCTGTTAATAAGTTTGCAATCGGTGGTTCAACACAATTAGAAGGTGCAGTATTAGAGTTGTATGAAGAGGGCAACACTACAGATTGTCTTCAGACATGGACTACGACGAATAATGCACAGAAGCTTGATAATACTAAATTAGAAATTGGTAAGACATATTACATCCATGAAAAGATAGCTCCAAATGGATACAAAATGTCAGAAGATGTGTATTTTACAATCAATAGTGATGGAACAATTACATATAAGAGTGGAGTAAATGGTTCCATTAGTGGTAACAATGTTATCATGCGTGATGAGCCGCTTTCGCTTAGTGTAAAAAAGGATGGTTTAGATACCACCACCAATCCCGCTACAACAACCGAAAATATTGCAGGTGCTTCTATCTCTATTATTGATGCAGAAACGGACAAGGTATTATATACATATACTTCAACGAACAGTGTGCAGACAATCCCAACAAAGGATTTGAAGCTTTCACATGAATATATTATTCATGAAAACAGTGCACCTTATGGTTATGCATTAGCAGAGGATATTCGTATACGTGTGAATGAGGATGGAACGATTTCTTTAGTGGGAACAAATGGTTCAGTGAGTGGTAACACAGTTACAATGGTAGACGAGAAATATGTGAACTTCTATTTTGCAAAGAGAGATGCAGTGACAGGAGAAGCATTGGCAGGAGCGGAATTCACTATTTATGAAGCAGATGGAGTGACAGTTGCAAAAGATACAAATGGTGTTGAATTACAGTGGACTAGCACTACAACAGCAAAGAATGTATCATTGGAACCAGATAAGACATATGTGTTTAAGGAGGAGAAAGCTCCAAAGGGATATGAATTAGAAGCTCCAATTACGTTCAAAATTGTGGATGCCCCTGATCCGAATGTAGATTACATTCAAGTGGTGAGTGGTAGTGATTACAATTTAAGTGCCAACGCACTGACACTTACTAGTAGGGATGCGCAAATCAATGTCAAGTTTGTTAAATGGAGTGAGACTTATCAGCCTTTGGCAGGTGGAACCTTTGAGTTATGCAAATCAGATGCCAATGGTACAATTGGAGAAGTGCTTTATACATTTAATTCCACTGGTGCAACTATTACATTGCCAAATACTTATTTTGAGTTAAATGGATATTATGTGATTGTTGAAAAAGAAGCACCAACCAACTATCTGATTGCAGACCCAATATTCTTCTATATTGATAATAATGGTGATGCAAGAGATGCAGATGGCAATCTGATTGACAGCAATGTGGTGATCTTCATTGATGGCGAAAAGCAAATGTGCTTCCAGAAGGTAGATGCAGCAACAGGTACTCCGTTATCAGGTGTCAATTTGATGATATCCTCTACGGAGGATGCTGATTTTGTTGCACAGTCATGGGTTACGGATGGAACCAATAAGTATTTTGGTTATAGTCTGTTTGAGAGAAATAAGAAGTACATTTTATCAGAGGTAGCTACCGTTAAGGGATATACATATGCGGCAAATGTTGAGTTTATGATTGATGACAATGACGTTGTCTATGTCAATGGTGTGCCGCAGAATACTGCTACAGTTGTTATGGAAAACACAACATTTAATATGTATATTGACAAGCAGGATTTAGATACAAAGAAGCCTCTTGCAGGTGCAACACTTGCTATTAAGGATGCAAGTGGTAATGTACTAGAACAATGGGTATCGGACGGTACGCCTCATAAGGTGGACGCTTCTAAGCTTTTGGTATCTAAGGGTGAAGAGAATGTATATACTTTGGAGGAGATTGCAGCTCCTGAGTTATATGCCTTAGCGCAGCCAATCCAGTTTGTGGTTGATGCAACCGGAGTTGTGAAACGTGTAGATGGAACAGAAGTTTCAAATAATACGATTGTAATGTATGATGATTATCGAGGAATCACCTTTAGCAAGAAGAATGAGAAGGGTGGAGAGTTGTCAGGTGTAACAATTACCATTTCATCTTTAGAGGATGCAGAATTTACACCAATTACATTTGTGACTACAAATGTACCGAAGAATCTTAGTTTGGATTCCTTTAAGCGCAATGTAAATTACATTATGTCTGAAACGGATGTGCCAAATGGATATACCTATGCAGAGGACGTTACATTTAGAATTGATGACAATGATGTTGTCTATGTCAATGGTATGGCTGCGAGTGACCGAACAGTAACGATGATAAATACAAAGTTTAATGTTTTCGTTGCAAAGATGGTAGAAGGCGAAGATACATTGCTTGCAGGTGCAAAGCTATCTATTGTAGATGAAGCTACTGGAACAGTGGTATATTCTTGGAAGACCAAGGAAAAGGTAAAGAAGATTCCTGTGAATAAGCTGATGGCTAGTACGGAAACAGAAAAGATTATCTATGTTTTGAAGGAAACGAGTGCACCGGAAGGCTATGAGGTGGCGAAAGAAATTCGTTTTTATATTGCAAGTAACGGTGATGTATATGTTATTGACGAGGGTGGAAACGAAACCTTGATGAAGGATGACACCATTACCATGTACGATACGCCAAGTGAGGATGGAGATACTGGAACAAAGACCACTAGCAAGAAGACTGGTGATGCGACTCCGATTAAAGCAATTGTAATGCTCTTTGTATTGTGTCTTGCAGGGTTTGTTGGATTATTCTTTGTACGTCGGAGAAGAAATGAACAATAATCAAGTTAAATGGTTTGTTTAGACAAAGTTAATTTTATGACACAAGTTTATGGGAAGTGTTGTTAGGTGAATAAAAACCTTTGCAACACTTCCTTTTCTATGCTATAATTATGAAGATTGTGATAAGGCAGAAACCGAGACTTCTGAAGTGCTTACAATTCATGTGCGAGTAGTTCAGTTGTTTCGGTGTCTTACCCAAGATATCCGGACCTGTAAGTCAGAGACGGATGAGAATATTATTTTATAAGGAGAACAGATATGTATAAGAAGTTTGAAATGGAACTTGCCGGTAGAACACTTCGTGTAGACGTCGGACGAGTTGCAGCACAGGCAAACGGTGCGGCATTTATGCATTACGGCGATACAGTTGTATTATCTACAGCAACTGCATCAGAGAAACCAAGAGAGGGAATTGATTTCTTCCCACTTTCTGTAGAGTATGAAGAGAAGTTATATTCCGTAGGAAAGATTCCTGGCGGATTTAATAAGAGAGAGGGTAAGGCAAGTGAGAATGCAATTCTTACTTCCCGTGTAATTGACCGTCCGATGCGTCCGTTATTTCCTAAGGATTATCGTAACGATGTAACACTTAACAACCTTGTAATGAGCGTTGACCCAGAGTGTTCCCCAGAACTTACTGCAATGTTAGGTTCTGCAATTGCAACTGCAATTTCGGATATTCCGTTTGACGGACCATGTGCAACAACACAGGTTGGTTTGATTGACGGTGAGTTTGTATTTAATCCAAATGAGGCACAGAATGCAGTTTCAGATTTGAAGCTTACTGTTGCATCTACAAAGGAAAAGGTTATCATGATTGAGGCTGGTGCCAACGAGGTTCCAGAGGATAAGATGATTGAGGCAATTTATGCTGCACATGACTTGAACCAGAAGGTAATTGAGTTCATCGAGCAGATTGTTGCTGAGTGTGGAAAGCCAAAGCATTCTTACACGAGCTGTGCAATTCCTGAGGAGTTGTTTGCAGCAATTAAGGAGATTGTTCCACCAGCAGAGATGGAAGCAGCTGTATTTACAGATGAGAAGCAGGTAAGAGAAGAGAATATTCGTCAGATTACCGACAAGTTAGAAGAAGCATTTGCTGACAAAGAAGAGTGGTTAGCAGTACTTGGTGAGGCTATTTACCAGTACCAAAAGAAGACGGTTCGTAAGATGATTTTAGTTGACCAGAAGAGACCGGATGGTCGTGCAATGTCACAGATTCGTCCTCTTGCAGCTGAGATTGACATTATTCCAAGAGTACACGGCTCTGCTATGTTTACTCGTGGACAGACGCAGATTTGTAATGTTACTACTTTGGCACCGCTTTCAGAGGCGCAGAAGATTGATGGTTTGAACTTATTAGAGACCAACAAGAGATATATGCATCAGTATAATTTCCCTTCATACTCTGTAGGTGAGACGAAGCCATCCCGTGGTCCGGGACGTAGAGAGATTGGACATGGTGCTTTGGCGGAGAGAGCATTGTTAGCAGTTCTTCCTTCTGAGGAGGAATTCCCATATGCTATTCGTACTGTATCTGAGACATTTGAGTCTAACGGTTCTACCTCAATGGCCTCTACTTGTGCGTCTTGTATGTCCTTGATGGCAGCAGGTGTACCAATTAAGAAGATGGTAGCAGGTATCTCATGTGGTTTGGTTACTGGTGATACGGATGATGAATATGTATTGTTGACTGATATTCAGGGTCTTGAAGATTTCTTCGGTGATATGGACTTCAAGGTAACTGGTACAAAGGATGGTATCACAGCAATTCAGATGGATATCAAGATTCACGGTTTGACAAGACCTATCGTTGAGGGTGCTATCCAGAGAACAAGAGAAGCAAGAATGTTCATTATGGATGAGGTTATGTCTAAGGCAATTACTGAGCCTCGTGCAACCGTTGGTGAGCTTGCACCAAAGATTTGTACCATGAAGGTTGACCCAGAAAAGATTGGTGAAATCATTGGTCAGAGAGGTAAGACAATCAACTCCATTATTGAAGAGACCGGTGTTAAGATTGACATTGATGACGAGGGTACAGTTGCTGTTTGTGGTGTTGACCAGGCAGGAATTGATAAGGCGCTTAAGATTATTCACTCAATTGTAGATCCGATTGAGGTTGGTAATGTATATGAAGGTAAGGTTGTTCGCATTATGAACTTCGGTGCTTTCGTTGAACTTTCACCAAACAAAGATGGATTGATTCACATTTCTAAGCTTTCTAAGGAAAGAGTAGCAAAGGTTGAAGATGTTGTGAATATTGGCGATACAGTTAAGGTTAAGGTTCTTGAAGTGGACCGCATGGGTAAGATTAGCCTAAGCCTTAAGGATGTAGAAGAGTAAGATGTATTACATCCTGCGGAGCGTTTTAAGTGACATCTTGAAATGTGACGTATATCAGAATATAACTAAAAAGGGACTACCTTAAGGCAGTCCCTTTTTTTACAAATCGAAAGGAGTAAGATATGCAATACGGTTATTTTGACGAAGCAGCAAAAGAATATGTGATTACCAGACCGGATACACCGGCTCCTTGGGTTAATTATTTGGGTTCACCGGCATATGGAGCGATTATTTCCAATAATGCAGGTGGTTACAGTTTTGAGAAGAGTGGTGCACACGGTAGAATCATCCGTTACATTTTTAATCAGTTTGATCAGCCGGGAAGATACATCTATTTGAGAGATGAGGAGAGTAAAGATTATTGGTCTACATCTTGGCAACCGGTTGGAAAATCAATGGATGAATATAAGAGTGAGTGTCACCATGGTACCGGATATACCAACATGATTGCAGAGTATGCCGGTATTCGTTCGGAAGCACTTTATTATGTTCCGCTTAACAAGAGCTATGAGGTGTGGAGAGTAAAGTTGACAAATCAGTCCGATAAGACAAGAAAATTATCAACTTTTGGTTATTGTGAGTTTACGAATGATAGCAATTATGAGCAGGATCAGGTAAATTTGCAGTATACCTTATTTATTACCAAGACATACTTTAATAAGAATCGTATTTATCAGACGATTAATGAAAATATTAAGGATGATGTGGATGGCAATAAGAACACATCTAGATTCTTTGGTTTGGCAGGAGCAGATGTTGCTTCTTATTGTGGTGACAAGGAGTGTTTCCTTGGAAGATATCACGGATATAACAATCCGGTTTCTGTAGAAAATGGTGTTTGTGATAATTCGCTTAACTACAATTCCAATGCCTGTGGTGCTTTACAGACTGCGGTGGAATTACAGCCAGGTGAGAGTAAAGTATTTACCTTTGTATTAGGCATGAAAAATGATGCGGATGCAGAAGCGATTTTGAATCAGTATCAAAATGTTGAGGCTACTACAGAAGCAGAGTTAAATGAACTTAAGACTTACTGGCATGGTCAGTTGTCTCATTTACAGGTGCATACTCCGTCTGACAGTTTTAATAATATGGTTAACACATGGAATGCATATCAGTGCTTTATGACATTTATCTGGTCAAGAGCAGCGTCCTTTACCTACTGTGGACTTCGTAATGGTTACGGATATCGTGATACCGTACAAGATATTCAGGGTATCATTCATTTGAATCCGGAGATGGCATTGGAGAAAATACGTTTTATGCTATCTGCGCAGGTGGACAATGGCGGTGGACTTCCGCTTGTTAAATTCAATCACAATGCAGGTCATGAAGATACACCAGATGATGCATCCTATGTAAAGGCAACTGGACATCCTGCATATCGTGCAGATGACGCATTATGGTTGTTCCCAACGGTTTATAAGTATATTGCAGAGTCCGGTAATGTAGATTTTATTGATGAAGTAATTGTGTTTGCTAATGGTGGTGAAGGCACTGTATATGAACATTTGAAAAGAGCAATTGATTTCTCTATGAACCGTTTGGGTAACCATGGTATGCCAGCAGGTCTTCATGCGGACTGGAATGACTGTTTGCGTCTTGGAAAGCAGGGTGAGTCTAGCTTTGTGGCAATGCAGTTATATTATGCGATGACAGTTCTTCGCAAGTTTTCTGAGAAGAAGAATGATACTGAATACATTGCATATTTGGATAAGATTCAGAAGGAATTAGGAGATATTATCCAAGATACCTGTTGGGAAGATGACAGATTTGTTCGTGGATATAAGGAAGATGGAGAGATTATTGGTTCAAAGCATCATCCTGAGGCAAATATGTGGTTGAATCCACAATCATGGGCAGTCATCTCTGGTCTTGCTACAAAAGAACAGGCAGAGTTGGCATTAGAGTCAGTTCATCGCGAGCTTTCTACACCATATGGTGTTAGGCTTATGGCACCTTCTTATGTGAATCATGCATTTGATGGAGCATTGATGTTATTGTTCAACCCATCTACCAAGGAGAATGGCGGTATTTTCTCACAGCCACAAGGTTGGATTATCTTGGCAGAAGCATTGATGGGACATGGTGACAGGGCATTTGAGTATTTTAATAATTCTTCACCAGCTTCTATGAATGACAAGGCAGAGATTCGTAAGTTAGAGCCGTATTGTCACGGTCAGTTTACAGAGAGTAGCGAGTCGCCATTTGAAGGACGCTCGCATGTACACTGGTTGACTGGTACTGCATCTACCGTAATGGTAGGTTGTGTGGAGGGTATTCTTGGTCTTCGTCCGGATTTTGAGGGAATTTGCATCAATCCTGCAATTTCTTCAGAGTGGCAAGAATTTACCATGGACAAGGATTTTCGCGGCAAGAAGCTTCATGTTACGGTTAAGAATCCTAATGGAAAACAGTCCGGCGTTTCTAAGCTTATCCTGAATGGAACAGTATTAGAAGGAAATTATATCAAGGCAGATTTGCTTACTGATATCAATGATATTGTAGTTGAATTATAGTTTATGTGGATTGGCGAATCGTAACTAGGAAGCATCTTCATAGTTACGATTCTAATATACAAAGGAGGGGCGTATGGAAATCTTACAGACTTTGATTCATAATAAAATGTTTATGGCACCCCTTTTGAGTTGGGCAATTGCGCAAGTGGTAAAGACGTTTATTAACTTTGTCATTACTAAGAAGTTTAATCCGGAACGTTTGATTGGCAGTGGTGGTATGCCAAGTTGTCATTCGGCAACTGTAATCGGACTAATGTATGCCACTGCGTATTGCAAAGGAATTGATGGGTTTGAGTTTCCGTTAGCAACAACACTTGCAATTATCGTTATGTATGACGCGATGAATGTTCGTATGGAAACAGGAAAACAATCTATCGTGCTTAATTTTATTTTGAAGAATGAAGAAATAATGAAACAGTTAAAGGATGTGGAGAGAGAAGAGTGGCCCGGAATTATTCTAAAAGAATATGTAGGACACACCCCACTTCAGGTATTAGGTGGAATTGTAACGGGGTTAATTGTTGCATATTGTGTATGTCGTTTCCTGTAATCCCTGTGAATAACTTCATAAAGAATAAGCGATAATAAGAAGGAGGAGTATTCCTCCTTCTTTGTGTTATAACATCTGACAAGCGTATACACAACGAGCGAGTGGAACTTGATAAGTTATAAATATATAGTTTGAATAGGAGAATCAATATGTATCAAGAAAGTCAGTGCGATAAGGGATTGTGTAAAATGGAATTAGAACAGCAGCGGACAAAGGCACTTAACGAAACTGGACAGGCGGATTTGTCTGAAAATGAATACGGGTATCGGATTCATTTGTTGAATATCATTGGCGAGATAGAAGGACATCAGTGCATGGGTCCTGTGACTAAAACCACCAAATATGAGCATGTGTTGCCGGAGCTTGCTAGAGTGGAGGAGGATGATTCGGTAGACGGGCTTATGGTTTTGTTAAACACAGTAGGTGGTGATGTGGAAGCTGGGCTTGCCATTGCAGAAATGATAGCATCCCTATCCGTTCCGGTGGTGACGTTATTGCTTGGCGGAGGGCATTCCATTGGAGTACCATTGAGTGTATCAGGAGATTATTCCTTTATTGTTCCTACCGCAACTATGGTGGTACATCCTATTCGAATGAATGGAACGGTATTAGGTGTTAAACAAAATTATGAATACATTGACCGAATGCAGGATAGAATCGTATCCTTTACTTGCGCTCATTCTGATATATCTGAGGAGGATATGAAAGGTTTGATGTTTAACACAAAAGAGCTGACCAAGGATATTGGAAGTGTGTTGGTGGGAGAGGAGGCAGTAAAAATGGGTTTGATTAACGAGGTTGGTGGGATTCATGAAGCATTTTGTTATTTATATGGGTTGATAAATCAGAAAAAAAATAGTAGTATATAGATATTGTGGTGTACTGTGTTTGGTGACACAAGGTATCGTTGTATAGAGAATCGTTTTCATATGATTATGGAACAGAAAAGGGAGGTTATCAGCTTGGCTGGTAGTAACAATAATAATCGAGCAAAACAATCGAATAGAAGGACAAGTCAGTCCAGTGGCAAATCAAATACGTCAAGTAGTAGAACTAGGGGCACCATGAAGAAGGCAGTTTCTGAAGAGAGAGAGAGCACATTAGGTGCGGAGATTAAGGTGTGGATTATTGGTGCTGTAATGCTGATTCTTGAACTGGGAAATTTCGGCGTCTGTGGTTTCTTTAACTATGTTAGTAAGTTCTTATTTGGACTATTTGGTGTAGTGCAGTATGCGTTACCGCTTGCCGTCTTATTTGCTGTCTTTTTCTTACATGTCAATGAGTATAAAAAACGCGCAGTAGAAAAGGTGGTAATTGGAAGTCTTGTGTTGCTCTGTTTTGGTATGATAGGGCAATTGGTAGCTGGTGTGGAGGAGTACAAGTTTACGAGAATCTTCATGCAGGGGTTTGAGGATCAGCTTGGCGGTGGAATTCTCTGTGGTTCCTTTACTTATCTTTTGCATGCCATGGTCGGTGAAGTTGGTACATATATCATTATTATTTTGGCTGTTATTATTTGCATCGTGATGTTTGCTGAGTTTTCGGTAATTGGATTTATCAAAGGTACGGTGAAGGATATATCCGAATTGAACCATGGCGATGATGCTTTCGAGGATGAAGTAGCCAATGAGAGAAAGTGTCTTGGGGCAAAAAAGAAGAACAAAGATTTTGAAGAAATTGTCAAGGAAGATTACCCAGGAGACAGGGATGACGTATTTACAGAGAGAAAGAAAGCTTCTATATTAGATAGTATTTCTGTGTTGCCGGCAGATAGCGATCAAGGAATTTTGCCTTCGAAGAAGGTGGATAAGCTTCCACTGAATGAAGAGGTTCATGAGATTACTATGGATTACGACATCAATCTTCCGGGAGAGAATATGGATCATTTCTTTGTATCAGAAACTGACAAGGACGTATTCAAAGAGGAGGCCAAGAAAAAAGGCAGAAAAACGAAGGTAAAACCCAATATTGTTCCCGCTGTTTTGCCAGGTGAAACAGCTAATGCAGGGGAATTAAAGGCTGTGGCGTCTAATACTAATGTGTCGCTTGGTGATTCTGAACAGACAATTACGGATTTAAAAATGGAGAACAAAACCGTTGCAGCAGTTAAGACTATGTCGGCGAAAGAGGTAAGAAAGAGTGATGCAGAATATCGCTATCCACCGCTTGAGTTATTGCAGAGAGGCAAAGCCTCCGCGGCTACAAAGGAAGAAACTATCCGTCAGAATGCTATTAAGCTTCAGGAGGTATTGAAGAGCTTTGGGGTCAACGTAACAATGACCAATTATAGCTGTGGTCCATCAGTTACTCGATATGAAATGGTTCCCGAGCAGGGGGTTAAGGTGAGTAAGATTACAGGTCTTGCAGATGATATTATGATGAATTTGGCAGCCCAGAGCATTCGTATTGAGGCTCCGATTCCTGGTAAGTCAGCGGTGGGTATTGAGATACCAAACGGTTCTAGAAGTGGTGTTGGCTTTAGAGAATTGATAGATACGGATAAGTTTATCAAGCATCCATCAAAGATTTCTTTTGCGGTTGGAAAAGATATTGAAGGTAATGTAGTGGTGGAAGACATTGCTAAGATGCCGCATTTGTTGATTGCAGGTGCTACTGGTTCTGGTAAATCTGTTTGTACCAATACGCTAATTATGAGTATTCTTTACAAGGCAAGACCGGATGAGGTAAAGCTCATATTGATTGACCCGAAACAGGTGGAATTAAAGGTTTATAATGGCATTCCGCATTTATTAACCCCGGTTGTGACAGACCCTAAAAAAGCAGCTGGTGCGCTGAATTGGGCAGTTGCAGAGATGACTAAGCGTTATCAGATGTTTTCTGAGTGCAACGTCCGTAATATACAGGGATATAATGAAAAAGTACAAGATTTACAGAGCTCTGGTGCAGTAGAAGAAGAGAAGCTTGAAAAAATGCCACAGATTGTGATTATTGTGGATGAGCTCGCGGACCTTATGATGGTTGCGAAAGGTGAGGTGGAAGAGGCGATTGTGAGATTGGCTCAGCTTGCAAGAGCAGCAGGTATTCATTTGGTGATTGCGACCCAGAGACCATCTGTTGATGTTGTTACTGGTTTGATTAAGGCGAATGTGCCATCTCGTATTGCACTTTCAGTATCATCTGGTGTGGACTCTAGAACCATTATTGATAGTGTCGGTGCAGAAAAATTGTTGGGGAATGGTGACATGTTGTTCTATCCGACGATGTATCCAAAACCAGTTCGTGTACAGGGTGCTTACATATCAGATGATGAGGTTGTAAATGTAGTTGAATACCTAAAAGCACAAAATGGTGAGTCATCTTATAGTGAAGAAGTCACTAGTCAGATTTCTTCTGCTAGTTCTAATAGTGGTGCTACCACAATTGGAGATGGTGGTTCAACCAATGATAAGGACGAGTATTTTGTTCAGGCTGGTCGATTCATCATAGAGAAAGATAAGGCATCCATTGGTATGTTACAGAGAATGTTCAAGATTGGTTTTAACCGTGCTGCCCGTATCATGGATCAGCTCTTTGAGGCGGGTGTGGTAGGACCAGAAGAGGGAACAAAGCCAAGACAGGTATTAATGAGTGAAGAACAGTTCGAAGAATATATTGATGAGTATTTTTAAGAGATATAGTTTCAAGTACTGAAGGATAAGATTGGGACAAATCAATAATTTGAAGGGAAAAGAAATCAATCTCTTGACGAAACCTATAACAATCGTTACAATTACTTGAATGTTAATTTGATATAGGTGATACGTGCATATGTGTCGTTTAACCATAAGGATTATATAAAGAATAGTTATAATAAAGGAGATTTGTATGAAAACAGATATTCAAATCGCGCAGGAAGCACAAATGGTACATATCAAGGAGGTGGCTGCCAAGCTTGATATTGCAGAAGAAGAATTAGATTTGTATGGTAAGTATAAGGCAAAGCTTTCAGATGAGTTGATTCAGCGTATTGAGAAGAATCCAAACGGTAAGCTTGTTTTAGTTACTGCAATTAATCCTACCCCAGCAGGAGAAGGAAAAACTACTATTACTGTTGGTTTGGGTCAGGCGCTAGGTAAGATGGGTAAGAAGGCATCCATTGCGCTTCGTGAACCGTCTCTAGGACCATGCTTCGGTGTGAAGGGTGGTGCTGCTGGTGGAGGTTATGCACAAGTCGTTCCGATGGAGGATTTGAATCTTCATTTTACAGGTGATTTTCACGCTATTACTTCAGCTAATAATTTGCTTGCGGCTATGTTAGATAATCACATTCAGCAGGGTAACTCCTTGAATATTGATACAAGACAGATTATTTGGAAAAGATGTCTCGATATGAATGACCGTGTGCTTCGCAATATTGTTGTGGGTATGGGAAGCAAGATGGATGGTTATGTGAGAGAGGATCATTTTGTTATTTCTGTAGCGTCCGAGATTATGGCAATTCTTTGTCTTGCAAATGATATGGAAGACTTGAAGGATAAGCTTTCTAAGATTGTTGTTGCATATTCTGTGGAGGGGAAGCCAGTAACTGCTGCTGACTTAAAGGCAGTAGGAGCTATGGCGGCATTATTGAAGGATGCTTTGAAGCCAAATTTGATTCAGACATTAGAGCATACTCCAGCATTTGTTCACGGTGGACCATTTGCGAATATTGCTCACGGATGTAATTCTGTTCGTGCAACAAAGCTTGCGTTAAAGCTTTCTGATATTGTGGTTACAGAAGCAGGGTTTGGAGCTGATTTAGGTGCGGAGAAATTCTTAGATATCAAGTGTCGTAAGGCTGGTATTTCTCCGGATGCAATTGTAATTGTGGCAACGGTTCGTGCCTTGAAGTACAATGGTGGTGTGGCTAAGGCTGACTTAAATCAGGAAAATATCGATGCATTAAAGGCCGGTATTGTTAATCTTGAAAAACACATTGAGAATTTGCAACAGTACGGTGTACCAATTGTGGTAACATTGAATCAATTTGTTACAGATACAGAAGCAGAGTTGTCCTTTGTTCAAGAGTTTGTTGAGAATATGGGATGTGATTTTGCACTTGCTAAGGTTTGGGAGCAAGGTGGCGAAGGCGGAATTGCTTTAGCAGAGAAGGTCGTGGATGTATTAGAGAATAAGAAGGCAGATTTTAAAATGCTTTATGAGGATGACATGTCCTTGGAAGACAAGATTCATACGATTGCCACTAAGATATATGGTGCTAACGGTGTGAATTATACTGCGGCAGCGAAGAAGCAGTTGCAGACAATTACAGACTTAGGATTTGGTAATCTTCCTGTTTGTATGGCAAAGACACAGTATTCCTTGTCTGATGACCAGACAAAGCTTGGTCGTCCAGCGGATTTTGATATTAGTGTTAGGGATGTATATGTAAATGCGGGTGCAGGCTTTGTGGTTGCTATTACGGGTTCTATTATGACTATGCCAGGACTTCCTAAAGTTCCTGCGGCAGAAGGCATTGATGTGGTTGATGATAAGATTGTTGGATTGTTCTAGGTTGAGTAATTAATACAATTTCTATGAATTGAATTACATGCTGCTTTAACTGGGGTTGAATGAGGATTTATGATTAACAAATACATCAGAATAATGAGCGTTGCACCGCAATCAACCATTGGCAGATTGTTTCGAAAAAGCACACAAGATGATTCTAAAACTGTTCAAGAAATTGTAGCAGATGAAGAAATATCTGATATAGAGAATATTGTAAAACCTAAAGAAGATGAAAGTGATAGAAGGAAGGAGTATGAGGATGGCACAGTTAATTGATGGTAAATTAATTAGTCAACAGATTAAAGATGAATTAAAGGAAAAGGTAGCCAACTTAAAAGCGGACGGTAAAGAAATCGGTATGGCAGTAATTCAGGTTGGTAATGACCCTGCCTCATCTGTTTATGTCGGTAACAAAAAGAAGGCGTGTGAGTATATCGGTATTCGTTCCGAAAGCTATGAGTTACCAGAGGAGACAACGCAGGATGAATTGATTGCATTGATTGAGAAGTTGAATGCGGATGATAAAATTCATGGCATTTTGGTACAGTTGCCAGTGCCAAAGCATATTGACGAGGATACGATTATCAAGGCAATTTCTCCGAAAAAGGATGTAGACGGTTTCCATCCACAGAGTGTAGGCGCGTTAAGTATCGGACAGCCAGGATTTGTTTCCTGTACTCCAGCGGGTGTGATTCAGCTTCTTAAAAGGAGTGGTGTAGAGATTGAGGGCAAGGAATGTGTTGTGATTGGCAGAAGTAATATCGTTGGTAAACCAATGTCATTATTGCTTTTGAGGGAAAATGGTACGGTGACCATTACACATTCCAAAACGAAAGACTTGAAAGAGGTTTGTAAAAGAGCAGATATTTTAGTTGTTGCAATTGGAAGACCGAAAATGATAGATGCTTCTTATGTGAAAGAGGGAGCGGTAGTGATTGACGTAGGTATTCACAGAGGTGAAAATAACAAGCTTTGTGGTGATGTGGATTTTGATAGTGTGGAACCGATTGCATCTGCTATTACACCAGTACCTGGTGGTGTGGGACCAATGACAATTGCTATGTTGATGAACAACTGTGTAGAAGCAGCAACGATGTTTGAGTAATGGTTTGTGGTAATAATCACGTTTGATTCACAAGTGAATACAAGGTATGCTTGTTTGGTTGGATGTGGTTGGATAATAATGTAAAAGGATTGATTCATTTATGGTTCAAATATTATTCGTTTCTCTTGGCTGTGATAAGAATTTAGTAGACAGCGAAGTTATGCTCGGCTTATTGCAGGAGAAAGGATATTCAATTACAAATGAAGAAAAAGAAGCAGAAGTGGTGGTGATTAATACCTGTTGTTTTATTCATGATGCAAAAGAAGAGAGTATTGAAAGCATCATCGAAATGGGAAAATTAAAAGAGACGGGTAAACTTAAAGCGTTGATTGTGACTGGTTGTTTGGCACAGCGTTATAAGGAAGAGATTACGAAAGAATTGCCAGAAGTGGATGCTATTCTTGGAACTACTAGCACGGAAGAAATTGTCCATGCAGTGGAACGTGTGTTAGATGGAAAGGGGTATCAACATTTCGAGGATATCAATTATCTGCCACCAAGCCATGAGACTCGTGTGATTACCTCAGGAACCCATATGGGATATTTGAAGATTGCAGAAGGGTGTGATAAGCATTGTACATACTGTATTATACCTAAAGTCAGAGGTAATTTTAGAAGTGTTCCTATGGAGGATTTGATAAAACAGGCGAGATATTTAGTTTCTTGTGGAATTAAAGAATTGTGCCTTGTGGCACAGGAAACCACATTGTACGGAAAGGATATATACGGTGAGAAAGCACTTCCAAGGTTACTTCGGGAACTATCTAAGATAGAGCACTTAGAATGGATTCGGTTGTTGTATTGTTATCCGGAAGAGGTTACCGAAGAATTGATTTTGGAAATTCGGGATAATCCAAAGGTATGTCATTACATGGATATGCCATTACAGCATTCAGAGGACGCTATCTTGAAGCGTATGGGAAGAAGAACCACCAAGGAAGAGATAAAAAAGACAATTGCACGCATCCGGGAGTTGGTTCCTGATATGGTTCTTAGAACCTCTTTGATTGCCGGTTTTCCAGGAGAGACCAAAGAAGAGCATAACGCATTGTTAGCATTTATTGATGAAATGGAATTTAATCGTCTCGGTGTTTTTACATATTCACCAGAGGAGGATACACCGGCTGCATTGTTTGATAATCAAGTAGATGAAGAGACAAAAGAACTTTGGCGCGATGAGATTATGGAACTTCAACAAGAGGTTTCGTATGACTTGAATGCATCTATGGTTGGAAAACGTATGCGAGTTATTGTAGAGGGGTATCTCTACAAGGAGCAGATGTATATGTGTCGTTCCTATATGGATGCACCAGACATTGATGGATGTGTGTTTGTTGCTTCGGAGGAAGAATTGTTATCTGGTGATTTTGTGGATGTTGTGATAACAGATTTTAATGAATATGATTTGATAGGAGAGATACAATGAATTTACCAAACAAATTAACTATTTTAAGAGCGGTTTTAATTCCTTTTTTTCTTGTAGCATTGTTATGTGATGCCAATTATGGCGGTTTTGTTCCATATGGTAATTGGATTGCATTAGCAATCTTTGCTGTTGCATCTATCACGGATATGTTGGATGGTATGATTGCAAGAAAGTATAATTTGGTCACTAATTTTGGAAAATTTATGGATCCGCTTGCGGATAAGCTTCTTGTATGCTCTGCCATGATTGCCTTTGTTGAGCTTGGCAGAATACCTTGTTGGATTGTCATTGTGATTATTGCGAGAGAATTTATTATTAGTGGATTCCGTTTAGTGGCGGCAGACAACGGTATAGTAATTGCCGCAGGAATTTGGGGGAAGATTAAGACGGCAGAGCAAATGGTAATGCTTTGTATCTTGATTGCAGATTTTGGAAGTGTCTTTCCTAATGTGAGTGATGGCATTACGGTGTTTGAAATGATACTTATCTATGTTGCGTTGGCATTAACCATTATTTCCTTGATTGATTATTTGGTGCATAATAAGGGTGTTTTGGCTGAGAATAACAAATAGATTATAGGGAATGTAAAAGCAAGGTGAATTTGATTTTTTGCAAATAAAATAGTAGCGAAAAGGGTATAAGATACGTATGTTAAGTGGCACATCTTATATCCTTTTGTTTTTTGTTGAAAAACTTAATATTTTTATGTTAGTTTACTCTTAAAATGTGGGAACAAAACAAATCCATTTTTGGACAAGTTTTCCTTGAAATTACCATGTAAAAGTACTAAAATATATATTGGCTAAAATTTGGTTTACTTACCGAAGTGAGCCTTATAATAAATTTAAACGGAGGGCTAAAAATGAGCAATAAACTTACGTTGTCAGCAAGTGATAGAATTGCAGCATTACTTGATGACTCAAGTTTCGTTGAAGTTGGTGCTTACGTGACAGCTAGAACAACCGACTTTAACACCCAGGATCATGAAACACCGGCAGATGGTGTCGTAACAGGTTACGGTACAATTGACGGAAGATTAGTGTATGTGTATAGCCAGGATGCTAAGGTATTAGGCGGTTCTGTTGGCGAAATGCATGCAGCAAAGATTGCGAAAATCTACGATATGGCACTTAAGATGGGTGCACCGGTAATTGGTTTGGTAGATTGTGCAGGTTTAAGATTACAGGAGGCAACGGATTCTTTAAATGCATTTGGCAGCATTTATTTGAAACAGTCAATGGCTTCTGGTGTGGTACCTCAGATTACAGGTATCTTCGGCGTATGTGGTGGTGGTAGTGCGATTATTCCTGCATTATCCGATGTTACATTTATGGTAAAGAATCAGGCAAAGTTATTTGTTAATACTCCGAACGCCTTGGATAGCAACTATATTGAGAAATTAGATACATCTGCAGCAGAGTATCAGGGTAGCAACAATGCCTTGGTGGATGAAGTGCTTGAGGATGATGCGGCTGTACTTGGAAAGATTAGACAGGTTGTTGCAATGCTTCCTTCTAATAATGAAGATGATGCTCATTATGCAGATTGTTTGGATGATTTGAATAGAGAAATTCCTAATTTAGAAGGCCTTGCTGATGATGCAAGAGCAGTGCTTACTCATATTGCAGATAATAATGTATTCGTTGAATTGAAGAAGGAATATGCAAAGGATATGGTAATTGGCTTTATTAAGCTTAATGGAATGACAGTTGGTTGTGTGGCAAATCAGGTAGCTGATGGCGGAGATATGTTGTCTACAAAGGGAGCTTATATTGCAGCTGAGTTTGTAAACTTCTTAGATGCATTCAGTATCCCTGTATTGACTTTGACTAATGTTAGGGGTTATAAGGCAACAATTGCTGAGGAAGCAGGCATTGCTAAGGCTACTGCTAAGCTTACATTTGCATTTGCCAATGCAACAGTTCCTAAGGTTAACTTAGTAATGGGTAATGCAATGGGTAGTGCATATCTTGCAATGAACTCTAAGTCAATTGGTGCAGATATGGAGTACGCTTGGAATACTGCAAAGATTGGAACAATGGATCCTGAAGCAGCAGTTAAGATTATGTATGCAAAAGAAGGCTATGACGCAGAACAGATTAAGGCAGCAAAAGAAGAGTATACTGCTAAGATGTCTAGTGCAGAAGCGGCAGCTAAGCGTGGCTTTGTAGATGACATTATTGATGGTGCAGCAACTAGAAAACGTTTGATTGCAGCATTCGAGATGCTTTACACAAAGAGAGAAGATAGACCATTAAAGAAGCATGGTACAGTTTAAGAGAGGAGATAGCTACATGAAAATGAAGAAAATTGTTTTGATGTTTTCAATGATTGCTGTTCTCTTTACAATGACTGGCTGTAGTGATGGTCAGGAACATGTTGATTTTGAATATTCTGAAACGAGCATTATCAGTGATACAATCCTACAGTCTTATGAACTTCAGAATGTGAACGATGCCTATCGTGCATTGTTGGCTAATTCCGAAGAGGAAGATGCTGAGATTTTGTTAACAGCAGTGAACAATTTTGATACTGCTGTTGATGAATGTGGAACGTTTGTTGGATATCGATTGACAGATGGAACCGACATGAAGGTTGATTTTAATACTATGGACAATGAGACATATAATGTTTTGTTGGCGAATGTTGAGTCCACAGTAGAAGAGAATGGTAATACAGTTGTTGTTAATGTAACAGCTATTCATGAAAAGTGTGATGTGATTTATACTTTTGTTTATGAAAGAAATCCTGAAGCTGATTACATGTATCAGTTGTATCAGCAGCAAGTAAGCAATTACAAAATTAAGGAAGTTACAGTTGCTCAGGATTACTCTTTAGCTGAGAAAATGGAGAAAGCGGCTTATAATACTTTGATGGGTATGGGAACTGTATTTATTGTATTAATATTTATATCAGTTATTATTGCTCAGTTTGAAAAGTTGAATAAGATTTCTACAGCTTTTAGTGCTTGGTGGGATAATCTGAAGAACAAAAAGACTGCAGAAGAAGCAGTGGAAGATGTTGCGACACCAGTTACTGTAGCATCAGTTGCAGCATCAGCTCCAATGGATGATTCACAGTTGGTTGCAGTAATTACGGCTGCAGTGGTTGCGGCTAGTACAGCGAATGGCGGAACTGACAAGTTGATTGTTCGTTCCATTCGAAAGGCAAAAAGATAATTATAGGAGGAATATCAGAATGAAGAATTATAGAATTACAGTGAATGGCGTAGCATATGACGTAGCAGTAGAAGAATTAGGTTCAGGCGCAGTTGCACCAGCAGTTGCAGCACCAGTTGCAGCACCAGTTGCAGCACCAGTAGCAACACCTGCGGTAGCTCCAGCACCAGTAGCAAGTGGCGCAGCTGGCGCGGTTAAGATTGAGTCTCCAATGCCAGGTAAGATTCTTGCAATTAAGGCTAATGTTGGACAGGCAGTTAAAAAAGGCGATGTTGTAATGATCCTTGAGGCTATGAAGATGGAGAATGAGATTACAGCACCTGAAGATGGAACAGTAGCAAGTATTAATGTTGCAGTAGGTGATAGTGTAGAATCCGGCGATACTCTTGCTTCATTGAACTAATTAATGTGAACAATTCATTTTAGACAGGAGGCAGTGAGAATGGATTACGTTTGGACGACGTTGCAGAACTTGGCTGGACAAACCGCATTCGCAAATCTTTACTGGGGTAACTTTGTAATGATTGGTATTGCTTGTGTGTTCCTTGTTCTTGCAATCAAATTTGGCTTTGAGCCACTTTTATTGGTTCCGATTTCCTTTGGTATGTTGTTGGCGAATATGTTCCCTGGCATCATAGCAGAAGGCGGACTTTTACACTATTTCTATTTGTTAGATGAATGGAGTATTTTACCATCCTTGATTTTCTTGGGTGTGGGTGCGATGACAGACTTTGGTCCGTTGATTGCGAATCCTAAGAGCTTCTTGCTTGGTGCCGCTGCGCAGTTTGGTATTTATTCCGCATATTTCTTTGCTATTTTGTTGGGATTTAATGATAAGGCAGCAGCAGCAATTTCCATTATCGGTGGTGCGGATGGACCTACTTCCATCTTCTTGGCAGGTAAGCTTGGAATGGGTGGAACCTTAATGGGACCAATTGCGGTAGCAGCATATTCTTATATGGCATTGGTACCGGTTATTCAGCCACCAGTTATGAAGCTTCTTACAACAAAGAAAGAGCGTCAGATTAAAATGGAACAGTTAAGACCAGTTTCTAAGTTGGAGAAGATTTTGTTCCCAGTTATTGTTACAATTGTGGTAGTATTGATTTTGCCTACAACTGCACCATTGGTTGGTATGTTGATGCTTGGAAACTTGTTCCGTGAATGTGGTGTTGTTAAACAGTTGACAGAAACAGCATCCAATGCCCTTATGTATATTGTAGTAATTTTACTTGGTACATCTGTTGGTGCAACTACAACCGCACAATCATTCCTTAATTGGGATACAATTAAGATTGTTATTCTTGGTTTGATTGCGTTCATTATCGGTACGGCCGCAGGAGTTTTATTTGGTAAGTTGATGTGCTGGGCAACCAAGGGAAAGGTAAATCCATTGATTGGTTCGGCAGGTGTATCTGCGGTTCCTATGGCAGCTCGTGTATCACAGAAGGTTGGTGCAGAGGAAGATCCTACTAACTTCTTGTTAATGCATGCAATGGGACCGAACGTGGCAGGTGTTATCGGTACTGCGGTAGCAGCCGGTACATTTATGGCTATCTTTGGAGTATTCTGATAACCAGGGTTATAAGATTGCGACAGTTTGAAGAACGAGGCAATCCGTTGTTATCAATAGTAAGGTGATAAAAGTTATAAATATTTATGGAGGAAATAATAATGGCAAAACAGGCAGCAAAACCGGTAGGAATTACCGAGACAATATTACGTGATGCGCATCAGTCATTAGTTGCTACCCGTATGAGTACAGAACAGATGCTCCCTATCATCGAGAAGATGGATCAGGTTGGTTATCATTCTGTAGAGTGCTGGGGTGGTGCAACATTTGATGCTTCCCTTCGTTTCTTAAAGGAAGATCCATGGGAGAGACTTAGAAAGTTAAAAGACGGCTTTAAGAATACAAAATTGCAGATGTTATTCAGAGGTCAGAATATTTTAGGTTACGCTCCATATGCAGATGATGTGGTAGAGTATTTTGTACAGAAGTCAATTGCAAACGGTATTGATATTATTCGTATCTTTGACTGTTTAAATGACCTTCGTAACTTGGAGACAGCAGTTAAGGCTGCTAACAAAGAAAAAGGACATGCGCAGATTGCACTTTCCTATACATTAGGTGATGCTTACACCATGGAATACTGGAAGGATATTGCGAAGAAGATTGAGGATATGGGTGCAGATTCTATCTGTATCAAGGATATGGCTGGTCTTTTGGTTCCATCTGCAGCAACTGAGTTAGTTCAGGCGTTAAAGGATGGTACATCATTGCCAATTCAGCTTCATACACACTACACATCAGGTGTGGCAGCAATGACATATTTGAAGGCTGTTGAAGCAGGATGTGATGTGATTGATACAGCAATGTCTCCACTTGCTATGGGTACCTCTCAGCCAGCAACTGAGGTTATGGCTAAGACATTTGAAGGAACAGAGTTTGATCCGGGATTTGATCAGAACTTGTTGGCAGAGATTGCTGATTACTTCAAGCCAATGAGAGAAGAATGGTTAGCATCTGGATTGTTAGATCCTAAGGTTATGGGTGTTAATATTAAGACCTTGTTATATCAGGTACCAGGTGGTATGTTATCGAACCTTGTTTCACAGTTAAAGGAAATGAAACAGGAAGATAAGTTTGATGAGGTGTTAGAGGAAATCCCACGTGTTCGTAAGGACTTTGGTGAGCCCCCACTAGTTACACCATCTAGCCAGATTGTAGGTACACAGGCTGTGTTGAATGTAGTAATGGGTGAAAGATATAAGAACATGACTAAGGAATCTCGCGAATTATTGGCTGGTAAGTATGGTCAGACTGTAAAACCAATGAATCCAGATGTTCAGAAGATTGCTTTGGATGCACTTGGTATGAAAGAGCCAATTACACATCGTCCAGCAGACGATATCGAGCCACAACTTGAGAAGTTAGAGAAAGAAGTGGCGCAGTATAAGCAACAGGATGAAGATGTACTTTCTTATGCATTGTTCCCACAGGTTGCTACCGACTTCTTCAAGTATAGAGAAGCACAGCAGACTAAGGTAGATGCATCAGTTGCAGACACAGAGAATGGAGTTTATCCAGTATAATTAAAAGCTAATGTGAAAGACAAATAAAATACATTTAGGATTTTATTTGTCTTTCTTTTTTGCGTTTTATTAATTTATTTATATTTTATAAATGAAATAAATACCAGGATGCATTCTTGAGTAATTATGCAGGAGTTGTTTTGGATGAATATGATATCTAATGTAATTGTGGTTGGCGGTGGTGCCGCCGGTATGATGGCAGCAATCTTTGCTGCACGGAATGGAAAAAAAGTCACGTTAATCGAACAGAATGAAAAATTAGGTAAAAAATTGTTTATCACAGGAAAGGGTAGATGTAATTTTACCAATGCATGCGATACGGAGGATTTGTTTCAAAATGTGGTGACAAATCCTAAGTTTTTGTATAGTGCATTTTATTCTTTTTCGAATCAGATGGTAATGGATTTTTTTGAGGAGATTGGTTTACCATACAAGGTTGAACGTGGGAATCGAGTATTTCCGGCCTCGGATCATTCTTCCGATGTAATTAAAGTGTTAGAACGTGAAATGGATAGAGAAAATGTTAAGATTTTACTGAACACAAAGGTGAAATCTTTGATTATAGAAGATAATGTATGTAAAGGTGTCGTTTTGCAAGATAAGAAATGTATGTTGGCAAACAGTGTAATTGTTGCAACTGGCGGTGTATCGTATCCTAGAACAGGAGCTTGTAAGGATGGATATCGTTTTGCAGAAGTTGCAGGACATAGTATTGTAAAAGCACAACCTTCTTTAGTTCCCTTTGAGTTGTCAGATTCATGTTGTAAGGATGTTATGGGGATTTCATTAAAGAATGTTTCAGTGACAATCTATGCAGATGGGAAGAAGGTTTACTCTGATTTTGGAGAGATGTTATTTACCCATTTTGGTGTCAGTGGACCGATTATTATTAAAGCGAGTGCGTATATTCATAAATATCTTGATAAGAAATTATCGTTGACGATTGATTTGAAACCTGCATTAGATGACAAACAGTTAGATGAGCGAATACTGAAAGATTTTAAAATCTTTCAGAATAAACAGTTGAAGAATAGTTTGGATAAGTTACTGCTTCGTTCGCTGATTCCAATTGTAATTGAAAAGAGTGGATTAGATGGAGAAAAGAAGATTAATGAAATTACAAAAGAGGAACGGCGTAAGCTCGTTTACACAATAAAAAATCTACCTTTTACAATGACGGGATTGCGAGGCTTTGATGAAGCAATTATTACTAAGGGTGGCGTGAAGGTAAAAGAGATTGATCCGGGAACCATGGAATCGAAACTTATATCAAGTTTATACTTTGTTGGTGAAGTATTAGACTTAGATGCATTGACTGGAGGATTTAACTTGCAGATTGCATGGTCTACAGGCTATCTGGCTGGGGTGAGTTGTTGAGATGAGTAGAATATGTTAAAATGTAAGTCTTAGGAGGTTGAATATGTTAAATAAGATTAACAAAACAGAGTGTTTGGTTGCCTTGGGCTTATGTTTGATATTGGCTATTGTGATGAAGGTATCCTATTCATCACGGTTGGCAGATGAAAAAAGCAAACATATTTCTAGAGAGCCGTTTTTACCAGTTATGGGTACGATGCATACATATGATGAATATGAAGAAATTGAATATAGGGATTCAGATGATGATGGTCATTATACAAAACGCCGTACAATCAAATACAACATTACTTATTCATATGTTGTAAATGATACCATTTACTATATGACTGTCTATGATAAAACATCTTTAGATAGCACAATTACACTATATTATAATCCTAGTAATCCTCAACAAACATCTTTTTTTGCTACATATGAGGATGCAGTTGAAGGCTTTAAAGTTGTTAAAATTATAGGGGATGTATTTGTAATATTATCTGTTCTCTTAGGTTGCTTTACTGTTTATAGGACATTTATATATAAGACGCCTGATGAACTTGGTGGTGTGGTTGTTAAGGATGATTTTACATCCTTTGACAAAGGAGGAGAGTATGACGATTTTAAACAGGAAGAAATTCTAAGTGATTATGGTGTTGTGGCAACAGATAATTTCGATTATATTAGTACAGTGAAGCGTCCGAATATGGTGATACCAGATCAGGGGGACAAGCTGGATGTGGATAAAGTGGAGACTATTCCGTTTCCGGAGAAAATATCCTCTAAGGAGAAGGTTGTCTTATACACAGAAGACGAATATGAAGATATGATAAATAACAAAATGTGATGGACAAGGAGAAAAGATATGGCAAGTATAGCGATTGATGGACCGGCAGGAGCTGGAAAAAGTACGATAGCAAAATTAGTTGCAAAAAAGATGGGATATATTTATGTAGATACTGGTGCGTTGTATCGTGCAATTGCGCATTATCTCGTAATCAACCAAATTGATATTGAGAATGAAGATGCACTCGCGAAAGCCTGTGAAGGTATTTCTGTGTCAATTCAATACGAACAGGATGTACAGCAGGTATATCTCAATGGAGAAAATGTTACCCCGTTTTTGCGAACAGAAGAAACCGGTAATATGGCATCGAAATCATCTGCAAAAGCACCGGTTCGTGCGGCACTTTTGGATTTGCAACGAGATATGGCAAAGGAATATAATGTAGTGATGGATGGAAGAGATATTGGAACTAATGTGTTGCCGAATGCAGAAGTGAAGATTTATCTCACAGCATCATCAAAAGAAAGAGCCAACCGTAGATATAAGGAATTGTTGGAAAAGGGTGAAAATGCAGATTTTGGGAAAATTGAAGCTGACATTATTGAGAGAGATGAGAGAGATATGAACCGAGACATAGCTCCGCTTAAACAGGCTGAGGATGCTGTATTAGTTGACAGCTCTGATATGGGGATTGATCAGGTGGTTGATGTGATTATGTCAGTGGCACAAAATGCATTGCCATAAAGATATAATCGAAACAGATTTTGGCGGTAAAAGGAGTTGTTTATGGAAGTAATATTGGCAAAAACAGCATGATTTTGCTTTGGTGTAAAACGTGCAGTGGATACGGTGTATGAACAGGTGGGAAAAGGTAACATTTATACCTATGGTCCGATTATACACAATGAGGAAGTAGTAAAAGATTTGGAATATAAGGGTGTTCGTGTAATCGAGAATGTAAAAGACATACAAGCTCTAGAAGAGGGAACGGTGGTTATTCGTTCGCATGGAGTCGAACGAAGTATATATGATGTAATTCAAAAAAAGGGGTTGGAATTGGTTGATGCCACTTGCCCTTTTGTTAAGAAAATACACAATATTGTTGATAAAGATAGTAGCGATGGTAAGACGATTATCATTGTGGGCAATCGAAACCATCCTGAAGTAATGGGAATTGTTGGTTGGTGTAATTCAGAACCGATTGTGTTAGAATCGGTTGAGGAAGCGAAGGCACTTTCCTTCGAGAAGCATCAGGAGATTAGCTTAGTTTCCCAAACGACCTTTAATCACAAGAAATTCAATTCTATAGTTGAAATTTTCGAGAAAAAAGGTTATAATATAACCGTTTATAACACCATATGCAATGCAACAGAAGAAAGACAGAAGGAAACAGCTTCTATTGCGCAGCAGGTAGATGCGATGATTGTTATTGGTGGAAGAAACAGTTCTAACACACAAAAGCTATATGATATTAGCAAAAAAGAATGTGGAAATACTTACTATATACAGACACTCGTTGATTTGGATTTGGCTGCTTTTGAATCCGTTGGTAGGGTAGGTATTACAGCAGGGGCATCTACCCCTAATCATATTATTAAGGAGGTTCATGGTAGCATGGCAGAAGATTTTGGAAAAATGTTTGAGGAAAGTTTAGCTGACGAGAGTAGAATTAGCGTTGGCAAGGTGGTTAAAGGAACCGTTATTGATGTTAAAGAGGATGAAATTATTTTGAACATCAACTACAAGGCAGATGGAGTAATTACAAAGAGTGAATACTCTACTGACATGAATATTTCGTTGAAGGATAAGGTTCAGGTTGGTGAGACAATTGAAGCTAAGGTTGTGAAGACGAACGATGGCGATGGACAGGTGTTATTGTCTGTTAAGCGTGTGGCTGCTGAAAAAGCCAACGAGAAGCTTGAAGAGGCATTTAATAACGAAGAAGTATTAAAGGGTGTTGTAACTCAGGTATTAGATGGCGGTTTGAGTGTTACTGTTGAAGAAGCTAGAGTATTTATTCCGGCAAGTCTTGTATCTGATGTATACGAGAAGGATTTAACAAAGTATAAGGGTCAAGAAGTTGAGTTCAAGATTACAGAATTCAATCCTCGTAAGAGAAGAATTATTGGTAACCGCAAGATGTTAATTGAGGTAGAGAAGAAGGCTGCAAAGGAAGCGTTATTTGCAAAGATTAACGTTGGTGATACAGTGGAAGGAACTGTTAAGAACGTTACGGACTTCGGTGCATTTATTGATTTGGGTGGTGCAGACGGATTACTCCATATTTCAGAGATGTCATGGGGAAGAGTTGAGAACCCTAAGAAGTTATTCAATGTTGGTGATGCTGTTAAGGCAATCATCAAGGATATTCAGGGTGAGAAGATTGCGCTTAGTCTTAAGTTTGAGGATAGCAATCCTTGGTTGACAGCTGCTGAGAAGTATGCAGTTGACAATGTTGTTACTGGTAAGGTTGCTAGAATGACAGATTTTGGAGCATTTGTGGAGTTAGAGCCTGGTGTAGACGCTTTGTTGCACGTTTCTCAGATTGCAAAAGAGCATATTGAGAAGCCATCAAGTGTTTTATCTGTAGGACAGGAAATCGAAGCAAAGGTTGTAGATTTTAGACTAGAGGATAAGAAGATTAGTCTCAGTATGAAGGCTTTACTTCAGGATGATGTAACAGAAGAAGTTGCAGAAGCTGCGGTAGAAGAAGTTGTAGAGGAAACAGTAGAAGAAACTGCAACAGAGGAATAATTTGAATTCTAACCTCGCTTTAGCTGTGCTAAGGCGAGGTTTTGTGTTATGTCGATTGCAGGTGTGTGAAGCACGGAGTAATCGGCTTATAACAAGGATGATTGGGGGAATATCACATGGCATATGATTATGAAAATTTCAAACAAGATGTATATAAGTTGACCAACATCAATTTGTCTATGTATAAGGAACGACAGATGAAACGACGTATTGAGTCGCTGATGAATCGAAAAGGCTATACTACCTTTGATACATATTTTCAGGCGATGAAGAAAGATGATTCCTTATTGCGTTCCTTTGTAAGCTATCTAACAATCAATGTTTCGGAGTTTTATCGTAATCCGAAGCAATGGGAAGTGTTTGAGGAACAGATGATTCCGTATTTGAAGAGTCAATTTGGCAATAAGGTTAATATATGGAGTGCAGCTTGTTCCACTGGAGATGAACCATATACGATTGCTATGTTACTAGCAAAGCATTTTCCAATCAACCAGATAAAGGTTCTAGCGACGGATATAGATGACGACGTGTTGGCAATTGCGCAAACAGGTTATTATCAAGCGAGAAGCTTAGAACGATTACCGAAAGAATTACTCGCAAAACATTTTACTAAGAGTGGCACGGGTTATCAAATCAATGATGATATCAAACATTGTGTGGAATTTAAGAAGCATAATTTGTTGGAGGATAAGTATCCGACAGGAATGCATATGATTGTGTGTCGCAATGTTGTAATCTATTTTACGGATGAAGCAAAAGACGATGTTTATTCAAAGTTCCATCAAACGTTGGCGGACAAGGGAATGCTGTTTATTGGCAGTACAGAACAGATTATTCATGCAAAAGAAATCGGATTCGAGTCAACTAACTCCTTTTTTTACAAGAAGGTATAATGTTAGTTGAGTTGCGGAGCAGTATAAAACACTATCCCGTGATGATATTGGGATAGTGTTTTTATATTGATTATTTGGAGTTGATAAATTTGGCTAAAACAGCCCGTACATATCGTTCAATTCCTTCTATATCTGCTTGTTGTAAAGAAGAGAGAAGTTGATATCGTTCTTTTTCCTTTCGGTCTTTGGCAAACTGTTCCGGATGTTCTGATTCAAAACAAGGTATAAAGATATCTCGCCTTTTAATATAACAGGTATCCCTAGTGGCTTTTACACGATTCGAAGAGGAAACATAGGATGCAACACTTTTATGGATTGCATAGTCCTCTAGGGGTAAATAATAGTAGTTTTTATAATCCCCATAATAATACTTTAAAGTGTCTTTCGTGATAGGGATTTGTAAAAGTGCTTTTTCACCCATGGCATTTAGGTAGAATCCGTTTTTGAAGATGGAAATTCGTTTTGGTAAATGACATTCTGGGTTTGTGTGCATGGTGAGATTCAGGGTGTCATTTTCTTTTTCGAAGGAAAATGACTTGATGGATAGTTGTTCAAAAAAGGCGGGGTAACATAAAATTTCACTTAGTTTTGGCATTCCTAGCAAATCATCACGGTTGTGCAACAATAAGTTATGTTCCGATAGTGCATCTTGCTTTACAATAAATTTTTGGTAAACGGAAATCAGTTCTCCACCGTGAAAGCAGTCCGTTCGTTCGATTTCTAAAAACTCTTCAAGGTTCACCTGTTTCATATGCTCCATGCAAAGAATTTCCTTGTAAGACCGGATGATTTTATAGATATCTAATTGCTGAAGCTTCAATACAGAAGATGTATCAATTTTTAGTAGTTCCCCTTTATTTTTTATGTAAGGCAAATCAAATCCATTTCCGTTGAAATGTACTAAATGTGTGTATTGCTTGCAAAACGTCACAAAGGCAGACAAAAGCTCAGCTTCGCTTTTTCCATCATCATTAAACCACTGACGGATGCAAATGTTGTCAGATTCATACCACAGCACACCAATCAGATATAATGTAGTGTGTTGTGCGAGAAATCCGGTGGTTTCAATATCAAAAAATAGTAGTCTGCTATCCGGGTAAAAATGCTGGTAATAGATGGGTATCCGGTTGGTATTATCACAAGAAATTTGATAGTTAATTACTTTCATTATACAATTCCTCTTCTTTGTATTATCCATGTATATCAGTCATGGATGTAACTTTGGTAATCAGCTTTCAGTTATAAAATTTTAATCATAACTTTCGTCTCTATAATAATAGCATAATAGAAAAGAATGTGCTATAATGTTCTTGCTTATCGAAGATTATATTATGAAAGCAGAGAGGTTTATATGATTGGTTATATAAAGGGTACAATAGAAGGAATTCTCCCTGATAGTATTCTTCTTGAAAATAACGGAATAGGCTATCGAATTTTGACATCTGGGATGGTGTTAGGTCACATTGAAGGTATCCATCAGGAGACCATGTTGTTTACATATCTGTATGTGAGAGAAGATGAGATGACTTTGTTTGGTTTTCCAACAACGGAGGAACTAGACACCTTCAAATTATTGTTAGGAGTAAATGGCATTGGACCGAAAGCAGCATTGGCAATTCTTTCTGTGTTATCTGTTCGTGATTTATCTCTTGCCATTATGGCAGAGGATACAAAGGCAATTACAAAGGCTAACGGAATTGGAACAAAGGGAGCCAATAGAGTTATTATGGAATTAAAGGATAAACTGTCAATAGATGATTACTTAACTACAGAGAGTGGGTATGAAAATGATGGCGTATCCGCTACAAATGCGGTTAGTCATAATGGTATGGAGGATGCAGTGCTGGCTTTGGTAAGTCTTGGATATTCAGAATTTGAAGCAATGAAAGCGATTAAGCAGATTCCTGATGCAGAACAGATGGAATCGGAAGTGCTGTTGAAACAAGCGTTGAAGAAAATGTTTTGATGAAATAGGTTTTGTATAATATAATGAAATGAATGGTATAGTATGATTGATAGAATGATTAGTACCCAGATAATGCCGGAGGATGTGAAGATTGAGAATAATCTAAGACCAACCATGTTGGCAGATTATATTGGGCAGGAAAAAGCAAAGAACAACTTAAAAGTATTTATAGAAGCAGCAAGGAACCGAGGTGAAGCCTTGGATCACGTGTTACTTTATGGACCACCAGGCCTAGGTAAAACAACCATGGCATCTATTATTGCCAATGAGATGGGAAGTCATCTAAAGATTACCTCCGGTCCTGCGATTGAAAAACCAGGTGAATTGGCTGCAATCCTCAACAATTTGAATGAGAATGATGTGTTGTTTATTGATGAAATTCATCGTTTGAATCGTCAAGTGGAAGAGGTATTGTATCCAGCTATGGAGGATTTTGCCATTGATATTATGATTGGTAAGGGGCAGGCGGCAAGAAGTATTCGCTTGGATTTACCACATTTTACCTTGGTGGGTGCCACAACGAGAGCAGGAATGCTGACTGCACCACTGAGAGACCGCTTTGGTGTAGTGAATCGATTGGAATTTTACTCCAAAGAAGAGTTGGCAACTATTGTGGAACGCTCTGCCGATGTGCTGGGTATTACTATTGATAATAGAGGTGCTTTAGAAATTGCAAAACGCTCAAGAGGAACCCCTCGCCTGGCGAATCGGTTGTTAAAGCGTGTCAGAGATTTTGCAGAGGTTTCTTTTGAGGGACATATCAGCGAGGAAGTGGCAATTATGGCATTGAATCGTTTGGAGGTGGATTCATTTGGACTTGACCAGATTGACCGTAATATCATTTTAACTATGATAGAGAAATTCAGCGGAAAACCTGTGGGGTTAGATACGTTAGCCGCCGCCATTGGTGAAGATGCAGGAACGATTGAAGATGTATATGAACCGTATTTGATTCAGAATGGCTTGTTGTCCCGCACTCCGAGAGGGAGGGTTGCCACAGAGGTAGCGTATCGACATTTTGGATTAGAACACTTATTAGATAAAGGAGAGTAGTTATGGCAGATAAGAATGATATCCCTGTAGTGATTAATGGAAGAATCTATAATTTAAGCGGATATGAGGATACAGAGTATTTACAGGAAGTGGCGAATTACATGAACAGTAAGATTGCGGAGTGTAAGGCATCGGATGGTTTTCGCAGATTAAATGCAGAATATCAGAATATTTTACTTGCAATCAATATTGCAGATGATTATTTTAAGGTAAAGAATGAAACGGGTCAGTTAGTTGCAAAGGATGACGAGAAAGAAAAGCAGATTTATGATTTGCGTCATGAAGTGATTGAAACCCAGATTAAGTATGAATCTGCTATGCGTCTTGTTGAAGAGTATAAAGAGCAGATTAACGCATTACAAAGAGAGATTATCCAGATTAATGCAGAGAAGTCAAGACAGTAGTGGAATGTATAGAAACAATTGCGAGGTAAGATAATGAAACCAGAGATTTTAGCTCCGGCTGGCTCTATGGAAGCTATGAAGGCGGCTGTACATGCCGGAGCCAATGCGGTTTATCTAGGTGGTAATCGGTTCGGTGCCCGGGCCTATGCCAATAATTTTGATGAAACAGCATTGGTAGAAGCAATTGAATATTGTCATTTGTATGGTGTTAAGGTTTATTTGACTATTAACACCTTATTTCGTAATGAGGAAATTTCAGAGTTGTTTGATTATTTGTGTCCCTTGTATGTTGCTGGATTAGACGCAGTTATCGTACAGGATTTTGGTGTGATGCGATGCATCCATTTGTGGTTTCCGGATTTGCCAATTCATGCCTCTACGCAGATGACGATTACTACACCATATGCGTATAAATTGTTAAAGAATTATGGTGTCACACGTATTGTTCCAGCAAGAGAATTATCCATGGATGAGATAAAGGATTTAAAACGAGGTAGCGATGTACCAGAGATTGAAGTTTTTGTACAGGGGGCACTCTGTTATTGTTATTCTGGTCAGTGTCTTATGAGTTCTGTTTTAGGAGGAAGAAGTGGAAACAGAGGACGATGTGCACAGACCTGTAGATTGCCCTATGCTCTGCTAGATGAGCAAGGGAACTCAATTTCTACAAAGGGCGATTACCTATTAAGTCCTAAGGATTTGTGTGGATTAGATGCAATACCAGATTTGATAGCAGCAGGTGTGGACTCCTTTAAGATTGAAGGAAGGATGAAACGTCCGGAATATGTGGCAGTGTGTGTGCGTGCCTATCGCAAAATGGTGGATGCGTGGTATGAGGGAACATTTTCAGATGCCTTAGTACAACATTATAAAAAAGAAATGGCACAGGTGTTTAACCGAGGAGGTTTTACCAAAGGATATTATTATCAGAAAAACGGAAAGGATATGATGTCGATTAAACATCCGGGTGATATTGGCGTTTGTATCGGGAAGATTGTATCCATTCAAAAAAATCGGATTTCTATAGCGTTAAAAGAATCTGTTTCTAAGGGGGATATTTTGATTCCAGATGGAGAAAAGGATAATGTAACCCTTACAAGTAATGTGGATGGCAATGAAGGCGCAGTCGTTGTGTTAAATGCACCAAAGACAGGAAAACTCCACAAAGGGCAGATGGTATATCGAACTTGGAGAGCGACTTTAATGCAGGAATTATCAGAATATGTTACTACGCAGAAAATGATTCCAATTAAAGGAAGACTTTTTCTTCATACTGGTGAACAGGCAAAGCTTTCCTTAAAGGTTTCGCTGAACGAAATGTGTTATGAGATATGTTGTTGTGGAGAAACGGTTTTGCCTGCATCCAATAAACCGTTAACAATAGAGACGGTTGAAGATAAGATCGGAAAGCTTGGAAACACAAGATATTATTTTGACGAGCTTGAGTTTGATATCAGTGAAGACGCATTTTATCCACTAAAAGCGTTAAAGGATTTGCGTAGAAGGGCACTTTTGGAATTGGAACAAAGGATTCTTTCTTCATGCAGGAGAGCTTTGGTTGAAAAACAGCCAGTGCCTGAGATTGATACCACCCAGAGTGAGAGCTATGCCGAAAAAACGGTTATGGTTTCTACTGCGGAACAATATGATGTAGTCAAACAATTTGGTTGTTTTGACAAAATATATTTGGATGTGCAGTATTTTTCTGATGCGTGGCTTTGGGATGCTATAGAGAGTGATAAGAATAGAGCACTCGGGATTGTATTGCCACCGATTTTGCGAAAAAGTTATTTGAAACAAATCGAGGATATGATAACCAAATTGCAAGAAAAAGAAATACAAGTGGCGATGGTGGTACGCAATGTGGATGAATTATCCATGTTGAGGCAGTTTGGTTATTTGGGACGGGTGATTGCGGATTATAGTCTATATACCATGAATGACCAATCTAGAGAGTTTATAAGGGATTTATTTGAGAATGCAGTTATTACCCTTCCGGTGGAATTAAATGAGCAACAACTGAAAAAACTAAAAAGAGTATGTGATAATTCTGAAATGGAAGTATACGGATACCAACAGTTAATGGTAAGCGGTCAGTGTTTGCAAAACACAACCAATGTGTGTAACAGGAAAGGTTCTCGTTTTGTCATGCAGGATCGATATCTTAAGAATTTCTTCATTTTCTCAATATGTAAATACTGTTATAATCTGATATATAACGGAATTCCTACCGTGTTGTATGATTTGACAGATAGAGATTGGTTGCAGGATGTGTCGAAGCGGTTTCATTTTACAAAAGAAAGCAGAGAAGAGGTTTGCTCAATACTCGATGCATTTCAGAAAGGTGAGATGATTGATTGTGAGAGAACCAGAGGACATTACAAACGTGGAGTGGAGTAGATGGCTAGCATTATTATGAATGTATCAAAATATGTAATTTTGATACTGATGGCTCTTTATACATTGTCTTGTTTTACAATATTTCAAGCAGATAGTGATGGAGAGAAAAGTAGAAAACTGAATAAGCAGATTATATATGTGTTTTTGATTCATTTCCTAAGTTATTTGACGTTGGCGTTAGATGATGCGGAGAATATTAAGAATATTGTAGTCTTTTATGGGGTGCAGATTTTTGTGGCCGTGCTTTATATGTATATCTATCATGTCATTTATCCGTACTCCTCAAGGGTGATTGCCAATAATATGAGTTTTTTGCTTTTGATTGGCTATACCATGTTGACGAGATTAGATTTTTCTTTGGCAAAGAAGCAGTTTATCATTGCCACAGCATCTCTGGTATTGGTATCTATTATTCCGTGGATTATGGACAGATATAAGAATCTTAGAAGATATGGAATTGCTTATGGTATTATAGGCATTCTTGCACTGAGTCTGGTTTTTGTTATTGGTGTGGAGCAGTATGGTTCCAGAAACTGGATTAGTCTGTTTGGAATTACGATTCAGCCGTCGGAATTTGTTAAGATTTTGTTTGTGTTCTTTATTGCTAGTATGCTTTCCAAACATAGAGATTTTAAGCAGGTGTGTGTGATAACCGGATTTGCCGGTGTACACATGGCGATTCTAGTGTTGGAAAAGGATTTGGGTGGTGCGCTCATTTTCTTTGTTATATTTATCTTCATGATTTATGTGGGAACTGGCAAACTTCGATATCTGCTTGCCTATATAACCGGTGGTGTTATGATGGTCTTATTGGCATTTGTTTTGTTTAAAGACAGACTCTTTGACCATGTTATGATTCGTGTCAATGTGTGGAGAGACCCGTGGGCAGATATCAGTGGAGATGGATACCAGATTACCCAGTCTCTGTTTGCTATTGGCAGTGGTGGATATTTTGGTGCAGGTCTTACTAAAGGATCGCCGGATGTAATTCCTGTCAGTGAAAGCGATTTCATTTTTTCGGCTATTGCGGAGGAGTTTGGTGTACTGTTTGCCATGGCATTGTTATTGGTATGCTTTAGTTGTTTCATTTGTTTTATCAATATTGCCATGAAGGTGCGCAATCGATTTTATAAAACCATGGCATTTGGATTTGCCATTTGTTATATGTTTCAGACATTTTTATCCATAGGTGGAGTGACGAAGTTTATCCCTTCAACGGGAGTAACGATACCGTTGGTGAGCTATGGAGGCAGTTCTGTACTAAGTTCTCTGGTGATGTTTTCAATTATGCAGGGAATCAGTACAATTGAGAATAAAGAGGCGAAAAAGATTGAAGAAGAGAGAAGAAACCTCGAAGAAGCCGCAAGAAAAGCGCAGAAGGCGTAAGAAGGATGAGCAGCAGCTTACTCCCGAGCAACAGGCGTTTTTGGAACGGGAAGAAAAAATCGAGAAAATCAATGAAAAACTGAATAGACCAGTGCTAGGAATAACCTATCTGTTTGCTTTCTTGATTATTGGGCTGATGGGCTATATCTTGCATTTCATGATTGTGGAAAAAGATCAGGTTATTGCAAATGCTGCTAATAGTCGATTGGATAAGTATGCGGCAAATGTGAACCGGGGCGATATTATGACCAGTGATGGAAAAGTGGTGGCTACGAACAAAGGTGATAACAGATACTATCCATATGACAATCTCTTTGCTCATGCAGTGGGATATTCTGAATATTCCAAAGCAGGAATTGAACTGATAGGAACCTATTATCTGTCTGACAGTAATGCGAATGTATTTGAGAAGTTTGTGAATACCTTAAGAGAAGAGAAAAATGAAGGAGATACGGTCGTTGCAACCTTGGATTATGATTTGCAAAAAACTGCATATGATGCACTTGGAAATGCAGACGGAGCGGTAGTTGTAATGGAACCGGATACCGGTAAGATTCTTGCTATGGTTTCTAAGCCAGACTTCAATCCTAATGATATTGATGCTGTGTGGGAAGAGGCTAATCGGGAAGGTTCTGAAAGCTCTGTATTGTTGAATAGAGCTAGCCAAGGTTTGTATCCACCGGGTTCTACATTTAAGGTGTTGACTACACTTTCCTATATGCGACAAAACCCAATTGAGTATAAGCGTTACAGCTACGATTGTTCCTTGCAGGAAAGTATTTTTAACGGTGTATCTGTACATTGCTATAATCACAAGACCCATGGAGAACAGGATTTGTCGTCAGCTCTTGCTAATTCCTGCAATCAGGCATATGCAGACATTGGTACTCAATTAGACGTGGAAGCGTGGAGAGATACTCTGGAGGAATTTCTGTTTAACAAGTCACTTCCCTATACAGATGCAAGTGCTACTAGCCGATTCTATTTAGAAGGTGATACGGATAAAGGATATATTCCACAGACGGCATTCGGACAGGGCGATACTCTGATTTCACCATTGCACAATGCCATGATTATGGCTACCATAGCCAATGGTGGTTTGATGATGAAACCGTATATGATTGACAGTGTTGAGAATTATAAGGGTGCGAGAATTAAGAAATTTTCTCCGTCCTCTTATGCGACGCTTATGACTGCAAGGGAAGTAGAGATTCTCACCTCTTATCTTCAAAAGGTGACGGAGGAGGGGACTGCTGCGGATTATTTTGATAGTGCCGATTATCGGGTTGCCGGAAAGACTGGAACTGCGGAATATGCCAATGGAGCTCATGATTATTCATGGTTTGTAGGCTTTAGCAGTGTGGAACATCCAGAGGTTGTGGTCAGTGTATTGGTGGAACAATCCGATGTGAATGGTGTAAAGGCCACTGCTGTAGCAAGGCAGGTTTTGGATGCATATTATCAGTGATGGAATCTTATAATAGAGAGTAGAATCATTTGTGATTTGCAAATAATTATAACTTTATCTTGCGTTTTCCCTTATTAGTTGCTATACTTTATTCAATTAACAGCACACCAATATGGTGGAACATTTTGTTTCACATGATAGGAGGAACAGCTATGATAGAAGCAGTAAGCTGTGGTGGTGTGGTAATCTTCAGAGGCAAGGTATTGTTGCTTTATAAGAACTATAAGAATAAGTACGAAGGCTGGGTTTTACCGAAAGGTACGGTTGAAGAAGGCGAAGAGTACAAAGAGACGGCACTTCGTGAAGTGAGAGAAGAGACAGGTGTAAGTGCCCAGATTATTAAGTATGTGAATAAGAGTAATTATACTTTTAATACCGCATACGACGTAGTGAATAAAGATGTGCATTGGTATCTGATGATGGCTGACAGCTATTACAGCAAACCTCAACGTGAGGAATACTTTATGGATTCTGGATACTATAAGTACCATGAAGCTTATCATTTGTTGAAGTTTCCGAATGAGAAGCAGATTTTGGAGCAGGCTTATAGTGAGTATCAGGATTTGAAGCAAAGTAATCTTTGGGGTTCTAAGAAGTATTTTTAAGAAAAAGGTCAGAAGTTATTCTGACCTTTTTCTGTGTAAATGGTCAATGAGAAGAAGTTTAGTAAGATTATCATAAAAAGGATAAGTCTATCAATTGAGAAGATAGGAGAGAGGATACGTGAAGAAGAAAATAATCAATACTCTAATGGTTTTATGTCTAATTGTTGCGTTAGGATGCGGTGGATATCTCATTTATTACTATCACACTAGTGCTAAAACTGAGGATGCATTTGATGATTTGCGAAGTTTAAAGTTGGAAGCATCACAAGGGGAAGATGTAATTCCGGAATCTGATGAAAAGGAGAAACAAATGGATGTGGTTAATATAGGGGGTGTGGAGGTCCAACGAAAGTTTGAGAAATTATATCGTGCAAATAAAGATTTTGTGGGTTGGTTAACCATCGAGGATACCTTGGTGGATTATCCAGTTATGCATACTCCGCAGGATGCAGAAAATGGAGAGTTTTATATTCATCGGGATTTTGAGATGAATTATTCGTCAGCAGGATTGCCGTTCATAGATGGGAATTGTATTATTGACAATCCAACAGACAATATTATTATTTATGGACATAACATGAATTCTGGAACCATGTTTCATGATATTATTCAGTATGAAAACCAAGAATTTTATGAGACGCATAAGACATTTACCTTTGACACAATATATTGTGATGGTACCTATGAGGTGGTTGCGGCATTTTATGGACAGGTGTTACCAGAGGAATCTACCGATTTCAAATATTATGAATTTGTAAATGCTGCCAATGAGGAAGAGTTTATGACTTTTGTAGATAACGTCATTGCTATGTCGGCAATTGACACGGATGTGGTGGTAGAGTATGGAGACGAGTTGGTTACGCTGTCTACCTGCGCGTATCACGTGAAGGATGGAAGGTTTGCTGTCATTGCAAAAAAAATTAAAGAATAATTTGTAAAATTGTTATTGACAAATTGTCGGTGGCATACTATAATAACCTTCGTTGGTTTAACCAAGCCGATGTGGCGGAATTGGCAGACGCACCAGACTCAAAATCTGGCGGTGGTGACATCGTACCGGTTCGACTCCGGTCATCGGCATAAAAAGACACAGATTTTCATCTGTGTCTTTTTTGTGTATACATTTGAGTAGGATTCACCTTGTTCGATTACATAGCAATCCTAGTAGATAAGAGAGCTTATATGTAGCTGTTTATTGCTATCTGTAGTGTTCAATGTTAAATTCTTTGGCAACCTTTAGCACTACACCGATTATCTGATACTTGTGAAGTTCCTTTGTAGGAATTAGCTTGCCGAATCGATTGATTGGTTCGTAGCCAAGAGGTGTATTTTTGCGAAGGAAAATGCGTCCAGCATCATTTGTACAAAACACAATATCGTTGATTTCTGGAGCCTGTTGTTGCGACAACAATAAAATATCATTTACAAAGTATGTAGGTTCAAAATGGCTAGAGGGGATTTTGATTCCTAAAGCAAGCTTTTCCTTGAGTTCATCAGGATAATCAGTAATGTCAAGAAATTCGTATTTGCTAGTATCGTAATAAAACCCATCCTTCATATTACCGATTGGTTTGAAAACACACAGGGTATGGATGCCTTTGGTGCTGTGTTGTGCAGTTGTATGTTCTTCAATATCTATTAGTGCAAGGACTGCACGTTTTGAGTGTTCAGAAAGATTACGGAATTTTTTAACCATATTTTCTTCTCGAACGGTAAAGTGAGAACGTCCGATTAAGCTGTCCACTGAACAATCTAATACATGGGCAATTTTTAGAATAGAGGACAACTTGATGTCCTGTGATTTTCCATAAATGATGGAACGCAGGGTATCCTCTGATATGTCCGCTTGAGTTGCAAGATAATTTAGTGAAATTTTGCTCTTCTGAAGTTGTTCCTTTAGGTTCTGTCGAAAATAAATTAAATCCATTCAATACCTCCAAAAAAATATTTAGAATATACTACCATAATATTGGTATAAATTGCTAGTCCTAATATTAAATGATATAGAAAAGTAATTTGTATTTGTAGCGGATAAATGGTATGATACTGTATGATTATGAAAAAAAGTATGATAATAATTTTTTTGTAGTAGAATTAATATTGGTGAATATATGGAAGACAGATGGATTAAGATTAAGAAACCACTTCTTGATTGGTATAACACCGCTCACCGGCAATTGCCTTGGCGGATGACGAAAAATCCATATTATGTATGGATTTCAGAAATTATGCTCCAACAGACGAGAGTGGAAGCGGTTAAAGGTTATTATAGTCGTTTTTTGGAAGAAATACCGGATGTCATGTCACTTGCTAGGATTTCAGAGGAGCGTCTGTTAAAGTTATGGGAAGGACTTGGCTATTACAACCGTGCTAGGAATTTACAAAGGGCAGCTATACGGATTATGGAGGAATATCAGGGAGAATTTCCGAAGGAGTATGAACAGGTGTTAGATTTGCCTGGAATTGGTGAATATACAGCGGGGGCTATTTGTTCTATTTGTTATAATTTACCAACGCCGGCAGTAGATGGCAATGTACTTCGTGTTATGACTAGGGTGAGTGAGTGGAATGCATGTATTGATGATGCAAGTACCAAGAAAATGGCAAGAGAAATTTTGCTTGTGCTATATGAAGAAGGAAACTGTAGTGATTTGACTCAGGCTTTGATGGAACTTGGTGCGGTTATATGTATACCCAATGGAGAACCAAAATGCCAGGAATGTCCTTTACGGGCAATGTGCATGGCAAGAAAGAATCATACCTATGCCAATTTGCCGGTTCGAAAGGAGAAACAGCAACGCCGTATTGAGAAGAAGACAGTATTTGTATTGCGCGCAAATGGGCAATACGGTATTCGAAAGAGAGCGGATAAAGGATTGCTTGCCGGCATGTGGGAGTTTCCACATGTGGATTCTAATATGACACCATCCGAAGCAATGACATATTTGAGTAAGCAGGGGCTTGAGCCGGTTTTATTGGAAAGAGAAGTTCCCTATACCCACATTTTTAGTCATGTAGAATGGAGAATGAAGGCGTATTATATTGCTTGCCAGAATCAATGCAAGGAGCTTAATTGGGTGGCATACGAAGACTTGGAGGAAACTTATGCATTACCTACTGCGTTTAAGGCATTTTTAGAAAAGGAGTTATAAAATGACTTGTCTAGAAGCACAATCTAAGATTATAGCCTACATTGACTATAATCTGGATAAGGAACAGAAAAAAGAGTTTTTGAGGCATATTCAATGCTGTGAAAATTGTAGAGAGGAATTGGATATATATTATACCATGATTGAGGGTATGAGACAGTTGGACAGCAATCAATCTTTATCCGAGGATTTTTCTGTGAAATTGTCCAATCGTATGGAGCATGAAATGAAACAGAGTCGGAAAAAGAGGAGTCTGTTACGTTCTTCGGTGCTTCTTTTGGTGGTGGCTACTTTTTCGGCTGTGATGATTGGATATGTGAATTTTCTGGATATGTTGCACCAAGATGAGCAGGCGAAATTAAAGGAAGCACAGGGGCAATATTATTACAGTAGAACCTTTAAGGAGCTTATGTTTGAACCGGAAGAAATCGAATATACCATCAACGTGGAATCTACAGAGAAGGAATCGACATTCTACGAGAAGGTGAGACAGTATAATGCAGTAAATTGATAGAAATATTGATGAAATGGAGAGGGAATATGGAAAAGATTTTATTGGTAGATGGCCACAGCATATTAAATAGAGCATTTTATGGTCTTCCAGACTTAACGAATTCCAAGGGACAGCATACCAATGCAGTACTTGGATTTGTCAATATCATTTTAAAGGTGTTAGAGGAGGAAAAGCCAACTCATTTTGCGGTAGCATTTGATGTGCACAAAAAGACTTTTCGCCATGAAATGTTTGAGGATTATAAGGGGACGAGAAAAGGAATGCCAGAGGAACTTCGAAGCCAGGTTCCATTGATGAAGGAATTGCTATGTGCCATGGGCGTCACAGTATTAGAAGCTCCAGGATATGAGGCGGATGATGTGATTGGAACCTTATCCCGAATAGGGGAACGGGCAGGCATGGAGGTTTCTGTGTTGTCTGGCGATAGAGACTTATTGCAATTAGCTACCGAGCGTGTTTTGATTAAAATTCCGAAGACAAAGGGTGGGCAGACGACAGTAGAAAACTATCATGCAGAAGATGTGGTTGCACTTTATGGCGTGACACCAATGGAATTTATTGATATGAAAGGATTGATGGGGGATACATCAGACAATATCCCAGGTGTACCAGGAATTGGTGAGAAGACAGCTGGGAAAATAATTTCCACCTATCACACAATTGAGAATGCTTATGCGCATGTAGAGGAAATTACTCCGAAGAAAGCCAAGGAAAATCTTACAGAGTTTTATGAACAGGCGATTATGAGTAAAGTGCTTGCCACAATCAAATGTGATGCACCAATTGACTCTAGGCTAGAGGATATGGTGTATCAGGATCTGTTTACCTCGAAGGCGTATGAAATGGTAAAGCAATTGGAACTAAAAAGTCTCTTAAAGCATTTTGACGTGGCGGAGGAGAAGGTAGAATTGACCTTTGTCACTAATTTAATAACGGATTTAGGAGACATGGAAGCGTATTTTTCTACACTTATGAATTGCAAGGAAATAGGTGTGTTTGCTATGTGCGAAAACAAGGAATTTTTGGGCATGGGAATTACTAGGGATGGCAAACAGGCAGATTTTATTGTGTGTTCTATGTTTATAACGGAAGAGCTGATTGCACAGCGTTTTATGGAAGTGTATGTGAAGAATCCGCATTTAACCATTATTACAAACGATTTGAAAGCCCTGCTAAAGACGTTGCCAATTCCTTCTGAAGGGCGTGTTTGGGATACTTCTGTTGCAGCGTACCTGCTTCGCCCTTTGAAGGATACCTATAGCTATGATGACATTGCTAGAGATTATTTGGGTGCAACTATTCCGACTAGAAAAGAATTGTTAGATAAGATGGCAATTTCCGTCTTTGTGATGCAGGAAGAAAAAGTGATGCAGTATCTCTCTTATGAAATCTGTGTGCCTTGCCTTGCGTGGTCAAAGCTACAGGCGGATTTACAAGACATGGGAATGTATGAGCTTTATAAAGAGATTGAGATGCCGACAGTATATGTGTTAGAGCATATGGAAAAAGAAGGTATTCGCGTAGATGCGGTAGCATTGCAGGAATACAGCCGGATGTTAGGTGAGAAGGTTAAGAATTTAGAGGAACAGATTTATCAGGAAGCTGGGGAAGAATTTAATATCAATTCACCGAAGCAATTAGGAGAGGTTTTGTTTGATAAGCTAAAGCTTCCGGGTGCGAAGAAGACAAAAACGGGATACTCTACTAACGTGGACGTTTTGAACAAGTTAAAAAATGATTACCCGATTGTGGAGCATGTATTAGAATATCGTCAGGTTGCCAAATTAAAATCCACTTATGCAGACGGTTTGTCTGTTTACATTGGAGAGGATGAACGCATTCACGGAACCTTTAACCAAACGATTACGGCTACAGGAAGGATTAGTTCTACAGAGCCAAACCTACAGAATATCCCGATGAAGACGGAGCTTGGAAGAAGTATTCGCAAGGTTTTTGTTCCGAAGGATGGCTATGTATTTGTAGATGCAGATTATTCCCAAATTGAATTGCGTGTGTTGGCTCATTTTTCGGAAGATGAGAAGTTGATTGCTGCTTATAACGAGAATCAGGATATTCATGCATTGACTGCCTCGCAGGTGTTTGGGGTTCCAATTGAGGAAGTGGATGATTTGATGCGTCGCAATGCAAAGGCGGTCAATTTTGGTATTGTATATGGAATTAGTGCGTTTGGCTTGTCTGAGGATTTGGACATTTCTCGCAAGGAAGCCACAGCGTACATTGACAGTTACTTTAACACCTATCCAGGAATCAAGATGTTCTTGGACGGCTCGGTGGAGTCAGCAAAGGAAACTGGAATGATTCGAACCATGTACGGACGCATTCGTCAGATACCGGAGCTTTCGTCATCCAATTTTATGCAGAGAAGCTTCGGTGAGCGTATTGCTATGAATTCGCCGATACAAGGAACAGCAGCCGATATTATTAAGATTGCTATGATTCATGTACATGAACGTTTGCAAAGAGAAAAGCTACGCTCTAGTTTGATATTACAAATTCATGACGAGCTTTTGATTGAAACCCATAAGGAAGAAGTAGAGATTGTGAAACAGATTATCAAAGAGGAAATGATGCAGGCTGCTACGTTATCAATTCCGTTAGTGGTATCTGTCAGTGTGGGAGATACATGGTATGATGCAAAATGATACCCCATAGATAGAATTGAAAGAGGTGTTTCTTTGAGAATTATTGGAATAACGGGCGGAATTGGAACTGGCAAAAGTACCATTTTGAATATTTTAAAAACAGATTATAACGCCTATATTGTGGAAACGGATAAGCTTGCACATAGCCTTATGTTGCCAGGAAAAGTTGCATATAAGCAAATTGTAGAATCGTTTGGAAGTACTATTCTTCAGGAAGGTGGCATGATTGACCGGCAGATGTTAGGGAGTATTGTTTTTCGAGATAAAGCTGCGTTGCAACGCTTAAATGGAATTGTACATCCTGCGGTGAAAAGCTATATTCGTGATGATATTGCGTTAAAGAAGCAAGAGGGAGTTGTTGATTATTATGTGATAGAAGCAGCTCTTTTGATTGAAGATGGCTACAAGGCAATTTGTGATGAGCTTTGGTATATCTACGCAAATCAGGATGTACGTCTTGCCCGTTTGTTGGATGGACGTGGTGGTGATGAACAAAAGTGGATCGATATTATGGCGAATCAGGCGACGGACGTATATTATCAGGAGCATTGTGATGTGACAATTGACAATGGCAAAGATATAGAAAACACTATTTTACAGGTGAAGCAATTATTGTACAAATAAAACAAATATGGTATAATGGCGATATGTTTTATAATATTTACAAGAGTGAAGCCATGCGTCGGATTGCGCGTGAAATGTGCAGTGTGATGCGGGTGTTATTTGCACGGTTTGATTATTTTTACTATGGAGATTAAAATATGGCAGCAGTTACGAAATTTCCAGAACCTTTGGTTTTTGGATTGGATATTGGAACAAGAAGTATTGTGGGAACCGTTGGATATCGGGACGGAAAGCAATTTCATATTGTAGCACAATGTGTGAAGTATCATGATACAAGAGCAATGATGGATGGCCAGATTCATGATATTAATAAAGTGGGCGAAGAGATTGTATATGTGAAGGAGAATTTAGAACAACAGCTTCAAGGACGCAAGTTGAAGGAGGTTTGTATAGCTGCTGCTGGACGTGTATTGAAAACTTCTTTGGCAAAGGCGGATTATGATTTTACGGACACTACGGTAGTGACTCAAGAATACATACACTCTTTAGAGATGCTAGGTGTAGAGACTGCCCATGAACAGATGTTGAAAGAAAATGATACAGATGTTAAGTTTTTCTGCGTGGGTTATACTGTTGTCAAATATTTTTTGAATGATTTTGAAATTTCCAATTTGGAAGGTCATAAGGCACATAAGATTGGTGCAGAGGTATTGGCTACATTTTTACCAGAAGAGGTTGTAGATGGATTGTATGCTGCTGTGGCATTAGCAGACCTAGAGATTGCCAACATGACATTGGAGCCGATTGCTGCTATTCAGGTTGCCATTCCCGACAGTTACCGTTTGTTGAATATTGCACTTGTGGATGTGGGAGCAGGAACGTCGGATATCTGTATTACAAAGGATGGAACCATTGTAGGATATGGAATGCTTCCAAAAGCAGGCGATGAAATTACAGAAAAGTTAATTAAGGAATATTTGGTGGATTTTGCAACTGCGGAAAAGATTAAAATGATTGGTCCCAGAAAGAAGAATTTGGTATATAAAGACATAATGGGTGTCAGTCAGAAGGTTACTCCGCAGGAGGTCTATGATAAAGTCAATGATACAGTAGATAGCATTACAGAACAGATTGCAAAACGAATTGTGAATTTGAATGGAGATAAGCCTGTTTCGGCTGTGTTTGTTGTCGGTGGTGGTGGCAAGATACCAGGCTTTACGGATAAGCTTGCTGCTCATTTAGACTTACCATCAGAGCGTGTTGCACTTCGCGGCGAAGAAGTGTTGGGCTTTGTAGATATTCACGTGGAAGATGTGAAGAAGGATCCACTGTTGGTAACTCCAATTGGTATTTGTTTGAATTTTTATGATCAGAAAAATCGCTTTATTTATCTGACTGTGAATGAGGAACGTGTGAAGCTATATGACACGGATAAGTTGACTGTATTTGATGCGGCTTTGGCATATGGGTTATCAAACGATGCCATATTCCCAAAACGTGGAGCAGATTTGAATTACACCTTGAACGGAAAAAAGAAGTTTGTTCGTGGCAAAGCTGGAGAGCCCGCAGTAATCACCTTGAATGACGTAGAAGTGGGAATGAATCATTTGATTCAGGCAGGTGACCGTATTCAGATTATAGAGTCTACATCTGGAGAGGACGCAAAGGCTGTTCTCAACGAAGTGGCAGATTTGGATGCTACGATTTCCTTTGTAGTGAATGATGTGACTGTGAATTGTCCAAAGGTTGCCAGTGTGAATGGCAAATTAGAATCTGAATTTTATGAATTGAATGAGGGAGATAAGATAGACGTTCTCAATTATTATACTTTGTCACAATTGATGCAATTTATGGATATCGAGACACCGCATGAAGTGTTTGTCAATGGTGCAAGAGCAGGTGCAGACACAAAGATTTACGAGAATTTTAATGTGGCTTGGATTGATAAAGAGGAAGCATATAAGGCGCAACGGTTTGTAGAGGACGAAGTGGTTGAAGATGATTCTGAGGTTGATGAGTCAGATATGGCAAGTTCTTTGGATAATAGTTTAGATATTACACAAGAAACGGTAACTTTGAAGTCCGTATTTGACGCACCTATATTTGATAAATCGGTGAGTGGAAAAGCAGCAGTTGAGACATCTACTGTTGATGATACCACATTGACAGAAATTCCGCCGAAGCGAAATCTTGACAGCGTGCAGGAGATTTTGTTTGATCAGCCCGGTACGACAAGCTCTGCGCAGATGACAAAGCAGGATTTGGTGAATCAGTGGATTGAAAATGCACATCGCAATGCTCCTGATATAGAGATGCGGGTTTCGGTGAATGGAAAGAATATATTATTGACAGGGAAGTCGTCTTATGTGTTTGTTGATGTGTTTGACAAGTATGAATTTGATTTGAAAAATGTTAGAGGTTCAAAGCTTGTACAGACCATTGATGGTGCGGAGGCACAACATTTTAGCCCATTACATAATGGAGCGGTAGTAGAGATTTATTGGAAGGAATAGCCTATGGATTCAACATCTGTTTTTGAAATTCAAAAAAAAGGAATATTGCTGCATCGACTGGTGTATATTATTTATTTGCTGCAGAGAGTGTTATTGCAGGCACTTCGGGAGGAAGTCTCTCTTTTTAACACTATTTTGATTGTAGTTTCTATTGCTGTGTGTTTTATCGCAGAGGAGTTTTCTTATCGCAAGAATTATTTTGATAGTGTATTATATGTTAAGATATTGCGTTATACACAATGTATAGCATCTGTGTTAATGATTGGTTTTATGCAGATGTATGACGGCTCGGAGGTCGCTATTATCAGCTTTGTCTTGTTGTTTATGATAGACTTCTTTCTAGCTATGGAAGTTAGTGACAAGGAGAAGGTGCTCAGCTGTGTTGCTATGGTGGGAGTTCCCCTCATTGTTGTTATCGTGATTAAGATGTCAATTAGTTTGGGATATGAGTGGTTATTCCTGTTCTTTGATGCAATTATTTTGCTAGTTGTCCTGTTCTTTGAAGCGTACTATTTTGTAGATTACAACGACAAAAAGGATAAGCTTATTTATAGTCAGCAACGTGCGTTTGATGAGCTTGTAGAGAAGAATGAAAATATTCTTAATATGCAGGACAAAATTAAGAATACCAATTTTCAGCTCAATATTCAAAAGCATGACTTACAAAACGCAAATCATCAAATTCAATTGGCAAACAAGGAAATGGTTGCCCAGGCGGAAATTCTACATTACATATCTATGTCCTTTGATATGTCAAAGATTTCCAACCAGATTACAGAATCCATTATGATGGTTAGGCAACTGGGATTTTGTGGAGTTTATATTAAAGAAGGTGCTTATTTGAATAAGCATCCAAACTATGTAATTAAAACCACTATGGGACAGTTGCACCGAAAGATTAAGGATTCTATTGAGGATTTGTATACAGAAGTAGTGGAACGAGGCGAAACGGAAGTGTTTTTACATGATGATGAAACTAGTCGGATTCCGTTTTTGAGAAATGTGAATATTAATTCTGTATATATGAAGCTTTTGGGTACAGAGGAAGAAAATTATGGTCTCTTTATTATCGGTGATAGCAGACGGAATCTGTTTCGGGATAATATGTCATTTTATGATGTGATTATGGCGCAGTATGATATTGCGATTCAGAATACGAAGACATACAATGAAATGCAACAGATGGCACGTAAGGACGGTTTGACAGGTATCAATAACCGCATCTACTTTAATCAGTTGTTTCAGGAAAATGTACAACAGGTTATTCGTGAAGATGGTTGTATGAGTGTTGCACTGTTTGATATTGATAAATTCAAGTCTGTTAATGATACGTATGGACATTTGGCAGGAGATGAGGTCATTAAGTGTATTGCCACTGTAGCAGAACAGTGCATAGAAAAGTATAACGGATTTGTATGTCGGTACGGTGGTGAAGAGTTTGTGGCTGCGCTGCCGAATACAAAGTTAGAAGTCGCGCAACCTATCATTGAAGAGCTGTTTGATGAGATTTGTAGTAAGGTGGTCTTATATAACGAATACACAATTCCGATTAGTATTAGTATTGGTTTGACATCCTATCCAGAGATTTGTAAGAATCCGGATGAATTGCTAAAACGCGCAGACTGGTGCATGTATTATGCAAAGGAGCATGGAAGACATCAGATTAATGTAGATGATGGTAGTATTGAACGTGTATAAAATATTTCTTAACTGGACAACTAGATTATGGAGGTAGAAAGATGAATGTTTTCGTTGTGAACTGCGGTAGTTCATCGTTAAAGTATCAATTGATTAACATAGATACGGAAGCGGTGATTGCAAAGGGAATATGTGAAAGAATTGGAATTGACGGTCGCTTGAAGCATAAGCCGACAGGGAAGGAAGAGGTGTCAAAAGAGGTTGCTATGCCAGACCATAAAAGTGCGGTTTCCTATGTTTTAGAAGCCTTGACGGATTCTTCTTATGGTGTGATTAAGGACTTGAGTGAGATTGATGCTATTGGACATCGTGTTGTACATGGTGGCGAGAAGTTTGCAAGTTCTGTTGTGATTACAGATGATGTAATTAAGGCTATTGAAGAGTGCAATGATTTGGCACCACTTCATAATCCGGCGAATTTGATTGGTATTGCAGCATGCGGAGAGTTGATGCCGCAGGTTCCTATGGTTGCTGTATTTGATACGGCATTTCACCAGACTATGCCTAAGAAGGCTTATATGTATGGATTGGCGTATGAATATTATGAAGAATACAAGATTCGTAAATATGGTTTCCATGGAACATCACATAGTTTTGTGTCAAAGCGGTTAATTGAAATTCTAGGAAAGACAGGACAGACATCTAAGGTGATTATTTGTCATTTAGGAAATGGTGCTTCTGTTACGGCGGTACAGGATGGAAGATCTGTGGATACAAGTATGGGATTTACCCCGTTAGATGGATTGATTATGGGAACTAGAACAGGAAGTATTGATCCGGCAGTTGTTCAGTATATTGCTGATAAAAAAGGATACACCATTGACGAGGTCATGGATGTATTGAATAAGAAATCCGGTGTGGATGGTCTTTCGGGTGTGTCTAGCGATTTTAGAGATTTAGATGAAGCTAGTATGGCAGGCGATGAAAAAGCAATTCTTGCACTTGAAATGTTTGCATATCGTGCTGCACAGTATATTGGCGCCTATGTGGCATCTATGAATGGTGTCGATGCGATTGCATTTACAGCTGGTATTGGTGAGAATGATGACAAGGTTCGTGCTGCTATTTGTCAGTATCTTGGATATCTTGGGATTACTTTAGATGAAGAGGCAAACAAAGTGAGAGGAAAAGAAGCGAAAATTACGACAGCAGACTCTAAAGTACCTGTTTATGCGATTCCAACTAATGAGGAACTTGCTATTGCAAGAGAGACTGTAGCACTCGTGAAATAAAGAAAGTTTTCCACTTTTAAAATAATGTTGACAAAGTTTTTCAAAATATGTATAATAGCTGACGTGTGAGTTTAGGAGATGAAAACATGTTGTTAAACTTATATGATGTAATATCTGTTGTAGGCAGGGAAGAGGTTGTACAAGCTGAACTCGGTAATTTAGTATCAAGCTATCACGGTGAAGCAATCAAGGTAACTGGTAAAGACTCCTTTGAGGTTACATTGAAAAGTGTATCGAAGGATAACATTACGGTTTCTTGTCAGGTGAATGTACAGATGATTCGTACTTGTAGCAGATGTTTGGAAGAGGTTGAATGTGAATATCCATTGACCATTTTCCGCAATATTAATGTGGCAAAGAAAGAAGCGTATGTAGAGGATGCTTCTGATGCCGATGAGATAAGTTATATTGAAGACTGTAATCTGGATGTAGACATGCTCGTTTTGGATGAGTTATATACTGTAATTCCAATGAATATTCTTTGTAAAGAGGATTGTCAAGGGATTTGTAAAGTATGTGGAACCAATCTGAATGAGAGCACATGTAATTGTGACCAGACGGTTCCAGATCCAAGAATGGCAGTTTTTAGTGATATCTTCAATCAATTTAAGGAGGTGTGAATAATGTCTATCTGTCCAAAGAACAAATCTTCAAAGGGAAGAAGAGATAAGAGAAGAGCTAACTGGAAGATGACTGCTCCAACTTTAGTAAAGTGTTCTAAGTGTGGAGAGTTGATGGTTCCTCACAGAGTTTGTAAGAAGTGTGGAAGCTACAACAAGAAAGAAATCGTTGAGGCTTAATCTTAATAACATAGCAAGTTTAATGAATCCGAGAGAATACGTCTCTCGGATTCTTGCGTTTAAATTAAGATTTTTTGATTTACATAAGATTTTACTTGCTTTTTTTTGAAAATAGTGTTATTCTTTCATGGTAACATATTGATTCGGTAAGAGAGTGGGCAATTTGTCCACTCTCTTTACGTCTTGTTTTAAAATTGAATAAAGGAAGGTGGTCATTTTATGACTAAGAAAGAAATCGAGTCTACCTGTGAAGAATTAGTGTTGCCGATTATTGAAGAACGCGGATTTGAACTGGTGGATGTAGAGTATGTGAAGGAAGGCTCGAATTACTATTTGCGTGTATATGCAGATAAGGAGGGTGGAATAACCATTAACGATTGTGTGGATGTTAGTCGTGCACTGAATCCGTTATTAGATGCCTATGATAAGGAATTTAAGGATGCGTATATTCTTGAGGTTAGTTCACCGGGGCTTTTGCGACCATTAAAAAAAGACAAGGATTTTGCTAGAAATCTTGGCAAAATGGTAGAAATCAAATTGTTTAAGCCGTTAGATGATAACAAGGTAAAAGAATTTGAAGCAGAATTAAAGGAATATGATGAAAAGACAATTACAGTACTCACTGAAGAGAATGAGGAAGCTGTTATTGATAGAAGTAACTTAGCGCTAGTTCGATTGGCGTTTGAATTTTAAGAATACGATACAATAAAGGAGGAGTCGGAAAAATGACGGAATTAATGCTTGCGTTAGAGCAAATTGAAAAGGAGAAAGGAATTTCAAAGGAAGTAATTATTGAAGCAATTGAAAAATCATTATTGGATGCCTGTAAGAAGGATTTTGGAAAAAGCGATAATGTAACAGTGAATATGGATCGTGAAACTGGTGCAATCGAGGTATTTGCTGCTAAGACAGTTGTAGAAGAAGTCGCAGATGAAGCAACAGAGCTTGCGATTGAGAAGGCATTGATGCTTAGTAAGAAGCACAAGGTTGGAGATGTTGTCAATGTGGAAATTACTCCAAAGAACTTTGGTCGTATTGCAGCACAACAGGCTAGAAGCGTAATTGTTCAAACAATCAAAGAAGAAGAAAAAAAGGCACTTTATGAACACTTTTATTGCAAGGAAAAGGATGTAGTAACAGGTGTTGTTCAGCGTTATGTCGGAAAGAATATTTCCGTTAGTTTGGATGACAAAATGGATGCATTACTGATGGAAAATGAACAAATTAAGTCTGAACATTACAGACCGACAGACCGTATTAAGCTTTATATTGTCGAAGTAAAGGAAACAAACAAGGGACCAAAGGTAATTGTTTCTCGTACACATCCAGAATTAGTAAAGCGTTTGTTTGAGAAAGAGGTTACGGAAGTGGCAGACGGTACTGTTGAAATCAAGTCCATCTCCCGTGAAGCTGGTTCTCGTTCGAAGATTGCAGTATGGTCGAACGACCCAAATGTAGATCCAGTAGGTGCTTGTGTAGGATTAAATGGTAATCGTGTTAATACAATAGTAGATGATTTGAAGGGTGAAAAGATTGATATTATCACATGGAGTGAAGATCCAGCAATCTTTATCGAGAATGCATTAAGTCCATCCAAGGTTGTAGATGTAAAAGTGGATGTGGATGAAAAGAGTGCAAGAGTCGTAGTTCCAGACTACCAGTTGTCCTTAGCAATTGGTAAAGAGGGACAGAATGCCCGCCTTGCTGCAAGATTGACCGGTTATAAAATTGATATTAAGAGTGAATCACAAGCGAGAGAAGCTTATGGTTATGATGACGAGTATGATGACTACGATGATTATGACGAGTATGATGAGTATGATGAAGAGTATTCTGATGATGAGTATGCAGACGAGAGCTATGCTGATGAAGAATATGATGAGTATGATGAAGAATATGCAGACGAAGAGTATTCTGATGATGGATACGATGATGATGAATACGATGATGAGGAAAAATAAAATTGTAGTCGTTGGTATTAGATGATTTGAATAGGATGTGATAGATATGGCTAAAAAATCCCCACTTCGCAAGTGTGTTGGTTGTGGTGAAATGATTGCAAAAAAAGAAATGCTCCGTGTTGTAAAGACAAAAGAGAATGAAGTTTTGTTAGACATCACTGGAAAAATGAATGGTAGAGGAGCGTATTTACATTTCAGCAAAGAATGCTTTGATAAGGCAGTGAAGTCAAAGGGTCTGGAGCGTTCCTTCAAAATGTCTATTAGCCCAGAAGTTTATGAAAAACTAAGTGAGGAGATGATAGACATTGGTGAATAATAAAGCATTGTCCATGTTAGGAATTGCAACAAAGGCAGGAAAAACTGTTACTGGTGAGTTTTCAACGGAAAAGGCAGTTAAGGAAGGTTCCGCATTTTTAGTTGTAGTTGCAGCAGATGCATCAGATAATACCAAAAAGAAGTTTCGAAATATGTGTGATTATTATCAAGTAACAATCAAAATATTTGCAGATAAAAATGCGTTGGGAAATGCTTGTGGAAAAGAATTTAGAGCTTCCCTTGCGGTCACAGATGAAGGATTGGCAAATGCAGTAATTAGGCAAATTGATAGTTATGGTAATTTGGAGGTGTAACCATTGGCAAAAATCAGAGTATATGAATTAGCAAAAAGTCTTGATAAAGACAGCAAAGAAATAATAGAGATTTTGAAAAAAGAAGGTGTAGAGGTTAAGAACCATATGAGTTCTATTGAAGAAGCAGATGCGAATAAGGTTCGTGGAAGATTTGTGAAAAAGACGGTTTCCGAAACAAAACCAGCTACTACACAGACAAAGCAGGAAGTGCCAGTTAAAAAGGAAGAATCTGAAGTAAAGCCTGTCAAAGCAGCAGCATCACAGGTTGACAGACGTGAAAGACCAGATGGCAGACCACAGGGTGATAGACGCGAGAGACCAGACGGTAGACCGCAAGGGGAGAGGCGCGAGAGACTAGACAGCAGACCACAAGGTGATAGACGTGAGAGACCGGATGGTAGGCCGCAGATTGACAGACGTGAAAGACCGGATGGTAGACCGTATGGTGATAGACGCGAGAGACCACAGGGTGATAGACGTGAAAGACCAGATGGCAGACCACAGGGTGATAGACGTGAAAGACCGGACGGTAGACCATATGGTGATAGACGCGAGAGACCACAGGGTGATAGACGTGAAAGACCAGATGGCAGACCACAGGGTGATAGACGCGAGAGATCGGATGGTAGACCATATGGTGATAGACGTGAGAGACCGCAGGGTGATAGAAAAGAATTTGGTGATAATCGTGGTGGAATGAATAACCGTCGTGACGGAAGAAGAGATGACAGAAGAGAAGAAAAGATTTCCATCCCTGCACCGATGGATAGAGCATCTATGGATCGTGAGCGTATTGAGCGTCACAAAGAAAAGAAGGAAAGAGAAAAGACCTCTTTGTTCGAGGATGGAGATAATAGAAAGAGAGCTCGTAAGAAAAATGAGCATTTTGTTGTAAAGGGTACAAAACCGGTTAACAAACCGGTACAAAAGCCAAAACCAAAGGAGCCAGAAGAACCAGTAATTCGTACAATTGAGTTGCCAGAGGTATTAACAGTTCAGGAATTGGCAGATAAGGTTAAAACACCAGTTTCACAGTTGATTAAGAAGTTGTTCTTAGCAGGTGAAATGGTGACTGTGAATACAGACCTTGATTTTGAAAAGGCAGCAGAAATTGCTTTGGAGTATAACTGCATTGCGGAAGAAGAGGTTAAAGTAGATGTCATTGAGGAGATGCTTCGTGAAGAGGAAGAAGATGAATCTTTGATGAGCGAGCGTCCACCGGTAGTCTGTGTAATGGGTCACGTTGATCATGGTAAGACCTCTCTTTTGGATGCTATCCGTGCAACCCATGTAACAACCGGTGAGGCTGGTGGTATCACACAGCATATTGGTGCCTACACCGTTGAAGCAAATGGTCAGCAGATTACATTCTTAGACACTCCAGGTCATGAGGCATTTACTGCTATGCGTATGCGTGGTGCTCAGTCTACAGATATTGCTATCTTAGTGGTTGCAGCGGATGACGGTGTTATGCCACAGACCGTTGAGGCGATTAACCATGCTAAGGCTGCTGGTATTGAGATTATTGTTGCAGTGAATAAGATTGATAAGGAAAGTGCAAATGTTGAGCGCGTGAAGCAGGAATTGGTTGAGTATGAATTGATTGCAGAGGATTGGGGTGGATCTACAGTATTTTGTCCGGTTTCTGCACATACTAAGGAAGGTATTGATAACTTACTTGAAATGATTCTGTTGACAGCAGAAGTGTTAGAGCTAAAAGCAAACCCTAACCGTAAAGCTCGTGGTATTGTCATTGAAGCTGAGCTTGATAAAGGTCGTGGACCGGTTGCAACTATGTTGGTTCAAAAGGGTACTATGAAGATTGGTGATACCATTGCAGTTGGTAGTGCTTATGGTAGAGTACGTGCAATGATTAACGATAAGGGACAGAATGTTAAGGAAGCAGGTCCTTCACAGCCAGTTGAGATTCTCGGTTTGAATGGTGTTCCAGCAGCAGGTGAAATCTTTGTGGCAACTAAGAATGAGAAGGAAGCTCGTACTATGGCTGAGACTTACATCGCTCAGGATAAAGAGAAGTTATTAGCTGAGACAAAGGCTAGAATGTCATTGGATGACTTGTTCTCACAAATTCAGGCAGGTAATGTGAAGGAATTGAACTTAGTGGTTAAGGCCGATGTACAGGGTTCTGTAGAGGCAGTGAAGCAGAGCTTACTTAAGTTATCCAACGAAGAGGTTGTTATCAAGGTTATTCATGCTGGAGTTGGTGCAATCAACGAGTCAGACGTTATTTTGGCATCTGCTTCCAATGCGATTATTATTGGATTTAACATTCGTCCGGATGCACAGGCTAAGGATGTGGCAGAGAGAGAAAAGGTAGACTTGAGACTTTATAAGGTTATTTATAACGCAATTGAGGATATTGAAGCAGCGATGAAGGGCATGCTTGATCCTGTGTTTGAGGAACAGGTGACAGGTCACCTGATTGTTCGTCAGACCTTTAAGGCGTCTGGTGTTGGTACCATTGCAGGCTGTTTTGTTACAGATGGCTTGATTCGAAAGAAATCAAGTGTTCGTATCACTCGTGCGGAAGAACTAATCTATGAAGGTCCTCTTGCTTCCTTGAAGCGTTTCAAAGATGATGTAAAAGAAGTTAAAAATGGATTTGAGTGTGGTATCGTATTAGAAGACTTCAATGATTTGAAGGAAGATGATATGATTGAGGCTTACGAAATGGTAGAGGTGCCACGTTAGAAAGGAATTAGAATGAGACGTACAAGTATTAAGAATACGCGTATCAATGGAGAGGTTCAAAAGGAGCTTTCTCGGATTATTAGTCGTGAGATTAAGGATCCGAGAATTCATCCAATGACCACTGTTACAGAAGTATTTGTTACTTCGGATTTAAAGGAGTGTAAAGCATATATATCTGTACTCGGTGATGAGCAGGAGCAGGCGGATACCCTTGCAGGGCTTAAGAGTGCTGCGGGTTATATTAGGAGAGAGCTTGCTAGAAGTATCAATCTCAGAAATACACCTGAGATTACCTTCTATATGGATCAGTCTATTGAATATGCGATAAACATGTCAAAAAAGATTGATGATGTGCTTCGTAGTCAAGGTGGAACTGTAGCACATGAAGATGCAACAGATTCTGATTTGGATGAGTAATAAGGAGTAGTATGAACGATTTTTTACGAGAAATTGAGAATGCAGATACCATAGTAATACTAGGACACACACGTCCCGATGGGGACTGTGTGGGTTCTTGTCTTGGTGTTTACAATTATGTGTTAGATAATTATCCGGAAAAGCAAGTAGATATTTATTTGGATGATTTTAAGGAAGAATTCATGTTTTTACGTGGAGCAGACAGAATTCTACATAGTAAGCAAGATAAGACCTATGATTTGTGTCTTTCGTTGGACAGTGGTGATTTGGATAGACATGGTGAATTTGTTTCCTATTTTCATGATGCAAAGCGTACTGTGTGTATCGATCATCACATTAGCAATGTGGGATTTGGTGATGTTTGTTTTGTAAAGACGGAGTGTAGTGCTGCTGCAGAGGCAATTTATATGCTACTAGAACAGGATAAAATCAGTCAGGAGTGTGCAGAGTGTCTATATCTTGGTATAGTACATGATACTGGCGTGTTTAAGTACACGAATACCACAAGACAAACTATGGAAATTGCAGGAATGTTGATTGAAAAGGGTGCAAGAAGTCCGTTGGTGATTGATGGTACATTTTACAAGAAGACATTTTTGCAGAATAAAATATTAGCCAAGGCTTTAGATTCTGCATTTCTGATGTTTGACGGTAAGGTGATTGTATCTTGTCTGACAAGGGATGTGTTTGACGAATTTGGTGCTACAAATTTGGATACAGAAGGTGTAGTGGATGCATTGCGTATTACAGAGGGTGTGGAATGTGCACTTTGGATGTATGAATATCCGAAAGAAGGAACCTTCAAATGTTCTCTTCGCTCCAACGAATTGGTAAATGTCAATTTGATTGCGTGTAGCTTGGGTGGCGGTGGTCACATAAAGGCTGCTGGTTGTGAGATAGAGGGAGAGAAGGACACCATTATTCTCAAGATTACAGAAATGATAAAAGAACAATTGGGCGAGTAAAAGAAATGCAAAAGGGATGTAGGTGAGATTATGTATAACGGTGTAATCAATGTGTACAAACAACCGGGATTTACCTCCTTTGATGTGGTGGCGAAGCTTCGGGGGATTTTAAAACAGAAAAAAATTGGTCATACCGGAACCTTAGACCCAGATGCGGAAGGTGTTTTGGTTGTGTGTCTGGGGAAAGCCACAAAGCTTTGTGATGTGCTGACGGACAAAGATAAAAGTTATGAAGTAGTTTTAAAGCTAGGAATTACCACAGATACGGAGGATAGTTCGGGAAATGTTCTTTCAAAGTCCGATGTAACAGTATCTGAGGTGCAGGTGAGAAAGGTGATTGCCTCGTTTGTGGGAGAATACGACCAGATTCCCCCAATGTATTCTGCCATAAAGGTGAATGGAAAGAAACTTTATGAGCTAGCTAGAGAGGGAATTGAAATTGAAAGAACCCCAAGAAGGGTAATCATTCATTCTATCGATATTCTTTCGGTTGATTTACCGTATATCAAGATGAAAGTTTCCTGTGGAAAGGGAACGTATATCCGTAGTCTTTGTAGGGATATTGGAGAACAACTTGGATGTGGTGGAATTATGGACAAATTGGTCCGTGGAAGTGTTAATGCTACAGAAACTGGTAAAGTGTTTACTGCGGAGGATGCATTAACTTTGTCACAAATAGAAGAGCTGATTCGAAATGGTACAATAGAGGAATATATTTTATCCATTGATTCCTTATTCCCAACTTGTAAAAAGTGTCAGGTGAATATAGAGGGGCAAAAAAAGCTTATGAATGGAAATATTTTGAAGTCTAAGGATTTTCAGGGTGAGCAACCGGATAAAGTCGATGGAAGTATTAGTCTAATATATGATAAAGATGGTACATTTACCGCAACTTATCAGTATGTAGCAAAGATGCATTGTTGGAAAGTGAATAAGATGTTTTTGTAATAAACTAGATTTGAAAGTGTTATTGCAGGGGCGATTTAGTTAATAAAATTCAAATGTGTAAGTTTAATTTGATACAGCAGCGTGAGTAGGAGCAGAATATGATATATTTACAAAATGAAGAGGCACGACAATTTCATATTACTAATACAGCGGTAGCATTGGGTAAGTTTGATGGAATTCATGTGGGACACCAGATGTTAATAGATGGATTACTTGAAGAGAAAAAGCAAGGTAGAATCGCGTTGGTGTTTACCTTTGGAGAAAGTCCTCTTGCTGTGTTGTCCGGAGGTTCAAGAAAGAACATATACACTCCTGAAGAAAAAGCATTATATTTCGAAGAACTGGGAGTAGATGTGTTGTTGGAATATCCATTCACAAAGGAATTTGCATCAATATATCCTGAACAGTTTGTGGAGGAGTGCTTAGTAAAGCAATTAGGCGTTTCCTCAGTGTATATAGGTGAGGATTTTCGGTTTGGAAAAATGCGAATGGGAAATGTTTCGCTGTTGAAATCTCTGGGCGCACAGTATCATTTTGAAACGCATGCAATTCCAAAGAAGACATTACATGGAAAGGTAGTAAGCTCCACGGGAATTCGAGATATGTTGGAGTCTAATCTTTATATTGCGAATGACATGTTAGGAAATCCATATTTTGTATATGGTGCAGTGGTTCATGGAAATCATTTAGGGCATACCATTGGTTATCCCACTATCAACCAAGAAGTTTCTGAGCAAAAGTTAATTCCTGCATTTGGTGTATATGCAAGCAGAGTATGTATTGAAGGGATTTATTACAGAGGTATTAGTAATCTTGGAAAGAAGCCTACTATTGATGGAGAACATCAGGTGGGATTGGAAACCTACATTTTAGATTATAATGGTGATTTGTATGGACGGTATCTCAAGGTAGAATTGTTGTATTTCATTCGTCCGGAAGAGAAATTTTCAGGAGTGATAGAATTGAAAAAACAGATTCATAACGATATTGAAGTGATGTTAGAGGAATCGCTATAGTTAAATATATGGAGGGGTATAATGGATTTAAAAACGGAATTGCAAAAAAGAATAGAAGAGATTGAAAGTGTAATCGTTGGTTACTTACCAGAAGAAGCAGGATATCAAAAAACAGTGATTGAGGCGATGAATTATAGTGTCTTAGCAGGTGGTAAGCGGATTCGCCCGATGCTGATGCAGGAAACCTACCGATTGTTTGGTGGAACTGGTAATATTGTTGAGCCATTTATGTGTGCACTAGAAATGATACATACATATTCTTTGGTACATGATGACCTTCCGGCTATGGATAATGATGAGTATCGTCGCGGTAAGAAAACGACTCATGCGGTATATGGTGAGACTATGGGAATTCTTGCCGGTGATGGATTGCTTAATTACGCCTTTGAAGTTGTAAGTAGTGCATTTGATATAGAGTGTAGTGAAAATGTTGCTAAAGCAATGCAAATCCTTGCTAAGAAAGCTGGTATTTATGGTATGATTGGTGGTCAGGTGGCAGATATTGAATCCGAGAACAAGTCGGTTGGAATTGAGACTATTGAATTTATTCATAAGATGAAGACCGGCGCACTGATTGAGAGTGCCATGTTAATTGGTGCTGTACTTGCAGGGGCAACGGATGAGGATATGCAAAAGATAGAGCAGATTGCGACAGATATTGGTGTTGCTTTCCAAATTCAGGATGACATTTTGGATTTAACTAGTACAACAGAAGTGTTGGGCAAACCAGTGGGTAGTGATGAAAAGAATCACAAGTCCACCTATGTTTCTTTAAAGGGATTGGAGCAGTCGAAGAAGGATGTAGAATATCTGTCTAATCGTGCTTTAGATACATTAGCTTCCTTGCCAGGGGAAAATGCATTCTTAGAGGAATTGATTCGTATGCTGATTGTGAGAGAAAAATAAACAAAAAAATAATTTTCGGTTTGTTGCCTATCAAAAGTATTAGTACAATAAAATGAATTTAATAAAATACACCATGTAAAGAAAAAATGCTTGACATGGTGTGTTTTATTGTATATACTAGTCAAGGTTGATGTAAAGAAAAAATACTTTACAGAGGTGAAAGATATGGAAAAGATGGTTCGACAAGCGTTATTATTTGATTTCTATGGTGAACTTTTGACAGAACACCAGAAGAACATCTATTCCGATATTGTGTTAGATGATTTATCCTACTCAGAAGTTGCAAGAGATGAAGGTATTAGCCGTCAGGGTGTATACGATCTTGTAAAACGATGTGATAAGATATTAGAAGATTACGAGAACAAGCTTCAATTAGTTGCAAAGTTTTTAGAGACAAAGGAACGCGTGAGTCAGATTCACGAATTGGCAACCGAGTTGAAGGGTATGACAGATAGAGAAGTCTTGCAAGAAAAACTCAATGAAATTGAGGAGATTTCCAAGGCGATTTATGAGAGCTATTGACGAATTACAGTAGAGTGACCTGACATATATAGTAGTTCAATCAGATTGAATATCATGTATGTGAATGTTGATTCCGATTGCTAGGAGGCAAATATATGGCATTTGAGAGTTTATCAGATAAATTACAGAATGCATTTAAGAAGTTAAGAAGTAAGGGGGCGCTTACGGAGGCTGACGTTAAGGAGGCGATGAAAGAGGTTAAGCGTGCGTTACTAGAAGCAGATGTTAACTTTAAGGTGGTTAAGCAGTTTATCAATTCTGTCAGTGAACGTGCAGTTGGTGAGGATGTGTTAAAGGGTCTTAATCCGGGACAGATGGTAATTAAGATTGTTAAGGAAGAGATGAACAAACTGATGGGTTCTGAGACAACAGAGATTAAACTTCTTCCTTCGAATGAAGTGACAGTTATCATGATGTGTGGTCTTCAGGGTGCAGGTAAAACAACCACCGTTGCAAAGCTTGCAGGTAAATATAAGGAAAAGGGCAAGAAATGCCTGCTTACCGCCTGTGACGTGTATCGTCCCGCTGCCATTAAGCAGTTAGAGATTAATGGTGAAAAACAAGGAGTTCCTGTATTTACAATGGGGGCTAATAATTCACCAGTAGATATTGCAAAAGCCGCTGTGGAGCATGCAGCGAAGAATCATATACAGATTGTATTTTTAGATACCGCAGGACGTTTGCATGTAGATGAAGCCATGATGGAAGAGCTACAGCAGATGAAAGCAAATGTTGCGGTTACATACACCATTTTAACTGTGGATGCCATGACAGGTCAGGATGCAGTGAATGTAGCTACTAACTTCAATGAACAGATTGGTATTGATGGTGTAATCCTTACAAAATTAGATGGTGATACCCGTGGCGGTGCAGCACTTTCCATCAAAGCGGTTACTGGAAAGCCTATTTTCTATGTGGGTATGGGTGAGAAGCTTTCCGACCTTGAGCAGTTTTATCCAGACCGTATGGCAAGCCGTATTCTTGGCATGGGTGATGTGGAATCTCTGATTGAAAAAGCACAGAATGCCATTGATGAAGACAAAGCCAAGGAAATGGAGCAAAAGATGCGAAAGGCAACTTTTGATTTCAATGACTTTTTAGATAGTATGGACCAGATGGAGAAGATGGGAGGATTACAGAGTATGCTTTCCATGCTACCTGGTATGGGCAATCAGTTGAATAATGTGGACGTGGATGAGAAGCAGATGAATCGTCCCAAATCCATTATTCTTTCCATGACGAAAGAAGAGCGTTCGAATCCAAAGATTTTGAATGCTAGCCGTAAGAAAAGAATTGCCAATGGAGCTGGTGTGGATGTCAGTGAAGTCAATCGTCTGATTAAGCAGTTTGAACAGATGCAGAAAATGATGAAGCAGATGTCTGGTATGATGGGTGGTAAGCGTGGTAAACGTTTCCGCATGCCATTTGGATTCTAATTGATGTAAAAACCATTATGGTTTGGACATAAAAGAGCACATAGTGTGCAAATATTAAAGGAGGTGAAATGACAATGGTAAAGATGAGATTAAAGAGAATGGGATATAAGAGACATCCTTTCTATAGAATTGTAGTTGCAGATGCACGTTCTCCAAGAGATGGTAGATTCATCGAGGAAATCGGTACTTATGATCCTAATCAGGAGCCAAGCGTAGTTAAGGTTGACGCTGAGGCAGCTAAGAAGTGGTTAGCAAATGGTGCTCAGCCAACAGAGACAGTTGCTAAGCTTTTGAAGCAGGCAGGAATTGAGAAGTAGAACTTGGGAGGTTATTCGTAAATGAAGGAATTAGTAGAAGTAATAGCAAAATCCCTAGTTGATCACCCTGAACAGGTTGAAGTATTCGAGACTTCAAAGGATGACGCCATTTATGTTGAGCTTAAGGTTGCCCAGGAGGATATGGGTAAAGTAATCGGTAAGCAGGGTAGAATTGCAAAATCTATCCGTACAGTTGTGAAAGCAGCTGCTTCTAAGGGTGATAAGAAGGTAATTGTAGACATCAAATAATTGTTGTTTACTTAAAAGTACGTCGGTACTTAAATAGTTCCCATTCGGATACAAAAGGTCCTCAATGGGAAGCTGTTTCAAGTACCGACTTATTTTTTGGAGGAGTATAGTGAAGATTAGAATTCAATGGCTGCACAGTGTAGATTTAATATGGATTCCTGATATAATAGAAAAAGATATACAGCGATACCAAGAGGATTTTATTATGTGGGTAGATGGAGTTTCTTTTGATGACAAGCTTAGGGAAGGGACTTGTTTTGGGACAGAGCATTTTGTCAATTATTTGAATGAATGGGTATTGACTGATATAGGAGAAACGAATGAAAAGGTGTCTATTATAGCACAGAATTATGAACCAGAGACTGAGAGAGAAAAGAAAGAATTTGATAATATGAAGAAGTTATATTTCTAATAATAAGTTTTTATAGGGTTACAAATGATAAAGAAAATAATGTTTGAAGAATGCAGAATGTTATAAAATGATATCTAGGAGGAAGAATGGAAGATTTATTACAGATTGGTGTGATTACATCCACACATGGAATTCGTGGTGAGGTCAAGGTATTTCCTACTACGGATGACAACAAACGATTTAAGAAACTAAGGGATTGTTTCGTTGAATTTCGAGGCGAAATGCTTCCTATAAAAGCGAATGGATGTAAGTTTTTTAAGAACATGGTTATTCTCAAGTTTGAGGGTATTGATAATATTAACGACGTAGAAAAGTACAAGCAGTGCAAGCTGTATGTAGACCGTGCACATGCTGTAAAGCTTGAAAAGGATGAGTATTTTATAGCAGATCTAATTGGGACATCCGTTTATCGCGAAGATGGCGGTTTGCTCGGTGAGCTTACTGAGGTGATTCAGACGGGAGCCAATGATGTGTATGTGGTTACCAGTGAGGATGGTAAAGAGTTGCTGTTACCAGCTATTGCAGAATGTGTACTAGAAGTTAAGATTGAAGAAAAGAAAATGACGGTTCACGTGATGAAAGGATTGGAGGATTAGGATGCATTTTCACATTTTAACATTGTTTCCAGAGATGGTAATGGATGGGCTTAACACTTCCATCACTGGACGGGCAATGAAGAATGGACATATTACAGTTGAAGCAACTAATATTCGGGATTTTGCAGAGAATAAGCATGGGCATGTAGACGACTATCCTTATGGCGGCGGTGCTGGAATGGTAATGCAGCCGGGTCCGGTGTACCGTGCGTATGAATATGTAAAGAATCAGATAGATGAGCGGATAAAGTCTAGCCAGGTAGATTCTCAAGTCACATCAGAAGAAAATTCTATGTTGGAGAATGATGGTGATTTTCAAAAAAAACCAAGAGTTATCTACATGACACCGCAAGGAAAGGTTTTCAATCAGTCCATTGCGGAGGAATTAGCAAAGGAAGAGGACTTGGTTTTGCTTTGCGGTCATTACGAGGGAATTGACGAAAGAGTGTTGGAAATGATTGTAACCGATAACTTATCCATTGGGGATTATGTCTTGACGGGTGGTGAGCTTCCTGCTATGGTTGTAATAGATGCAGTTTCTAGACTGGTTCCGGGAGTTCTTAACAATGATGTAAGTGCAGAATTTGAAACATTTCATGACAATTTGTTAGAATATCCGCAATATACTAGACCAGAGGAATTTATGGGAAGAAAGGTGCCGGAGGTATTGCTTTCAGGACATCATAAGAATATTGACGCTTGGAGAAGGGAACAGTCTTTACAGCGCACAAAAGAAAGAAGACCTGATTTGTTGTCGGATTAATAGGAGAAATGTACATGGAGCTTGGAGGATTTGGCTTTGAAAAGCCAGAGTTAATGAAAATTGCAGAGGAAATCTACAGCCTGCGACACAAACGACAAGGATTAGAATTGGAGCTTACCAGTGAGGAGTTTCATCAATCTTATATCCCACAAAGAAGAAATTTGGCAAAAGGGGAAGTGTTCCAACGGTTTGCACTTATCATACCAATTACAGCTATGTTGATTGGTTGTGTTATTTATTCGCTATATTATGTTATTAACGGGGCTGAAACGAGACAAAGTGGAGCAGATGGAGTTATTTTGTTGTTTGCAGCACTATTTCTAGCATTTGGTGGTTATACGGATGTTTTATTAATCAAACGTCAGATATACTTGATGCGCATATTATCATGGAGTGATAATCCAGAGATGGCTTATCGAAAAGGAATGGAAAATGGCGTTGTATCCATTCAGGGAGATGAACAGCATTCTAAGAACCGAATTGAGTCACTGAAAAGCTCTGTTGAGTCGATTGATTTGCAGATTATTGAATTAGAGGAACGTCAAAAACGATTGATGGCAGAGAAACAGCGCAGTGAAGCATTTCTCAAGGAAAAGGGTGTTTTGTTTGATGAAGACCCGAACAAGCCCCAAAAAAAGGGTGCGTTTTCACTTAAGGAGGATGCAACAGGTACATTAAATGCAGCAATGTTAGATGAGATGTATGCAGTAGAGGAAAAATATTTAAAGGGATGTATTAACGACCTAGAGGTTGAAATTCACATCCTTAACAAACAAATTACGCAGCTTGATGATGATTTTGAAGCAATCAAGCACAATATAATTATGACTGGCTGTGCATTTCTTTTTTTGTTAGCAATACAAGTATTTCTAAGTGGCGTTATTGGCTTTTTTACCGCTTTGTTTTTTGCAGTGGCTAGTACTGCGTATATCATTTATATGGAAACAAAATGTAAACGGACAGTGGCCTTATATTTGATTGAACATGATAATAATCTTATTAAGGAATATGCATTTTGTCACAATTTAGAGCCGATGCACAGAAAACGTTCAGAGATATTAGAACATATTGAGATATACAAACGTGAGCTGGCAGATATTAAACTGAAACGCGAGAGGATTGTGTTTTAAAAATATGCGAAATAATGCTTGCATTTTATAGTTACTTATGGTAAATTTAATGAGTTGTGATTTCCCTTGGGAATTACATAGATTAGGGATGGTCCTCTGCGAGTTATATGTAAAACGTCTGCGAGACAGTCTTGTAAGAACATCTTATATTTTAAGGAGGTCGTCATGAACGATATTATTAAGAACATCGAAGCTGCTCAGTTAAAGGCTGAGGTTACAGACTTCAACGTAGGAGATACAGTTAAGGTATCTGCAAAGGTAAAAGAGGGTAACAGAGAAAGAATTCAGGTTTTCGAAGGTACCGTAATTAAGCGTCAGGGTGGAAGCAACAGAGAAACATTTACAGTTCGTAAGAACTCTAACGGTGTTGGTGTTGAGAAGACTTGGCCATTGCATTCTCCAATCGTAGAGAAGATTGAGGTTGTAAGACGTGGTAAGGCTAGACGTGCTAAGTTATATTACTTACGTGATAGAGTTGGTAAGGCAGCTAGAGTAAAAGAATTAGTAAAATAATCAGAAAGGCTGGAGTAAATATTACTCTAGCCTTTATTTCTATGAAAATTTGGAGTATAATAAGTAGTTGTTGATAAATGCAATATAATAATTGTACAACATTATTGGTATGGAAATCATTATAACAAAGAATGACAGGATACATTTTATCTCGGAGGGATTATGAGGCGTCGTAGAAGATATCGAAGTAGTTACGATAGAGAAGAATTTGATATGAAAGATTTTATGGCTGAGGTAGGACGCTGGGCGTTATCAATACTAGTCGTGGTAATCTTAGCATACAGTATCGTTACTTTTGGTGTTCAATCCGTGACTATGATTGGACAAAGTATGGAACCAGCACTTTCAAATCAAGATGTTGTCTTGATTGACAAACGCGCTTATACATTTAAAGACCCAGAGCGATATGATATCATTGCATTTAAGCTGAAGGAAGACACGGAATCTTATTTCAATATTAAAAGAATTATCGCTTTGCCGGGCGAAACAATACAGATTAAAAACGGTCGAATTTTCATTAATGGGGAGGTTTTAAATGATATGCCATTTGAAGATTTGATTATGACAGAAGGACTTGCTATTGATGAAGTTACGTTGGGTGAGGACGAATATTTCCTAATGGGTGATAATTGTAATAATAGCGAGGATTCCCGTTATGTCAATATTGGTAATATTTCGGAGAAAGAGATTAGCGGAAAGGTATTCTTCCGTATTTCCCCGAGAGATTCCTTTGGAACAGTAGAATAAGAAGGAGGATGCATTGTAATCGGTACAATGCAGATTAGAGATGAATATACAGTGGTATCCTGGTCATATGACGAAAGCAAAACGTATGATGCAGGAAGATATTAAGTTAATTGATATTGTCATTGAATTATTGGATGCGAGAGTTCCGATTAGTAGTCGGAATCCTGATATTGATACACTGGCACAGAATAAGTTTCGTCTTGTATTGCTGAACAAATGTGATTTGGCAGATGAAGATGTGAATACACAATGGGAAGCTTATTTTAAGGAAAAGGGGACTATGGTGGTAACCATCAATGCCCGTAGTGGACAGGGAATGAAATTGATTACATCCAAGGTTCAGGAAGCTTGCAAGGAAAAAATCGAGCGCGACCGGAAACGTGGAATTATGAACAGACCGATTCGTGCTATGATAGTGGGAATTCCGAATGTGGGGAAATCCACATTTATTAATTCCTATGCAAAGAAAGCCTGTACCAAGGTGGGTAATAAACCGGGAGTAACTAAGGGAAAGCAGTGGATTAAGATTAACAAAAATGTAGAGCTTTTAGATACCCCTGGAATTTTATGGCCGAAGTTTGAGGACCAGATGGTGGGAGAACATTTGGCTTTTATCGGCTCGATTAACGATGAGATTTTGCAAAAGACAGAACTTGCATGCGACCTAATTTCTTTTATGGTGAAAGAGTATCCAGGTGTTTTAAAGGAGCGTTATCAGATTGAGGAGACAGATGGTAGTGCTACTATTTTAGAAGGTATTGCCCGGAATAGAGGTTGTCTTTTGAAAGGGAATGAATTGAACTATGAAAAGGCTGCAATTATTTTACTAGACGAATTCCGCAATGGTAAGCTAGGGCGGATTTCACTAGAAAAACCAGAAAAGGAGTAAGGATAATGGCAAAGAAAAATGAACCAACAAAGGAAATTAATTGGGTAAAAGAAATAATTGAAATGGTTATCTATATTGCATTTGTTTTATTGGCAGTTTGGTTGATCATAACGTATGTAGGTCAGAGAACCGAGGTGAGTGGCGATTCCATGTATAATACGTTGGAAGATGGTGATAACCTTTGGATTGATAAACTATCCTATAAGTTTAATGAGCCAGAACGATTCGATATTGTAGTATTTCCGTTTCATGGTAGTGAAGTTTTCTACATAAAAAGAATTATTGGACTGCCGGGTGAGACAGTTCGTATTGATGAGGATGGTAACATTTATATTGACGGAGAGATATTGGAGGAAAACTATGGTTATGAGACCATTTCGCCTAGTATGATAGGACGAGCCGATGAAGAGATTAAGCTTGGTGCAGATGAATACTTTGTAATGGGTGATAATCGTAATGACAGTAAGGATTCCCGAACGGAAGAGGTAGGTAACATTCACTTAGATGAGTTAGAGGGAAAGGTTGCGCTTCGCATATGGCCATTTAATAAGTTTGGAAAAGTGGAATAAGGATATTAGGGTAATTATGGAAGATAATTTCACGATTACCCTAATTGTTTTTTCTTTATAGATAATTTCGTTGGAATTATTCTATGAAAATAGAGTGTTTTACAATAACGATACAGGAAGGTTAGGTACGGATATGGGTATATCGGAAATTAAGAATATGTTAAAGGAAGCTAGCATTGAAGAGTTACGAGAGTTGCTTCCTCAATTTGAATCAGATGAGAGAGCTGGAGTGGTAAAGCTTTTGGAGAGTGCAAGAAAACGAATCGCCGCATTTGAAACAGAGGTGGAACGAACCTATGCTATGAAGGAATATGAACGAAAATACGAAAATTGCCGATATATATGTGGAATAGATGAAGTGGGTCGTGGACCTTTGGCTGGACCCGTAGTGGCAGCGGCCGTTGTTTTGCCAAAGGATGTTGACATCTATTATCTCAATGATTCTAAGCAGTTATCTGCGAAGAAACGAGAGGAATTGTATGACGAGATTATGGAAAAAGCGGTTGCAGTAGGTGTGGGATTTTCGGATGAGAAATGTATTGACGAGATTAACATTTTACAGGCAAATTACGTGGCAATGAGAGATGCAATTTCTAAGCTTTCGGTGAAACCGGATATACTATTAAATGATGCAGTTACAATTCCTGGTGTGGAAATCCCACAGGAATCCATTATTAAAGGGGATACCAAGAGTGTTTCCATTGCAGCAGCCAGTATTATTGCAAAAGTAACGCGTGACCGTTTTATGGTAGAGATTTCAGAAAAATATCCGGAGTATGATTTTGCTAGCAATAAAGGTTATGGAAGTCCAAAACACCTTGCAGCACTGAAGGAAATCGGACCATGTGAAATACACAGACGTAGTTTTATTGGAAACCTGATATAATCTAGAAAGCTATGTGAGTGCAACGAACACTGACCTGAAGCAGAGCGAAAGCAAAGTGATGTGTTCATGCAAAAGGATAAAAATGGAGAGGAGGATCGTCATGCAGATTGGTAATAGAGTTGTGCAAAGCTATGATGCAAATATACAAGATAGAAGTAAATTGGATAGTGCAAAAGCAACAGAACAAACGAAGCAGACGCAATCCTCATCTGCAGTAGCAGCATTGAAGGAAGGAGTAGTATTCAAGGGTGAGGTCTTGAATATTGTAGATGATAAGATAACGATTACATTAGAAGATAAAGCACAGCTTATAGCTCGCTTGCAAGAGGGTGTAGAGCTTGGTGTTGGTGACCGCTTACTCTTTGCTGTGAAAGAGAATAATGCCAGTCAGATATTGATAAAACCATTATTTGATTCGTTACATAGTGCCCAGACCCAGGTTTTGGAGCGTGCTTTAGACGCCGCGGGACTTTCACCCACAGAGAAGAATTTTTCTGCCGCCAAGGAATTGATGGATGCAGGTTTACCAGTGGATAAGGGTAATATGGTAAAGCTTCTTTCACAGAGTATGAAGTTTGAAGGTACTTCCATGCAGACTTTGGTGGGACTTAATAAGATGAATATACCAGTAACAGAAGGAAATATCGCACAGTACGAGCGTTATCAGGGGATGCAACATCAGTTGAGTGGCGATATTAGCATGGCTGCCGATGGTATGGCGTCATTTACACAGGCGTTTCCAGAGGGGACGAGTAGTTCAACGCTTGTCAATGTTGCCAATCAAATATTAGATATGTTTACAATGGAGCAGGGGACGGATGGAACCAATCAAACTGCGAATTTGTCAGATGTGGCGATGTTGGCGGAAGCACAACTATCCGAAAAACTTACCGAAGGAGGAGCTGTTTCGAAGGAACAGGGAACGCTTTCTAATACAAATGCTACCGTACAGATACTGGGTGCTGGTGGCGAAGTAACAACAGCAATGGCAGCAGAAGGAAGTACAGTTCCTATAGATGGGAATGCTGTATCTTTGGAGAATGGTATGCTAAGCAATCAAGATGATGAACTGATTGAGAGCAGAACGGAAGCAGAACAGGCAGGAAAAGATAATGGAAAACTGTCAGTTTCTCTTTCTCAAATTACAGAAAATACAGGATTAACCAAGGAAGGTGTAACACAGCTTTCTAATTTATTGAATAAAGCAGGTCTAAGTGGGGAACAGCTTCAGACGTTATATCAAAATTCCAATTCGCCGGAAGAATTGATGAAAAATATGTTACAGATGTTGAACGCATCAACTGGTAATGAACAGGCAGTTCGCAATGTATTAGATTCCAATGAGTTTCGTAAAATACTTTCAGATATCGTTAAAAGGAATTGGGCGTTAAATCCAAAGGATATGAAAGATCCAAAGGAAATTGATGAATTATATGAGCGCATTGTTAAGCAAAGTAAGACCTTTGAAAATATGATATCCAATAGTGGTGGTGAGCCAAAGCAGTTTGAGCAAAGCTTCCAGAATATGCGCCAAAATATGCAGTTTATGGAACAACTCAATAATCAAATGATATATGCCCAGATGCCGTTGAAATTATCTAATCAGAATGCCAATTCGGAACTTTACGTCTATGCAGACAAGCGAAAACTCGCCCAGAAGAAAGATGGTATCAGCGTAATGCTTCATTTGGATATGGATAATCTTGGACAGACGGATATTCATGTCACTTTGACAGGTAGCAATGTAAATGCAAGATTTTACCTAAATGAACAGGAAAGTGTAGATATTGTGGCAGAAAATATCAATCAGTTAGCAAAACAGCTAGCCAACAGAGGATTTTCCCTCACTAATGAAGTGATTAAACGACAACCTCAAGAATCTATCAATAAGGTAGTGGATGAGGTGATTGACGAAAATGCCGAGCGAAGCATCAAGCGTTATACATTTGATGCGAGAACCTAAGGATTAGGCAATTGACTAAATATGTGGATAAGTGAAAGGAGGAATACACTGTGGAATACAATAAGCCAGAAAAAAAGAAAAAAGCAGTTGCATTAAGCTATGATCCGAATAATCAAGCTCCACAGGTGGTTGCCTCCGGTCAGGGTGCCATTGCGGAACGTATTATTGAAACGGCTAAGGAAGCGGATGTGGCAACCTACAAGGATGAAGGTTTGGCAGATACTCTGTTAAAGCTAGAAATTGGGGATATGATTCCACCAGAACTTTATGGTGTAGTAGCAGAGATTCTTGTATATGTGGACCGCATGGACAAGATTAAAAGCAAGGTTATGAAATAGTGAACTGTGTAATCTATTGGAAAATAATTGAAAGAAGGAATAACACACTTCTATGATAAAGGAACAAAACAAACGTAAACTTGGAGCAAAGATAGAACAAATGGTAAGCGAATATCTTACTGCTCACGGATTTGTGATTCTTGAGATGAATTACCGTTGCAGGCAGGGCGAAGTGGATATTGTTGCAAGGGATGCGGAATACTATGTATTTATTGAGGTGAAGTATCGCAATAGCACAAGGTACGGAACGCCTGAGGAAGCGGTTGGGATTTCCAAGCAACGACGCATTAGCAAAGCGGCGCAGTATTATCTGTATAGTCACAGACTGGATGAAAGTATACCAGTTCGATTTGATGTGGCAGCGGTGTTACAGAATAAGATTAATTACTATAAGAATGCATTTGAGTTTATCGCATAGATAAATGATTTTAACTAGGATTCGTTTGATAATGGGAGAAGAATAGATAATGGGAGAAGAGAAAATGAAACTTCAGTATATTAATAAAACCAATACATGTCAGATAAAAGAAAATGCAGGTGTTACCTACATTACGTTTCCTAAGCTAGAGCAATATAATGATGAAATGTTACATGGATTCTCTACCCGTCTAGGCGGTGTGTCAAAAGAACACCTGGGGTTCATGAACCTTAGCTTCACCAGAGGGGATGAGATAGAAGCTGTGTCGGAAAACCATAGACGTTTTGCAAAAGCGTTGGGCTATGATGAAAGCAAACTGGTATTTTCCAATCAGGTTCATTTAACGAACTTTTATAAGGTGACAAGTAAAGATTGTGGTAAAGGGATTACGAGGGAAAGCGATATTCTCGAAATTGATGGTTTAGTAACCAATGAACCAGATGTTCCGCTTATTACATTTTATGCGGATTGTGTTCCTTTATTTTTCTATGATCCAGAAAAGAAAGTAATCGCTATGGCTCATTCTGGTTGGAAGGGAACGGTAGAACGAATTGGTGCGAAAATGGTTTCTTATATGGGAACGGAATATGGTTCCAAGCCAGAGGATATTATATGTGCCATTGCACCATCTATTTGTCAGAAATGCTACGAAGTAAGCGAGGATGTAGCACTTCGTTTTCTTGAGGTGTTTGGTGATGAATATGGTGATGCACTTTTATACAAGAAGGAGAATGGAAAATATCAATTGAATCTTCATAAGGCTTGTGAGATAACCTTATTGGATGCTGGTATTAGACCAGAACATCTAGATATTACAGATATTTGTACTTGTTGCAATCCAGAATTTTTGTTTTCACATCGTGCGAGTAATGGCATGCGTGGTAATCTTGCGGGTGTAATGATGCTTAGAGAATGAATATTGAACGATAATATTAAAATAATAGATAAAAAAGCTCAAATGGTTGATTAACTTGCGGCTTTATCATATTGTTTTTCTGGTTTGTTTAGTGAAAATGTATGTTTACAAAACCATTTCTCTATTGTAAACTATGGAGAGTTGCAGTTTGAGATTAGTAGTATGCAGATAGGATTTGAGAAAAGCGGAATTGCTTTTTAGAAAAGGAGGATGACAATGAGTAAACCAATTGTTGCCATCGTAGGAAGACCAAATGTTGGTAAATCCACATTATTTAATGTGTTAGCTGGTTCTAAGATTTCTATTGTAAAGGATACCCCTGGCGTAACTAGGGATCGTATCTATGCAGATGTGAACTGGTTAGATTATAATTTTACAATGATTGATACTGGTGGTATTGAGCCAGAGAGTCAGGATATCATTATTAGGAGTATGCGTGCGCAAGCACAGATAGCGATTGATACGGCGGATGTTATTATGTTTATTGTGGATGTCCGTCAAGGCTTGGTGGATGCAGACCACAAGGTGGCAGATATGCTTCGCCGTTCCCATAAGCCAGTTGTTTTGGTAGTGAATAAAGTAGATAACTTTGATAAGTTCATGCCAGACGTATATGAGTTTTATAACTTGGGTTTAGGCGATCCGTTTCCAGTTTCTGCAGCTTCTCAGTTGGGGCTTGGTGATATGCTTGATGAGGTGGTATCTCATTTTGATATGGAAGCGAAGAGCGAGGAAGAAGATGACAGACCGAAGATTGCTATTATCGGTAAACCAAATGTTGGAAAGAGCTCTATTATTAATAAATTGCTAGGTGAGGACCGTGTAATTGTCTCTGACATAGCGGGTACTACCCGTGATGCCATTGATACACCAGTGGTGCGTGGAGAGAGAGAATACGTGTTTATTGATACCGCAGGACTTCGCCGTAAGAGTAAGATTCATGAGGAAATCGAGCGTTTTTCCATTATTCGTACTGTGTCTGCGGTGGAGCGTGCAGATGTGTGTGTGTTGGTTATTGATGCCACAGAGGGTGTGACAGAACAGGATGCAAAGATTGCAGGTATTGCTCATGAGCGTGGCAAAGGTATGATTATTGCTGTGAATAAATGGGACGCTATCGAGAAGAATGATAAGACAGTATATAAGTTTGAAGAAGAGGTTCGAAGAATTCTTTCCTTTATGCCTTATGCAGAGGTGATGTTTATCTCCGCGAAGACGGGACAACGTCTTCCGAAGCTGTTTGATATGATTGACATGGTAGTGGATAACCATGCATTGCGAATTGGTACAGGCGTATTGAATGAAATTCTTACAGAGGCAGTTGCGATGCAAGAGCCACCATCAGACAAGGGTAAGAAGCTTCGTCTTTACTATATGACAGAGGTTGCGGTAAAGCCACCTACCTTTGTTATCTTTGTAAATGACAAGAATTTGACTCATTTCTCGTACACAAGATATATTGAGAACCGTATGAGAGATGCTTTTGGATTTAAAGGTACGCCTCTTAAGTTCATTTATCGCGAAAGAAAAGAGAAAGGTTGATAATACAATATGGAAATCTTAGTTAGAGTGCTTTGTGTGGTAATGGGATATTGCTTTGGTATGATACAGACTGCATTTATATATGGAAAAATGCATGGAATTGATATTAGAGAACATGGAAGTGGCAATTCAGGAACCACAAATGCATTACGTGTTCTTGGAAAGAAAGCGGGTCTGATTGTATTGCTTGGTGATTTTTTCAAGGCTGGTATTATGTGTATTCTTGCAAGAGTAATTGGAACCATGTTTTTCCCAGATATCCTATATCCAATGATTTTGTGGGGTGGTCTTGGTGTTGTACTTGGACATAACTTCCCATTCTATATGAACTTCAAGGGCGGAAAGGGAATTGCCGCAACTGCAGGAGTTATCTTTGGTACTTTGGACTGGAGATTGTGGTTGATTTGCTTGTTCTCCTTTGTAATTTGCGTTGTGATTACCCGTTATGTTTCTCTTGGTTCTTTGATTGTTGTGACGTTATTATTTGCAAGCTTTATGTTCTTCGGTATGACAGGCAATATTATCAATCCAGTTACCGATATGCCTTATGCTGGCGAGGAATTGATTGAGTGTTATGTCATTTTGTTCCTATTTGGTGCGTTGGCATTTGAGCGTCACAAGGCAAACATTGGACGGTTGATTCGTGGAGAAGAAAATAAGATATTCTCTAAGAAACCAGAGATGGAAGAGACAGCGGAACAGGCAAAAGAGGAAGCAACAGAGTGATTGACTAGAATATAATATGATAAATTGTAATTGCTTGATTATTATATTACTTATAAAAGCAATCTATATAATAAGAATCAAACGATATCCGAAAGGAGTGTAGGTATGAAGAAAGTATGTGTATTAGGTGCAGGAAGCTGGGGAACAGCGTTATCGATTGTATTAGCAAATAATGGTCATGATGTGACGGTATGGTCCATTGACCCGGAAGAGGTTTTGATGCTTAAGGATTATAGAGAGCAGAGAGACAAGCTGCCAGGTGTTATGGTTCCAAGTGTCATTGAATTTACAACTGATATGGAGATGGCAGTTTCTGGTGCAGAGGTTATCGTATGCGCAGTACCATCCCCATTTGTTCGTTCCACTATGAAGAGTGCAGCTCCATATGTGACAGAGGGTGCTGTTATTGTGGATGTAGCGAAGGGTATTGAAGATGGTACATACAAGACAATGACAGAGATTATAGAAGAGGAATGTCCAAAGGCTTGTGTTGCAATTCTTTCTGGACCAAGCCATGCGGAAGAGGTAGGACGTAAGATTCCAACTACAGTGGTTGCCGGCGCAAAGTGCAAAAAGGTAGCAGAGCTAGTACAGGATGTCTTTATGAATGAGGTGTTCCGTGTATACACTAGTCCAGATGTAATTGGTATTGAGCTTGGCGGTTCCCTTAAGAATGTCATTGCTTTGGCGGCTGGTGCCATTGATGGTTTAGGTATGGGTGATAACACAAAGGCTGCCCTTATGACAAGAGGTATTTCAGAGATTTCCCGTCTTGTGGTGGCAATGGGCGGACATATGGAAACGGTTGCTGGCTTATCTGGTATCGGTGATTTGATTGTTACCTGTACATCGAAGCATTCCAGAAACCGTAATGCAGGTTTCTTATTAGGTCAGGGTAAAACCTATCAGGAAGCCATGGATGAGGTAAAGATGGTGGTAGAAGGTGTATATTCTGCAAAGGCTGCCCTTGCTCTTGGTCAGAAGTATGGAGTTTCCATGCCGATTGTAGAAGCGGTCAATGCAGTTCTCTTTGATGGTGCAGATGTGAAGGAAGCGACAAAGCAGTTGTTGATGCGTGATAGAACATCAGAAGCATTGAATTTGGAGTGGAATTAAAATAGTATAATGAAAGAGAATGGTATAGATTTTCTCATACATATAAGAGATCAGTTTAAAACTGGTCTCTTTTGCTAGCAAACAAAGGTTGTAAATGTAACAGGAATCGGATAAAATAAAGTTAATTGTAAATGGATAGCGAGGTGAGAATGTTGGGAAGAACCGTAGGAATTGGAATACAAGATTTTGATAAGATTATTGAAGGAAATTACTTCTATGTGGACAAAACTTCTTTCATTAAAGAATGGTGGGAGAACGGAGATGATGTAACACTAATTACTCGTCCCCGTCGTTTTGGTAAAACCTTGAATATGAGTATGTTAAACCGATTCTTTTCTCTTGATTTTGCAGGAAAAGGAGAGATATTTGAAGGCCTTTCTATCTGGGAAGAGGAGAAATACAGAAATCTACAGGGGACTTATCCAGTAATTAACCTTTCCTTTGCTAATGTGAAGGAAAATAGTTTTGAGGCTACGAGAGAGAAGCTTTATCAATCCATCGTAAGTCAATATAGTAAATACAGTTTTTTGCTGACAAGTGATGTGCTAACAGATATTGACAAAGACTTTTTTAGACGTATCTCTATGGATATGAAAGAAACCGATGCGACTTCGGCATTACACAATTTGTCCGATTATTTGCATCGATACTATAAGCAAAAAGTTATCATCCTTTTGGATGAATACGATACCCCGATGCAGGAAGCCTATGTGAATGGATTCTGGGATGATTTGGTTGCATTTACGAGAAGTATGTTCAATGCCACATTTAAGACAAACCCGCATCTTGCAAGAGGCGTTATGACTGGAATTACCAGAGTGAGCAAGGAGTCCATATTTTCAGATTTGAATAACCTTGAGGTGGTTACTACAACTTCCGATAAATACGCAACGGCTTTTGGATTTACAGAGGAAGAAGTGTTTGCAGGACTAGACGAGTGCGAACTTAGTTCAGAAAAAGACAAAGTAAAAGAATGGTATGATGGATTCATCTTTGGAAGTCATGCAGACATCTATAATCCATGGTCCATATTGAACTTCTTGGATAAAAGGAATTATACCACCTATTGGGCGAACACCAGCTCCAATAGTCTGGTTGGAAAGCTCATCCGGGAAGGAAATGGGGAAATCAAGGTACAGTTTGAAGAATTGTTACAGGGAAAGATTCTGCGCGTCCCAGTGGATGAACAAATCGTATACAACCAGTTAGACGATAATGAGAATGCCATCTGGAGTCTGTTGCTCGCCAGTGGATATTTGAAGGTATTGTCTCGTGACGACATGAGTGCTTCGGAAGATGGTGAAGAGGCTTGTTATGAGCTTGCGCTTACGAATCTTGAAGTAAGAAGGATGTTCAAAGATATGGTAAGGTCTTGGTTTCGAAAGACGAACGCAGATTACAATGCATTTATTAAGGCAATGTTATTGCAGGATGTGGATGCTATGAATGAATATATGAGCCAGATGAGCCTGGAATTGTTTAGTAGCTTTGACACAGGAAAGAGAGCATCAACAAAAGCACAACCGGAGCGGTTTTATCACGGCTTTGTATTAGGGTTGATGGTGGATTTACAACGGGATTATACGGTGACCTCCAACCGTGAAAGTGGCTTTGGCAGATATGATGTAATGCTTGAGCCGAAGACCCCAGAAAAGAATCCTGCAGTCATTATTGAATTCAAGGTGCTGAATGTAAGAAGAGAGACTTCCTTGGAAGAAACTGCGCAAGCAGCGTTAGCCCAGATAGAAGAAAAGCAATATGCAACAGCACTTCTTGCAAAGGGTGTACCAGAAGATAAGATATATAAGTATGGCTTTGCCTTTGAGGGAAAGAATGTGTTAATCGAACAAGGATAAAATAGTCATTGACGAAAGCTATTTAAGAGATCAGTTTCAAAACTGGTCTCTTTTTTAGTAGGACAGGTGTTGTTTACTTGTTCTTGTTTTTGTTCGATTTCACCTAAACTTCATAAAAAATTTAGTGAACATATCTAGTTTTTTTGATATAATAAGTACGCCTATGGGTATCTGTACCCTATCATATGATTTGTCAGAGGATGAGACAGAAGAAAAATCAGTGAAATACACTATGTAGAATGAAGGAGGAGTTCAAATGAACAAAGTTAAGAAACAGGGAAAACGCATGTTAAGCCTCTTGCTTTGCACTGCATTAGCAATGTCAGGACTGATGGTTCCGACAAAGCAGGTTCGTGCAGTGGAAACACAGGCAGAAGAAAACACAGGCAACACAAAAACCATCGCAGGACTTGGTACAAGTGTGATAGCTAACCCGACAGACCCCGGTGATGATACAACAAAAGCATGGGCAGGAAGCTATGTGTATTATGGAAATTATGACGCAAACGGTGACGGTACAGCAGAGCCTGTAAAATATCGTGTACTGGATGCAAGTACAACAGATTTCAGTGCAGATGGAACGACACAGACCATGTTCCTTGATTGTGACAGTATTCTGTACTATCAAAAATTTGATAACGATGGTACTGCCAATGAAGCTGATAAAAAAGCAAACGACTGGTCAATCAGTGACGTGAAAAGCAGTTTGAATGGAGACGGCTTTTTGAATAAAGAGGGAGTGTTTACCACTGCCGAAAAGAATGCTATCGCCGCAAGCAACGTGGATAGCCATCCATTGACAACAGATAGTGAAACGGGAGTCAATGTGGCAAGCTGGACGCAAGGTGCTTTTGTAAATTATGTGGCATTAGACGGAGAGCAAATCTTTTTACTGGATGCAGAAGATGTGTCCAACGGAGCATACGGATATAGCATGCCGGATGCTGGTTGCGAAAACCGCAAGAAGACAGGCAGCTCTGCTGCCTCTTGTTGGCTCCGGTCTGCCAACTATCTTTATGGTTACAACGCCGGCTGTGTCTACGACGGCGGCATCAACAACTTCACTGTCTACGGCGATTACCCCGGTGTGAGTCCCGCTTTGAATTTGAATCTGTCATCTGTCATCTTCTCATCTGTCATCTCTGGAACTGCCGGGGAGACAGGCGCAGAGTATAAGCTGACACTGTTAGACAGTGACATGACCATTGCGGCAAATTCAGATGCAACAAGAAATGGTAAAACAGTAACCGTTCCATATAGTATCAGTGGAAATAATAGTGGCAATGCCACACAGGTTTCCGTGTTAGTTCTGGATAAGGAATACACAGCAGGTAATACCAATGGAGCAACTGTTTTAGATTATCAGAAATTAAATGTAGATAGTTTTTCTGCAAGCGGAACAGGAACCTATACCCTTCCGGATTCTTTGGCAAATGCGAGAATGGGGCTGGATTATTATGCATACATCGTAGCTGAGGATATCAATGGAGAAAAGGAAACGGACTACGCAAGTACTCCGGTTGCCATTCCTTGGGCGGTACCGGTAGCAAAGCAGATGAACTTTGGCACACAGGGTATCATCGACCCGGCAGTACCAAACAGCGCCAGTGACGCATGGAAAGGCTGCTATGTGTACTATGGAAATTATGACGCAGGTAATGATGGGACAGCAGAGCCTGTAAAATATCGTGTACTGGATGCAAGTACCACAGATTACAGTGCAGATGGAACGACACAGACGATGTTCCTTGATTGTGACAGTATTCTGTACTATACGCCATTTGATGGGGAAGAACCATATAGCAATGTATGGAAAGATAGTCCGATTTATACAAGTCTCAATGGAGACGGCTTTTTGAATAAAGACGGAGTGTTTACCACTACCGAAAAGAATGCCATTGCAGCAAGTACAGTGGCTAGCCATGCATTGACAACGGATAGTGCAACGGGAGTCAATGTGGCAAGCTGGACGCAAGATGCTTTTGTAAATTATGTGGCATTAGACGGAGAGCAAATCTTTTTACTGGATGCAGAAGATGTGTCCAACGGAGCATACGGATATAGCATGAAGGATAGTGGTTGTGAAAACCGCAAGAAGACAGGCAGCTCTGTTGCCTATTGGTGGCTTCGGTCTGCCGACAGTTCTTATGGTAACCACGCCGGCTCTGTCCGCGGCGACGGCCACATCGACAACGACCGTGTCGACTACATTTACCCCGGTGTGAGTCCCGCTTTGAATTTGAATCTGTCATCTGTCCTCTTCTCATCTGCGAGCGCAGTGAGCAAATCTTCTGCTCTTACAAGTGGCAGTGCTGAGATTGGTACGACATCGAATACCCAGTGGAAGCTGACATTGAAAGATGATGCGAAATCAGTAAAACTTACAGAGGGAAGAAGCGTAACGAAAGCAAGTGATGGAACCACCATAACCGTGCCATATACATACACAGACAAGGAAAATGTAACAGACAGTGAGAAAGTAAACCAGATTTCCGTAATGATTACGGACAAAGCTTATGATGCAGAAAAAGCAGCAAATGCACAGGAAGCACAGATTCTGTATTACGGTGCATTGCAGAATATAAAGAATGCAGAAGGAACAGCTAGTACGGTAGCAGAGTCTTCCACCGGAACCTTTGCACTTCCAAGTGGTTTGACAGGAACTTTGGGAACAGATTACCACATCTATCTCTTGGCAGAGCATGTAAATGCAGACAACTCTACGGATTATGCAAGTGAACCGAAAGAAGTAACTGCTATTTTGGATGAGGTAGATACGGTCACCGTGCCAAGTATTGATACACCGATAGCAGAACAGCCTTTTGAGGGAGAAATAACCATATCATCCACTGGTGTAGCAGAAAAAGCAACACTTGCATGGAAAAAGAATGATACAGAAGCAACCGGCAATGCAGAGTGGAAAACCACCTATCAGGCATATGTGACATTGACAGCAGCGGATGGATATGCATTTACCAATACCACAGGAGCAACCTTGAATGGACAGCCTGTGGACACAGAAAATATCACATTGAACAAGGACGGAACACTTACCATTGCCTGTGGAGAATATACGACAGCAACCAGAAAGACGGAAAGTGCAGCCGCACCGGAAGTACCAACACAATTTGTGAATTATTACACGGCAGAAAATGTGCTTTCTGCTGATGAATTGAAAGTACCTGCTAAGGTAACCTTGGAAGGAACAACACAGCCAAATCCGGAAGAGATGGAAGTGGAATGGAGCATTGCCAATGAAGGCGGTGCGGCATACGATGCCACTCCGACAGCGACCAATACCTTCAAATGGACAGTAAAAGAGTCTGAGTATGTAGACTATGATTTGAATGGCGTAACGATGGAAGGAACGGTTACCATTCGGAATAAGAGATATGTACCGGAGGTAACTTCGGTTCCAACAGTGGCAGAGAGGGTATATCATCCGACGAAAGTGTTAACGGATACCGATTTGACAGGTGGCGAGGTAAAAGACAAAGACGGCACTGCGCTTGCAGGAGCCTGGAGTTGGAAAAAACAGAATGTAATTCCTTCTGTAGCAGACAGCGAGAAGACACAATATGAAATCACATTTACACCGAAAGATGCTGAACATTACGAGCCGATTACGACAGAGATTACTGTTAAGGTTACCAAAGCAACTCCTGTGATGGTAGAAAAGCCTTCTGCGGCAAATATTACTAGTGGTAACGCTTTGGCAAGTTCAGTATTATCTGGTGGAAAGGTACAGTATGGAGATTCTGATACAACAATGGTTGCAGGAACTTGGAGTTGGAAGGATGCCACAATCAAGCCTTCTACAGCAGACAGTGGCGTAACAGAGTACGATGTGGTGTTTGTGCCGACAGATGCAGTGAACTACAATTCGGTTGAAACAAAGATTACAGTGCTCCTTAGTACACCAACCACTGGAACGATAGATACATCCGATGATGGCAAAGCAACCTATAAGGTAACAACGGCTGACCTTACAAACGGAACCGTAACCTACGTTGCACCAACCAATAAGAAAGCAACTACCGTTACGATTCCAGATACAGTTGTGATGGATGGTGTGACCTATAAGGTAACTTCTGTTGAAAAGAAAGCATTTAAGAACAATAAGAAAATCAAGAAGGTAACCATTGGAAAGAATGTAAAGACCATTGGTAAGGAAGCATTCTCAGGATGTAAGAAAATGACTTCCATAACTATCGGAAAGAACGTGAGCAAGATTGATTCCAAAGCCTTCTACGGATGTAGCAAGTTAAAAACGCTTACCATTAAGTCAAGTAAGCTGACCACAAAGAAGATTGGAAGTAAAGCATTTTCAAAGACATCAAAGAGTATGACTGTGAAAGTACCGAAGAAGAAATTCAAGACATACAAGTCCATGCTTATTAAACGTGGTGTGAATAAGAAGGCTAGATTCAAAAAGAGCTAATGAATGAAATAGATACAGCGGAGCAATGAAAGTTGTTCCGCTGTATTGTCATATTCCTCCTTGAAGGTGCATATATTCTCTTTAGGATAATAATGATACGCATTATATTTGAAGGAGGATTCTATGAAAGAGCAATTTGACGTCTATCAGGATATAAAAGAACGCACCGGCGGTGATATGTACATAGGAGTTGTAGGACCTGTAAGAACCGGTAAGTCCACATTTATTAAGAGATTCATGGAAACACTGGTTTTACCAGGAATGGAGGAAGGTTCTGAAAAAGAGAGAACCGTGGACGAATTGCCACAAAGTGGTTCGGGAAGAATGATTACCACAACAGAGCCGAAGTTCATTCCAAAGCAAGCGGCAAAAATTTCTTTGAATAAGGAAACAGATATTAACGTAAGACTGGTAGACTGTGTGGGATATATGGTGGATGGTGCGGCTGGGCATCTTGAAGAAGACAAGGAACGCCTGGTAAAAACACCATGGTATGATTATGAGATTCCATTTACAAAAGCAGCACATATTGGGACGAAAAAGGTTATGACAGACCATTCTACCATTGGTGTGATTGTGACAGGTGACGGTTCCTTTGGCGAAATCGGACGAGAGGGATTCTATCCCATTGAAAAAGAATTAGTGGAAGAAATGAAATCTTTAGGAAAGCCATTTATTGTTATCTTGAATAGTATCAAACCAGCAAGCCGTGAGGTGCAGGATTTGGCAGAGGAATTAACCAATCAATATGGTGTGAAAGTGCTTCCGGTTAATTGTGACCAGTTACGAGCAAATGATATTATTGAGATTTTAAAACACATTTTGTTGGAATTTACAGTGAATCAAATTAACTTTTATATTCCGAAGTGGGCAGAAACCCTGGATGCAGAACATCCAATTAAACAGTCTATATTAGAATATGCAAGACAAATTCTAGCGGAATGTGATGGAATGAAAAAGATTTACGAAATGCCGTTGCCAGAGAGTGAATATATCAAGGAAGCAACCATTTCCAAATTGAATTTAAAGGATGGAACAGCCAATGTACAAATTACCATTCCAGAAAATTATTATTACGAAATGTTAAGCAATCTCTTCGGAGCTCCAGTAGAAAATGAATATGATTTCCTTACCATGCTTAAGGATGTAGCCAATAGAAGAAAAGAATATGAGCATGTTGCAGATGCTATGAGTAGTGTACAGATGAAAGGATACGGCTTGGTGATGCCGGAGAAGGAAAATATAACCTTGGCAGAGCCAGAGTTAATCAAACATGGTAACAAATATGGAATTAAGATTAAAGCAAATGCTCCATCCCTACATTTCATCAAAGCCAATGTTTCCACTGAGATTGCACCGATTGTAGGTACAGAGGAGCAGGCGAAGGATTTCTTGGCTAATATGAAAGAACAGTTAAAGAGTTCACCGGAAGCTTTATGGAAAATTAATATTTTTGGTAAGACGGTAGAGCAGATGGTAGAAGAAGGCTTGGTGTCAAAATCCAATAAGATAAATGACGATTCCCAGATTCGATTGCAGGATACCATGGAGAAGATTATCAATGATAGCAATGGAGGAATGGTGTTTATTATTATATAATCAGTTTGCCTTTTTGTGAAAATTCGTATATAATAAGTAAGCTATTTTACAGTGTAATTTAGCTTACTTATTTTATTGGAGAAATGTACATGGGAATCGCTTATAAGTTACAGGTCTTTGAAGGTCCGTTAGACCTGTTGTTGCATTTAATTGAAAAGAATAAGGTTGATATTTATGATATTCCAATTGTTACTATAACAGAGCAGTATTTGGAGTATGTGGAGCAGATGCAGGAGCAGGATATGGACATCATGAGTGAGTTTCTGGTGATGGCAGGTACGCTTTTGCAGATTAAGTCCAAGATGCTTCTACCTAAGGAAGAAGTGGAAGAAGAGGAAGAGGATGATCCAAGAGCAGAGCTTGTGCGCCGTTTGTTGGAGTACAAGATGTACAAATATGCAGCATTGGAGCTTAAGGATATGGAGTTAGATGCATCCCATAATCTCTACAAGAAACCAACAATTCCGAAAGAGGTTGCATCTTATCGGGAAGAGATTGACCCCGCGACCTTGGTAGATGGCATGACTCTTAATATGTTGAATGACATTTTTAAGTCTATTATGCGGAAACAGGTTGACAAGATAGACCCGATTCGTTCGAAGTTTGGAACCATTGAAAAGGAAGAAATCAATATCGAAGACCGCATGGTTCAGATTCGAGAAGAGGTAAGAGGTCTTAAAGGAATTAACTTTAGAACTCTATTGGAGTCTCAACCTACTAGAATGAATATCATTATCACATTTATGTCGATATTGGAATTGATGAAGGTGGGAGCGATTACCATTCGACAAGAAGAGACCTTTGGCGAAATTGTAATTGATTCATTAGATGAGTTAGAACCAGCAGGCTCCAAAGAAGAGAATTCTAATGAGGAAGATAAATCGGAGAAAGAAGATACATTTAAGAAGGATAATATGGGAGAATAGAAGTATGGAACAGGATATCAATGTAATAGAAGGTAGAATTGAAGCGATTCTGTTTTCCGTAGGAGAAGCAGTTGACCGTGAACGGATTGCACAGGCGTTAGAATTAGACGTAGATACGGTTGTAAAGATTGTACATAACATGATGGACAAGTATGACAGTGCAGATAGAGGTATACGCATTATTGAGATTGAAGATTCCTTTCAAATGTGTACGAAGGCGGATTATTATGACACCTTGATTAAGGTTGTCAATATTCCAAAGAAGCATGTGCTGACAGATGTGTTATTGGAGACGTTATCTATTGTTGCTTACAAGCAACCAATTACCAGACAGGAAATCGAGGCAATCAGAGGAGTTTCCTGCGTGCATGCAGTGAACAAGCTAGTAGAATACAATTTGATTCATGAGGTCGGAAGATTAGATGCTATTGGTCGTCCAATTTTGTTTGGAACCACAGACGATTTTCTTCGTAGCTTTGGTGTACAATCCACTGATGAATTGCCAATTATTACACCGGATAAGATTGAAGATTTCAAGCAACAGGCTATGGAAGAAGCGCAGCTCACCTTTGCTCCGGTAAAGGATTGATGGTTATATACGGATACTATAAAAGAATTAATTTTGAATAATATTTAAAATGACAGTTTCATATACTTGTATCAACGAGATGCAAGTGTGGAAATATGTCATTTTTTAATTGGAAAGATAATAAAGGCAAAAACAAGAAAAGAGAAGGAACACAATATGACTGGGATACATTGTTAATATGGGGATTTGCAGCTTGTCTAGCAATATGTTGTCTCTTATTTAAGCAATATGATAATATAAATGATAGTAGACAGCAAATAGCAATCCATCATTTTGATTATTCGGAGGAGAGAGTTGAGACAGTTGATGGAGAGATAGAAGAGGATAATGCCCCAGCGAATTTGTATGCCAAGTATGCACTTTTGATGGATGCAAGCAATCGAAGAGTTCTCTTTGAAAAATCAGGATATGAAAAAGTTCCTATGGCGAGTACCACAAAGATTATGACTTTACTTGTAACCCTGGAAAATGCAAATTTACAGGATAAAGTAACGGTTTCGGAATATGCGGCTTCTATGCCGGATGTACAATTAAATATACGGGAGGGTGAACAGTATGTCTTGTCAGATTTGTTATATTCTTTAATGCTAGAGTCTCATAATGACACAGCGGTTGCTATAGCAGAACATGTGGGAGGAAGTGTAGAGGGATTTGCAGAAATGATGAATCAAAAAGCGAAAGAACTAGGAGCTTATAATACTAATTTCGTTACACCTAATGGCTTGGATGCACCGGAGCACTATACAACGGCTTACGATTTGGCTTTGATTGCAAGTTATGCAATACAAAATGAAGCATTTTTACAATACACACAAGCAGCATCTCATAGCTTTCAGGAGATATCCACAGGTAGAAGCTTTACGGTAAATAATAAGAATAAATTCTTGAGTTCCTATGATGGTGCCATCGGTATTAAAACGGGTTTTACCAATGATGCAGGCTATTGCTTTGTAGGAGCAGTTCGACAGCAGGAAAAAACCTTTGTCAGTGTTGTGCTTGCTTGTGGATGGCCACCAAATAAAAATTATAAGTGGAAGGATACTACAAAGCTGATGGATTACGGAGTAAACGAATTTGAAATGAAGGAAATTATTACGAAAGGCACCGCATTCCAACAAATTCCGGTGGACAATGCAATCGAGGGAAATACCATTACACCACAGGTTACAGAATCGGTTTCTTTATTGGTGGGAAAAGAGGATATTTCCTATGACGTTAAATTACCAAAACTGCTATCTGCTCCTGTGGAAGAGGGAGAAACGGTAGGAGAGGTTGTCATTTATATCGGTGATGAAATATATAAGGTGTTGCCTTTGCATTCCGTGGAGGAACGAAATGAGATTACATACCAATATATTTTAGAAAATATATTAAGAGATTATTTCTTTATCTTCCAAGGTTGACTTTTTTGCTTCAACGTGCTAAACTGTCAAACAGAGTCATTATGACGGACATTTATATTAAGACACGAAGGAGAGTTTGAAGATGGGTTTACATTACATTTCACAGGTTCCATCGGCAGAAGAGATTAAAGAATTATTTCCGATGAGTCCAGAGCTTACTAAGATTAAAGAAGAAAGAGATGCAGAGATTGCAAAAGTCTTTAAGAGCGAATCGGATAAATTTATTGCGATTATTGGTCCATGCTCCGCAGATAACGAAGATGCGGTATTAGATTATATCAGTCGTCTTGCAAAGGTGCAGGAGAAGATAAAGGATAAGATTATTATCATCCCTAGAATTTATACGAATAAACCGAGAACCAACGGTTCTGGTTACAAGGGAATGTTGCATCAGCCAAATCCGGAGGAGAAGCCAAACTTCATTGAAGGATTAAAGGCAATTCGTAAAATGCACATTGATTCCATTGCAGAGACAGGTTTGACAGCAGCAGATGAGATGCTTTATTCCGATAACTGGCCATACATGTCAGATATTTTATCCTATGTAGCGGTTGGTGCCCGTTCAGTTGAGAACCAGTCTCATAGATTGACGGCATCTGGTATTGATGTACCGGTAGGTATGAAGAATCCTACATCTGGTGATTACTCTGTTATGATGAATTCTTGTATTGCTGGTCAGTCAAAGCATACATTTATGACTGCCGGATGGGAAGTAAAGTCGGATGGTAATCCACTTACACACTGTATTTTGAGAGGTTCCTTGAACCGTCACGGTGTTTCAATGCCTAATTATCATTATGAGGATTTGATTTTGTTATACGAGGCTTATCAGAAGTTTGATACCCTTAAGAATCCGGCGGTGATTGTGGATGCAAACCATAACAATTCCGGTAAGAAATGGGATCAGCAGCCACGTATCGTAAAAGAAATTCTTCACAGCATGCGTCACAGTGATGAAGTTAAGAGCATTGTGAAGGGTGTTATGATTGAATCCTACATTGAAGACGGTAATCAGGCAATCGGTGCAGGATGCTATGGTAAGTCCATCACAGACCCATGTCTCGGATGGGAAAAGTCAGAGAAATTATTGCTTGAGATGGCAGAGTTGTTATAATGAGTCAAATTTTGCTTGCGAGTTTGAAGTTTCAGAAATTCTTTTGTTGTCTCGTCAACTAATTCGTAGTAAACTGAATATGCTATTAAATTTATACAAATGAGGGAGAGAGAATATGGAAAGATTAAAAATAGCTTTGCTCTTAGGTGGTGTTGTTTTTATGTTCTTAGGAATCCGAGATATGTATTATGAAAGTCAGACACCATCAGATTTTAATAATATGGTTGAAGCTGACTTTGAAAAGGGTATGATTGTTGAAGGTGACTTATATGCGAATCTTGGTTGTTTTGAGGAAAACTACAGAACAAAGTATGGTGTGAAACAAGGAAATTCTCAGTATAATTATATGATTCCAGTTGGTGAAACTCAATACATGGGGCTACTGAATAATACAGTGGATTTAGAGACAGCATTGAATCAACAAGCTGATGAAACATTTTCTCTTATGTTAGGAGAAACTACAGATGACCCTGCACCGGTTCATTTTAAGGGACGTGTGGTGAAGATGACAGATGAGACAAAAGGGTATTTAAGAGATTATATGTTAGAGCTTGGTTTTACGACGGAAGAAGTGGATGACTACATTTTGCCATACTATATTAAGTGTGAAATATATGGTGGTGGTGTGTGGATGGCACTGATTGGATTGGTATTTTTTGTGATAGGTGTTTTATCCTATGTAATTCCTTACATGAGTGCACGAAAGAAACAAGATGTTATAGTTGCGAATAGCAACACGAGCAGTTCGTATAATAACACAACAGAAGAAAGTTTTCGGAATGCATTTGATGAGATGGATACTATTTCCTCTACAACATCAACAGCAGGTTTGGGAGCTGGATTGGTGGATGATGCACCAAAGTCTGGTTTGAGTTTGAAATAAAAGTAAACAGCAATTGTCATTATACACATCATCACAGAGAATCAGTGATAGGTGCACAAGCGGTGACAATTGCTGTTTTTTGGCTAGAAGAGGTTATAATAAGGACGAAACCGAGAAAAACATATTAGATTATTTTCTAAATATAGAATTCTTGTTTTAACGTTAAAATTATAGTAATATTTATATTGAATAGATAATTTATCTATACTTATCTATACCAATGTAATCGAAAGGAGAAATGTGCGTTAATTTTTATGTGCAGCATGAGATTGAATTATGGAAGAATTTAGATTTAAAGTAAATTTAGGAGGTATGATTGAGATATTGTCAGACCACTTATACAGTAGTCCAGATGTATATATCCGAGAATTGTTACAAAATGGTGTAGATGCTATTGTTGGAAGAGAAAAAGTAGATGAAGAATATAAACAGAAGCAGCAAGGAAAATTATCACTCAAACTGGATGAGCAAAAAAGCCTTTCTTTTCGAGATAATGGTGTGGGATTAACCAAGGAGGAAATACATCGCTTTCTGGCGATTATTGGTGAATCTTCGAAACGAGATATAGAAAGCGGAAAAATATTATCTGATTATATTGGACGGTTTGGGATTGGGATGTTGTCTTGTTTTATGGTTGCTGACAATATATGTATTCGTACACGTTCTGTTTCAAGTAATGTTAGCTATGAGTGGATAGGTAAACCAGATGGTACCTATACGTTAGTAGAACTACAACAAGAAATTCCTGTTGGAACAGAAATTTATCTTGAAGCGAAAAATGGATGTGAAGAATATTTTAAGAAAGATAAAGTGGAAGAATTGTTGATGCATTATGGGTTTATTTTACCATATCCTATTTTATTAGATGATGGTGTTGATAAAAAAAGAGCGAATCCAACAAATCTTCCGTGGGAAGGAAATTCTATTAATAAACAAGAGTTGTTGATGTTTGGACAGATTATGTTTCAAACACAATTTATGGATTGTATTGTTCTTCACTCAGAAGAGGGTCAATTGGACGGTGTTGCATATATTTTGCCATATTCAGTACAACCATCTACCAAGCAAAACCATTTGATTTATTTGAAAAATATGCTGCTAACCGAAAAAGGTCAAAATATATTACCTGATTGGGCGGTGTTTACAAAATGTATTATTAATGCTAGGGAACTGCGACCAACAGCTTCGCGAGAAAGCTTTTATGAAGATGAAACACTCGAATTGGCGAGAAATGAAATTGGGAAATGTATTGCAGATTACCTGAAAGAATTAGCTCAACATGATAAAATAACATTTCAACAATTTTTGGATGTGCATAGCTTAGTTGTAAAAAGCATAGCAATAGAGGATGATGAGTTATATCAAATCTTTATTGAGTATTTAGAATTTGTTACAACACGTGGAGTAATGACAGGACGAGATTTATGTTATTCAAACGAACCGTTATTGTATTGTGGTATGGATGAATATCGTCAACTATCACAAATGTTTTTCGCACAAGGTAAGCTATTGATTAATGCAGGGTATGTATATTCGAGAGATTTATTGTTAAAAATGCAGGATTTATTTGATGTAGAAGTTTTACCTGTCGACTTTTCGGAAGTAGAGGATTTACTAAAGGATGTTAGTCTTGAGGAAGCAGAAGATGCGGTTGATTTATTAGAGGTAGCAGAAACGATATTAAAACCGTTTGCTTGTGATGTGGAAATCAAACAATATATTCCTGCCAATCTTCCTGCGTTTTTTTATCAAAATGAAGATGCAAAATTATTAAATGAAATTAAACGTGTTCAAGAAAAAGGGGATAATTTATTTTGGAATCTGTTAAATAATTTTGCTGACGAAATTGAAGAAAAAGCGGATGCAGTATTATATTTTAATATGCGTAATCCTATTGTGAAAAAAATGATTACTACAGATAATCGAAAAATGCTAGAAGACATTATTATCATTTTATATGTTCAAACTCTTTTGATAGGAGGCTTTCCTCTTCGTAATAATGAGTTAGGGATGATGAATGATAGGTTATTATCAATTATGGAACGAAATTTATTGTAGATTATATTGATTGAATGTTAACATTTCGATGTAATCGAAGAAGGTGGAGGTACTATATGGGAAGTGATACAATAAATGAAATCTGGCGAGAAAGTTATTATGTCCAACCGGGAATAGAAAGAATGAAAATATACAAGCGAGGTTGGGAAGAAGCAGATAAATGCAAGGATTATAATAATCAAATTGAATTTCGCATAGAGTATATGCAAGATGCATGTTTCTATGATGACGTAATGGAAATCTATATCGTAATGCCGGAATTATTAAAGCTACATGATGAATATATGGCGGAATATGGAGAAAATCCATATACAGGTAGTGTCATGTGGAACTACAAATGGATTTTGGGAAATGCAATGGATTTTTACCAGATAACAGAAGAACAGTTTGAAGCGTTTACAGCAGATTTTAAGAATCGATGCTTACAATATGGTTTTTCGCTAAGAACATATTATGAGTACTGTTTTATGTTTTATAAATTTTCAAATTGGGAAAAGGCGGATTATTCATACAAAATGTTTATGAAATGTAATCGAGATAGGTTAAGTGATTGTATTGCATGTGAAAGAGATGTGGAAATAGATTATCTATTAGCGGTAGGTGATATTGAGAAAGCATTGCTTCGTGCAAAACCATTACTTAATCGAAACATGACATGTGCAGAAGTACCAGAAATTACTTATGGTAAATTTTTAAGATATTACAATTTTCAAATTGCAGATGGGAATAATGAAGTCATTGAAATAGCAAATGAATATAGTGATAAAATTAGAAATTCTATTACTAGAAAGAAAATAGCACAAGAATATCAAGGAGATGTTCTCCTCAATTATAGTTTGACAAACCCGACCAAAGGATTAACATACTACAAAAGAAATTGGGGATTTTTTGAGAAAAATCGTAATCCAGTACAGAAATTTTACTTTGCAGTAGGAGTTATAAGATTGTTTAAAAATATGAATGATAAATCGATTTATAAGATGAAATTACCTTCAAACCACCCATTGTATCAGGAAGGAAATGAATATGAAATATCCACTGTACAGAAATATTATGACAATTATGCGATTGATATGGCTAAAAAGTTAGATTATAGAAATAAAAATACATATTATATGGATGTTTACAAAAGATATGTAGAAGTGTAATAGTTGTTTTGTTTACACAATTTTTATTGTAATTTACTTTGTGGGAGGTGCTATATATGTTCAAACGAGTAATATGGATAATACTAGACAGCGTTGGAATTGGGGAACTTCCGGATGCAGAGAGATTTGGAGACGTAGGTGCAGATACCCTTGGAAATATTATGAAAGTACGTGGTCATTTGGATGTACCGAATCTTGAAAAATTGGGGTTGTTTGCCATTGATGATACGAAATTACCTAAGACGGATGTAACACCGATTAGTGCTTACGGAAAAGCAAAAGAGTTATCCAACGGAAAAGATACCACAATTGGACATTGGGAGATGATTGGGATTGAAACAAAGCAAGCATTTCCGACATATCCGAACGGTTTTCCAAAAGAACTCATGGATGAATTTGTAAAGCGTACAGGTTGCAAGGGCTATCTTGGAAATTGTGTTGCCAGCGGAACACAGATTATTAACGAGCTTGGCAATAGTCATGTAAGCACAGGTTATCCAATTGTGTATACATCTGCGGATTCTGTCTTTCAGATTGCGGCGCATGAGGATGTGATTCCGGTGACAGAACTTTACAAAATGTGCGAGATTGCAAGAGAAATGTTAACTGGTGAACATGCTGTTGCAAGAGTGATTGCAAGACCGTTTATAAAAGATGACAATCAAGAAGATGGAAAGCGATATGTAAGAACGGCGAATCGACGCGATTTTTCCTTGATGCCATCGAAGGAGAGTTTGCTTTGTTATCTCACGGATGCAGGGTATCGTGTGACTGCAATTGGAAAGATAGAGGATATTTTTTGTGGTGTGGGAATTGGTGATGCAGTTCATACCAAGAATAATATGGATGGCATGGAAAAAACGTTAGATTTCATGGAAACCCAACACGAAGGATTGATTTTCACCAATTTGGTTGAATTTGATTCTACATGGGGTCACCGAAGAGATGTGGAAGGTTATGCAAAGGGATTAGAAGACTTTGATAAGGAGCTTGGCAAATTGCTTGAGTTAATGCGACAGGATGATTTGTTGATTATCAATGCAGACCATGGTTGCGATCCAACCTTTAGAGGAACTGATCACACAAGAGAACACATTCCGGTTTTGATGTACCATAAGGGGATGAAAGAAGGAATTAATCTTGGTGTCTTGAACACATTTGCAGATGTCGGTGCAACCATTGCAGACAACTTTGGCGTAAAGGAATTAATGGTGGGAAACAGTCTTAAAAAGCAAATTTGCTAAGGAAGTATTGTGGTGTAACGGAAAATGACATAGTAATAAGTAAAATGACTTGTAGATACGGGGGTGCGCTATGAACACATACGATATTATAATGAAAAAAAGAGATGGTCATGTTCTTGACAAAGATGAGATTGTATATATGGTAAATGGTTATACTAAGGGAGAAATCCCAGATTACCAGATGTCAGCATTTTTAATGGCAGTATATTTTAGAGGAATGAACCATGAAGAAACTACGATGCTTACGATGGCGATGGCGGATAGTGGAGACCGTTTGGATTTATCAGGTATAGACGGAATTAAGGTCGACAAACATTCCACTGGTGGCGTGGGAGATAAGACTAGTTTGATTGTGGGGCCGATTATTGCAAGTCTTGGTGTTCCAGTGGCTAAAATGAGCGGAAGAGGGCTAGGGCATACTGGTGGAACGATTGATAAGCTAGAAGGAATACCAGGGTTTTCTACAAGTATTTCTGAGGAGGATTTTATTCGCCAAGTGAATGAAACGGGATTAGCAATTGTTGGACAGACTGCGAACCTTGCTCCGGCGGATAAGAAGATATATGCTTTGCGCGACGTCACAGCTACAGTGGATAATGTGTCTTTAATTGCGGCAAGTATTATGAGTAAGAAGTTAGCAGCTGGTGCGGATGCGATTGTGTTAGATGTGAAAGTGGGAAGTGGTGCGTTTATGAAGACAATAGAAGACGCACGGCTATTGGCAAAAACTATGGTTGCAATTGGTACTTTGGCAGGAAAGGAAACTACAGCAGTTATTACAGATATGAACGAGCCATTAGGCAATGCCGTTGGTAATATTTTAGAAGTACAAGAGGCGGTAGAATGCTTACAAGGAAAAGGAGAAACTCGCCTTATGGAGGTTTCTAAGGTACTTGCTGGCTATATGTTAGTGTCTGCAAAGAAAGCAGATTCTTTTGAGGATGCAATGAAGCTTGTAGAAGATAGCATTTCATCAGGTGCTGCATATAATAAAATGATTGATTTTGTGGCTGCACAACATGGAAATACCGCATATTTAAGAAATATGGACACCTTTGAAAAAGCGAAATTTACGAGGGTGGTAACAGGAAGAGATTTATTTGCTGCAAGTGAAGAATCATCTTCTTTTGACAAAGCCTATCTGACCGCCTGCAATAATCAGGAAATAGGAATGACCTCTCTAGTGTTAGGCGGAGGACGCGAGACAAAGGAAAGTGAAATTGATTTGACTGTAGGAATTCATCTTTGTAAGCATTTAGGAGATTTCGTTCTTGCTGACGAAGAAGTAGCGGTTCTTTACGGAAATGATGAGAACAAATTAGAAGTAGCATTTAACCGTTTTGTCAAAGCGTATACACTATCTCAAACGAATACATTTACTAATAAAATTGTATATGAAGTGATTACGAAAAAAGATATTGGTTAAAATATAGAATATAGAATAAATGATGTTGATTTCTAATAAGATAATAGAAAAAGGAATTGGTACTCCAATTGAAAAAGAAATCGATTATTTGTCTTATTTTAGCTTTATGCTTGAGTTTTCAATCATTTTGTGTGGTATATGCTACTGAGGCGAGCACTACCACTGAAGTACAAAAAGATTTATCAGAGGAGTTAGATGAGGCTCAAGAGTCTGAAACCGAGCAGAACGCGACTAATCAGTCGGTTCTGGATATCCAATCACCTTCTGTCGTGTTAATGGAATTAAATAGTGGACAGATTTTATACGAAAAAGAGGGAGAAACCGCTAGAAAACCAGCATCAGTAACAAAGCTGATGACCATGTTATTAGCGTTTGAAGCGTTGGATTCCGGTCAATTAACATTGGAAAGCAATGTGGTGGTATCTGCTCATGCAGCTAGTATGGGTGGAAGTCAGGTTTTTTTAGAAGAGAATGAACAACAGACAGTACATGATATGTTAAAATGTATTATTGTGTCTTCTGCCAACGATGCAGCAGTTGCAATGGGAGAAACGATTGCCGGAAGCGAAGAGGGCTTTGTACAAATGATGAATGACCGGGCAAAGGCGTTGGGAATGAAACAGACAAACTTTGCCAATGCTTGTGGATTAGAAGCAGAAGGTCATGTGATGAGTGCTAAGGACATTGCAATTTTATCAAGAGAATTGCTATTACATCATCCAGAAGTACTCGATTATACCACAATATGGATGGATACCATTATACACAAAACGAACAAGGGAGAATCCGAATTTGGCTTGGCGAATACCAACAAATTCCTTAAGAAGTATGAAGGTGCCAATGGTTTGAAAACTGGTTACACCTCTGCGGCAGGCTTTTCGATGTCGGCAACAGCAACTAGAAACGGAACAACCTTGATTGCAGTTGTAATGGGTTCCGAGACGAAGGATATCCGCTATGCCGATGCAGCTAAACTTTTAGATTACGGATTTGCTAATTGTAGCATTTACGAGGACAATAAAGTCCTAGATGGTGACAATCAGCTTTCTATTAAGGCAGGAACGGAGGAAACTGTTACTGTGAAGGCCGAAAATACATTCCGCCATGTATTCGTAGGTGGAAAGGGCGATGAAGAGGTTGAGAAAGAGATAGTGATGCTGAAAGAAGAAGCACCGGTGAAAAAGGGTGAGATTGTTGCGAAGGTAGAATACAAACAGGGAGATAAATTGCTTGGTAGCGTCGATGTCATTGCTGTAAAAGAAGTGAAAAAAGCAAAATATTACCATACATTTCAAAAGCTGTTTTATCAGTTTTTGCAGTTAAAATGATGTGTGATGGCGATTTAGCATACATGTTTTTATGCAACGCAATGGAAAAGTTTCAATTAAAGGAGATACAAATGAATTTGTGCTTGAATATATTGGGAATTCTTAGTATACTAGGGGTTGCTTGTTTGTCGATAATTCTGATTATCAGCTATTTTGAGAATCGAAAATTGTTGGTTACCAAGTATTCCATAAATGATAATCGAATACCAGATAACTTTCGTGGATTTCACATTGTACAGTTGTCTGATTTGCATAATGCATCATTTGATGAGGCGAATTCTAAGCTTTATGGTGTTATAAATGAGTTGGCCCCGGATATCATAGTAATAACTGGTGATATGATTATTGGAAAGCCAGGGATGGATGTGATACAAGTGGTTGAGTTTATGAATTCCCTTTGCAAAATTGCACCTGTATATTTCAGTATGGGAAATCATGAGCTTCGCGTTAGCCTATATGCAGACACATATGGCAATATGTGGAAGGTATTTATGGAACATATTTCGCCAGATGTGCATTTATTATTCGACGAAACTGCCGATATCATAAGAGGGGATGAGAAGATATCTTTGTATGGATTGAATCTTACACCCGAATTGTATAAACGGTTTAAACACACACCAATGCCAGAGAATTATCTTTCGGAGCTTTTTGGAACATGCAACCGCAAGAATTATCACATTTTTATGGCACATAATCCGGACTATTTTCCGGACTATGTAAAGTGGGGCGCAAACCTAACCTTTTCTGGTCATGTACATGGTGGAATGATTCGAATTCCATGGCTTGGAGGAGCGCTTTCGCCGATGATACATTTTTTTCCGAAATATGATAAGGGAGTGTTTCAAATTGGCGAACAGTATATGGTTTTAAGTGGTGGATTGGGAAATCACACGTTCAAGTTTAGGGTAAACAACCTTCCAGAGGTTGTGTCCGTTACGTTAAATGCAGACGAGATGTAGTCTGATGAAATAGATATTATAGGAGAGTAATAATGGACGATAAGAAAAACACATTATCTGAAGAAACAAAAGGAATATCACCGGAGGAAGTGATTGAGGTTGTTGGTTTTGATGATATCAAAAGTGCACTGAGCAAACTGGATGCAAAGCAGGAGCAGCTAGAAAAAGAAAAGAAGGAAGAGGCTGCTAAGCAATCAGATGAGCAGAAAAAAGAAACCGCATCTGTTAAAGTTGATGATGAGAAGAAGGATGAGAAATCCGTTGATGCATCATTAGATACTTCGAAAGGAAATTCAGATAAGAAGACAGATTTGGATGAGAAGAAAGAATCGGATGAAAAGAAACTTTCTGACGAGAAGAAGGAATTAGATGAAAAGAAGACTTCTGATGAGAAGAAGGAATTAGATGAAAAGAAGACTTCTGATGAAAAGAAGGAATCGGATGAAAAGAAGACTTCTGATGAAAAAAAGGAATCGGATGAAAAGAAATCTTCCGATGACAAAAAATCTTCCGATGAAAAGGATGCAACTCCTACCAACAAAGACAGTGGGAAAGCACTTACACAAAGTAAGCGTTTGGCAGATGCTAAAGCAGCAAGTGCTGCAAAAGCAGAGGCAGAGAGTGCGGTTACCACAACACCGAAAAAAGAAAAGAAAAAAGGTAAGGGAATTGCTGTTTTCTTTGGTGTATTAGTTGTGCTTGTTTTAGCTGCGTATGTTGGCGGTGTTGTGTATTTCTCTAACTATTTCTATCCAGATGTAGCAATTAATGGTGTCGATGTATCCAATATGGATCAGGCGGCTGCCAAGAAGACTCTGGATGATTTTAATAAGAATTATACATTGACCCTAGACACTATTGATGGAAAACAAGTGGTAATTCAGGGTGCAGATATCGCAATGGAAATCAAATTAAAGGATGAGTTCGGCAAGTGTCTGAAAGAACAGGAACCATACATGTGGTTTGTGAATCTTGGCAATCATCATGATTATGTGATTGCGGCAGATGCAACGTGGGATGCAGAGAAGCTGGAGTCTTTGTATGCGGATATGAAGATGCTGGATAAGAAGTATATGACTGCACCGAAGGATGCTTATATCGGCATGGAGGATGGCAAGTTTACTATTGTGAAAGAAGAGTTGGGTACAACGCTTGATGTTGATACATTTAAGAAAGTGGTAGATAACTGTCTTGCTTCAGTAGTTGCAAGTGCGAACTTAAAGGATTTAGAATGTTATGAGTTGCCTTCAATTTATGATACAGATGACTCGCTTGCCAATGATTTGGCAGCAATGGGAGATTATGCAAATGGTGTCATCACTCTTCAATTAGATGACTTGACATTAGAGCCAGGAATGGAGTTATATGATGCAGTTTTAGAAAAGGATGGCGATGGCTATACTGTATCTAAGACGAAGGTAGCAAAATATGTAAAATCCTTGGCGGATCAATATGATACGATGGGCAAGGAAAGAACCTTTACTACATCTTTTGACGACAGGGTAATCAAGATTAGCGGTACAGCATTTGGTTATGAGATGGATCAAGAAGCAACGACGACTGCTTTGTACAATGCTTTAAACGAAAAGAAAGCAGCTACAGTAGAGGTTGTGTTTAAGACCAAGGGACGTACACTTCAAGGAGAAAATGATATTGGAGATACATACATTGAGGTAAACTTATCAGAACAGTATGTTGTAGGATACAAGGATGGTAAGAAGGTTGTAGAAGGAGATTGTGTATCTGGTTGTGAGGCCAACGGAAATGGAACCTGTCTTGGATTGTATGTAATTCAGGATAAGTTGAGCCCTACGGTTCTTCGGGGTCAGCAGGTTGAAGTTACGGAGACTGTTACCAAAAAGAATAAGAAGGGTAAGAAGGTTAAGGTTAAGAAGACAAAGATGGAATACGAGTACGAATCACCGGTTACGTATTGGTTACAGTTCAATGGTGGTTATGGTTTACATGATGCTGCAGGTTGGAGAAGCTCATATGGTGGTAGTATTTATTACTATAATGGCTCACATGGTTGTGTCAATCTTCCTCTTGATGTAGCAGAGAAATTATATGAGGTGTTCCAGTTAGATGACCCAGTTCTTGTATATTTTTGGGATAACGAAAATCGTAAGTAATACAACCAAAATGATAAATGGTTTCTTGTAAAAATTTTTTTGTTATGACTATGACAATGAGAGAAAATACACTTTTGTGTTATGAGAATTGCCTCATACATGAAAGTGTTTTTCTTTGTCAAAAGGAGAACTAAAAAATGAATTGTTATATATTTATGATAAATGACACTGGACGTTGTCGTGGATAATTGATACAATTGTTTTTAATAATTTGAAGTTAAGTTACATGGTTGAAAGAGTACGATAACTGTGTAAAACATGTTTTTTTTGATTGAGGAGGTATGTGTTATGGGGAAGATTATAGACCGGGTGAATCAGTGTTTGGATTGTGTGAGAAGAAAGACGGATTTTATTCCGAGAGTTGCACTGATATTAGGCTCTGGATTAGGCGATTTGGCAGAACAGATTGATACGGTGTGTAGTATTGATTATTCAGAAATAGAAGGATTTCCGCAATCAACAGTAGTCGGACATAAGGGAAGATTTGTACTTGGTTATATTGAGAACACACCGGTAGTGATTATGCAGGGCAGAGTACATTATTATGAAGGATATTCCATGGAGGATGTGGTGTTACCGGTTCGCTTGATGCATGCTATGGGAGCAGAGATTTTGTTTTTGACCAATGCAGCAGGAGGTTTAGGCAATGGTTTTCAATGTGGTGATTTGATGTTGATTACAGACCATATTGGATGCCTTGTACCAAATCCTTTGTTAGGTGAAAATGAAGATGCGTTGGGAACCAGATTTCCAGATATGAGTTCTGTCTACGATAAGTCCTTACAGGGAATTATTCAATCAGCGAGTAAAGAGGTTGGAATTCAAATGAAAGAGGGAGTTTATTTGCAGCTAACCGGACCAAGCTATGAAACACCGGCAGAAATTCGTATGTGTAAGGTGCTTGGTGCATCTGCGGTTGGTATGAGTACGGCTGTGGAAGCTATTGCTGCCAATCATATGAAAATGAAAATATGTGGTATATCATTTATTTCTAATTTGGCGGCGGGTATTAGTGAAACACCGCTTTGTCATGAGGAGGTTAAGGCGGCGGCTGATGCGGTTGCTCCAAAATTTCAAGCCTTGGTAAAGCTTGCTATCGCCAAAATGTAGTTGGCAAAGGAGGGGTTTTATGCGGATTCGATTTCATGACGCCCGCATTCTCACTATGAGAGATAATGAAGAGTGTTTTCAGGGAGAAGTATGGGTACAAGGTGACAAAATTGAAAAGGTAATTTGTGGAGAATGGAATAACGATTCAGACGAGCACTTTGATCAACAGATTGATTGTATGGGAAACTTGCTGATGCCAGGATTTAAGAATTGTCATGCCCATGGACCGATGACATTTCTTCGTTCCTTTGCGGATGATTTGCCGTTGCAGGAATGGTTGAATACCTTAGTGTTTCCTGCAGAGGCAAAACTAAAGTCTGAGGATATCTACACTCTTATGCAGCTTGCTATTTTAGAGTATGTTAAAGGTGGGATTACCACAAGCTTTGAAATGTATTTTCATCCAGAGATAATTGCAAAGGCTTGTATTGATATGAATTACCGAGTTGTGTTGTCAGGAACAGTATTTGGTGATGAAAATAGTGTAAATCGGGCAATGGATACCTTGAGACAGGATTATGATGCGTTTCATCAATGTCATTCTTTGGTGGATTACCGCTTGGGGTTTCACTCAGAATATAGTTGTTGCAAGGAGTTGTTGAAAGAGATTGCTAAGCTTAGTCATCAGAAAGAAACACCTGTCTATATGCACAACAGCGAAACCCAACGAGAGGTCAATGAGTGTATGAAGCGACATGGTATGACTCCAGTTCAGCTTATGAATGATGTTGGATTGTTTGAATATGGTGGTGCAGGGCACCATTTACTCTATACGGATGAGAAGGATAGAGAGATATTGAGAGAAAAAGATATCTACGTTGTGACCAATCCGTCCTCCAATCTAAAGCTTGCAAGTGGTATTGCACCAATTAAGGAGTACTTAGATTGTGGTATCAAGGTTGCAATCGGAACAGATGGACCGGCAAGCAATAACAGTTTGAATTTCTTTAAAGAAATGTATCTGGTATCTAACTTACAAAAGGTAAAGTATCAGGATGCAGCTGCAATAAAGCCAATGGATGTCCTTCATATGGCGACTGTTCAAGGTGCTAGATTGTTGGGAATGTCGGACTGTGACTGTATTGAAGAGGGAAAGCGGGCCGATATGATTCTAATTGACTTGCTAAAGCCGAATATGCAGCCTATGAATCATTTGGTATCGAATTTGATTTATAGTGGAAGTAATGATAATGTGATTATGACAATGATTGCAGGTAAGATTTTATATGCCAACGGTAGCTATTGTAGTGAATGGAATCCGTTGGATATATATGAAAAAGCCAATTATATTATTCGGCGAATTGAATATGAAATTAGTTCTTGATTCCGAGTCCTCTCATATACTATATGGGAGGGCGTTTTTATGTATATTAGATGGAAAGGGCTTGGGTTTGTTGTTTTTATTATATTAGTAGAAGTGTTTGTGATTAATGGCGTTGAGGCATCCCTGTACCGCTGTCTTGAAAAACGGAAAGTGCAAGAAATTCAGGATTTACAAACGGTACAATCTGTTGTAGAAGAAATAAGTTGTTTTCCGATACCTATATCTCATCGACATCAGGTTTCTTATCAGAACGATTTCGGTGCTAGTCGGGGAAGCGGTGTTCATGAAGGGTGTGACATTATGTCAAATGTAAATGAAGCTGGTGTTATTCCAATTGTGAGTGCTACAGATGGTGTCATTACCAATCTTGGTTGGCTGTATTTGGGTGGATACCGTGTGGGGATTACGTCGAAAAATGGAAATTACTATTATTATGCTCATTTTGACTCCTATTCTAAGCGATTGAAGGTAGGAGAAGAAGTGCAGGCTGGGGAGTTTCTAGGTTTTATGGGATGTACCGGTGAAGGTGAAGAGGGGACGAGTGGAAAATTTCCGGTTCATTTACATTTTGGAATCTATGTGACAGATAAAGATGGAACGGAAAAAGCTGTCAATCCTTACCATTATTTGACGAAAATAAATGATTAGGAAACCTTTTAATTTGTATCATGTCGTGTTATAATATTTACAACTGTGTATAAGTGATGTGGGTGGTTGCAGAGAGTGCGTACTCTGCAATTTTAATGCGAATGAAATTATGTAAAAACATTAAGATTTTAGAGAACGAGGTGACAACAATATGGAAATTCAGCTTTGGCGTGAGATACTAGATCCTTATCGGTTGGCGGTGGATGAGTTGGTGGTTAAGTTTAACCATATTATCGAGGAATATCGCAATGCCGGATTATATTCACCGATTGAACAGGTAACAGGACGAGTTAAGAAGATATCCAGTATTTTGGATAAGATGCAAAAGAAAAATATTGCAATTGAGGAGATTGATGACCGTATATCTGATATGGCAGGTATTCGAATTATGTGTCAGTTTGTTGAGGATATTGAAAAGGTTGTAGAGATTATACATAAGCGTACTGACATGGAAGTAGTGACGGAGAAGGACTATATCAATAATATGAAGGACAGCGGATATCGAAGCTATCACATGATTATATATTATGACGTATATACATTAGACGGAACTAAGAGAATCCAGGCAGAAATTCAGATTCGAACTTTGGCGATGAACTTTTGGGCTACCATTGAGCATTCCCTTCAATACAAGTATAAGGGTAATATGCCAACACATATCAAGGAGAAGCTTCTAAAGGCTTCTGATGCAATTATTGTTTTGGATGAAGAAATGGGTGCTGTGCGTGATGAGATTATGGATGCACAGAATATTTTCCAGCTTAAGGCTACAATTGTTTCTGACATCTTAATCAATATCCAGAATCTTTATAAGGTTGCTAGCAAGCGAGAGGTGCTTAAGATTCAGGATGAATTTTATAAGGTTTATCAATTAGAAGATTTTGAGCAATTAGAACGCTTCTCAAAACAGCTTGATATTATTTCTGAAGGCTACAAAGCCCAGAGCCTATACTAAAAACCTGTCAAGCGATATGTCTCATGCAAGCTTGCTTGTGATGAGACATAATCATTTGACAGGTATAACAATATGAGCATGTAGACCGATAGGTTGGAATGCGAATATTGTTTGCAATTGCGAGAGTACGAAGTACGTAGCAATTGTTTTAGTAATTGTAAAACAATAAGCAAAACAACCGATAGGTTGGAATGCGAATATTGTTGGCGAGTGCAAAAGTGTGAAACGCGAAGCAATCGCTTTTTAGTTTATATGTGGAGGATAACATGGAATTACCAATAGCATTTGAACAGAAAATGAAAGAAATGTTAGGGCCAGATTATGAGAATTATCTGGCCTCTTTTGAGTGTGAGGCACATCAAGGTTTGAGAGTGAATACTTCTAAAATTTCTGTAGAGGACTTTCTTGCAATATCACCATATGTGTTAAACCCAGTTCCTTGGTGCCCGAATGGTTTTTATTATAAAAAGACAGAGAAACCTGCAAAGCATCCGTTTTACTTTGCGGGACTTTACTATATTCAAGAACCTTCCGCTATGACTACAGCAAGTCTTTTGCCAGTAGAGGAAGGGGATGTAGTGTTGGATTTGTGTGCAGCACCTGGTGGTAAGTCAACAGAGCTTGCAGCAAAGCTTAATGGAACGGGGTTATTGGTTACCAATGATATTAGCAATTCCAGAGCAAAGGCATTACTAAAGAATATTGAGGTGTTTGGTGTGGGAAATGCACTAGTTACCAGTGAGCCACCGAATGAATTGGCGAAGCGTTTTCCTGCCTTTTTTGATAAAATTTTAATTGATGCGCCTTGCTCTGGTGAAGGTATGTTTCGTAAACAAGCCAATATGACAAAGGCTTGGGAGAGCAATGGAGTGGATTTGTTTGTTGGATTGCAGCGTTCTATTCTGAAGGAAGCGGTTACCATGCTAAAACCGGGTGGTACCATCATATATTCTACCTGTACATTTTCAAAAGAAGAAAACGAGCAATCTATTGAGTATTTGTTGTCATTGGATGATTCGCTGAAAATAGTTGAATTACCGATGGTGGACGGCTTTGATACTGGACATCCAGAATGGGGGAATACGAATAACCAGGAGCTCACCAAATGTAGAAGGCTATGGCCACATCGCATTGAGGGCGAAGGGCATTTTGTGGCAATGGTAACCAAAGAGATTGATAATGATAGACCATATGCTTCGCCTGTAGTGGAGTATGCGTTTTCAAAGGAGAAAATGAGCAAGGAAGCGGAAGAGTTTATCAAAAGCTTAGATTATCCATTTGATATGACAAGATTTGATGTGCAAAAAGAAAGAGTTTTTTATATACCAAAGCAAATGCCACATGTAAAAGGATTGCGAATCCTTCGGTGTGGTCTTTATATGGGAGATATGAAGAAAAACAGATTTGAACCAAGTCAGTCCCTTGCTATGTTTTTGAAGGCAGAGCAATATCCCAATGTGGTAAAACTTACTGAGGAAGATGACAGGGTGATTAAGTATCTAAAGGGTGAAACAATAGAGCTAACTACTGGGGAAGAAGAAAAAGTCAAGGATGGTATGTGTTTGATTTGTGTTAGAGATTATCCTCTTGGTTTCGGTAAATTGAATCGTGGAACAGTGAAGAACAAATATCTTCCTGGTTGGAGATGGATGTAGAGATTATGTTACAGGGGATACATGAATAGTTTGGATGAAAATGAAGGAGACAATAACAAGTCAAAGGTATTAACAATGAACAAAAGAATTGCAGTGATAACGGGTGCATCTTCTGGTATGGGTCAGGAGTTTGTGCGACAATTGGATATATGTACAAGATACATGGATGAGGTTTGGGTGATTGCTAGACGGGAAGAACGTTTGCTAGAACTGAAGAAAGAAATGACGCATTTTGATGTTCGCGTAATTCCTCTCGATATCTGTAATAATACAGATCTGGATAAGTTGTCCGAGCTATTAGCAGAGGAGATGCCGGATGTCCGTTTGCTCGTCAATGCTGCCGGAGTTGGAAAGGCAGGTCGATTTGTTGAGCTTTCTCATTGGGAAATTGGTAATATGATTAATGTTAATTGCAAAGCATTATTGGAAATGACACATAGAGTATTACCATATATGAAAAGGAATTCCAGAATAATTCAGGTGGCTTCTGCATCTGCATTTATGCCACAAAAGGAATTTTCAGTATATGCTGCAAGTAAGGCGTTGGTTTTGAGCTTCTCACGAGCTTTGAGAGCGGAAATAAGGGATATGGGTATATCATTAACGGTTGTATGCCCGGGTCCGATTAAAACGGAGTTTTTGGAAATATCCAATGGTGGACAAGAACAAAAACCTCTCAAAAAGCTAGTTACTGTTTCCGTTGAACCAGTAGTTGCGAAAGCATTAAGGGATGCCAAGGCTGGGAAAGAGCTATCTATCTATGGTATACCGATGCAAATGGTATATGTGGCATCAAAAATATTACCACATGGATTGTTTTTAAAATGATTCTTTTTCGATGGAATGTATGATGAAAGTTACCGTGATAAAGTCACAGACATTTTACAGGAGAGATTTGTGGTGGAATTGCAGGAGTTTGACAGAAGATGAATCAAAGAATGAAAGGAAATCTTTTGCTGTTTTTAACAGCATTTATCTGGGGCTGTGCCTTTGTTGCACAGCGCACCGGAATGGAATATATTGGTCCACTTACATTTAATGGGATTCGAAGTATTGTGGGTGGAGTGACGTTGCTTATATATCTGTTTGTACGAACTAGATTACAGAAAAAGACTGAGTCGAATGTTAAGGATGAAAGTTTGCCTCAACCGCCATCTAAGAAATTTACTTTTTTATGTGGACTTGTATGTGGTATTTGTCTGTTCGCAGGAACTACCCTACAACAGATGGGTATGGTATATACCACTGCTGGAAAGGCTGGATTTATTACAGCTTTGTATATTATCCTTGTTCCACTTGTAGGAATTCTTCTTGGAAAGAAGATTCGCTTGGTTGTATGGGGCGGTGTTATTTTAGCATTAATGGGATTATATCTATTATGTGTTGGTGAAGATTTTACAGTGAATAAAGGAGATATGTTAATCCTTCTTTGTTCCTTTGCATTTACGATACATATTACCTTTGTGGACAAGGTGTCGCAACGAATTGATGGTGTTGTGATATCCTGTATCCAGTTGTTTGTCTGTGGCGTGATTTCTATCCCTGGGATGATTTTATTGGAAGAAATCGATTGGAATTTGATATTACAGTGTATGATTCCGATTTTATACGCTGGTGTGTTGTCTTGTGGTGTGGCTTACACCTTGCAGATTGTGGCACAAAAGTATACTGAGCCAACAGTTGCATCTATGATTATGAGCTTAGAATCTGTATTTGCGTTGCTGTCTGGCATGATTATTTTGAAGGAAACCATTAAACCGATGGAGATTCTTGGGTGTGTGATTATGTTTGTCGCCATAATTCTAGCACAGTTGCCAGAGAGAAAAACAAAGAGTGTAGAATGAGAGTACGTTACGAGAAGATAAATAGAAGATGAATGAAAACCGAGGTTTTGCATGCAAGAAATTATTATTAGTGAAGCAAATGCTGGGCAGCGTCTTAACAAATTCTTAGGAAAGTATCTAGATGATGCTCCGCAAAGCTTTGTATACAAAATGCTTCGCAAGAAGAACATTAAAGTGAATAAAGGGAAAGCTACAGGGAATGAGGTTTTACAGTTAGGTGACACTGTACAGATATTTATGACAGATGACACCATTGCTAATTTTCGGAAAGATAAGAGGGTTCCAGTGTTTGCTGACAGTTGCATTACTTCTGTTTTTAACTTAAAGCAGGAAGATGAGTTAAATACAACTGAAACTAGATTGATGAATCGAGCTGATAGGAAGGTAGTGGACGCATTAAGGGATGTTCCGGTATTATATGAGGATGATAATATTATTATTCTGAATAAACCAGCAGGGATGTTGTCTCAGAAGGCGGAAGCATCGGACTATTCCTTGAATGAACGCATAGTGGATTATTATAACGACAAGGAATCTGCCAATCCTTTGTTTACCCCATCGGTATGTAACCGTCTAGACCGTAATACTAGCGGAATCATTTTGGCAGGAATGTCCCTAAAGGGCTCTCAGATGCTTTCTCGAATTTTGAAGGATAGAACGCTAGATAAATACTATTTAACTATCGTTTCTGGAAGGGTGGAACAGGCAAGCACCATCAAAGGTTTTTTGGCTAAGAAAGCCAGTCACAACCAAGTTGTTGTGTATGAGAGTTTGGAACAGGCAAAGAAACATGGTGTCGATAAGCCGGCATTTATTGAAACCAGATATGAGCCGTTAGATTATGGCAAATTTCAAAATATGGAGTTTACATTACTAAAGGTGAAGCTGATTACTGGTAAAACTCACCAGATTCGTGCGCATTTACGCTCGGTGGGACACCCAATTATCGGAGATGGTAAATATGGACTCAAAAGTGTGAATGCAGTAATCAAGAAAGAGTTTGGTTTAAAACATCAATTGTTGCATGCGTATGAGATTACGTTTCCGAAGAACTTTGAGCTTGCAAAGGAATTAAGTGGAAAGCAAATTCATGCGACTTTACCAAAGGAGTTTACAACTATCTTACACTCCTTGCAGATGCATTTTGCAATCGTGACAGATATAAATGAAATATAATATGTATTATTCATAATATTAATTTATACAAAGGAGACGAAGTTTTTGACATTTGTATTGATTAAAGGAAAGAAAGAATAATGCGTCTTTGAGGTGGGAAAATGGGAACATGGAATTCCAGAGGTCTTCGAGGTTCAACCTTTGAAGAACTTATCAATATGACAAATGATATATATGTGGAAAAAAATCTTGCTTTAGTGCAAAAGATTCCAACCCCAATTACACCGGTAGAGATTAATCAGTCTACGAGACAGATTACCCTTGCTTATTTTGAGAAGGATTCTACCGTTGATTACATTGGTGTAGTGCAGGGAATTCCGATTTGTTTTGATGCTAAGGAATGTAATACTGATACTTTTCCAATGCGCAATATTCATGAACATCAGCTGAATTTTATGGAACGCTTTGAAATCCAGGGTGGAGTTAGTTTTTTGCTAATCTATTTTACAACGAGAAACGAATATTATTATTTGCCGTTTCGCGTGTTGAAGGAATACGTAGAACGCATTGAACGAGACGGACATGTGAAGAATTTCAAATATGAAGAATTAGACCCGAAGTATTTTATTAAATCCCAAGGCGGGGCGTTGGTGCATTATTTAGAAGCCATGAATACGGACTTGGTAGAGCGGAAGAATAAAGAGGTATAATTTTAAGGAATACCTTGTGATTTCTATGGAGGAAGGATAGTATGTACGATATATCCAATGATGAACTAAAATATACTATATTAATATTGGTATTGTGTATAGTGTTCATTTTATTATTTCAACCCCTTAAGAATAGTTTTCGTTTTTTAACATGCCGTAAAAAGGTTTCTGCAATATGTAAATCACTTCATATTAATCCGATATACCATTGGTATCAGCATTCTGTAACGTATCAGTATTATTATAAAGGAAAAGAATATGTATCAACAGATAAATATTTATCATGGAGCGAGCGTCATTACGGGCCCATGGAAGGTGAAAAGTTTGATTTATATATCTGCGTCAAAAGACCGAAATCTTTCAAACATCCCAATATTATTTTTGATGATTTGTTTATGAGTCTTTTAGGTATTGCCTTGATTTTAGTGAGTATTATTGTTTTTATAACATGAAATACGAATGCGATAGAGCGGACGAATAAAATGTTTTTTGTGAGGCGCGTTATATGAGTGAAGAAGAGATTTTAAATGAGGATGTTCAAAAGTCCAAAGTGAATAATCGAAATCGAAAAATATTATGGTGTACATATACTATTATTTCGGTCGTAGCTATATTACTTTTTCATAACGCACATAATTATGCCTATATGTGCTATTTCATCGGACAATATGCATTTGTTATGAATTTCGTACTGTTTTCTTTTTTATGTAAAAAAGGACTATCCACTACCAGTATGCGCATATTAGCAATTGGGGGCTCGTTTGTAGGGCTCGGAATTGTTTTATGGGGATATCACAAGTATCACGATTTGGCTGTGGCAAAAGCGTTAACAGAAAGGGTTTTGGATGTAAGCATGCCGGTATTGTTTCTGTTACTCACTGTTATGTTTTTCTTTCTTCCGATAAGACATCTGTATTGTCGATTTATATGCAAAGAAAAAGTGCAGGCGGTATGCATTAAGTCAGAAGTAGAGTATAGTGGATATTATCCTGGTTTCTCTAATAGTCAAGAAAGATACCGGCATAGTATTACTTATCAATTTGACTACGATGGAAATGAGTACACTGTGATAGAGAATTACCTAGTACCCTATAAAGAAGGACCTCGCATTGGTCAAATAAAAGAAATATATATATGTAACACAAATCCAGATTGTTATTGGCATAAAGAAATACAACGAGACGACAAAGAGTATATTTTTTTAAGTATCATTTGCTTTTTTATCTTTATTCTTTCGATATTACCTTGACACATCATGCCCTTTTGTTTTGACTAGTTTAATGTTTTTATAGTATAATAGGAAATTGAATAGAAAAAAGAAAATTATATTTGTTTCGGAAGGGAGAGTTTGTTATGCCATTACCAAAACAAGATGATTATACAGTTGATTACATTTATTCACTTCCAGAGGGACAACGTGCAGAGCTCATAGATGGTGTTATCTATGACATGGCACCCCCGAATAGAATGCATCAGGAAATTGTTTCGCAATTAACAAAAGTCATTGGTCAATATATTGACAAGAATAATGGGCAATGTAAAATCTACCCGGCTCCATTTGCTGTTTTTTTGAACGATGATGACAGAAATTATGTAGAACCGGATATATCTGTAATTTGTGATAAGAATAAGTTAGACGATAAGGGGTGTAACGGTGCGCCAGATTGGATTGTTGAAGTTGTATCACCGAGCACCAAACGTATCGATTATGGTATCAAATTATTCAAGTATCGTACAGCTGGTGTTCGAGAATATTGGATTATTAATCCGCTTACCAATTCTGTCAATGTATTTGATTTGGAAAATGATGAAAAGAGTGATCAATATACATTTGATGACGACATTGAAGTATGCATATATGAAAATTTGATAATTAATATTTCGGAATTAATCAAAGATTGAAAATTGTTCGTGATTACGAATAATAAATAATTAACAGATAATGTAACAAGGAGATAAGTTATGGCAAAGAAAATCATTTTAACTGGAGACAGACCAACAGGAAGATTGCACGTGGGACATTATGTGGGCTCGCTTAAGAGAAGAGTGGAACTACAGAATTCTGGAGAATATGACAAGATATATATTATGATTGCAGATGCACAGGCGCTTACTGATAATGCAGACAATCCGGATAAGATTCGTGAGAATATTATTGAGGTTGCTTTAGATTACCTTGCTTGCGGAATAGATCCTGCAAAGTCAACAATTTTGATTCAATCGCAGATTCCACAGCTTACTGAGCTTTGTTTCTATTATATGAATATAGTTACAACAGCACGTTTGGAGCGTAATCCGACCATTAAGTCTGAAATTAAGATGCGTGGATATAGCGAGAATGACGGCGAAGGTAAAGGTATACCAGTGGGCTTCTATACATATCCAATCAGCCAGGCGGCAGACATTACTGCATTCCAGGCAACAACAGTTCCTGCTGGTGAAGACCAGAAGCCAATGGTGGAACAGACAAGAGAGATTGTGCATAAGTTTAATACTGTGTACGGTGAAGCGCTTACAGAACCAAGCATTTTATTGCCAGACAACGAAGCCTGTTTGAGACTTCCTGGTATTGATGGTAAGGCAAAAATGAGTAAGTCCCTTGGAAACTGCATTTACCTATCAGAGGAGCCAGATGAGATTCAAAAGAAGGTTATGAGTATGTTTACAGACCCTGATCATATTAAGATTACAGACCCTGGTAAATTAGAGGGTAACACTGTATTTACTTATTTGGATGCATTTAGCAGACCAGAGCATTTTGAACGTTATTTACCAGAGTATGCAAACCTTGACGAATTGAAGGAACATTATACACGGGGCGGTCTTGGCGATGTGAAGGTAAAGAGATTCCTTAACAGTGTGATTCAGGAGGAATTAGAGCCAATCCGTAATCGTAGACATGAATATGAAAAAGACATTGCATATGTATACGATGTGTTAAAGAAGGGTAGTGAAGAGGCAGAACGCGTAGCACAAGAGACATTAGATAAGGTGAAGGCTGCAATGCGTATCAATTACTTTGATGATAAAGATTTGATTGCAAGTCATATTGCAAAATATCAAAAATAAAAATTGACTGAATGAAGTCTTTAACGAGAGGTTTTTGACCTCTCGTTTTTTTACTTTGTTCTTTGGACACCGCTCGCGCGCTAAGAGTTTGCTTGCAAACTCTTAGTTCTAGTATAAATTGTATTGACATCTGATGACGAATTGAATATAATAACCATGATTTTAGTGTGCTATCGAAGTAACACTGCAACGTGATAAAGTGATTGGTTGAAAAGAATCTCAATATGTGTTAATATTACTTCGGTTTTGTGCAAATTAAGATAAAGGAGAATAGATATGATGGAAAAACTGTTACATACCCCAGAGGGTGTAAGGGATATTTATGACAACGAATGCAAGAAGAAATTAAAGGTTCTTGATAAGATGCATCATGCCCTTTCTTTATACAGTTATAACGATATTGAAACACCAACCTTTGAATTTTTTGATATATTCAATCAGGACAAGGGTTCGGCTATATCCAATGAAATGTACAAGTTTTTTGATAGAGAGAATAATACCTTGGTGCTGCGCCCGGATATGACTCCTAGCATTGCAAGATGTGTAGCAAAATATTACAATGATGAAGAATTGCCAATTCGTCTATGCTATCAAGGAAAGACATTTATGAATACGCATAATCATCAGGGTAAGTTAAATGAGATTACACAGCTTGGTGCAGAGCTGATTAATGATGATTCTTCTGCTGCGGATGCAGAGGTGATTGCAACAGTAATTGACTGTTTCCTTGCTACTGGTTTGAAGGAATTCCAAATTGAGATTGGTGAAGTGGATTTCTTTAAAGGTGTATTGGAAGGTTCTGGATTGGATGATAACACCGTAGATGAGATTCGTGGATTGATTCATAACCGCAATTTTTTTGGGTTGGAAATTCTGATTAAAGAATTGGAGTTATCTAATGATGTAAAAAATGTATTACTAAGCTTTGATCAGTTGTTTGGTGGATTAGAAATGCTTGATATAGCCAAGAAGCTTGTCTCGAATCAGACATCAATTGAAGCAATTGAACGTTTAGAGAAGGTATATAAAGCACTATCATATTCTGGCTATGAGCAGTATATCAGCTTTGATTTTTCGTTGCTCAGCCGTTATGAGTATTACACTGGAATTGTATTTCGTGGATACACCTATGGAACTGGTGACGCGGTTGTAAAAGGTGGACGTTATAACAATTTGTTAAAGCAATATGGAAAGGATGCTCCAGCAATTGGGTTTGCATTTTATATTGATGACTTGATGATGGCAATTTCCAGACAAAAGATTAAGGTAGCCGTTGACAATTCAGACAGCATTATTCTTTATAACATTGAACAACAGGAAACTGCAATTCGTATTGCAAATCATTTAAGAAAAACTGACCGCAAGGTGGAGTTGATTCGAAAATCTAAGAAAAAAGATGTTACAGCTTATGCAGAGTATGGTAAAAAGAATCATTTTTCGGGGATGTTTTATCTGACCTCTGATACCACGGTTGATATTCATGATTTTGTGTCAGATGAGATAGCTAGTGCATTGGTTGAAGATATTGAAATGTCATAACCAATTAAGTCATGCACGGTCATGGTAAATGGATATGTGCAATATTATTTACTGTGCGCAGTAAAGATGGTAACAACAAACTTATAGAATTTATAGCGAGGAAGCAATATGAGATATTTAACATTTGCGTTAGCCAAGGGAAGACTTGCAAAAAAGACCTTGGGCTATCTTGAACAAATCGGAATTACTTGTGAGGAAATGAAAGACCCAGATACAAGAAAGCTTATTTTTGTGAATGAAGAATTGAAACTTCGTTTCTTTTTAGCAAAAGCAGGAGATGTACCAACCTATGTTGAATACGGCGCAGCTGATATTGGTGTGGTTGGTAAAGATACCATTATGGAAGAGGAACGAGATAATATCTACGAAGTGTTAGATTTGGGCTTTGGCAAGTGTAGAATGTGTGTCTGTGGACCAGAATCTGCTCAAGAAACTTTACAGAAGAATGAAATTATTCGTGTCGCAAGTAAGTACCCAAACATTGCAAAGAATTATTTTAAGACAAAGAAAAATCAGACGGTGGAGATTGTGAAGCTAAATGGTTCTGTAGAACTTGCGCCGATTGTGGATTTATCTGATGTCATTGTAGATATCGTTGAGACAGGTACAACCTTGAAGGAGAATGGACTTGGCGTATTAGAAGAGATTTGCCCATTGTCTTGTCGTATGGTTGTTAATAAGGTGAGTCTTAAAATGGAACAGGAACGTATCATGAAGATTGTAAAGGATTTGAAGAAGCTACTTTATGAGGATTGAGCTAAGAAAGGATGAAAGAAATGCGTATTGTAAAATTAACATCAGAAACAAAGCAAAATTTGTTAGACGACTTATTAAAAAGAAGTCCTAACAATTATACGGAATATGCAGATACAGTACAGGAAATTGTTGATAATGTGAAAGAGAATGGTAACAAAGCCTTGTTTGAATATACAAAAAAGTTCGACAAAGCTGATATCAACGAAGGTAATATTAAAGTTACAAAAGAAGAAATTGAGGAAGCTTACAAGCAGGTAGATGAGCATTTATTAGAGGTCATTCGTAAAGCTTTAGTAAATATTCGTACATATCATGAGAAGCAAAAACAGTATAGCTGGTTCGACACGACGGAAAATGGAACAATGTTAGGACAGAAAGTAACTGCTATGAATTCTGTTGGTGTATATGTTCCAGGCGGTAAAGCAGTTTACCCATCCTCTGTATTGATGAATATTGTTCCCGCCAAAGTAGCAGGTGTCAAGAATATTATTATGACGACACCTTGTAATGCGGAAGGCAAAGTGTATCCAACCACATTGGTTGCAGCAAATGAAGCAGGTGTAAATGCTATCTATAAGGCAGGTGGCGCGCAGGCAATCGCAGCTCTTGCATATGGTACCGAGTCTGTTCCGAAGGTGGATAAAATTGTAGGTCCTGGTAATATCTTTGTCGCTTTGGCAAAACGTGCGGTATATGGTTATGTAAGCATTGATTCTATTGCTGGTCCTTCAGAAATTTTGGTGTTGGCAGATGAAACTGCGAATCCTCGCTTTGTAGCTGCGGATTTATTATCCCAGGCAGAACACGACGAGTTGGCATCTGCAATTCTTGTTACAACATCAGAGGAGTTAGCCCAGAAGGTTTCTGTGGAAGTTGATAAATTTATTGTCGAATTAAGCAGAAGTGAAATTATGCAGAAGTCTATTGATAATTATGGATATATTCTTGTGGCAGAGAACATGGAAGATGCCATTTCAGCAGCAAATGATATTGCAAGTGAGCACTTAGAGATTGTGACAAAGAATCCGTTTGAGGTAATGATGCGCATTCGAAATGCAGGTGCAATCTTTATTGGAGAATATAGTTCTGAACCACTTGGTGATTATTTTGCTGGTCCAAACCACGTATTGCCAACCAACGGTACTGCAAAGTTCTTCTCGCCACTTAGCGTAGATGATTTTGTAAAGAAGTCTAGTATCATTTATTATTCTAAGGAAGCGTTAGAACCAGTACATCAGGATATTATTGATTTTGCAACCAGCGAACAATTGACCGCACATGCGAATTCTATTAAAGTTAGATTTGAATAGTGGATTTATGAAGAACCTTTCACTTTGATATGCCCCTTGTCTACTTGACAAGGGGCATATCATTTTATAAACGGTTCCTCTTTTCTTTGAAAAAAACACTTAAATTGTGGTATTTTGAAAAAGAATATGATAAAATACATATTTGTGAAAGATTGCTTAGTTAGAAAGGAGTTCATATGGCAGATAGAATAGCGTATATCGAGAGAAAAACCAACGAAACAGATATTAAATTAGAATTAAACTTAGATGGTACTGGTCAAACAAAGATTGACACTGGAATCGGTTTCTTTGATCACATGTTGAATTCCTTTGCCAGACACGGCTTCTTTGATTTGAAACTTTCGGTAAAGGGAGATTTGTATGTAGATTCCCATCACACGATTGAAGATACTGGAATTGTGTTAGGACAAGCAATCAAGAAGGCGTTAGGAGACAAGAAGGGAATCAAACGCTATGGTCAGAGAATTTTACCAATGGATGAGACATTGATGCTTTGTGCACTTGATTTATCTGGTAGACCATATTTTTCCTATAATATGTCTTTGACGGTTGACCAGGTGGGATATTTTGACACAGAAATGGTAAAAGAATTTTTCTATGCGGTATCGTATGGTGCAGGAATGAATTTACATATCAAACAATTAGATGGTAGTAATAATCATCACTTGATTGAGGCTGCATTTAAGGCATTTGCAAAAGCATTGGATGAAGCAACTCAGGTTGATCCACGGATGAGAGACGAAGTTCTTTCGACGAAGGGCTCTTTATAATGGAATTTGAAGTTTTTATGAATAAAGACGAGAATACAATCTAATAACAAGGAATGTATCCGAACTTAGGAGGAAACAAACATGAATAATCAAATAGAATATGTGGCAAAACCTATGACTAGTAGTCAGAATTTTGACACATTCAAGCTAGACAGCAATGGATTGATTCCGTGTATTACACAAGATTATCAAACCAATGAGGTTTTGATGATGGCGTATATGAACAAAGAATCCTTTGAAAAAACGTTGGAGACAGGTTATATGGTATACTATTCCAGAAGCCGGAAGAAACTATGGAAGAAGGGTGAGGAAAGTGGTCATTTACAATTTGTGAAGGATTTACGTATTGATTGTGACAAGGACACGATTTTAGCGAAGGTTGCACAAATTGGTGTGGCGTGTCACACCGGTAATCCAACTTGTTTTTATACATCATTAACCGATGAACTGAAGTAAAATATCAAATGTTATCATACACGATGGAGGTAGAAAAATGGAATTTGTTAGTGAATTATTAATGTATCTGTTCAAGTTTGTTGTTTATATCGCAGTTACAATTGTTGCGGTATTGTGTGGTATTAAGCTTAAGAAAAATAAGCTTGCAAAAGCTGCTGTTGAAGCGGAGGCAACAGTAGCGGAAACAACAGAAAAGAAAACGGTTGATGAAATAGAAAGTGAAGCATAAGAGAGGTACAAAAACGTGAAGAAATATGGTTTGAATGAATTAAGAAGAATGTATTTGGAATTTTTTGAGAGCAAGGATCATCTTAAGATGAACAGTTTTTCGTTGGTTCCACAGAATGATAATTCGTTATTATTAATTAATGCGGGTATGGCTCCCCTTAAGCCTTACTTTACCGGACAGGAAATTCCACCACGCAAGCGTGTGACAACCTGTCAGAAGTGTATTCGTACTGGTGATATTGAGAATGTTGGTAAGACAGCGCGTCATGGTACTTTCTTCGAGATGTTGGGTAACTTCTCATTTGGTGATTATTTTAAGAGAGAAGCAATTGCTTGGTCATGGGAGTTCTTAACAGAAGTGTTAGAAATGGACCCAGAGCGTCTATATCCATCTGTATACGAAGAGGATGATGAGGCGTTTGATATTTGGAATAAGGAGATTGGTATTGCACCAGAGCGCATTTACCGTTTTGGTAAGGCAGATAACTTTTGGGAGCATGGTTCAGGTCCTTGTGGTCCTTGTTCTGAGATTTATTATGACCGTGGCGAGAAATATGGTTGTGGTAAGCCTGGTTGTGAGGTTGGTTGTGATTGTGACCGTTACATGGAAATCTGGAACAACGTATTTACCCAGTTTGATGGTGATGGAAAGGGTAACTACGAAGAGTTAGAGACTAAGAACATTGATACCGGTATGGGATTGGAACGTTTGGCTTCCGTTGTTCAGGACGTTGACTCTATCTTTGATGTAGATACTATTTTCGCACTTCGTAGTAAGGTTTGTGAATTGGCAAATGTAGAATACAAGACCGATGAGAACAAGGATATTTCTATTCGTTTGATTACTGACCATATTCGTTCGTCTACATTTATGATTTCAGATGGTGTTATGCCTACCAATGAAGGTAGAGGATATGTGCTTCGTCGTTTGATTCGTCGTGCGGCTCGTCATGGACGTTTGCTAGGTATTGATGGAACTTTCCTTGCAAAGCTTTCTGAGACAGTAATTGAAGGCTCTAAGGATGGATATCCAGAGTTAGATGAGAAGAAGGAATTTATTTTCCGTGTATTAACACAGGAAGAAAATCAGTTTAATAAGACAATCGACCAGGGGCTTGCAATTCTTGCAGAAATGGAAGAGGAGCTTGCTAAGAGTGGTAATAAGACATTAACAGGTGCAGATGTATTTAAGCTCTATGATACCTTTGGATTCCCAGTAGATTTGACAAAGGAAATTCTGGAAGAAAAGGGCTATAATATCGATGAAGAAGGTTTCAAGGTATGCATGGAGGAGCAGAGAGTAAAGGCTCGTACAGCGCGTAAGGAAACCAACTACATGGGTGCAGATGCCACTGTATACGACGAGATTGATCCATCTATTACAACAGAGTTTGTTGGATATGATAATGATGCATACGATTCTAAGATTACAGTACTTACTACAGACCAGATTGTGGAAGCAATTGTGGCTGGTGATGAAGCAACCTTGTTTGTAGAGCAGACACCATTTTATGCTACTATGGGTGGTCAGCAGGGTGATACCGGTGTGATTACCACATCTGACGCAGAATTTGTTGTAAAGGAGACTGTTAAGTTAAAAGGTGGCAAGTATGGCCATATCGGAACAGTGACGAAGGGAATGTTCAAGATTGGCGATACTGTAACACTTTCCATTGATACAGATGGTAGAGCAGACACCTGTAAGAACCACAGTGCGACACACTTGTTGCAGAAAGCGCTTAAGATGGTACTTGGTAACCATGTAGAGCAGAAGGGTTCTTTGGTTACTCCAGATAGACTTCGTTTTGACTTTTCGCATTTCTCTCCAATGACGGAGGATGAGATTGCACAGGTTGAAGCAATTGTGAATAAAGAGATTTCTAATGCGTTACCAGTTAATATTGCAGAGATGTCAATTGAAGACGCAAAGAAAACTGGTGCTATGGCATTGTTTGGTGAGAAGTATGGTGACACTGTAAGAGTAGTTAACATGTCTGATTTCTCTATTGAGTTGTGTGGTGGTACCCATGTTAAGAATACAAGTGCAATTACCACATTTAAGATTGTATCAGAGGCTGGTGTTGCAGCTGGTGTGAGACGTATTGAAGCGTTGACTGGCGAAGGAGTATTTAACTACTACAAGGAAATCGAGAAGAAGATGATGGAAGCTTCTAAGATTTTGAAGGCGAATCCAGACCAGTTATTAGATAAGCTTACAAGTACATTAGCTCAGCTTAAGGAGGTTTCTTCTGAAAATGAATCTCTTAAGGCTAAGCTTGCCAATGAGTCCTTGGGAGATGTAACATCTGATATGGTTTCTGTTGGCGATTTCAATATTATTGCAACTGCTGTGGAAGGTGTTGATATGAACGGTCTTCGTGACTTAGGCGACCAGTTAAAGGCGAAGGTTTCAGAAGGTATTGTTGTAATTGCTTCTGTTAATGATGGTAAGGTGAACTTAATCGCCATGGCAACTGATGCTGCGGTGAAGTCTGGTGCCCATGCAGGTAACTTGATTAAGGAAGTTGCTCCACTTGTTGGTGGTGGCGGCGGTGGTCGTCCAAATATGGCACAGGCTGGTGGTAAGAACCCGGCAGGTATTGCTGATGCAATCGCGAAAGCAAAGGAAGTTGCTTCTGGTCAGTTAGGATAGTAAAAATATAAACGATAACAACAACCTCTGGTAGTAATCTGCCAGAGGTATTATTTCTTGTGGTAGTGTGTATGAATATCAAACGAGGTATTGAACAATTTAAACAGGATATTTTAGATTGGTATAAGGGTATATTAGCTGCATTTGTATATATAATAGTGTCAAATTGGGCGTTTGGAACAGTGTGTACCTTGGCTATCGCCACAGGCTTACCTTGTCCTGCGTGCGGTTTAACGCGGGCAGGATTTTCCTTTCTTACTTTTCAATGGGCAGATGCGTGGAATTATAACTGTGTTATTTTTCTAATTGTCCCTTTTATTTTGTATTGTGTTATTTGCAGATATGGATTGGGGTGTAAATGCCGTGGGTGCATATTCTGGCTAATAATAATTGTAATTTGCCTGATTATGTTGTATACTTACCGCATGATAAACTTTTTCCCGGATGTAGAGCCGGTGATATATCGTAAAGAGAATCTATTACGGTTTCTTAGAAATACATTTCTATGAACATATATTTAAAATGAGGAGGAAAAGAGAATGAATAACGAAATGACATTAGGTAAGTGGTTGATAGTTTTGCTGATTCTTATGATTCCATGTGTTAACATTATTATGTTGTTTGTATGGGCATTTGGTAGTAATGACTATCCTTCAAGAAAGACATTTGCACAGGCTTATTTGATATATACACTGATTGTTTTTGTATTATCATTTGCATTAAGTGCTGTATTTGGTGCATCTATGACTGCATTAATGTCTGAGTATATGTTAATGGTGCTATAATTATAGTATACATATTACGCAGATAAGAAAGAGCATGGTTTCAGATTTGGTGTCGTGACGATTCACAATCTTGAATTATGCTTTTTCTTTTTTTAATAAAGAAAAATTTTAGCGTTGACAGATTATATTATCGGTGCTATAATCACTAACATACTTTAAAGCGTTGAAGCGTTAAAATCTCAAATGAGGATAAAAGGAGAAATGATTATGGCAAGAAAAGGTAATTTGATGGGTGTAAGACCAGACATTAAGGTTTTGGATTGCACCATTCGTGACGGCGGATTGTGTAACAACTTTGAATTTACAGATGAGTTTGTTAGAGAATTATATAAGACCAATGTAAAAAGCGGTGTTGATTATATGGAGTTTGGTTATAAAGCTAGCCGTAATTTGTTCGACGAAAAAGATTTTGGAAAATGGAAGTTCTGTAAAGAAGAGGATATACGAGCGATTGTGGGAGAGAACATCTCTGATATGAAGATTGCAGTAATGGCTGATGTGGGAAGATGCGATTTCAAGACGGATTTTCTTCCAAAGTGCGAAAGTGTAATTGATATGGTACGTGTGGCTTGTTACATTCACCAGATACCAGCTGCAATTGAGATGATTGAATATTTTCATGAATTAGGATACGAAACTACCTGTAATATTATGGCGATATCTCAAGCAAATTCAAATCAGGTTGAAGAAGCTTTAGCAATGTTAGCAGAAAGTAGTGTAGATGTTATTTACCTGGTAGATAGCTACGGTTCGCTTTATCCTGAAAATGCAGGTGACCTTGCTAAGGTTTATCTGAAAGCAGTAGAATCTATCGATAAGCAGATTGGATTCCATGCTCACAATAATCAGAATTTGGCATTTGCCAATACCATTGAAACATTGTCTTATGGTGTTTCTTACTTGGATGCGACAGCACTAGGTATGGGTAGAGGAGCCGGAAACTGTGCTATGGAATTATTATTAGGATTTTTGAAGAATCCGAAGTACAGTTTATACAGTTTGTTGACTTTTATTGAGAACTACATGATTCCTTTAAAAGAACAAGGAGTAGTATGGGGATTTGATCTACAGTACATGTTTACTGGTCAATTGAATCGTCATCCGCGTGAAGCTATGGCTTTTACAGATGAAAAACGCAAAGATTATTGCGAATTTTACAAGAGTTTGCTTGAAAATTACTAACAATCATTTGCATATACTCGACAAAATAGGTATTGACGTATTGTAAATTTATGTTATAATCTTATTTGTGTTTTAAATAACCCAAGGTTGTGTGGATAACACAATATGCAACTGAAGGGAGGTCGGGTGAGAGAATGTCAAATGTAGTAGTAAAAGAAAACGAGACTTTAGACAGCGCTCTTCGTCGTTTCAAGAGAAATTGTGCGAAGGCTGGTATTCAGCAGGAGATTCGTAAGA
>JAFSIQ010000045.1 GCA_017439675.1 Lachnospiraceae bacterium
CCGCAAATGAGGGGTTACCACCAGTAATCAAGAGGCAACAATACTACGCCTCTTTACAGGATGTAGCATAGCTCAAACATCCTTGAGAAAAAAGTGTAAAGAGATATTGACAATATCATATTCATATCCCTTGGCATTTGCCCTGACATCGGTCACATAGGAAATATTGTCACTATGGCGTCCATAAGCAGCCATTACCTTGGCACCGCCACCCACATAAATAATGTTAGCAAACTCCATGTCATGACCATTTTCCTTCAAAATCCCTTCTACCCTTTTTGCAAAAGCATCCAGGCACTCATCCATCAGTCTCGTGTACTTCTCCGGATAATTGCAATTGGCATTGCTGACATAATCCGTAATGATACTTTCCGGAATTTCCTTGCCAAACTTTTCACTGCTCTTACCCTTGATTTCCTGAATTACCGAAACCATGGATTCCGTAAAAGTCTCACACTTACTTTCCACCGGCACACCATCCTTCACATGCATAATATCAATGGTCCAGGAGCCCACATCCACAATCAGATATTCACCTCTCATATCGCCAAGCTTGTCAGCCACCGCCGCATAAAATTGTGGAAATGCGAGCACATTTTCAATGGTGAAACTATACTGTACATCCTCATAACGGAACTTCACCGGCTGCTCTCCACGCTTCAAATACCTTACAAAAGACTTTCTTACTATTGCAAAATGCTTCAGCGGAAGTCCCACACCAAGAACCACACTGGCGCCATTTGGAATCGCACCGCTCTGACACTCCTTCGCAAGTGCCGCCAACGTCAACAGATAATAGTCATCATCTGCCAGCTTACTGTCCTTCACACTGTTACGTTTTTCACCAATCTTATAAAATACACCCTCGTGTATCAGCGTATTGCCAGAGAAGGTCGGCTTGGCCGCCAACCTCTCTACACCATTCTCAAACACATGATTTGCTGATTTCATCAGGTGATTGCCGTGGTCAATTCCCACATAAAATATTCTCTTTTCTTCCATAAAATCTAATCCTCCAATTCTGCTTTCTGCTCCATATATTCCTTGATATCTACAGCACGCTGTTCTTTGATAGTGTCTATCATCTCGTAAAGGTCGTTATTAATAATTTCCTCAACCGTCGACTCAATCTCCTGTACCCTATTAGTTTTCTCCATAGTATCCGACATTGCATGTTCTACATTTCTCGAAGCCTTAAGTTTTTCTACCAATTCATCATGAAGTTGCCATGCATAGTCCTCATACTCCTTTGCTTTCTGATAAAGTACTCCACCCATAAAATACAGATTATACAAATAACGGTCATGCTCCATCATGAGCCCAAGCCAGCGATGCCCCCACTTCCCAAGCTTCAAAAACTCATTCTCTTCTGTTTCCTCAAGTACAGGGTAATAAAACCCATCAACTTCCTTGTACTCAATTCCTAATTTCTCTGCAAGTGTAGGTGCTGCAGTCACCTTTGTTTCTTCGTTCATAAAACATCCTTTCTGCGCCTTGCGCTGTTCAAATTTTGTATTTGCCTTAACGCCGGTCAGCGGAGAGTTACTGCTCTCAAATGTTCTGCCATGCAGAAAATCCTCCCTTCTCATTGCTCCTTGTGAAGCTATGTATAACAACTGTCCACGCCTGACAGTTCAATCATCTGCCCTTTCTAATCAACTGCTGCCCTTGCAAAAATCAGAAACACTCTTGCTACCAGTCCGAATAATAATAGAAATATCTTTAG
>JAFSIQ010000046.1 GCA_017439675.1 Lachnospiraceae bacterium
CAAGTAATCTTCTTCCTTTAATATAGGATACTCTGTTCGAAAGTCTACCATTAAATTATTCTTATATGTGTTGACAAAAGCTTCTAGTTCTGCAATGGTTTTCTTGTCCTTGCTCAGATTGGAAATAAGCCCAATGACATTGTTATATATCTTCGTCCTTTCATTTTGCGAACCTTGATAAACATAGTAAGTATTGCATAGTTCATCAATAGATTTGAACTTTTGCTCAAACAATTGGTTTACCGATTGCTGCATAGCTGAAGCATCATCTTTGGTAACTTTGAGAATATGACGGATATTTTCTGCTTCCATCATCTTCATCTCCATTTCCTTACGGTGAGCTTTCAGATGAAGTCTATACCACAAGAAACTGAATACAAGCAATAGCAGAGCGACCGTTACAATAACCATCTTGCTCATTTTCTCATTACGTAATTCTACCTCTTGCAAGTTTTGCTCATATGCGTGGTAGTTGGCTATCGTCTGGGCTATGTTCTGATTGACTATCTTCTGCGACAAGGTGTCTATTGCTGTGGTCTTATCCTCTAATTCAAAAATATTGGCAATTGGCTCACCAGTTTGCGGATCTTTCACGACAACCCAGAGAGACTTCTGTTCGCTTGTCTGTGCAAACTTCCTATAAACATTTGCACTATCCAAATCTCCAAGTTTAATATATGCAAGGCATAGGTTCCTGTAATCCTGATTTGTAAGTGAATCTGCTTGCTTCTTCAACTTATGAAGTGTAGTCTTCGCCTCTTCATACTTCTGCATCTTGATATATGAACTGCTTAACAGTCTTAATCCTCTAATCTTTATTTGAGGGTTGGGAACTGCTTTCTCATGAGTAACCATTTGTTGAGCGAGTGATGCACTCTTGTCGTAATTCCTATTATCATAATTGGCTTCAGCCAATGTTTCCATTCCAAGATATATATGGCATGTGTCACCGGACAGTATAAAGTGATTGTATGCCAACTGTGCATAATTCTGCCGCTCGATAGGGTTGTACAGAGACTTGTATGTATCCGACAAAGAGTAATATATCAAACCAAGAATATCGGAGGCGCCATGTTTCTTTGCTGTCTTTTCCGCATTGAACATACTGATTATGGATGCAGGATAGTCCTCTGCTTCTTGTTGTAGGCGTCCTTGTACATAGTGCATCAACATTTGTCCGTATTCATCATCTTCAATATCGATACTTTGCAAAACGATTAAAGCACTATCCGGTCTTTCCTCCATAAATGACTCTACCTGCATCAGCATTTCCCTTTGTTTGGAATCTCGACCACAAGCCACCATACAGAGTGCAAGAATGATGGTTATTATATATAGCTTCATATAACTTCGCTTTAATCTTCTGCAAAATTAATGGAATTATCCCAAACGGAGTCTACTATAACCCGTAAAAGTTCATTTAAGGGTGCAATAAAAGGCGACTACCCAATTGAGCAATTGCCATAGTCTAATTTATTCTTTTATTGATTTTTTTATTTCATCCGTCACAAGTTCTTGCAACTTGTTCTTTGGAAGCAAGTATTGGTATTCGGCAACACCAATAGGCTTGTTTACATCTTGCAGAGCCAATTCTACCTCCAAATGGTCTTTTTCGGCACATAAGATGATACCGATAGACGGATTTTCATCGGGAGCCTTTTCCAACTTATCCAATATGGACAGATAGAAATTCATCTTACCCACATATTCGGGCTTGAACTCGCCTATCTTCAATTCAATGGCAACCATAGAACGGAGTCGGCGATGGAAAAACAGTAAATCAACACGATACTCTTTATCATTACAGGTCAG
>JAFSIQ010000047.1 GCA_017439675.1 Lachnospiraceae bacterium
ACACAGAGCAAGCTTTGCTTGCGATGTGAGGCATGGCTCATATTTTATAGGCTGTTTCTGCATACGGCGAATGCCGCGACACAGAGCAAGCTTTGCTTGCGATGTGAGGCATGGCTCATGTTTTATAGGCTGTTTCTGCATACGGCGAATGCCGCGACACAGAGCAAGCTTTGCTTGCGATGTGAGGCATGGCTCATGTTTTATAGGGTGTTCTATTTCTAGATTTCTACGAATCTACGTATAAATTCGGTTCGCACTGGTTAGGATTTAATTAAAGGATAGACAATTGCGAAACTCGGATTTATGCTGTAAAGGTTATGCAAATTTAACAAACCAACGCAGGCACGCTTTCGCTGCCTCAACGCGTAGCGGTACTAAATTCGAGAAAACCCTCTCATTAAGTACCGACGGGTTTCGAAGCACCTGCTTATGGTGCTTGTTAAACTTGCACAACTTGTTAGCGATTTTTCGAGAGTTTCGCAATCAACTAATTTAATAAAAGGATATAGAAGGGAGAACAGCGATGCGTGGAAGAACAGACCTTGCGGTGGAAATGCGTGAAGACATACAAAGTGATGAGCCGATAAGCGGTGTGCATGTAATGACAAAGAACAATGGGGATACAGATATCAAGGAAGTAAGAATTGTGGTAGAAAATGAGCAGGGTTCCATGAGTCTCGGGAAACCAGTGGGAACCTACATTACATTAGAAAGTGAACATTTAAGAGAGCATGACGAGGGTTTTCATGAGCCAATGATGGAGGTACTGGCAAGAAACCTAAAGCAGTTTATCGGGAATAAAAAGCGGATTATGGTAGCAGGACTTGGTAACCGTGAGGTGACACCAGATGCATTAGGTCCCTATGTGATTGATAATCTCTATGTGACAAGACATTTGTTGAAGGAGGGAATTATCTCAAAAAGTGCCGAGATTAGCGCCATTGCGCCAGGTGTTATGGCACAGACCGGAATGGAGGCAGCCCTTATCCTGAAGGCATTGGTAAATGAGGTAAAACCAGAGCTTCTCATTGTGATTGATGCGTTAGCAGCAAGGGAGTCAGACCGGCTCAACAAAACGATTCAGTTGGCAGATACAGGAATTACACCAGGGTCTGGTGTGGGTAATCACAGAAATGCCATTAATCAGGAAAGTGTGGGTGTTCCAGTGCTTGCTATTGGTGTGCCAACGGTAATTGCGGTGCCGACTATTGTAAATGATGCTATGGATGTGATGGTTGCTGCCATTGGAAAGCAGGCGACGAAAAATGTGCTGAAGAAGTTCAATGAGGAAGAACGTTACCAGTTGGCATGTGAGATGGTGACACCGTATTTGGAAAATATGTTTGTGACACCAAAGGATATTGATGAAGCAGTTAAGAGAATCAGCTATACCATATCCGAAGCAATCAATCAGGCAGCATTAACCTGATACAGCGATTACAATGAGACAATTCTAGATATCACGAGTTGTTGGCATAAATAAGTGGGACAAGGAATACAATGATACTATGAGAAAAAATCAGTATTCCCAAACCGGAAAAATGAATAAGGCGCGCTTAGCGGTATGCATTATGCTTTTATGTTGGTTGTTGTTTAAAGAGTCTACACCGAAGGAGGACATTTTCTTTGAGGCAACCTCGCAGATGGTACCGCTACTTACATATGAAAAGGAGTATGGCAATCTCAATATTGATTATGCCACTACCTATGATGTGCCAGACTGGTTTTATGAGGATGAAAGTGAATTGCCGGTAAATGGTGATATTGCGATGTTAGAAGAATCTGATTCCCAAGACAGTGCAAAGACACAAACAGAGGGTATGGAGCAGAAGGGCAGTGAGTCTATAACCACGTTGGCAGACGGAGGTAAGGGAACTACCTTTACCAGGCAACAGTTGGAAAGTCCAGACTTTTTGTTAAGTAAGATTTTTGTCGTGGATACTAATACCAGTATGACAGACGAAGAGTTGAACATCAGTAATTTGTTAGATAGAGATTTAACAGTGGATAATCTGAAGAAAGATGTATCACCCAAAATACTCATTTATCACACCCATGCCTCGGAGGCTTTTGCAGATAGTAGAGAAGGATATCCAGAAGATACTATTGTGGGGGTGGGGGCATATCTGAAGGAAATATTAGAAAAACAATATGGGATTGCGGTGTATCACGATACCACAACCTACGATATGATAGATGGAGTGTTAGACCGCAGTAAAGCATATGAAAATTCCTATAACGGCGTTTCAAAGATTTTGAAGGAAAATCCCACCATTGAAGTTGTAATTGATTTACATAGAGATGGAGTAGATGAAGAAACCCATCTGGTGACGGAGATTAATGGGAAGAAAACCGCCAAGATTATGTTTTTAAATGGTGTCAGCCGTTCGGATACTAATGGTGAGATTGCGTATTTGGAAAACCCTAATAAGGATACAAACCTTGCTTTTAGCTTTCAGATGTATTTGACGGGTAAGGAGCATTACGGAGATTATGTACGAAAAATTTATGTGAGGAGTCTGCGTTACAATCTTCATGTGATGCCAAGAGCGGCACTCATTGAGGTAGGGGCGCAAAATAATACAATTCAGGAAGAAAAGAATGCCATGGAACCATTGGCGGCAATCCTTGATAAAGTGTTGAGCAAAAAAGAATAATGTGCTATACTACACTCTGTATGACTATGTCAGAGTGTAAGGGCTTCCGTCTGACATATGGTCCGCAAGGATTGAAAGGATAGGAGATAAGGATGGCACATTTAGACCAGAGCAAAATTCGTAATTTTAGCATTATTGCACATATCGATCACGGTAAGTCTACTTTGGCAGACCGTATTATAGAAAAGACAGGTTTGTTGACCGACCGCGAGATGCAGGCACAGGTTCTAGACAACATGGAATTAGAAAGAGAACGCGGTATTACCATTAAGGCACAGGCGGTTCGAATTGTATATAGGGCAAAGAATGGTGAGGAGTACATTTTTAATTTGATTGATACTCCAGGACATGTGGACTTCAATTATGAGGTTTCTAGAAGCTTGGCAGCCTGTGAGGGTGCAATCTTAGTGGTGGATGCTGCACAGGGAATTGAGGCACAGACTCTTGCAAATGTATATCTTGCCATTGACAATGATTTAGAGGTGATGCCGGTTATCAATAAGATTGATTTGCCAAGTGCAGAGCCAGAGCGTGTGGCGAATGAGATAGAGGATATTATCGGAATTGAGGCTATGGATGCCCCACGGATTTCTGCCAAGACCGGTCTTAATATTGAAGATGTACTTGAGCAGATTGTGGAGAAGATTCCTGCACCGAGTGGTAATCCAGATGCATCTCTTAAGGCGCTTATTTTTGACAGTAAGTACGATTCCTACAAGGGTGTTATCATTTTCTGTCGTCTGTTTGATGGTTCTGTCAGAAAAGGAACCCAGATTAAGATGATGGCAACGGGAGCAACAGTAGAGGTTGTTGAGGTTGGTATCTTTGGAGCAGGTCAGTTTATTCCGCAGGAGGAGCTTTCTGCCGGAATGGTTGGGTATATTACAGCTAGTCTTAAAGACGTAAAAGAAACTCAGGTGGGTGATACAGTGACGGATGCTAACAATCCTTGTGATGAAGCATTGCCAGGATATAAGAGGGCCAATCCGATGGTATACTGTGGTGTGTATCCTGCGGATGGAGCGAAATATCCGGATTTGCGGGATGCGTTGGAGAAGTTACAGCTCAATGATGCGGCACTAAGCTACGAGCCAGAGACCTCCATTGCGTTAGGCTTTGGTTATCGCTGTGGTTTCTTGGGATTGTTACATCTTGAGATTATTCAGGAACGTTTGGAACGAGAATACAACTTAGATTTGGTTACTACCGCACCGGGTGTTATCTACCGTGTATATAAGACGGATGGAGAGATGATTGAGCTTACCAATCCATCGAATCTGCCGGACCCATCCATGATTGATTATATGGAAGAACCATTTGTTGCGGCAGAGATTATGGTGACAAAGGATTATGTGGGGGCGATTATGCAGCTTTGTCAGGAGAGACGTGGTGTGTATAAGAGCATGGAATATATGGAAGAGACGAGAGCTTTGTTAAAGTATGACTTGCCGCTTAACGAAATCATTTATGATTTCTTTGATGCGTTAAAGTCCCGTTCTCGTGGTTATGCTTCCTTTGATTACGAGATGAATGGATATGTCCGTTCCAATCTTGTGAAGCTTGACATTTTGATTAACAAAGAAGAGGTGGATGCCTTGTCCTTTATCGTGCATGCAGATACTGCATACGAGCGTGGACGCAAGATGTGTGAGAAGCTAAAGGCAGAGATTCCAAGGCACTTATTTGAGATACCAATTCAGGCGGCAATCGGAAGCAAAATTATCGCAAGAGAGACGGTAAAGGCACTTCGTAAAGATGTGCTTGCTAAGTGTTATGGTGGCGATATTACCCGTAAGAAAAAGCTTTTGGAAAAGCAGAAAGAGGGTAAGAAACGTATGCGCCAGATTGGTAATGTGGAGATTCCACAAAAGGCATTTATGAGTGTATTGAAGTTGGATGAGGAATAGAAGGTAAGCAGAACTATGTGTTTGTTTTGCTTTTGACAGATGACAAGACAAAGAGAGTGACGAAGATATGGACAAGCCAGAGAAAAGAGAGTTAAGTTTATATGTGCATATTCCTTTTTGTAAAAGTAAATGCAACTATTGTGATTTTTTGTCCTTTGGAGGTTGTGGTTATTCTGAGCAGAAGCAGTATATAGAAGCTTTGTGCAAGGAAATTGCAGCTTATAAAGCGGTTGCAGCGGAATATGTTGTTAAGACGATTTTCTTTGGTGGGGGAACCCCTTCCTATGTGGAGGCAGGCTTTGTGACGAGGGTTATGGAAACAATACGGGATGTGTTTCTGGTAGAAGAGAAGGCAGAGATAACCTTAGAGGGGAATCCTGATAGCCTTACAAAGGACAAGCTAGTGGAATACCGGAGGGCTGGGATTAACCGGTTAAGTATTGGGCTACAAAGCGCCAATGATAGGCTTCTTAAAACTTTAGGAAGAGTGCATAACTACGACCAGTTTGTCGCAGCATATAGCAGTGCCAGACAGGCGGGATTTGAGAATATTAACGTCGATATCATGTCGGGACTGCCGGGGGAATCCAGTGAGTCCTATGTGAGAACCTTGGCAAAGGTGGTAGAGTTACAGCCGGAGCATATTTCCGCCTATAGTTTGATTGTGGAGGATGGAACGCCCCTTGGTGATAATGAAGCACTGTTAGAGCAGCTTCCGTCTGAGGAGATGGATAGACAACTCTATGCAAAGACGAAAATGCTACTGAAAAACAGCGGTTATGACAGATATGAGATATCGAATTATTCAAAGAAGGGATATGCTTGCAAACACAATCTGGTGTATTGGACTGGTGGTGAATATCTAGGAGTTGGACTTGGTGCCTCCTCCTACATGACCGTATGGTTAGACGGGGAACATCAGGAGAAGATTCGGTTTCACGGCGTGGAGAATATGGATGAGTATGTAGGTCGCTTTTTGCAGTGCGAAGAGATGCGAGAAGATGCTTATACGAATGTATATCATTTCTTTGAAAGCAATTTAGAAGAAGATGCCGATGGCAATGATTGGTCGTATGAGGATTCATTTTATGATACATTAGAAGATTCCTTCGCCATGGTGAGTGGGATGGATGTTTTGGATGAGTGCAATAGTTCGCATGAAAAGAGATATCGTCAATATGAGGACAATGTGCTTTTAGAGTTTATAAGAGATTATTATAGAGACTTGCAGTTTTTAAGACGCAAGGATGAGATGGAAGAGTTTATGTTTTTGGGACTTCGCTGTACTGCTGGTGTTTCTAAGGCGGAGTTTAAAAAACGTTTTCTGGTAGATATAGAAAGCGTATATGGAAAGACTCTTTCCAAATATAAGGAGCAGCGATTGCTAATAGAAGAGAACGACAGAATTTGTCTAAGTGATGCCGGCATTGATGTGAGCAATGTAATTATGGCAGAATTTATGATTTGATACATGAAAAAGGAAGGGATAAAAATGGGATTATTAAAGAAGTACGTGACCATGTTTCGCGAGGACATGAAAGAGGTAATGGCAAGACGTTGTGGTTTGGATGAGTTGAATAACTTTATCATGCTTATTGGTTTTGTGTATGTAGTATTTGCGCTGTTTACTGGGAATAAGCTTTGTATTATTTGTGGAGCGGTGTGCATCATTTTAGGATACATGAGAGTGTTTTCTAAGAATTTAGAAAAGCGTCGCAAGGAAAATGCTGTGTATATGCGTTACATGGGCGGAGTGGTCCGTGTAGTGAAGTACTGTAAGGTATGTATTAAGATGTGGATTAAGACATTAAAGGATAAGGAATACTACTATTTTGTCTGTTCTGCATGTCACCAGATTATCCGTGTGCCAAAGGGAAAGAACAAGGTTAGCATCCGCTGTCCAAAATGTGAGAAGACATTTATTAAGCGCACATAATGAAAAGAAATGTTAAGGAAGAATGAATACATGAAGCACAGCTTAAAGGAAAAGGATAATCAGAAAAACAAAGGCATTCAGGAAAAACAATGGAATACAGTGAAAAGGTTTGTACAGATGGACGCCATGATAATATTGCCTGTGATACTTGCATTGCAGGCTTTTTTGATGATGGTTTTGGTACAGGCAGTTACCTTTGCAGATTACAATGTGTTATATGATTGGTTTGATATGAAGAATCTTAGATATCTCGTTTATAATTTTTTGCTGTTCTTTGTGGTACTACAGATATTTGTTTGTGTGACAAAAAGAGTGACACCGGGATTTGTGGTTGTGACGATATTTTCGGTTGTAGTTTCTGTTATCAATAACATGAAATGGTTGAATCTAAAGGAGTGTGTTATCATTTCAGATTTAGAAAAGTTTTCAGAGGCACTTAAAGTGGCAGGCGAGGCAGAGTTTGAGCTGTTTCCGGGAGCTTGGGTTTGTATTTTAATTGGAGTACTTTTATTGGTTTTGATGATATTGTTAGATTTAAAGGTGCTAAGGGATATTCGTAAGAACAAGGACAAAAAGAGCACTTGTTATATGACGCTAGCGATTTTGGTTGCCGTTTTGATTCCTGTGGCAGTGGCAGATGCAAAGGCGGCGACTGTCGGGAAACTGACGGAGTCCAATACAGCGGAAAAGACCGGTCCGATATTATATTTTGTGGAAAGTATATTCACGGGTTATCTGGAGGAACCATATACGACAGAAGAAGCGAAAGATTCTTATGATGCACTCGTTTCTGCAGGAAAGGAATTAGTGGAAGATAGTGCGTTGACCTCATCTGACAAGCCGAACATCATAGTGATTATGAGCGAGGCGTTTTTTGATGTAAACCAGTTTGAGGGGGTTATGTCCTATAGCGAAGACCCGATGTCCTACTATAAAGAGGTAGAAAGCGAGAGTGTGGTTTCCGGGGACACTAAGGTGAATATCTATGGAGGAAGTACACATTTTTCAGAGTTTGAGTTTTTGACTGGATTTAACTCAAAGGGGATGAATTCGGGTTCTTGCCCATACAAGGTGTATTACAATGAGGAACAGCCTTCTTTTGCAAGGTATCTCAGAGAGCAGGGATATTTTACATTGGCAATTCACCCGTATGACGGCTATTTTTGGAATCGGAAAAACGCATATCCGAACATGGGATTCGAACGGTTTGTGGATAGAAAACAGATGGAATATACCGATATGTGCGGTTACATATCTGATGATGCTTTGACTAACGAGATTATCTATCGTTATGAGTTGCAACAAAATAAAGGAGAACAGCCATTTTTCTGTTTTGGTGTATCCATTGCAAATCACGTGGCGATTATCAACAAAGAACCTATGGTGAATTGCGCAGAGCATATTGATATTACCTATCATGAGGATATTGGCTACAGTGATATTCGAACAAAGAGAGTGAAGCAATATATTGGCGGTATTTCGAAAGCCGGAGAAGCACTACAGGATTTGACGGAGTATTTCAAACAGCAGGAGGAGCCTACCGTGGTGGTGTTCTTTGGTGACCATGCTCCGAATTATGCCGTTGATATATTAAGTCTGAATGGAAAAGAGGAACGTTGTTATACTACTCCGTATCTTATATGGAGCAATTATGATATGGGAGAGGTGGAAGAAGTCAGTGAGATGAATGTCTCATATCTATCCACGTATCTAATGCAGTTATTGGATATGCCACTGGCACAGCAGAATTATTACAACATTGCATTGCATCATCTCTATCCATATGAAACACGATATGAGATTGCAGATACAAATGGTACTAGATATGAAGATTTTTCAAAGGAACAAAAGGATACATACTTTGAACATGCATTGGATTTGAAAAGGCAGATTCCAGCACTGTTAGAAGAACCGGAATGTATTGAGAAGATATGGAAAGCCTTCCCGTAGGGCAAATACTTGGAAAAGACGCTATGTGACGAATATTGGTTACATGGTGTTTTTTTCTTTTGTTGGAATAAATTTAGAAAAATAATCAAATAACAAAAAATGCTATCAATTTAGCAGAAAACTTTGAGTTTTAACCTTGACAAAGGTAGTTGTAAGTGGTACTCTATTCACAGATGTTAGCACTCGAATACAATGAGTGCTAATAACCAAAAGGAAAGGGGTGTATGCATGGAGTTAGATGATAGAAAACTGAAGATTTTGAAAGCAATTATCTCTAATTACCTAGAAACCGGTGAACCGGTGGGTTCAAGAACTATTTCCAAATACACGGATTTGAATCTCAGCTCTGCAACCATTCGTAATGAGATGGCAGACTTAGAAGAACTTGGATTGATTATGCAGCCCCATACTTCAGCTGGAAGAATTCCTACAGACAAGGGATACCGCTTGTATGTAGACCGGATGATGACAGAGAAGGATTCGGAGATGCAGGAGATGAAGACACAGCTTCTAGAGCGTGTGGATAAGATGGAATCTCTATTGAAACAGGTGGCAAAGGTGCTAGCATATAATACCAACTATGCAACCTTGGTTACCGCACCGCAATATCAGAATTCTAAACTCAAGTTCATTCAGTTATCTCATGTGGATCCGCGGCAATTGTTAGCAGTTATTGTGGTAGATGGCAATGTGATTAAGAATAAGTTGATGCAGGTTGACAGACAGCTTGAGAATGACGAAGTGTTGAAGTTGAATGTGTTACTCAACACATTTCTACAGGGTGCATCGTTACAAGATATTAACCTAGAGATGATACAGATGATTAAGACTCAGGCGGGAGAGTTTGCGGATATTATGGAGAATGTGTTTCAGGGAATTGCGGAGGCGATTCATGAAGCAGACCAGGTGGAGATATATACTAGCGGTACGACCAATATGTTAAAGTATCCAGAACTTGGCAATATCGAGCAGACAACGAAGCTGTTAGAGGCATTAGAGGAGCGTCAAGGTTTGGATGAACTGATTGATGAATCCATACACAATGAGAGTGCAGATGGTATTCAGGTGTATATCGGAGAAGAAGCACCGGTTTCTAACATGAAGGATTGCAGTATTGTAACCGCAACCTATGAATTGGCAGAAGGTGCCAAGGGAACCATTGGAATTATTGGTCCAAAACGAATGGATTATCAGAAGGTAGTCAGCACCCTTAAGAATCTTACGGGTGAGTTAGATACAATATTTAAGAAGAAAGATTAGAGGTGTCGTAGTGGAAGAGAAGAAGAAAAGTAGTGCAAAGACAACCAAGAAAGAAAAGCCTACCGGTAAAGCCACAACGGAGACTGTTGAAGAGGTTAAGGTAGAAGCAACGGAAGAAACGGAAGTAGAAGTGAATGAGGTTTCAGAGGATGTAGCGAACAAGCCTACAAAGGGCAAGAAAGGAAGTCGCAGAAGTGGCGGTAACAACAAGGCGTTAGAACTAGAGATTGAAAAACAGAAAGCACTTGTTGAGGAGGCCAATGACCGATATAAGCGTTTGTTGGCAGAATTTGAGAATGCTCGCAACCGCAATGAAAAAGAATCTAAGCGGATGTACAGCGTTGGTGCAAAGGAAGTATTAGAACAGTTGCTTCCGGTGGTAGACAACTTCGAGAGAGCTTTACAAGCCATCCCAGAGGAGGATAAAGACAGAGCTTTTGAACAAGGTGTAGACAAGATTTACAAGCAGCTGATGGTAACCTTGAATGATATTGGTGTAAAGCCAATGGAAGCAGTGGGTGAACAATTTAATCCAGATTTCCACAATGCGGTAATGCATGTAGAGGATGAGAATGAGGAAGAGAACGTAGTTGTGGAAGAACTGCAAAAGGGTTACATGTATAAAGATGACGTACTTCGGTACAGTATGGTTAAGGTGGCAAACTAGTAAGTAATAATTATAACTAATATAAAGATTTTAGGAGGACAAAATCATGGGAAAGATTATTGGTATTGACTTAGGTACAACAAATTCATGTGTAGCTGTTATGGAAGGTGGTAAGCCTGTTGTTATCAACAACGCAGAGGGCGCAAGAACAACTCCATCTGTTGTGGCATTCACAAAGACTGGCGAGCGTGTGGTTGGTGAGCCTGCTAAGCGTCAGGCTGTAACCAATGCAGATAAGACCATCGCTTCTATTAAGAGACATATGGGTTCTGATTACAAGGTAACAATTGATGATAAGAAGTACTCTCCACAGGAGATTTCAGCAATGGTACTTCAGAAGCTTAAGGCAGACGCAGAGGCTTATTTGGGTGAGAAGGTAACAGAGGCTGTTATTACAGTTCCAGCTTACTTCTCAGATGCGCAGAGACAAGCAACTAAGGATGCAGGACGTATTGCAGGTTTGGATGTTAAGCGTATTATCAACGAGCCAACAGCGGCTGCATTATCTTATGGTCTTGACAATGAGAATGAGCAGAAGATTATGGTATACGACTTAGGTGGTGGTACATTTGATGTATCTATCATTGAGATTGGTGATGGTGTTATTGAAGTATTAGCGACTGCTGGTGATAATCAGCTTGGTGGTGATGACTTTGATAATGTAATTACAGATTACATGTTGAAAGAGTTCAAGAATCAGGAAGGTGTTGACTTATCAACTGATAAGATGGCTATGCAGAGATTAAAGGAAGCTGCAGAGAAGGCTAAGAAAGAGCTTTCTTCTTCAACAACAACCAATATTAACCTTCCATTCATCACTGCAACAGCAGAAGGTCCTAAGCATTTTGATATGAATCTTTCAAGAGCGAAGTTTGATGAGTTAACTTCTCATTTAGTAGAGAGAACTGCTACTCCTGTTCAGACAGCTTTAAAGGATGCTGGTTTATCTGCTTCTGAGCTTGACAAGGTATTGTTAGTTGGTGGTTCTACACGTATCATCGCTGTTCAGGATAAGGTTAAGATGTTGACAGGCAAGGAGCCATTTAAGGGTATTAATCCAGATGAGTGTGTAGCTGTTGGTGCTTCTATCCAGGGTGGTAAGTTAGCCGGCGACGCAGGTGCAGGTGAAATCTTACTTCTTGATGTTACTCCACTTTCACTTTCTATCGAGACAATGGGTGGTGTTGCAACAAGATTGATTGAGAGAAATACAACGATTCCTACAAAGAAGAGCCAGATTTTCTCTACTGCACAGGATAATCAGGATGCAGTAGACATCAACATCTGCCAGGGCGAGAGACAGTTTGCAAGAGATAACAAGTCATTGGGACGTTTCCGCTTGGATGGTATTGCTCCAGCACGTCGTGGTGTACCTCAGATTGAAGTAACATTTGATATCGATGCCAATGGTATCGTTAATGTATCTGCTAAGGATTTAGGAACAGGAAGAGAACAGCATATTACAATCACAGCAGGTTCTAACATGTCTGATGATGATATCGAAAAGGCAATCAAGGAAGCTGCTGAGTATGAAGCTCAGGATAAGAAGAGAAAAGAAGCAGTGGAAGCTAGAAATGATGCAGATGCAATGGTATTCCAGACAGAGAAGGCATTGCAGGATGTTGGTGACAAGTTGTCTGGTGAGGATAAGACTAAGGTTGAGGCTGACCTTGCAGCACTTAAGAGTCTTGTGGAAAGCACAGATCCAGAGAATATGTCCGAGTATGATGTAGAGCAGTTAAAGAATGCAAAAGAGACATTGATGACAAGTGCACAGAACTTGTTTGCTAAATTATACGAGCAGAATGGTCCTGGTGCAAATGCCGGTACTGGTGCAGAAGGTCCTGCTGATTATGCAGAGGGTGATGTAGTAGACGGTGACTATACAGAGCTATAAGCTTTAGGAATTTGTAGTGGTTCAGAGTCATGCATTTACGGCTGTGGCTCTGGATAGCTACAAGAATTTTCAAGTAGAATGCTTGTGACTTGTGTCATAAGATGAATAAGGTGAGGATTATGGCAGAGACAAAGAGAGATTATTATGAGGTTCTTGGCGTAACTAAGTCTGCAACGGATGCAGAGTTAAAGAAAGCCTATAGACAGGTTGCAAAGAAGTACCATCCAGATACGAATCCGGGCAATGCAGAAGCAGAGGCAAAGTTTAAAGAAGCTGCGGAAGCGTATAAGGTATTAAGTGACCCAGACTCCAGAGCAAAGTATGACCAGTATGGTCATGCAGCATTTGACCCGAACAGTGGAATGGGCGGTGGCTTTGGTGGTTTTGATTTCAGTGATATGGGAGATATCTTTGGAGATATTTTCGGAGATATGTTTGGCGGAACCAGAACACATCAGACCAATGGACCGATGAAGGGTGCCAATATTAAGACCAGTGTCCGTGTGAAGTTTGACGAGGCAGTATTTGGTTGCCAGAAGGAATTAGAATTACCACTTAAGGATGAGTGTGTGGTTTGTCATGGTACTGGTGCACAGCCGGGACATACACCGGAGAATTGTCCAAAGTGTAATGGTAAAGGTCAGGTGGTATTTACACAGCAGTCTCTATTCGGAATGGTGCGTAATGTACAGACCTGTCCAGAGTGTAGTGGAACTGGTAAGGTAATTAAGTTCAAGTGTAACCAGTGTTCTGGTACAGGATATGTAAAGAGTAAGAAAAAGATTCAGGTAGTAGTACCGGCAGGTATTGATAACGGACAGAGCATCCGTATTCGTGAGAAGGGTGAGCCGGGCGTAAATGGCGGCGGTAGAGGAGATTTGTTGGTTACTGTTTTGGTTGACAGACATCCACAGTTCCAACGTCAGGAGTATGACTTATTCTCTACAGAACCGATTACATTTACACAGGCAGCACTTGGTGGTACGATTTCCATCAACACCATTGATGGTCCGATGGATTATGAGATTAAGCCGGGTACTCAGACAGATACCAAGGTTAAGTTAAAGAATAAGGGTGTTCCTACTTTGCGAAATAAGAGTGTGCGCGGTGACCACTACGTAACATTGGTGGTTCAGGTGCCAGATAAGCTTACGGAGGAGCAGAAGAGTATTCTGAATACCTTTGATGAGGCTACTGGTTCTACAGCTAGACGTTCTACGGATTCTTCTGGTGATTTCAGCTTTGGCGGTCACAAAAAGAAGGGATTCGGTAAGAAGAAATAGGAGTTTTGAAGAAATTCAAACAATATAGAAATATTACATGGCAAACATGTGAAAGTGTTATGTGAACTGTGTGAGAAACGCATTTTGGAGTTGTTCTGAAGTGCGTTTCTCTTTTTATAAACAAAATGTGGATAACTTAGTGATTCCGTTGCTTTTAGAAGGATAAATATGGTATAATAAACTTTGCGACGCTATTCGTCGCGGATTGTATAGAATACCTGAGAGAATATAGAAGATAGGTGAAATTTCTGCATGCAAGCAGATGGTTTTGCTTTTCCTTCTATGGAGAAAGGATTAGAAGAATATGAAATGGACAAGGGTGACTGTGGAAACCACAACAGAGGCTACAGATATGCTAAGTTTCTTGTTGGATGAATATGGTGTGGAAGGAATCGAAGTGGAAGATAAGATACCGTTGTCTGAGGAGGACAAGCAGGCGATGTATATTGATATTTTGCCAGAGCTTCCGCCGGATGATGGTGTGGCATATATATCCTGTTATGTGGATGACAAGATTGATGTAAAGGCTTTATGCAAGTACATAGAAGAGCAGTTAGAAGAAATGGCTAGCTATATGACAGTGGGAACTGGCAAGATTGCCATGAGTGAGACGGATGATAAGGATTGGATGAGCAAGTGGAAGGATTTCTTTCATCCATTTCGTCTAGAAGACAATATTGTGATTCAACCGACATGGACAGAGAGGGCTGATGTGAATCCGGATGATATTGTGGTACAGATTGACCCGGGAACGGCTTTCGGAACGGGTTCTCATGAGACAACGAAGCTTTGTATTGGCAATTTGAAGAAGTACATAAAGCAGGATGGCACAACGGATGTGTTGGATGCCGGTTGTGGAAGTGGAATTTTATCCATTATTGCGATGAAGCTTGGTGCCAATAAAGTCTTTGGAATTGATATTGACCAGTTGGCGGTGGATGCCAGTATTGAGAATCTTGATTTGAATGACATTCCAAAGGAGCGTTACCGAGTTGTGAAGGGTGACGTGATTGGAGATAGAGAGTTTGCTACAAAGGTTGCAGAGATTGGAACCTATGACATCGTGGTTGCCAACATTTTGGCAAGTGTAATTATTCCTTTATCCGCAGTGATAAGACCATTTATGAAAGAGAACGGTGTGTTTATCACTTCTGGAATTATTGATGATAAAGAAGAAGCAGTGAAACGAGCACTATTAGACAATGGATTTGAAATCGTGGACACCACCTACATGGGTGAGTGGGTATCCATTGTGGCAAGATAGGGAATAAGGAGGAAAAGAATGAAGATGAAAAAGCTTATGGCATATCTGCTGACTACAGTGATGGTATTCAGCATGATGATGGGGGTACCAAAGGGTGCAGCGAAGGTGGAAGCGGCAAGTGATAATTTGCCAAATAATTTAACAATCACAGGTGGTACGCCTGGTACAGATTATTCCTATGATTCTAGTACGGGAAAGATTTCGGTTATGACCAGTAAACCTCTTACTTTAGCAACGACAGGCGTATTATCGACAGCATATTTTTATGTGGAAAGTGGAGTCAGTGCTAATCTAACTCTGAATAAAGTTATGATTTCGAATGCCAACGGAGGTATCGTGATTGCAGATGATTCTGCGGGTACTGTTACGGTTACCACTGCATCTGGCACTAGCAATATAATTATTGGTACGAGTGCTCCAGCAATCACGAAGAATGGAACCAGTGGAAAGCTGATTTTTAACGGTAGCGGAACATTGACGGCTAATATAAATGGGGGCTTAAGCTGTGTAGGCTGTGCCACAATTGGTGGAGCGGATGGTAAAGCAAGTGGTAATATTCAGATTGATTCAGGCACCCTTGTTGTAAATGCTGCTACAAGTAGTGATGGAGCAGGCATCGGTGGTGGTCTGGGTGGTGAAGGCAATGGTATTACCATCAACGGAGGCACGGTTACGGTAACGAAAAATGCTGGAAATGGAGCAGGCATTGGTGGTGGAGCAGATGGTGCAGGAAAGAACATCGTGATTAATGGCGGAACAGTCAAGGTGACTAGTGTTGCGGGAGCAGCCATAGGCTCGGGAGCTACTCTTTATTCTGAGCCAGGGGTTGCAACCGGAATTGTAATCAATGGTGGTACAGTTACTGCTACTGGGGGGTATGAGTATGCCCCAGGTATTGGAACTCCTAATATGGGTATGACTGAGTATCCGGACCGGTATACCGATGTTACGATTACAGGTGGAACAATTGTGGCTACTGGTGGTGAACGTGCTCCTGCAATTGGTTCGGGATTTAATACCAGTGCCAATATATATATTTCAGGAGGAAGCATCAAGGCGACATCAGGTGGCCGTAATAGCTCCGATACCGGTACACTTCCTGATGCGATTGGTCTTGGTTATGCACAGAATAATAGCTCAAAGAGTTATGTTTCCAATATTGTGTATAGTAAGTCGGACAGTACGCCGGTTTCTTTGGCTGATACACCTGCCTATGATGCAGACACTAGCTTGGATGGTAAGTTAACCTTTCAGTTGAATGGAGAAAGCTATGCATACGGAACCAAGGATGTCGTGACAGATGCAAGTGGAGAAGTCTACTTCTATCTTGCAGATGGTGTTACGGTGACAAAGAATGATTCCTCTTCTGGTGGAGAGTCTGGTGAAGAGGAGGTTACAGATGCAGTCGGATTATTGTACAATGGTGTGACGCAAAAGACTTATTACAATACAGACGTGGTAGTGACAGCCTCCACTGGGCATAAGATTGCTACCAGTAAAGATGGTGAATATAAGACAAGTATTACATTTACGAGTTCGGCGAACCCAACATTCTATTTCCGGAGAAGTGATGGCACACCGGTGTCCAACACAATGCAGGCCAATATCATAATTGACAAGGACGCACCAACAGGATATGTTTTGTTGAATTCTACACAATATAAGACGTTGGCGACGGATACGACAGCAACACCGTACAAGTTTAGTAATACAACAGCAATGATTAGTGGTGATGATATTGATTCTGGTCTTAAGGAAGTTGCATATGCAGTCTCAGATACCCGTTACACAACAGCAGATGCAATTACAAACGCGAATTTGTCGTGGACTACCACTTCGGCATCAATCATAGCCTATACCGTTTCCTCGGATAAGGACGAAATTATATACGGACGATTTACAGACAATGCGGGCAACGTGGCTTATGTATCTACCATTAAGTATCGTCATGACACTATTGCACCGAGTCTTACTGCCAGTTTGACAAATGAGACGAGCGAAAGTGTGGATTATGCACTAACCTTTAATGAGGAAAGTGAGTATTGGTGTGTGTTATGCAAAAACGGTGAAACGGCACCTAGTAATCAGGCAGGATATCAAAGTGCTGTGTCAACCTATAGTAACCGGGCTATTTCTGGTAAAGGAACCACTGTTTCAGGAACCTTTACTGGATTAGATGCTGATACGAATTATAATTTGTATGTGTATGCAAGAGATTTGGTAGGGAATTTGGCTAGTAGTGGAAGCTATGCGAGTGTTACTACCAGTGAGGGATATGTGGAAGTGGAGGAAGAAGTTGTGCTTCAGTTTAATGGAGCTTCACTGAAAACACATTATAATGAAAATGTGGTTGTTACTTCAACCACTGGACATAAGATAGCAACCGATAAGAATGGAGCATATCAGAGCAGTGTTACATTAAGTGCGGCAGGCACCTATACACTTTACTTTATGAATAGCAACAGCCAGTATTTGTCCAACACAGAGACAGTGACGATTACCTTCGATAAGACGGCACCAACTGGCAAGATTACATTGGGTGGCAATACATATCAGGCTTTGGCAATGAACACAACAGCAGCACGTTACAAGTTTGACAGTACGACAGCGACCATTACTGGTACGGATAGCAATTTGACAGAGATTGCATATGCGGTTTCGTCTGTGCGTTATAATTCAGCAACCGCAATTCAGAATGCTTATTTGAATTGGAAGGCTACAACCACGAGCTCTATAACACAGAGTGTGAATTATACGGTTACTGCCAATACAGCAGAAATTATCTATGCACGAATAACAGACAAGGCAGGGAATGTGACTTATGTATCTACGGATATGTATTATCACGATACGGTTGCACCGAATGTGAATGCAACGCTTAGCAATTCTACAGATAGTACAGTGGATTATTCTCTTTCTTTTGGTGAACAGAGCGATTATTGGTGTGTCTTGTTAAAGAGTGGAGAGAGTATACCGTCAAGTCTTAGTGACTTCCAGACTGCAATGAATACATATGGAACAAGGGCGAAATCAGGAACGGCGAGCAGTGTAACTGGAACGTTTGAAGGCTTAGAACCATATACAACCTATAATTTATATGTATATGCGAAAGATACAGTGGGCAACGTTGCCGACGTGAAGAGTTATGCGAATACCATAACCAGTAAAAAGAACGCAACGATGTCTGACGTCACTGTGGCAATTCAGTCTGGCGCAACAAGTACTACCCAGTATTACTATGATTTTGCAAATGCACTAAGGAATGCAGGCGTTGAGGTTTCTGCAATGGGTAGTATAAGTTACAATGTGTCAGCAGGCAGTGGTAGCATTGTATCAGGAACCCCGACAGTTAATAATAACGTGATGACAATCAATGTGAATTCCAATTTGGCAGAGGATATTTCGCAGGTGTTGAATGTTACCATTAGCAGTACCTATTACAATAATATTACAATGAAACTGACCTTGGAGACTACCACGAAAAAGGTGGTGAATCTCATGGGTGTTGTGGCGAAGGATGCTACCTACACAGGCTCGGGACAGCAGGGGTATACAGGAACACCGTATTGGATTGTGCCTGCTACGGGAACCAATGCCAATATTGGAACAACGAATGTCAGATATGAGGGTGTGGATGTATCTTATGCAAGTACAACTGCACCGACTGGTGCTGGAACCTATAAGGCGATTTTTGAAGTGCCAAGTACAGATAGTAACTATAAGGGAAGTGGTTCTGTTCAGTTTACCATTAATAAAGCAGATATTGATATGTCAGGGGTGAAGTGGTATTTAGACGGAATGGAAATTACGGATACCAATAATGCAAAGGTAACCTATGATGGTAATTCTCATAAGATAACAGTTGGAAGTTATTCTGATATGGTTTGGCCAAGTTACTCAGAAGAGTATGAAAAGACAGAGGTGGGTAACTATACAGCAAAGGTATCCTTTACCTTGAATAGCAATTATACCAATAATTACAACAAACCAAGTGATGTGATATTAGATTGGGCGATAGAAAAGCCGGAAGTGGTGGAAGAACCAAAGACCACGCCGAATACAGATAGCGTGTATTGGACATATACACAGGGGGCGTCTACGAATGTGTATGTAGAAAATTCAACTACGTTACCTGCAAATAATACAGAATATACCATTGCAGTAGGCGGTGTGCCGGAAGGAGTTACGGTTACTTATGGTGGAACTTATAAGGCGACCAATGCAGGAACCTATACAGCAACGGTAACATTCGGTGTAACAGATGCAACCAAGTACAATACACCAACTACAACTAGTAAAACCTTAACCTGGACCATTGAGCAGGTCGCAAAGACACAGTTGTCGTTGAGGGGTGTAACATTGCAGAACGGTGTATATACTGGAGGAAACCAGACAGGCTACAGTGGAACGCCATACTGGGTGGATTCGTCTACCGGTAGCACAGTAAATGGACTAAACACAACAGTTACCTATCAGGGAATTAGTTTATCTTACAATAGTACGACAGCACCAACCAATGCAGGAACCTATCTTGCTGTGTTCCGTGCGGAGAATGATCATTATACAGGAGAGGGAACAGTTACCTTTACCATTGACAAAGCGAATATTGATATGTCAGGTGCAAAATGGTATTTAGACGATACGCAGATAGCAGATACAAGTAATGTGAGAGTGTTGTATGACGGAGCACAGCATAAGGTAGAGTTAAAGAATTACTCTTATATGGTTACTCCATCTCTTGCAGGGGAATACAAAAAGACTGCGACGGGTAACTATGTGGCTGAGGTTAACTTTACTGTTAACCCTTCCCATGCAGATAACTATAATACTCCAGCTAAGATGACACTTAACTGGATAATTGAGGAGCCCGTAGTAGAAGGCACTAAAATTACTCCGGATGTATCCGGAACCTATTGGGTATACAAGCAGGGAGATGTTGTAGCTAATTATACGGAAGGTTCTACCAAATTAGCAGCAAATGGAACAGCATATTCTGTGGAACTGTTAGGATTACCAACTGGCGTTACAGCTTCTTATAGTGGTGTTCGCAGTGCGACCAATGCAGGAACTTATACGGTGACAGTAACCTTTGGTGTGACAGATAGTGATAAGTATGAATTGCCGAATCCGTCAAGCAAGACATTGACATGGACGATTGGAAATGACACAACAACGGAAAAAGTTACACCGAATACCTATGGAACCTATTGGGTATACAAGCAGAATGGTCAGGTGGGAAATTACTATGAAAATTCTACCCAATTAGTGGAAAATGGTAGTGTGTATACAGTGGCAGTACAGGGATTACCACAGGGAGTCACTGCAACCTACAGCGGAACCTATAGCGCAACCAAAGCTGGTACATATACCGCAACCGTAACCTTCGGTGTGACAGACAGCAGTAAATATAATCAGCCAAATCCGTCAAGCAAAACGTTGACATGGACGATTACAAGTGCTTCTGGTACAGTTACCAATCCAGGACAGGGAGATGATTCCGGTACGGTTTCAAAGGAAGTGGGTGCTACAGAGGTTGTTTCTGGGGCTCAGTATCAGGTTGTAACTGCAACAACAGAAGGAGGAACAGTTTCTTATACTGGACCTACGAACAAGAAGGCAACCAAGATTACAGTTCCGTCTACAATTACTATGAGTGATGGAAAGGCGTATGCGGTCACGACAATTGCTAAGAATGCATTTAAGGGATGTACAAAGTTGAAGACGGTGACAATACCGAATTCTGTAACTAGCATTGGAACTGGTGCATTTAGCGGTTGTAAGAAGCTTACAACAGTGAAGATGGGAACTGGAGTGAAGACCATTGGTGACAAAGCATTCTATAAGTGTACATCACTTAAGAAGATTACAATTCCAAAAAATGTGACGACGATTGGAAAGTCTTGTTTTGAGGGATGTAAGAGTCTAAAGACCATCACGATTAAGACCAAAGTGCTTAAGAAGGTTGGAAAGAAGGCAATTAAGGGTATCAACAAGAAAGCTACCATTAAGTGTCCAAATAAATCTTATGTGAAAAAATATAAGAAATTGTTTAAGAGTAATACAGGTTATAAAAAGACAATGAAAATTAAATAATAAGATGAAAAGATGCTTATAGAACTAAGCCGGAATTTACTTTCCGGCTTGGTTTGTTATTTAGACAATATATGCTATTTGTATGGTTGATATCTCTGGCAGGATTTGCTATATTTAATAGTATGTGTGGTGTGAATTACTTAAAAAAGAGAAGAATAATGAATAGGAAATGCGTATGAATCGTTTTTTTGTAACAGAAGAACAATTGAAGAGTGAGATTATTAGAATTGTTGGGGAGGACTACAATCATATCCGCAATGTGCTTCGTATGAAGCAAGGGGAAGAGGTGTTGCTGTCCTCAGGTGGTGATAAGGAATATCTTTGTACTATTGTTGGTTATACTGAAGAAGAGGTTTTACTACAGATAACAGATGTGTTTGGTAATGCGAGAGAGCTTCCTACAAAGATTACCCTGTTTCAGGGATATCCAAAGGGCGATAAGATGGAGACCATCGTACAAAAAGCAGTCGAACTTGGAGTCTACGAAATAATTCCTGTTATGATGAGGCGGTGTGTTGTGAAGTTAGATGAAAAGAAGGCAAGCAAGAAAGTAGAGCGATTGAATGCTATCGCTTTGAATGCTGCCAAGCAATCCAAACGAGGAATAGTACCTTGTGTAAGGGATGTTATGAACCTTGCGGATGCAGTGAAATATGCAAGCGACATGGATTTGGTGATTCTTCCCTATGAGAATGCGGAAGGAATGAATTATGCTAGAGAAGTGATTGCCAGTGTCAATGGAAAGAGCCACATCGGTGTGTTTATTGGACCGGAGGGCGGTTTTGAAGCTAGTGAGGTGGAGCAGATTGAAGCAATCGGTGGAAAGACCATTTCTTTAGGACACCGGATTTTAAGAACAGAAACAGCAGGAATGACGATTTTATCTCTGTTGATGTTCCAATTAGAGAAGGATGAAAAGTAGGAGTTAATAAAATGACACAGGAAGTATATTTTGACAATGCAGCGACGACAAAGATAATACCGGAAGTGCGTGAGATTATGTTGGAGACTATGGATGTGGAATATGGTAATCCATCGTCTATGCATTTGAAAGGAGTGGGAGCGGAAAAGTATATCCGTTATGCGAAGAATGCCATCTCAAAACAGTTAAAATGCGAGCCAAAGGAGATTATATTTACATCTGGAGGAACGGAAGCTAATAATCTGGCGTTACTGGGTGTGGTAGAGGCAAATAAACGTTCTGGAAATCACATTATTACAACCGGAATCGAACACGCCTCAGTGTATAATCCGATTTTGCATTTAGAAGAGTTAGGATTTCGTGTTACCTTTTTAAGAGTAGATTCCGAAGGAAAAGTGGATTTAGAACATTTACGGGAAGAATTATGTGATGAAACAATCCTTGTTTCTACTATGGCGGTGAACAATGAGATTGGTACAGTAGAACCAATTGAGGAAATTGCCACAATAATCCAAGCATATAATAAGGGGCATGACAAAAATATACTTTACCACGTGGATGCAATACAAGCGTTTGGAAAACAGATTATCTATCCAAAACGAATTGGCATTGATGTGATGTCCATAAGCGGTCATAAGATTCATGGACCAAAGGGAAGTGGAGCTTTGTTTGTGGATAATAAAGTCAAGATAAAACCGATTTTGTTTGGTGGTGGTCAAGAGAAGGGGATTCGTTCTGGTACAGAGAATACGGCGGCAATTGCAGGCCTTGGAAAAGCTACCGAGGTAATGTATGACCGCTTAGAAGAAAATGTTCAGCAGCTACAGCTAGTAAAGCAGACCTTGATAGAGAAGGCTACCGCGTTAGATGGGGTGACAGATAACTCCGGTGAAGCACCTCATATTGCAAGTCTCAGTTTTCGCGGAGTGCGCAGTGAAGTGTTGTTGCATGCGTTGGAAGATAAGGGGATTTATGTTTCCGCAGGTTCAGCCTGTTCCTCGAATCATCCTGCGGTCAGCGGCGTGTTGAAAGCAATTGATTTGGACAAGGAATTGCTAGAATCTACTTTACGTTTTAGTTTTTGCGAGTATAATACAGTAGAGGAGGCAGAGTATACAGTGAAGGTGTTAGGTGAGCTGCTTCCGGTTTTGCGCAAGTTTACTAGAAAATAGCGCTATCTAGTCACTTGTGTCATATGGAAAATGGATGAAGCGTCCATAATAGACTGTCAGAACAGAGAGGAATGAACATGAAATACAATACATTTTTAATTAAGTATGCAGAAATTGGTACAAAGGGAAGAAATCGTTATAAATTCGAGGATGTGCTTTGCCAACAGATTAAAAACCATGTTGCAAGACTCGGTGAATTTTCGGTTCGAAGAGAATATGGAAGAATTTTCTTATATGCAGAGTCGGATTATGATTATGAGGATTTAATCAAAGAGTTACAGAAGGTCTTTGGTATTGTGGGAATATGTCCGATTGTGATTGAAGAGACTGTAGAGTTTGAGGCAATTCGGGATAAAGTGATTTCCTATGTGCAGGAAGTCTATGGTGACAAAGCGGTGACATTTAAGGTAAATGCTAGAAGAACGAATAAAGCATTCCCTATGTCTTCTATGGAGATGAACAGCGAACTGGGACATTTTGTTTTGGAAGCTTGTCCGAACATGAAAGTGGATGTACACAAGCCCGATGTCATGTTGAATGTGGAAGTGAGAAGTCAGGTATACATTTATTCTCATGTCATTAAAGGTGCAGGAGGACTTCCGGTTGGAACCAACGGAAAGGCAATGCTGTTGCTGTCTGGTGGAATTGATTCTCCGGTGGCAGGATATATGATTTCTAAGCGCGGTGTGGAATTAGAAGCAGTGTATTTCAATGCACCACCTTACACATCGGAGCGCGCAAAGCAGAAAGTGGTAGATTTGGCAAGAATCGTGTCTGGTTATTCTGGAAAGATTCGTTTGCATATTGTGAATTTTACAGATATTCAGCTTGCGATATATGAGAAATGTCCGCATGAAGAATTGACCATTATCATGCGTCGATATATGATGAAGATTGCCGAGGAGATTGCAAAGAAAAATGATTGTCTTGCGCTGATAACCGGTGAGAGTATTGGACAGGTTGCAAGTCAGACCATGCATAGCCTGGCATGTACCAATGAAGTGTGCACTATGCCGGTGTTTCGTCCTTGTATCGGAATGGATAAGCAGGAGATTGTGGACATTTCAGAGATGATTGATACCTATGAGACCTCCATTCTTCCTTATGAGGATTGCTGTACTATTTTTGTGGCGAAGCATCCGGTTACAAAACCAATTTTAGAGATTATCAAGCGTTCAGAGGAAAAGCTTGCGGATGTGATTGATGATTTGATGCAACAGGCATTAGATACAGTGGAAGTAGTAGAGGCGAAGGTGGAAGATTTACAAGCGTAGGCGCGTTTGTGAAGGTGAAAATAGCAGGCTGTAGTTGCAAGAAGAGATGGTGAAATGAGTAAAAGAAAAGGAACAAGATTACTCTCGTTCCTTTTCTTCATTCTTGTAGATACATTGTGGTTCAACCGCAAGATAGCTGTGTTGAATTAACGATTAGATGATGTATGGTTCTAACGCCTTAAGGATATCAGTGTCATCGCCCTCTGCGTGAATGTTAAGGTCGATTGGCTGTGAAATATCCAAACTGAAAATACCCATGATTGATTTTGCGTCGATAACGTATCTGCCAGATACCAAATCGAACTCTGCATCAAACTTAGCAATGTCATTTACAAAGCTTTTCACCTTATCGATAGAGTTTAAAGAGATCTTAACTGATTTCATATAACTTCCCTCCTGAATACTAATATATGCCAATGGCATGTCTGTTACTATGATAACTTTTTAGGGGGTAAAAGTCAATATGAAATGAGCCAAACGCAGACATTTTATCAATGGTTAATATAGGGTACAGGAGATGGATTATGAAGGATAGGGATACAAATTATACGGTTATATATAGGAAAAAAGTGGCGATTATCAATCTTGGGTGCAAGGTGAACAAATATGAATCCGATGCCATGGCCGAGAAATTGCAGGAGGTTGGAATGACGGTGGTGGAACCGGAGGAGTATGCAGATGTGTATATTGTCAATACTTGTTCTGTCACCAATATGGCACAGCGTAAATCCAGACAAATGCTTCGCAGGGCAAAGAAAAATAATCCGGGTGCAGTGGTGATTGCTGCAGGATGCTATGTCAATGCAGAACATGAGGAGCTCTTGAAAGAAAGCTTTGTAGATGTTTTAGTGGGAAATAACCGCAAAAATGAAATTGCACAGGTAGTGGCAGAGTGTTTTTCCGATGAAGGCGAGCAGGATTATTATTTGGATATTAACCAGACCAAGGAATATGAGGAGATGGGGTGTCTGAATGTAGAAGTCATGAACCACCAGCGTGCTTATATTAAAATTCAGGATGGTTGTAATCAGTTTTGTTCCTACTGTATTATTCCTTATACAAGAGGAAGGGTACGCAGCAGAAATCCGAAGCAAATTATAGCGGAAATCGAAAAATTAGCAAGAGATGGCATAAAAGAGTTTGTGTTGACAGGAATTCATATCTCGTCGTATGGCGTGGATTTTGGGGAACAAGGCGTAGAGGTTTCCTTGAAAGACGCTATTGTGATTCGCAATCTAGGAGATTTATTATACGCAATTGAGCAATTACCTATGGTGGAGAGGATTCGATTGGGTTCTTTAGAACCAAGAATTATTACAAAAGCGTTTTTGGAACGAGTGGGAAAAAGCGATAAGCTATGTCCTCATTTTCACCTTTCCTTGCAAAGTGCATGTAATGAAACGTTAAGACGGATGAATCGCAAATATACCATTGAAGAGTTTATGGAAAAATGTAATTTGTTGAGGGAATGGTTTGAACAACCGGCAATTACAACAGATGTGATTGTAGGATTCCCAGGAGAAACGGAGGAAGAGTTTGCCACAACGGTAGCTAATTTGGAAGAATTAAATCTTTATGAGATTCATGTGTTTAAATATTCTGTCCGCTCGGGTACGGTGGCGCAAAAGATGCCGAATCAGGTTATAGAACAGATAAAAAATGAGCGCAGTGATATTTTGCTTGCTATGACTGCTAGACAAAAGCAAGCGTATGAAGAGGGGCAACGAGGAAAACAAGCAGAAGTTTTGGTGGAAGAAATGGTGCGAGAGGGTGTGTATACCGGACATACCAAACGCTATATAAAAGTGGAGCTTTCCTCCGATTATAACGTTGTAAATGAAATTGTTAGGGTGACTCTTTGATTCTATTCTGTCTTGTTTTGTCGGATAAATGGGCTTTGGCTGATAAAATCCGAATAAGGTAGATAGATACAACTTGCAACTTTTGGAAAAGTATATTATCATATAGATATTGAAGTAAGGACGTGATGATATGAATAACCAGAATACATTTAACACACAATTTGTAGAAGTAGTAAAAGACAACAATTTGCCAGTGACAGAGATTCTTGCAGAAGTTTATACCGCTTTGTCTGAGAAGGGCTACAATCCGGTGAGCCAGATTGTAGGATATGTTATGAGTGGTGACCCTACTTACATTACAAGCTATAAGAATGCAAGAAGTCTGATTATGAAGGCGGAGCGTGATGAAATTATTGAAGTTTTGTTGGAAAATTATATCGAGACAAGACTGAAATAGTAGGAGACGAAAGATGCGGATTATGGGACTGGATTATGGTACTAAGACGGTTGGTGTAGCCATTAGCGATGAGTTGGGAATTACTGCACAACCCATTATGACCATAGAAAGAAAGTCGGAGAATAAGTTGCGAAAGACCTTAGCTAAGATTGAAGAATTAATCGATGAGTATAAGGTTTCTTTTGTTGTGCTTGGGTATCCGAAGAACATGAATAATACGGTTGGGGAAAGAGCCTTAGCCACAGAAGAATTCAAAGAACACATTGAGAGAAGAACTGGATTAGAGGTATATTTACAGGATGAAAGGTTGTCTACAGTAGAATCAGAGCGAATTCTGATGGAAGCGGGGGTACGCAGAGAACATCGCAAGGAATATGTGGACAAGATGGCAGCAGCTGTGATATTGCAAAGCTATCTGGATGCACATCCGATGCAAAACGAGGGTTGTTGAAACCGCATATGAAGGTGTAGATTTGACAGAAATGCAATCGAAAAACAGAAAATGAAGGAAAATCAGGACAAGGAAAAGTAGGTAAGAAAAAGTTAAGAAAGGAAAAATAGAATGGAAGAGTTAGAAACGATTATAATTACATTTGAAGATGATGAAGAAGCAGAGTTTTATGTGTTAGAGCAGACGCAGTTGATGGGAGTGAATTATTATTTGGTTGCTCCTGTGGAAGAGATGGAAAATGACGATGAAGAGGGCGAATGCTATATTTTGAAAGAGAATGTAGATGAGAAGGATGAGGAATATGGATTGTACGAGTTTGTGGAGGATGAAGATGAACTGAATAATCTATTCCCAATTTTTGAAGAGTTATTAGAGGAAAGTGATACGGAGGTAGAATTTTGAAAATGAATATGAAGAAGGGTGAATCTTTTAAGAACAGACAAAAGATGGAAAAGGCACCGAGTGTTAAGATAATCCCTTTGGGTGGTTTGGAACAGATTGGTATGAACATTACTGCCATTGAGTATGATGATACAATTGTGGTAATTGATTGTGGATTGGCGTTTCCTGAGGAAGATATGTTAGGAATTGATTTGGTAATACCAGACATTTCGTATCTGAAAGAAAATGCAGATAAAGTAAAGGGAATTGTGGTGACACATGGTCATGAGGACCATATCGGTGCGATTCCTTATATCGAGAAGGAATTGAACATTCCTATTTATGCAACGAAATTAACCGTTGGTTTAATTGATAACAAATTGAGAGAGCATAATTTGTTGAACAATGTGAAGCGCAAAGTGGTAAAGCACGGACAGACCATTAACCTTGGATGCTTTCGTATTGAGTTTATCCGCTCGAATCATTCGATTGCAGATTCTTCTGGTTTGGCAATTTATACGCCTGCTGGTATTTTGGTTCACACTGGAGACTTTAAGGTGGATTTTACACCCGTGTTTGGTGAAACTATTGATTTGCAGAGATATGCTGAGCTTGGAAAGAAAGGTGTTCTTGCGTTGATGGCGGACTCTACTAATGTGGAGAGACCGGGCTTTACACCGAGTGAGAAGACTGTAGGTAGAACCTTTGACACTTTATTTGCGGAGAATAAGAATAGCCGATTGATTATTGCGACCTTTGCTTCTAACGTCGATCGTGTACAACAGATTATCAATAGTGCAGATAAGTATGGACGTAAGGTTGTAGTAGAAGGAAGAAGCATGGTGAATGTTATTAATACAGCTTCTGAGCTTGGATATATCCAGATTCCGGACAATACCTTGATTGGGATAGAGCAGATGAAGAGTTATCCAGATGAACAGATTGTATTGATTACCACTGGCAGTCAGGGGGAGAATATGGCAGCATTATCCCGAATTGCTGCAAATATCCACAGTAAAGTAAGTATTAAACCAGGTGATACGGTAATCTTTAGTTCTAGTCCGATTCCAGGCAATGAGAAGGCGATTAACAAGGTTATCAACGAGTTGGAAATGAAAGGTGCAAAAGTAATCTTTCAGGATACACATGTTTCTGGACATGCTTGTCAAGAAGAACTGAAGCTTATCTATGCTCTTACAAAGCCAAAGTATGCGATTCCAGTTCATGGGGAATACAGACATTTGAAACGTCATGCAGAATTAGCAGTAGAAATGGGAGTTGCTAAAGAAAATGTGGAGATTATGAGCAATGGAACTGTATTGGAGTTATCTGTGGATGAAAAGAATGTGGTAGGACACGTGACTTCACAAGGTATTCTTGTGGATGGATTAGGTGTTGGTGATGTTGGTAATATTGTATTACGCGATCGTCAACATTTGTCTCAGAACGGTTTGATTATTGTGGTGGTTGCTTTGGAGAAACATAGCAACTTGTTGGTGGCGGGACCAGATATTGTATCTCGTGGTTTCGTTTATGTGAGGGAATCGGAAGATTTGATGGAGGAGTGCCATGATGTTGTGGAGGACGCACTGAACCATTGCCTTGACCGAAATATTACAGATTGGGGTAAAATTAAGACCACAATCAAAGATGATTTGGGTGAGTTTTTATGGAAACGTACGAAGCGTAATCCGATGATTTTGCCAATTATCACAGAGGTTTAATAGTTTACAGTCAGAGGAGGGGAAATCCTTGGTAACAAATGAAGCAAGAATACTAAATCAAACAATCAAGGATAGTGAAGAATATAACCGTTATCAGCAGGCGATGCATAAGGTGAAGGAAAATCAGGAGCTATATCAAGCAATGAATATTTTTCGTAGACGTAATTATGAATTGCAAAGTTATGATGATGGTGTGAATCGTTATCAGGAAATTCACAATCTGGCATTAGAGTATGAAAAGGTTTTGCGAAACCCTTTGGTGAATGAGTTTTTGATTGCTGAGCAGATGATTTCAAGAAAGTTGGAAGAGGTTTATGAGGCAATAGTGGAAGACTTAGAGTTTGATTACAGTTATATGGAGTAAGAATATGACAGGAGATAAGAGAGGTATTTCGGCTACAATATTTTGGTTTATGTTTCGCATGATGATAAATGCGTTCCTTATTTTGGTATTGGTGGAAGGCTTTACTGGTGGGTATTATTTTTCGTACAAACTGTTTAGTGATGTGCCGTATGTGGCGACGTCTAAGGAGACGATGAACATTACCATTGAGAGTGGAACAGATGTCAGTACAGTGGGTACTATTTTAGCGGAAAATGGTATTGTGGATGGAAAGTATATTTTTATTGCCCGTGCATATATTAGCGGATATCATGATGATATACAAGCAGGGACCTATGTGTTGGGACCTGGAATGTCACCGAGTGAGATTTGCCAAACAATATGTAATGTACAAAGTGAGGGAGAGACGTGATTGTAGAGGAAAGAATTACTTCTTTTATCAATTCGATGAATAAGGATGATGAAGGGATTGTCGGTATAATCGAACAAGAGGCACGACAACAGGAGGTTCCTATTATTCGGAAAGAGACAAAGGAATGGATGAAAACAATGCTCTGTATTAAGAAACCTATGCGCGTGTTAGAGGTTGGAACTGCGGTGGGATACTCGGCTATTTATATGAATCAATATTTGCCAGAAGGAGCGCATATTACAACGATTGAGAAGTGGGAGCCTAGAATTGAACAGGCGAAGGACAACTTTAGACGTGCTCAGGTAGAAGATAGAATTACCTTATTAGAAGGGGATGCGGCAGATATCTTGAGGGGACTAGAAGGAAATTTTGATTTCATTTTTATGGATGCTGCAAAAGGGCAATATATTCACTTTCTGCCGGATGTGATTCGGTTGTTGGCAATGGATGGAGTGTTGGTGTCTGACAATGTTTTGCAGGATGGCGAAGTGCTTGATTCGAAATATGTGGTCGATAGGCGGAATCGCACCATTCATGGACGGATGCGAGAGTACCTATATGCCTTGAAGAATCATGAATTGTTGGAAACGTCGATTATTCCGATTGGAGATGGAGTGGCACTATCGGTAAAGTGCAAATGATGATTTACAAACAATGGATTATGGGAAAGTAGATGCTAATTTGCTGATGTGATTGATTTTGATAATGTGACGTATGGAGAAAAATATGAGAAATGTAGAGTTGTTGATTCCGGCGGGAAGTTTAGAAGTATTAAAGGTTGCAGTAGATTATGGTGCTGATGCAGTCTATATTGGTGGTGAGTCTTTTGGTTTGCGAGCAAAGGCTCACAATTTTTCAATCGAGGATATGAAAGAGGCGGTTGCATATTGTCATGCAAGAGACGTTAAGCTGTATGTAACTGCCAATATTTTTGCACATAATGACGATTTACAGGGAGTTGAGGCGTATTTTGAATCATTGAAGCCGATTGGAATCGATGCGCTGATTATATCCGACCCTGCTATCTTTACTATTGCGAAGAGGGTGTTGCCGGACATGGAACTTCACATTAGCACTCAGGCGAATAACACCAACTATGGGATTTATCGTTTTTGGTATGGATTGGGCGCAAAACGCGTGGTGTCAGCAAGGGAGTTGTCGTTGAAGGAAATCAAGGAGATTAGGGAACGGATTCCGGAAGATATGGAAATAGAGAGTTTTATTCACGGTGCAATGTGTATTTCTTATTCTGGAAGGTGTTTGCTTAGTCATTTTCTTACGGGAAGAGATGCGAACCAAGGTGCATGTACTCATCCTTGTCGTTGGAAGTATAGCGTAGTGGAGGAAAAACGTCCGGGAGAGTATTTTCCAGTAGAGGAAGATGAACGGGGGACTTACATCTTTAACTCAAAGGATTTGTGCATGATTGAACACGTTCCAGAGATGATAGATGCCGGGATAGACAGCTTTAAGATTGAAGGTAGAATGAAGACGGCACTGTATGTTGCTACAGTGGCAAGAACATATCGTAAAGCAATTGATGATTATATGAAATCGCCGGAAATATATTATGATAATCTTCCTTATTATAAAGAAGAAATCGGAAAGTGTACCTATCGCCAGTTTACCACAGGCTTTTATTTTGGAAAAACAGATTCGGATTCTCAGGTTTATGATAATAATGAGTATGTGAAGGATTACACCTATATTGGTACGGTAGAAGCTGTGGATGATGAAGGTTGTGCACATTTTATCCAACGAAATAAGTTTTCGGTGGGAGAAGAGATAGAGGCAATGTGTTTTGATGGGAGCAATCGAATGATTACCGTAAAAACAATTTGGAATGAGGATTTACAATCAGTGGAAAGTGCACCTCATCCCAAGGAACAATTAAAGGTTGACTTTGGTGTAAAATTAGAAAAAGGAATGGTATTACGCAGAAAGGCTGCTGAATGATTTTTGTAGCTTGGAGATGGCTTTTTTCTCTATCCGTGATACGTAAGAGCGGGAGATAGCTAATTTATCGGCTATCTCTCTTTGTGTTAAAGGGGTTGATTGGAATAATCCGTAACGGAGGGTTAGTACTTCATATTCCCGCTGTTCCAAATGGGTCTTTAGAACCTTACATAGATGAGCAATGTCATCTTTTAGGATGATTTGTTCCGCGATATCTCTATCTTCGTATTCGATAATGTCTAATAGGCTGATTTCATTCCCCTCCTTGTCGGTTCCAATTGGTTCATAAAGGGATGATTCTCTGGAACATTTACGTTCCTGACGAAGCATCATAAGAATCTCGTTTTCGATACATCGAGAGGCGTATGTGACTAGACGGTTACCTTTGGAATCGTCATAGGTGTTGATGGCCTTTATCAGACCGATTGTACCAATGGAAATCAGGTCTTCTACATCTCGGTCGGGAGTATTGTATTTCTTGACGATGTGTGCAACTAGACGTAGATTGTATTCTACAAGCATGTTTCGTGCTTCAAGGTCTCCGGTTTTGCATTTTTTAATGTAGTAGAATTCCAGTTCTTTTGAAAGTGGTTGTTTAAATGTCTGCATAGGAGTACCCTTAAAGTGTTTTTAATAGTCTATGAAGAAATGACGGAAAAGTGCTTTTCCACAAATTGTTTTATGCAAATAGACAAAATTATATAAAAGGTTTTCTTTTTTTTGGTAATGTGATACAATAGTATCAACTAAATTTTATGAGAGGTCTTGCATATGCGTATTGGAGTAGGAAGAAAGAAAATTAGAATGGGTGATTTGCTTGTAGCTGCAGGCGCAATCACTGAGGAACAATTGCAGGAAGCGTTAGCACTGCAGAAAGAGAAGGGTCAGAAGTTAGGTAAGACTCTTTTGGATTCTGGCATTATCAGTCAGGAGCTGTTGGTTGCTGTATTAACACAGCAGTTGGGGGTTGATTTCATCGACTTGAAGGGTTGCAAGTTTGATGATGAAGTGTTGTCTACCATTCCGGAAGATATCGTTATGAAGTATAACGTCATGCCGTTAGGTTTTGATGAGAATAATCCGAATGTACTTCGCGTGGCGATGATTGACCCGATGGATATTATTGCGATTGATGATATTTCTATTGTTACAAACTGTCAGGTAGAAGCAGTGCTTGCAATGGAAGATGATTTGATGGAAACCATTGGAAAGTACTATGGTAATCATCAAGCGATGGAGGCTGCGGAAGCATATCGTAAAGAACGTGAGCAGGATATGTTGTCCCAAGCGGAAGAAGATGAATACAATGCTGATATTGAAAATTCACCAATCGTATTATTGGTTAAGCAGATATTGGAAAGTGGTGTAAGACAGAGAGCTTCTGATATTCATATCGAGCCGATGGAGTCGTCAGTTCGTGTTCGATATCGTATTGACGGTGTTTTGAAGCAGGTAATGTCTTACGATTATTCTCTTTTGTCAGGTATTTGTGCCCGTTTGAAAATTATGGGTGGAATGGATATTTCAGAAAAGCGTAAGCCACAGGATGGTCGTATCTCTATCATGGTAGATAGAAAGGAGTTTGATATCCGTGTATCTATGCTGCCAACTGTGTACGGAGAAAAGACAGTTATGCGTCTTACCTCGAAGGATGGTCTTACCAGACCGAAGTCTGGTCTTGGTTTGAGTCCAGAAGAGGAAAAGGTATTTGATGGAATTCTTAGTAATCCACATGGTATTATCCTTGTAACGGGACCTACAGGTTCTGGTAAGTCTACTACACTGTACACTTCTCTTAGTGAGTTGAATGTAGAAGGTGTTAACATTGTAACGGTTGAGGATCCGGTGGAGGCGAATATTGATGGTATCAATCAGTGTCAGGTTAATGAGAAAGCAGATATGACGTTTGCGGCAGCGCTTCGTTCTATCCTGCGTCAGGACCCGGATATCATCATGATCGGTGAGATTCGAGACGGCGAGACAGCGGACATTGCGGTTAAAGCGGCTATCACAGGTCACTTGGTTGTATCTACACTACATACAAACTCAGCAGCTTCCACAGTAACTCGTTTGATTGATATGGGTATTGAACCATATACAGCGGGTGATGCTTTGGTAGGTGTTATTGCTCAGCGTCTTGTTCGTCGTTTATGTACCTGTAAGCAGCCAAGATATGCGGAAGAACACGAGAAAAGATTGCTTGGTGTTCCGGAAGATGAAGAGGATGTTGTGCTTTATGAGCCAACTGGTTGTCCGATTTGTAATGAAACGGGATTTTCAGGTCGAATTGGTGTGTATGAGATGATGCCAGTGTCAAGAGGTTTGCAACAGGTTATCGCAACGAATGCTCCGGCGAATGAAATTGAAAAGTTTGCATTGAGTGAGGGTATGTTGACTTTGAAACTCAGTTGTGCAAAGCATGTGCTGAATGGTATTACTTCTATCTCTGAGATGCGTAAGATTGTATACGAAGCAGGAGATGAATATTAAAAGAATAGACTGAAAGGGGAAGAAATATGATTGACATTAAAGAATTGCTTGCGTTTTCTGTGGAACAGAAAGCATCCGACGTACATATAGCGGTAGGCATTCCGCCGAAGCTAAGAATTAACGGTAAGCTGATTGAGGTTGAGTGCCCACCGTTAGAGCCAATGGATGCGGCAGAGATGATTGGTGCTACAATGCACGAGCGTCACAAGCAGGTATTGAAAGAGAGAGGTGAGGTCGATTTTTCTTTCGATTCTGACGAGACAGGACGTTTCCGTGTGAATGTATTTATGGATCGTGGTAACATGGCAGCAGCGTATCGTCGAGTTGAGACAATTATTCCAAGACCAGACCAGTTGGGAATTCCAACAGAGGTTGTAGAGCTATATAAGAGAAAGAGAGGTTTGGTGTTGGTAACGGGACCTACAGGTTCTGGAAAGTCTACCACACTTGCTTCTATTATTAATAAGGCGAATGAGAACTTGACGGATCATATTATCACGCTAGAGGATCCGATAGAGTATGTACATCGTCATAAGAAATCAGTTGTTAACCAGCGAGAGGTTGGTATGGATACTCTTAGTTATGGTAACGCACTCCGTGCTGCACTCCGTGAGGATCCAGATATTATCCTTTTAGGAGAGATGCGTGACCTCGAGACGATTTCAACAGCAATTACGGCTGCTGAGACTGGTCACTTGGTATTCTCAACGTTGCATACCATTGGAGCTGCGAATACGATTGACCGTATTATCGACGTATTCCCAACGCACCAACAGCAACAGACTCGTGTACAGTTGGCGATGATTTTGGAGGGTGTAATCTCCCAGGCGTTGATTCCAGCAGAGGATGGACGTGGACGAGTGGCAGCATTCGAGGTAATGTTTGGTAGCCCGGCGATTCGTAGCTTGATTCGTGAGGCGAAGACACATCAGATTCAGTCGACAATTCAAACGAGCCGTCAGATGGGAATGATTACATTGGATGATCATTTGTACGAATTGTATAAAGAGGGTGCGATTAGTCGTGAAAATGCACTGATTTATTCTCAGGATCAGGTTGCAATGAAGAAAAGATTGTAGTATTTTGGTGAAAATTCATATAATATTACAAAAATTCCATTTTTTTATTGCGTTTTTGACAAAAATAGTATATTATCAATATAGCTATAATTAATAAAATGTTCATATTTTGTTTATATGTTATGCAAAAGCGCCGATATATTAAGCAGAATATGGCATGAGATGAATGGTGGAGGAGCATATGGCACAGTTTAATTATAAGGCAGTGGATAAGAATGGTAAGAATAAGAAGGGTACCATTGATGCTGCGGATCGTGAGAAGGCTCAAGAGAAGTTGCGAGCTGAAGGCTTGTCAGTGACAGAGCTTAGTGATGCCGGCGACGTAAGACCGGCAAAGATAGGTCGTGCAAAGGTTAAGAGTAGAGACTTATCGATTGTTTGTAAGCAGATGGTTAGTATTTTGAATGCAGGTGTTACGGTTATTACGGCACTTGAGATGTTATCTGAGCAGATGGATAACAAGACATTGAAGGCTGCTATCATAGAGGCGAAGATTTATGTAGAGAAGGGTGGTACTTTGGCGGATGCGATGCGTTTGAATCCGGCTGTTTTCCCACCGATTATGATTAACATGGTTGCCGCTGGTGAGCTTTCTGGCAGCTTGGAGACTTCCTTTGACCGCCTTTCTGTTCACTTTGAAAAGGATGATGCGTTGAAGGGCAAGATTAAAGGAGCTCTTACATATCCTGCAATGGTAATGGTAGTTGCAGTATTGGTTGTTATCGTGGTTATGGTTGCGGTTATTCCGAACTTCGTAGATATGTTTGCGGATATGGGTACACAGTTGCCGTTACCTACAAGAATCATGATGGCAGGTAGTGATTTTATTAGAACTAAGTGGTTTATACTGATTCCTGCGATTGCGGTTATTGTGTTCGTGATTAAGATGGCACTTGCTACACCGGGTGGTCAGATGTTTTCTGCTAAGGTTGGTGTGAATGCACCGATTTTCAGTAATTTGATTATCAAGTCCAACACAGCAAGATTCGCGAGAACCTTAAGTACGTTGATGGCAGCTGGTATTCCGATGTTAGATGCGATTGAACAGGTTGCTAAGATGATGGATAACAAGATTTTCCGTGATGGTTTGATGAATACAAAGGCACAGGTTGCCAAGGGTCTTCCTCTTTCAAAGCCTTTGAAGGACATGGAAGTATTCCCTACTATGTTGGTGCAGATGGTTAAGATTGGTGAAGAAACTGGTAATATCGAAGATATGATGGAGAAGGTTGCTGATTTGTATGACAGAGAAGTAGATCTTGCGACAGAAGCTTTGACACAGGCGATGGAGCCAATTACTATGGTTATTATGGCGGGTATCGTAGGTATGATTGTAGCTGCTGTATACGGACCAATCCTTAGCATGTACGAAGGCATTGATAATATGTAATTCTAACGAGCAATGCACAAGTCACGTAAAACGACTTGTGCAAGCTCGCTTGCATACAAGTCTGTTTTGTGTGACTTGTATGTTGCGACAAGCAACAGCGAGTCGACAGACGAGCTGGCATTGCGAGTTGTAAAAATGTATGTTGCGACAAGCAACAGCGAGTCGACAGACGAGCTGGCATTGCGAGTTGTAAAAATGTATGTTGCGACAAGCAACAGCGAGTCGCAAAT
>JAFSIQ010000004.1 GCA_017439675.1 Lachnospiraceae bacterium
CAGATAGAATCATTACATTGAAGTCGAATACGACTGCTTATGCAGAGGCAGCCGATGATACAGATGGAAAAGTTGCTGCAGGTCAAATAGATGAGGCAATCAGTGAGTTCTTAGGTTCTTATAACTATAGTATTGAGGATGGTAAGTTAACACTGACAAAACGGGAATTTGAAGATGAATTCGTTTTTACAAGAATAGAGAAATAGGTGAGATTGCGCTTTGTGCGCAATCTTATTTTGACATGGAGGTATGCATAAATGAAACGAGAACATACAAAGGTAATTCAAATAGGCAATGTAAAAATTGGTGGTGGCAATCCAATAGCGATTCAATCCATGACCAACACAAGAACAGAGGATGTGGAAGCAACCGTTGCCCAGGTCTTGGCATTGGAGGCTGTTGGCTGTGAGATTATCCGCTGTGCAGTTCCTACCATGGAGGCAGCCAAGGCTCTTTCTGAGATTAAAAAGAGAATTCACATTCCGCTTGTGGCAGATATTCATTTTGATTATAAATTAGCCATTGCGGCGATTGAAAATGGTGCAGATAAAATCCGCATTAATCCGGGGAATATCGGCGATACCGAGCGTGTGAGACAGGTGGTTGAAAAGGCGAAAGAATACGATGTACCGATTCGTGTTGGTGTAAATAGTGGTTCGTTAGAAAAAGAACTAGTTGCAAAATATGGTGGTGTTACAGCAGAAGGGATTGTTGAGAGTGCCTTAGATAAGGTGCACCTCATTGAGGACATGGGCTATGATAATCTGGTAGTAAGTATCAAATCCTCTGATGTTCTGATGTGCGTGAAGGCCCATGAACTCATTTCTGAGCAATGTAATTACCCATTACATATCGGTATTACAGAATCAGGTACGGTTCTGTCGGGAAATATTAAGTCATCAGTGGGACTTGGTATCATGCTTTATCAAGGGCTTGGTGATACCATTCGTGTGTCATTGACAGGTGACCCATTAGAGGAAATCAAGTCAGCGAAATTAATTCTGCGTACACTTGGACTTCGAAAAGGCGGCATAGAGGTTGTTTCCTGTCCGACCTGTGGAAGAACCAAGATTGATTTAATCAGTTTGGCAAATCAAGTAGAAAATATGGTGGCAGATATTCCGCTTGACATCAAAGTGGCAGTGATGGGCTGTGTGGTCAACGGACCGGGGGAAGCCAAGGAAGCGGATATCGGAATCGCCGGAGGTGTCGGCGAGGGGCTTCTCATCAAGAAGGGTGAGATTGTGAAGAAAGTAAAGGAAGAGGAACTATTAGAGACTCTAAGAGAGGAACTTCTGAATTGGGACAAGTAATCGTAAGGAGTACAAATGAGTAAGTTGTTTTTTGATGTGTTTCCAACTTTAAAGGTGAGTGAAGATATTCGAATCTTGTTTGGAGATGTGGAGGTAACGAAGGTTGCAACCAATCCGGACAGGACTTATTTGCATGTCCATTTTTTAAGCACACATCTACTCGAAAAACGTGTGATATATGCCATGGAAAGAGCCATCAAGGAACAGCTTTTTGGACAGACGATGATATGTGTCGAGTTAGTCGAAACCTATCAATTATCCAGCCAGTATACACCGGAAAATCTGTTGCGAGAGCTTAGGGAAAGCATTTTACTGGAACTGAAAAAACGCAGCATTGTGGAACACAACATGTTCGCCAATGCAAAATATACATTTGAAAATGGAAATGTTGTGACACTGGAGTTCGAAGAATCAATAGTAGCAGAGGGAAAAGCAGAATCCATTGTGACACTTTTGAAGGAAATCTTTGAAGTGCGCTGCCATATACCGGTGGATATTCGCGTGAATTATCACAAGGCTAAGAAAAGTAAGATTCAGGAACACAATGCCATTCGTCTGCAGCAGGAAATCAATGCGATTGTGGAGGCAAATGAAGCAAAGCAGGATGAACTGAACGCGGAGAAAAAGGCGGAGAAGGAAGCTAAGAAAGCCGAAAAAGAGGAGAAGAAGGCGAAGGCAGAGGCCTATGCAAAACGACAGGAAGCTTATCGGGCAGCGAAAAAGACCGAGGATCCAAACCTGGTTTACGGCAGAGATTTCGATGACGAGCCGATTGAACTGAAGACCGTCATGGGTGAGATGGGTGAGATTACTTTTCGCGGTCAAGTCACCAGTTTTGATACCCGTGAGATTCGAAACGAGAAGACCATTGTCATGTTCGCAGTGACTGATTTCACAGATACCATTATGGTGAAGATGTTTGTAAAAAACGAACAGCTTGCTGTGATTTTAGACGCTATCAAAAAGGGTGCTTTTCTAAAAATTAAAGGCGTAACAACCATTGATAAATTTGATCATGAGCTGACCATTGGTTCGGTTACCGGAGTGAAAAAGATTCCAAGCTTCGTAACCAAACGTAAGGATACGGCTCCGGAAAAACGTGTGGAGCTTCATTGCCATACGAAAATGAGTGATATGGATGGAGTGTCTGATACGAAGGCAATTGTGAAACAAGCCCATGACTGGGGTCATAAGGCCATTGCAATTACAGATCACGGTGTGGTGCAGGCGTTTCCAGATGCAAATCACTATATTATGGACGATTTGGATAAAGAGGACCCATTTAAGGTTATCTATGGTGTAGAGGCTTACCTTGTAGACGATTTAACAGACATTGCTGTGAATGCAGGGGAGCAGACCCTGGATGATACATATGTGGTATTTGATATCGAGACAACCGGATTTAGCTCGGTGGAAGACCGTATCATAGAAATCGGTGCAGTGAAGGTGAAAAATGGCGAGATTATCGACTATTACAGCACCTTTGTAAATCCGGCCGTTCCGATTCCTTTTGAAATCACCAATCTGACTAGCATCACCGATGAGATGGTGGTAGATGCTCCGAAAATCGACGCGGTTTTGTCGGAGTTTTTAAGCTTTGTAGGTGATGCGGCTCTGGTTGCCCACAATGCAGGCTTTGACGTCGGTTTTATCGAGCAGAATTGTAAAAACTTAGGGTTAGGGTGTAAGTTTACTTACTTAGATACAGTGGCTTTGGCCCGTGTACTTTTGCCAACGCTGTCGAAATATAAATTGAATATTGTAGCTAAAGCGCTAGGCATTTCCTTAGAAAATCATCACCGCGCAGTGGATGATGCCAAGGCAACGGCAGAAATTTTTGTGAAGTTTGTGGAAATGCTGAAAGAACAAGAGATTACAACACTTTCAGCGGTGAATCAATTTGGTGCGGCAAATCCGGATGCCATTCGAAAGATGCCGACCTATCACGCAATAATTTTGGCAAAAAATGATGTGGGACGAGTGAATCTCTATCGTTTGATTTCCATGTCCCATTTGACCTACTATGCAAGAAGGCCACGAATCCCGAAGAGTGAATTTTTGAAGCTACGGGAGGGACTGATTATCGGTAGTGCCTGTGAGGCAGGCGAATTGTATAGTGCTATATTAGATAATAAATCAGAGGAAGCCATTGCAAGACTTGTGAATTTCTATGATTATTTGGAAATTCAGCCACTTGGAAATAACCGATTTATGATTGAAAGCGACAGACACGAGAACATTCAATCAGAAGAAGATTTAAAAGATATTAATCGACGAATTGTAAGACTGGGAGAGGAATTTCATAAGCCGGTTGTTGCGACCTGCGATGTACATTTCCTAGAGCCGGAGGATGAGGTATACCGAAGAATTGTTATGGCAGGGCAAGGATTTACGGATGCAGATAATCAGGCACCGTTGTACCTTCGCACCACCGAGGAAATGCTGGAAGAGTTTGCTTACCTTGGTTCTAAGAAGGCATATGAAGTGGTTGTTACTAATACCAATCTGATTGCAGACCAGATTGAGAAGATTTCTCCGGTAAGACCGGATAAGTGTCCGCCGGTTATCGAGGATTCCGATAAGCAGCTTCGAGACATTTGTTATAACAAGGCCCATAGCATGTACGGCGAAGAATTGCCACCGATTGTAGTGGAACGTTTGGAGAGGGAGTTAAACTCCATTATCTCCAATGGATTTGCCGTAATGTATATTATTGCCCAAAAGCTGGTGTGGAAGTCGGTGGAGGACGGTTATCTAGTAGGTTCCCGTGGTTCTGTTGGTTCTTCTTTTGTGGCTACTATGGCGGGAATTACGGAAGTGAATCCGCTTAGTCCACATTATTATTGTACCGAGTGTCACTACAGTGATTTTGAGTCGGAAGAAGTAAGAAAATATGCCGGTGGCTGTGGATGGGACATGCCGGATAAGAACTGTCCGGTTTGCGGA